>JBEKHR010000010.1:0-147856 GCA_050012175.1 Terriglobia bacterium | reverse complement strand
CCCTGCCACAGACGCGTCGTGAGATCCAACGCCTGTTGTTTACCTGGACCGGAGAGTGCGCGTATTGTGGCAGCGTAATTCGCAAACGAAACCGCCCACCTTAACTTAACGTAGTAGTACTAGGGACTGGGGACTAGGGAAAGGCAGACCTCCAACATGCAGCTCTGGTTATCGTGGCCTTCTGCTCACTGCCTACTGCTTACTGCCTACTGTTCTTCCCTAGCCCCAATCGGAAAGGCGTGCAAAAGACGCTGAGTTGCGGTAGCATCTGGACGACATCTCACAAATTGAAAGCAAAAGGAGGTTCTTATGGAAGAGAGAAAGTCAATTTCCATCACGAGTCTAATCACGATTCCAGCTTTGATTACCCTGGGCGTTACCATCCTGCGCTTGGTGGGTGAGCTTGAACACTGGCCGAAACCGTGGTTCAGCGCGGCGGCAGGTGGGGGAGGCGCCATCATTGGCATCTCCTGGCTGCCGATCATCTTTGGTCCTTATTTCGCCTTGAAGTTGGCCGGGGTTGGCGACAGGCCCTCAAGCGTGGGTAAGGCCATTGGATTCGCGTTCCTGGGGTTGGTGGTATATGTGCTAGGCGGCTTGCTGATGGGAATAACAGCCTCGCACCCCTCGATTCTGACCGTGGTCGCATCTCTGGTGATGTTAGTTGCAGCGTTTATTCCCGGTATCGGCTGGCGTTCATTGGGGAACACTTTGCTCGCTTACGCCTTTGCTGCCCGCATCCCGGTCCTGATCGTGATGTTCTTCGCTATGCGCGGGAATGGCGGCCAGGGTTGGGGAACGCACTACGACGCCGTAGCGCCCATGTTCGCCCAAGCCTCGTTTGCCAGGAAGTTCTTCTACATGGCCATCCTGCCTCAGATGACCTCGTGGATCGGTTGGACGGTTGTGTTGGGCTCAATACTTGGCGTCATCGTTGTTGCCATCCTGCGCCGGTGTAAGCAAGCGGCGCCGGCTGCGGTGTAAGCGCCGAGCATCCTGCACCCTTTATTTGCGGACAAAGTAGAGACTGTCTCCGATTAACCTGAATTCCCAAGCTGGAGCCGTCTGTCATCCTGAGCCCGCCGTGCTTTCGGGCGGGCGATCCCGCTGCAGCGGGACTGTAGTTGTCTTTTGCCCAAAGCATCCAGCGACGGACTGCACGGACGCTTCGCGGAGTTTACCCTGATCCCGCCGCGGCGGGAGAACGGGCTCAGCATGACAGCATTCGCGCACAGCGCGCGGCGCTGATTCGGCCCCGCCCTGTGGGATGGCCCTACACGAAGAGCCGCATCCTACTCATGTGTGCTCACGCTCTCTCTTCTTTTCCGCTCCTCGTTTCACTCGCGCCATCAAATCTCTGAGCCTCTGCCTCTGTTGCCGTTCGCCTTCGTCTTTTGGTTCGGCCTGGGGGCGAGTGACCCGCCAGGTGAGCTGACCCGAGAGCGGGCCTTCAGGGTGGGCTCCTGGATCAAAGAGCGTGTAGTTTTGGAATGAAGTGGGCTCTTCTTGATAGCAAGACCGGACGGCCCGGCGCAGCAAGTCGGGGTCGCCTTCGTCCAGGAGATTAATCATCCGGACCTGTTGCCGAAAGCGCGCAATGTACTCCATGGGCAGGTTGAAGAGATAGGGAGTGAGAGCCTGGGCGCTGATGATCCGCCGGCGCTCGTCTACACCATTTTCGAGCAGCATGAGGAGAGCATCGCCCGTCTGGTGTCCCGGCGACTCCGGCCCGAAGATTACGAGATACCTGATGTTCGGGTTGGCAACGATGTTGCAAATGAGCTTTTCGATGCCGATGTTTTCAGTTTGGATGGTACCGGAGAGGGCAGCTCCACTTTCCAGACCAACTCGGACCAGGTTCTCAATATCCGGCGGAATCTTTTCTTGGTCGTAAATTAAGATCACCGCGACAGCGACGGGCGAGTAGTCATTGCCGCGCAGATAGCGCCCCTCTTCAGGCGGATAGTTGGAAGCTGGCTCCGCCTTCAACATAGCTTCTCCATCTAGCCTTGAGCAAAGGCTTGAAGCCGCGCTCGCAGCTCGTCTCGGACGCGGCGGAAGGCTGTCAATATTTCTTCTTCGGAGCCTTGCGCCGCGGCGGGATCTTCGATGCTCCAATGAATACGTTTTGTTTTCGCCGGGAAGAGGGGGCAACTCTCCTTGGCGTTATCGCAGACCGTGATCACATAGTCGAAATCCTGCCCTGCAAATTCATCCACCGATTTGGACCGGTGACCGGAAATGTCGATCCCCACCTCGCGCATCACGGCGATGGCCTCGGGTCGCACATGGCTCGGCTTGGTGCCAGCGCTGAAAACCTCGTAGACATTTCCCGCATCATGGCGCAGTAACCCTTCCGCCATTTGACTGCGAGCCGAATTACCCGTACAAAGGATGAGGACTCTCACTGATTTCCCTCACTGCCCGTATAACTGTCTAATAAGCCGTGCCTTCGCGAAATGGAGCAGGGGCGAGGATTACCCACGAACCAGTTGAACTGCGTTGGTGCCCTCCCGAAGTGGTGTGAAGTAAGAACGCTGAAAGCGGAGAGCAACTCCCACCAGCCCAATCAGTACTGGCACCTCGACGAGCGGGCCGATCACCGCCGCAAATGCGGCCCCGGAATTGATTCCAAATACCGCCACAGCCACGGCGATAGCCAGCTCAAAATTGTTGCTGGCGGCGGTGAAGGAGAGGGTGGCCGTCTTGGGATAATCCGCTCCCAGCTTCCTGCCCATATAGAAGGAAACCAGGAACATCACCACGAAGTAAATCAACAGGGGCAGTGCGATCCGCAGAACGTCGAGCGGTAATTGAATGATGTATTCACCCTTCAGGGAAAACATCACCACAATCGTGAAGAGCAAGGCGACGAGCGTAAGCGGACTGATGCGGGGAATAAACTTCTTCTCGTACCATTCCCGCCCTCGCAGGCGAAGCAGGACAAAGCGGGTGAGCATGCCGGCAAGGAATGGAATCCCCAGGTAGAAGAAGACGCTCTGCGCAATCTGCTTCATTGAGACATCCACAACCGCGCCTTTTAGACCAAGCCATGTTGGCAGTACGGTGATGAACAGCCACGCATAAACCGAGTAAAACAAAACCTGGAAAACCGAATTAAGGGCTACAAGTCCCGCGGCATATTCAGTATCGCCCTTCGCAAGTTCATTCCAGACAATCACCATCGCGATGCACCGGGCCAGTCCGATCATAATCAAACCGACCATATAGTCGGGATGGTTCCGCAAGAAGGTAACGGCGAGGACGAACATGAGAACAGGGCCGATCACCCAGTTCTGCACAAGTGAAAGAAGCAAAACCCGTTTGTTTCGGAAGACTTCCCCAAGCTCTTCGTAGCGGACTTTTGCCAGGGGCGGGTACATCATAAGAATCAAACCGGCTGCAATAGGAACTGACGTTGTGCCCACCTGGAAGGCCGTGAGGGTCCGAACCAGGCTTGGCAGCAGATAGCCAGAGATCACGCCCAACGCCATGGCAAGAAAAATCCAAACGGTAAGAAACCGATCAAGAAAAGAGAGTCTTCGCGTAAGATGTGCTGACATATCTGGATGCCTCTCCGTCTCCAGTTCGCGTAGCTGTGAAGCCGAGGAATGATGAACTACTTCCCGCAGCAACTAGTGTCGTGTCACATACGCTCGTTCACAAAGTCTTCCTCGTGTGGGCGGCCTTTTTGCAGCCCCGTCCGGGGCGGAAGATTGTAGCCCAGGGCATAAGCCCTGGGGTGGATGGCCCTCACCCCGCCTTCGGCACCCCTCTCCCGCCCGAGCGGGAGAGGGGGCAGGGGGTGAGGGAGGGCTCTCTGACCCACGGCTTATGCCGTGGGCTACACTCTTTCGCCCGCTCCGCGGGCTGACTTATTCCGGCTTTCTCGCCCGCACGAAGGCGCTCATGAACTTGCCATCGACTAGAGGCGCGATCGCCTCCACGTCAATCCCCGCGCTCGAAAGCGATTGGCGCGCATCCGCAACGCGGTAAATCCGAGTCGGCTCGATGCTCACGACCTCAAATCCTGCCCTCTTGAGTTTGGCAAGGTATTCGCTCTCCTCCAGCGCCCCGGCCATGCAGCCTACCCATAACTCCACACTTCGCCGAATCTCGGCGGGAACTTCCCCGCGCACCACAATGTCGGAGACGGCGAATCGCCCACCCGGTTTGAGCACGCGAAACGCTTCCCTCAACACTCGGTCCTTGTCGGCGGAGAGGTTGATGACACAATTCGAGATAATGACATCGACGGAGTTATCGGGCAGTGGGATGTTCTCAATTTCACCCTTTAGGAATTCTATGTTCTCAACTCCGGCTTTCCGCTGGTTTTCGCGGGCCAGCGCCAACATCTCATCCGTCATGTCCAGACCGTAGGCCTTGCCGGTCGGCCCCACCCGCTTGGCGGACAGCAGCACATCAATGCCTCCGCCTGATCCCAGATCGAGCACGGTTTCGCCGGGCTTCAACTCGGCCAGCGCGGTTGGGTTTCCACACCCCAACGAAGCGAGGAGAGCTTCCTCGGGGATTTGGCTGGTTTGGCTGCCATCGTAAAGGTTCGAGGTGATGGGGTCAGGACAACTGTCCAAAGGCGGCGCCGTTCCGCAACAGGAACTCCGGCCCTGGATGACACGCAGGGCCGCCTGCCCGTACTTCTCTTTTACCACTTCCTTGATATTTTCAACGCTCATTTGCTCTTCCTTTCTTGGGCTCAATACCGCACAATAGGTGGGTTTTTGGACACTTTTTTGGCTTTGATTTGAGTTCGTTTGCCTTCAAGAACCAGTTCGTTTTTAGCCCCTGAAAACGATAACTCCTGTGTTTTCAACAAATTCTTAGGTTCGTTCCCACTATTTAGTATCTTTTTTCTGTTTTCTACGCATTTTCCCCTGCCGCCGCGCCGATCTGCAACCCCCTTCGCGCGCTCGCTGGCAAGTCTTCTCATGCGACCACTCACATAGGCTACTATGTATCAGTTCTCCTGTCAAGAGCGAAGTGCGGGAGGCGGAAGCGCGGGTGTCAAGGGCCAGGTGGCAGGTTACAGGCGCAGGGTGCCAGAGGAGCATAAGCGCTGACTTAGTTGAATTCGTGTCGCTCCAAGCCCGTCGGCGGACGGGCTTTCGGGCGACCTCGAAGCTTATAGCGCCTATGGGACGAATCCCCATAGGCCCTAAGATAAGAACTATTTCTATCGTTCCGGCGCCATTCCCGTCCCGCGAAGCGGGACACCTTGAGTAGCCGTAGGTGAAACCTACGGAAACAGAAGCCCAGAAAGCATTCCGGCCCCGAAGGGGTCGAACCATTGACCGGTCAACCCCGTTGGGGTTGCGTAATTCTGTTGGGTCCGTTATCCGCAGGTTAAAACCTGCCGCTATTCACCGTTGGCCCCTGCCAGGGCCATTTGAGCACGGCTTACCTTAGCGCCTATGGGACGAAGCCCCCAGCTCGAGTCCCCTCTCCTTCCTTCGTCCCCCTTTCATAAAACTTCTGACAGAGCCTGGCTTCCCTTTGAGGCTTGGACGATCAAAACCAAGTCTCCGGGCTTAACGGCTTTGTTGCGGGTGCAGCACTCCGCATAGAGGAAGTTAAGAAGCTCCTGGAGTGCCTCCGTATTCGCCGTGTACCACAGGAATGTACCCTCGCGCCGTACCTTGACCAGTTCCTCGTTCTTGAGTTTGTCGAGATGATGGGAGAGTGTGGAAGCCGGGATACCCAGCTCGTCCTGAATATCTCCCACCACCAACCCCTGGGGATGGGCGGTCAGCAAGAGTTGCATGATGCGCAACCGAGGCTCCGCCCCCATGGCGGCAAACATGTCCGCGTACCGTATGACTTTCTCGGCGTCGTCAGCGGTTTTCATATTTCGATTATACCGGAAATAGCGAATGCGTCAAGTGGCTTCCGCCCTCGTTCCAGGGTTTTGTCATAGTCGGAGTGGCCGGGCCGCCAGCCAGATTACCGGCGAGTGGGCGGGCAGTGAAGGGAAAAGCGCTTCACGTCGGGCTTCCCACCTCTACGAGTAGGCCGTTATACGGTAGTGTCCTAAATCTGTGTTGGTAAAGAAAACGGAGACGAAATCGTGCAGTTGGGATGAAAAAGTAGTACACTCTCGGCTCAAGAAAAAATTCACTCTTGAACCCAGAGGCGTATGTGGCCGCTTGAATGGTCGTGGCAAATCTTTTGGATAATGGTGGGTTTAATGAGCGGAATATTGTCCCTAGGTCGAGAGGTTGCGACCCTCAAAGGCAAGAAGGTTACAAATGTGAAGTTTTGGGCTTGCATGCGGATAGCTTTTATTCTGGCGGCTGTCTTAGTATGGCGTGCAGAGCATCAAAGAGCAGATCAGTTACACGTCCAACTATCGCTTGAGCGCGACCGCGACACGCCGAACTTAATTGGCAAGATCGAACAGGTATATAACGGATATACACCTGAACTCAATGCAACCAGTCTCTTCCTTATGGCCTCGGTAAAGAATACTGGTGCTCCCACGGTGGTTGAGGGATGGAATTTAGATGTAGAATACGGCGGTGCTAAGTTTTCGCAGGCTCCAAGTTTCATCTCAGATGGATTGCGACTATTTGACGAAAGCAAAAAGGTTATCGCCACATTTAGGCGCCAAGATGCAATAAAAAACTACTTCTCCGGTTCCCACTGGAGGACTCGAAAGAGGTTGGCTGCGTTATACCGTCAAAGGATTGAGCGACGAGGACCGAAAAAAGCCTGGGATTAAATACACTCTTCATTTCTCAGATGTGCGAGACAAAACCTACACGGCAGTTTTTGTATCTACTGGACAAGAGTCTCCGTTAGGTTACCTCCCTGGAACAGAACAGCCTTTTATGCTACGTACTAAACCCAATAACCCTAGACAATAAGCCCCCGAATAACAACAAAGTGCCGCGGACCTAGAGGACAGGTCCGCGCTACCAGCTTTCATTGGAACGCGAGCTGCCATTCGTCCCACTGTGTACCCTGTGACAGCATTCCTGCCTCGACACGCGGACGAATTTCTTCGCTGTAGATCGAGCTGGGCCAAATTCGCATGCGTCCCTTGCCAGAGCCTGCAATGTTTGTCATTCGGTAGTAATCAGCAAGGTCTCGTAGCGAAGGGTCTTCCCATGCGAGCTTTTGTGAGAGGTAAGAAATGAGAACACCAATTGGAGTGAACTGCTCGACCTGTCGTTCGTCTCGAGTGTGTCCGATGTACGCTGAGACTGCTGACCCGTTCGGGCCGTAAGATGCCACTGCGGGCCAGTGAGGCCCTAGACGTGGGCCGACGTATGTAATCATCGACGAGATCCATGTGGCGAGATCGGCAACACACAGGAGATCAAGTTGCAGGCGGGGATGAGATACGTCCAATTCATCAACCTCATGAAGCTTCTGCTCAATGTTCTGCTCGGGCGTCGATTTTTCCCCTTTCCACGAATGAGAGTGCGCGAGCAGCCCATAAACAAGAGGTGAGTGTAGCTCCTTGTATGGCGTCCCTTTGCGATTCCGGTACAGGCCCTTGATCATGACGCAGTTCTTCACCGTGTCTGAAATATCCAATGCCTTCAGCGTCGTCTTGCACTCAAACGCAGCCGCGACACCGGCAGCGAGATAGAGCTTCTTGCTTAGGAGCTTCCTCGGATACGCACCCTTTAGAACGATCACGTCAATCTGTGGGCCCGTGACGCCTTCTTGACTGATGATTCGACCTTTCGTGACGACCTCATACGTGCGGGGAAGCCATTCGCGTAACACTCCGGCCCAATTTTCCTCTCCCTGATCTCCGGCGGTGCCGGGGTCCTCGGTGGCACGCATCTGAATGCGGTTGTACTCCGCGGACATCTCGATACTAATCTGCCGCATGAATTCGTATAGATCATGTCTCTTCTCTTCGGACATACCAGGCACCGTCAGCAGTTCTCTCCATGGGATTCTCTCATGCCCGATGTCCCTGTGGCAACCGTACGCATCGTCAATTTGGATGGGCTTCGCCGGAGATCGATGATTCCCCCCTTACGCCGTAGGATCTACGTATCAGGGTTCACTTGACGGTTATGTCGGCATACCGGACAAGCGCAAAGTCGGACCCAATCTGTCCAGGGAGCGCCCAGCGGGACGCGATCCCCAGCGGGCCCGTGGCGCGTCTACGTCGGGTGAGACCTGCTCGGGAGCCTTAATTTAACACCTATGCCCCTAGCGTCCCGAGTCAGAAGTTTGTTAATTAAATCAGCCCCGACGTGTCGGGGCGAAAGAATGTAGCCCACGTCGTAAGACGTGGGGTCGAGTGGCCCTCCCCTCACCCCCGTCCCCTCTCCCGCCCGCGCGGGAGAGGGGTGTCCCGCTCTGCGGGACGGGGTGAGGGCCGATTCCCCCAGGGCTTGCGCCCTGGGCTATCCCGCCTTGCGGGACCCCTACCGGGGCATCGGAACGACCGCCCGAAGAGACATCACCTAATCAGCTAACTTCTCACTCAGGACACTAGCCCCTGACCTCTGTTTTCCCCTGGCCCCTCACACCTGAAACCAGACGCCCGGCGCCACACACTTGAAATCCCGACACCTGACACCTGAAACCTGTGGCAGCGCGGTAGTGGTACAGTTTGATGTGGTAGCGGCGATCCCGCGTCTGCGGGATCGCCAAATGGCGGCATAAAGCCGCCTCTACATCAAATTGTGCCACTACCGGCAGCGCAATTCGTTTGCCTCTGAACGTGTTTCTTGGTAGATTTTCTAGTTTGCTTTGGAGCCGGTGCGGCGTTCGTGGGCAGGTTGCTTCAGGATGGCGCCGAGACTCCGATTCATCTGATCATTCAAGGAGTTGAAGCTCGATATGGCGAATAATTCTAAAGGCACAATCGGGATTCTTACTGGAGGGGGCGATTGTCCCGGACTCAACCCCGTGATCCGGGCGGTGGTCCGACGCGCTGGGCAGCTCGGATACAAGGTTTTGGGCGTGAAGGACGGTTGGAGGGGAATGCTGAAGGCTGACGCGGAGCCGCTTACTTTGGATTCCGTTTCCGGGATTCTGCCGCGCGGCGGCACAATCCTCGGCACGTCGCGCACCAACCCGCTAAAGAAGGAAGAGGACAAGAAAACTCTGCTCGCCAACCTCAAGACCATGGGAATTGACTACCTCATAGCGGTGGGAGGCGAGGACACTCTGGGGGTCGCCCGGCAACTCGTCAATGACAACGTTAAAATCGTCGGCATTCCCAAGACCATCGACAACGACGTGGACGGCACGGACCAGACCTTCGGGTTCGACACGGCTGTTTCGATTGTTACTGAGGCGATTGACCGCCTCCACACTACCGCGGAATCGCATCACCGCGTGATGGTGGTTGAAGTGATGGGGCGCCATGCAGGATGGATTGCGATTATCTCCGGTCTGGCAGGCGGAGCTGATTGCATTCTGATTCCAGAGGAGCCGAAGACCCTCGAGGAAATCTGCGAGGTCATCAAACGGCGGCATGCCAGAGGCAAGAAGTTCTCAATCGTGGTCGCTTCGGAGGGGTTCCAGCTCAAGGGCCAAGACGCACTCGTGACCAAAGGCCAGCAACTCGACCAGTTCGGTCACGTTTTGCTGGGCGGCATCGGCGAGCGCCTGGCCAAGCTCATCGAGAAGCAGACCGGGTTCGAAACGCGCTCCACGGTGCTCGGCCACATCCAGCGCGGCGGTTCGCCCACAGCTTTTGACCGCGTGCTGGGAACCCGCTACGGACTTAAGGCCGTCGATTTGATCGAGGAAGGCAAGCTTGGCCATATGGTTTGCTTGAAGGGCAATCAGATCACCTCCATACCCCTGTTGGAAGCGATGACCAAACTGAAGCTTGTGGATCAGGAATGGATTCGTATGGCCGAAATCTTCTACGGATAGTCCCTGAGGCCGGCTGTTGGTCTTGGTGAGCTATTACCTGCACGGGGTGGCCCGCTGAACGCCGCCACCCCTTCCTTTTTTTCCTTTCATCGTTGTTGGTCCGGGTGGCTTCTCGACTGGCCCTTGTCAAGCTTCATGGCGAGGACACCGCAAGCATACTCGCAGGAGTAAGGGCACGAAGTTTGGCGAGCCGCTAGCGCTCGACAGGGAGCGAACGTGTGCGGACCCTGCCGCGCAGGAGCGCATTGAGTTCGAGGGAGAATTTGGGCAAGAATGAGAGTGGAAGGCAGGCTAGTAAAGCGCGAAAAGCCAGCAAGGCTTCTTTGGCGATGAGGTCAAAGTCGTGGAAGTAAAGATCAATCTGGCTCCAGACTTCCGGAGACCGGTCGTCCGTCCTTTCGGCGTGGCGGTAGGTATGCCGGAATTCTCCCGTCACGATTTCCGCGGCGCGGCGCAGCAGACGAAGTTGAAGCTGATAGCGGCGCCGGGAGCTGAAAACCAATTGGTCCAGAAGTTCATGCATCCGCACATAGTCAACCATGGGCCTAGACTTGAAACGATGGGCGTGGATGCTGCGGGGCGTGACCACCACCTGGGCGTTCGGCAGGTGCTTCGCCAAGGCATCCAAGAGGCCTGCGGCGATCTTCGCCATGCCGTCCCACTCGGCGGCAGAAAGCCGGATCATCCGCCAGGCCATGTCGTGGCGGCCAGCGCCCCGCTCTTCAAACGCGTCGTTGAGCGAAATGCCCAGCATGGCTGTCCTTGCCTCAACTTCTGGCGCAAAACCGTCATAGACGGCTTGGCGCTCTGGTCCCAATGGCGCCAGACCTGCCGGCGCGCGCTGAGCCCGCGAATTAACCCAAAGCAGACGCCGCAGCAGAAAACCCACACCGGTGAGAACGAGAATGCCCGCCAACCAACGCATACTACCCAGTATAGAAAATTGGCAGTCGCTGAAGCAAGGTTTAGCGGAAGAGTTGACGGAGTCGACGGGCAAGAACAAATCCGCAGATTGCGCAGATTGCGCAGATGAGTGAAGAAAGATGCGACGGACAGTAAGTGATCCGCAGAATTAACAGATCGCGCAGACCACCAAGGCCCCGACTGCTGATAGTAATCTGCGCCATCTGCGGAATCTGCGGATCATAACAAATTCCTTCAATTTCTTGACACCCTTTCTGCGGCAACCCTATAATTGCTGCTTTCATCGGTGATGAATTCTGCCGTTTGCTGGCGGGTCTCTTCCGTGTCCACAACAGAACTTCGCGATCTCATACTGCAAAGGCGAAAAAAGCTCCAGGCCATCGCCGAGTTGGGTTTCGAGCTCTATCCGCGCCATTACGACCTTACACACACCATCCCGCAGATCCTGACCGCCTATTCTTCTTCTTCGCTGGAGCAGTTGAGTGCCCAGAGGGTCTCGGTCAGGGTGCCGGGGCGAGTGATGACCATCCGCCCCCACGGGAAGGCGGGCTTTGCGCATTTGGCGGCGGGCGGCGAGCGCCTGCAAATCTACGTGCGTTGGGAAGCCGTGGGAGAGCGTGACTTCGAGCTCTTCAAGCTTCTCGACATCGGCGACATCATTGGCGTCACCGGATACCTCTTTCGCACCAGAACCGGTGAACTGACTATTCACGCCGAGCGCCTGCTATTCCTGGCCAAGGCACTCTTGCCCTTACCGGAAAAATGGCACGGCCTCACCGACCTGGAGCTCCGTTACCGACAGCGCTACCTGGATCTCATGGTGAATGAGGAATCCCGGAGGGTTTTTGAGCGCCGTGGCCGGCTAATTCGCGCTCTGCGGGAATTTCTTGACGGCGAAGGCTACCTCGAGGTGGAAACCCCCATGATGCAGCCGCTGGCAGGCGGCGCCATGGCACGGCCCTTCATTACCCACCACAACGCTCTGGACCTCAACCTTTACCTTCGCATTGCTCCGGAGCTTTACCTGAAACGGCTCACCGTGGGAGGCCTGGACCGCGTTTACGAGATCAACCGGAATTTCCGCAACGAGGGGATTTCCACCCAGCACAATCCTGAGTTTACGATGCTGGAGTTCTACCAGGCTTACGCCGACTACGGCGATTTGATGGCCTTGACGGAAAGAATGCTGCGGCACGCTGCGCTGGCCGTCCTCGGAACGGTCGATTTCGACTACGGCGGGCAACATATTTCCTTCGCCGAATTCCAGCGTTTGACGATGAAAGAGGCGGTGGGCAAGTTTTGGCCGGAGGCAGAAGGGAAAGGGCCTTCACAGGAAGATCTGGCGGAACCTAAAGCGGTTTTCAAATGGGTCGAGGCTTTCAACCGCTGGGCTGGCGGCGGCTCCTGCCCGGGGTACGAGCCCCTGGCGTTGCCTGAGGGTACGGCCCCGGGTACGGCTCTCGCAGAGCTGTTTGAGCATGTGGCGGAAAGCCACTTGATCCAACCAACCTTCATCATGGATTACCCGCTGGAGGTCTCACCGCTTGCCAAGCAGAAACCTGAAGATCCCAATTTCGTTGAGCGGTTTGAGCTTTACATCGCCGGAATGGAAGTGGCCAACGCCTTCAGCGAACTCAACGATCCCGCCGAACAACGCGACCGCTTCGAGTATCAACAACTCCTCCGCGAAAAAGGTGACCTGACGGCCCACGCCATTGACGAAGACTATATTCGCGCTCTCAGTTACGGCCTTCCCCCCACCGGCGGGGAAGGCATCGGTATTGATCGCCTCACCATGCTGCTCACCAATTCCCGATCCATTCGGGATGTCATCCTGTTCCCCCTGATGCGCCCCGAAAAGCCCATGGCATAGCCTCGATCGGCGCTCAAATTTCAGAATTCACCATTCAGAATTCAGAATTGCCTTTCACACTGGTTTTCCCCGTAGGGTTTCTAAGATAGGCTGGGTTCACGTGGCGAGCGCCGCGGGCCATCAGGTTTTCCGCCTCCGCTTGAGTCTTGATCCCCCCTCGTGCGCCCAGCGCCGTGCAGTTGAGTGCGGCCATGGCGTTCGCAAAGTCCAGAATCCTCCCGATTTCCCATCCCGCCAGCAGCCCGTAAATGAAACCGCCATGGAAGACGTCCCCTGCGCCCGTGGTATCCACGGTTTCGACGACAAATCCCGGTGAGTAGTGGAACCGCTCTCCCTGGTAAACCAACGCCCCGTCCCGGCCCAGGGTCATGCCGGGAGCCTTCATCTTGTACTCGGTGGCCATGTACTCGAGGACTCCGAAGGGGTCAGCCTGGCCGGTCAGCGTGGGAAGAAATTTGGTCGAGGCAATCAAGTAATCGATGTAAGGGAAAAGGCTTTCGACCTTCTTGTAAACCGTATCAAGGTCGGCGAGCACGGGGACGCGCGCCCGCCTTGCCCATCGTGCGGCCTTCAGGCAAGCCTCGACGTCGCACCCGTCCAGGTGCAGAACGCGGCCGGTGGTGATCGCGCCCTCTGTCAACTCTTCCGGGGTAACGGTCAAGCGCGCATCGCGGTCCCAGAAAACCGTTCGTTCGCCCGTCGCCTGATCCACCAAGATATGGCCGAATTGATTGGGCGTGTCCGGAACCACGCGCGTGTATCGCACGTCTACTCCCTCACGTTTCAAGCTTGCAAGCTGGATCTTGCCACCCACGTCATCCCCGACCTTGCCGATGTAGCGGGTGCGAAGCCCCAGCCGCTGGCAGGTGACCAGCGCGGTGGCCACCTGTCCACCCGCGTGCATGGACGAGGAGAGCACACGCTCCTTTCCTCCCAGGGCAGGGAAGTCGCGTACGATTAGAACCGTGTCCGTGGCGTTCAATCCCAGCCCGACAACATCTACCGAGTTTTTGCGCAAACCCATCCTCCTTCGAGCAGGGAAGGGGAGATGCTCTGCGACCGGCTCAGATCGTCAAAACCTTGGACCGATAGATCGCCCCTGAGGCGATTCCGGCGATGCTGGGGACAAGCAGAAACATCCAGACCTGGGAAATTGCTTTCCCGCCAACCCAAATAGCCGGTCCTAGACTGCGAGCTGGGTTGACGGATACCCCAGTGATGTTGATGCCGAAGATGTGGATCACCACGAGCGAGATCCCGATCGCCAAACCCGCCATCTGAGTGGGAGCTCCCGTCTGGGTCGACCCCAAGATGACGATCACGAAGATCAGAGTCGCCACAAACTCGAAGACGACCGCGGAGGAGAGCGCGTATCCTGCTTGATAACCTTCGCCCCACCCGTTCTGCCCCAAACCATTAGCACCGACGTCATATCCTGCCAGGAGGCCATTGGCAATTACCGCGAGCACGCCGGCTGCAGCGATTCCACCGAGCAACTGCGCAACAATATAGCCGCCAAGATCCTTGCTGCTCATGCGTCCGGCGGCGAACACCCCCAGACTGACTGCGGGGTTGACGTGACAACCGGATACAGGACCAATGCCATAGCACATCGCCAACAGGGCGAACCCGAAGGCAAATGCGATTCCCAGGTGGCCCACGGCCTGGCCTGATACAACCGCGGTTCCGCACCCAAAGAGAACCAGGGTGAACGTTCCGATGAATTCAGCCACGTATTTCTTCATAGGGTTCTACTGCTCCTTTCACTCGCGCGGTAAAGTCGCGCCCGCGCTTGGGATTTGGATTGAAGTTCAGGGCCTGTGAAAGCACGCCGCTTTGGCCAATCAGAACAAGACACTGACTTCTTTGGCCGGAATTTGCATTTTGGCATCCCGGCGCTGCCACAGTATACACCCAGTTGCCTTCTTTCCAGCCCCTGGGCTCCTGTTCTGTCAAGCCCCATTAGAAATGTCCTGTCAAAGCTCTTTAGAAATGTCCCCTTTTTGTCTTTTGTTTTTCTCGTTGTTTGTCTATCGTTGTTCTTGTCTTTTGTTCTCTTTCGGGTTGTTGTCGTGGTCGAATCAGGTCGTCGGTCTCGGCCTCCAGACGTTGCGAGTACGCCCCACAAGGACTAGGCGAGATCGAAGTACATGCGATAAGGGAATCCATGCCCCATCTCGTAGAAGGGCACGAACGCTCCCCACTCGGGCCTGAAGATGCTCTTCGGCTGGGCTGCTACCCGGAAATGCAGCCGGTCCCCAACGCGGGTAATCCCGAGATCTCCCCCGCCGGGCACGCTAGTCAGCCGCTGGGTGTAGCGTCCATCCTGGACCAAGACCACCGGGCCGTACATCAAGGCAACTCGTTGCCGATGCTGTTTGTCAATCGGCACAAAGCGGAGTCGCATGGGTATTTGAATCGCGACGCGATCACCCGCATTCCACGCCCGCTCGATGGTTGCCCACGATCCGGGGTTGGCCGGCACGTCGAGCTTGTTGCCGTTTACACTCACCGTCGCCCCCTGCGACCATCCGGGCACTCTCAATCCAAGCTTAAACGAGACGCTCTTTTGTGGGCGGACGGTCAGCGTGACGGTATCCGATTCCGGGTAGGCCGTCTCCTGTTCGATCTGGATCTCGTGTCCGTCGAGGTTCCAGGTCGCTGTAGAGGGCACAAACAAGTTGACGCACAAACAGCGCTCGCCTTGGAAATAGATGATGTTGTGATAGTCCGCCACCGCCTGAATGTACGTGCCGGAGCAGCAAGGGTAGGGGTCCCAGTAGTAGTCTTTGCGCGCTGAAGCGATGGGCGTGTCGGAGCCGAGCAGGTAATCCGAATAGTAGAAGGTCTTCCCTCCGGAGGCCATCGGCAGCGCCGCGCCGATTCCGTTGTAGAGCAGCCTCTCCATCCAGTCCCCATACCGGGCTTCACCGGTGAACTCGATCAAGTAGCGCCCCAGCTTGAAGACCGCCCACGCCCCGCAGGGGGTCTCAAACGTGTTCGCCTCTCGTTCGAGTGACCTGCCGAGTTCCCCGTCCGGCGCTACCAGCCTTTCCGCTGGGCCGTAACCGCCTGTGGCGTAGCATTGCACCTCTTGAAAGTGGTCGTAGGCGTGTACGATGGTCTGCAAATACTCGGGCTCGCCGGTAAGGGCGTAAGTCATGGCAGCGCTGCTCAGGGTGTTGACGTGGCTGTAAGCATGGAGGCGGGCCGGCTCGAGTGGCGCCTTCCCGCTGAACATTCCCCAGTAGTGGTCGTAGCGCCACATGTCACCGAACGTTTTGTAAGTGCTGTTTCCGGTCGAGCGGTAGGCGCGATAAAGATTCTCGGATAGCGTGTACCACTCAGGAGAGATGCCCTGAAAGTCGTCCGTGGTGGCCGCCTTTCGAGTGCGGTCGAGGTTCCGCATAGCCCAATCAGTGATTCTCTCCAGCACCGGGAGTGAATCCTTCTCGCCGCCATACTCATGAAGATCCACCAAGCCACATACCAGCTTGTCCCAGGCGTAGTGAGAGAATCTCAACTCCTGCGCCCCGGTAGGATAGTAGGGCGTGCCGTCCGGCTCGATCGTCTTCGCCCATTCGCGCATCAGACGGACGGCCTTGGCGCGGATCGCCGTGTCGCCCGTGGCTTTGTACATTCGCGCCATGCCGCTCAGCCATTGGCCAAAGACCATCCCGGTGTCTTCCGAACCCCAGGCGCCCATGTCGTTCCCGGGGGCCGGCGTGCCGACTCTCTTGCGGAAGCCTTTCAGGATGTCATCGTCCGGGAGATTGTAGAAATAGTCTCGCGTGGCATCGTGTTGCTTCTTCAACATGCCATCCCCGAGACGCACTCCCTGGTAGTTGAACGGCGCCAGGAACACTCGTGGCTCCGAAGCGCTGGAGGGAGGCCCGGTCTGGGGCTTAAAGGCACGCAACGCATAGGGAGCCAGGGGAGCCCCCACCAAGACGTTCAGGAACTGTCTTCTGCTGGAAATGTGGTCCATGGATAACCCCCAATTCGTAAATCGAATCACCCGCGCCGGTCTCGCGGCGTGCATATTCTTGACAGGTTGGTGAACCCTTCCCGATAGTTGTCATTCTGAGGAGTCGCGATCTGATCGGGGCGACGAAGAATCTCGCAAGTGGTTGATGACACAGAAAACCAGATCCTTCGCGGAGTCTACCCGGAGAGTTGTTCGCTAAGGACTCAGGATGACATGCTCGGAACGTTTCTCAACAACCTGTTGAGCCGTGCGGTTCACCTCATCTTCCCCTTACCACTCGGGGTCCGCCAACCCAGGCTCAAAGCTATACCTTCTCGGATGGGTCGTCAATGAGGCGGTGTCCGGCTGTTCCAGCTTCGTGAGAGCTTTCTGTTTCAGCACATACGAAATGCGCCTGGGACGCGCCACCGAGCATGAGAATGGTCCATGTGATTCCCCCTGCGCGACTCGCAGTCTCTTTGCAGCGCAGGGGAAAAAGAGTATCTTCGACGGTGCCCGAACCCGCCCCGGCTTGCGCTGACATCCACGCCGGAAGGCAGCGGTTATCTTGAGGAGAACGAATATGCGCACAATGGTAAAGATCATCTTGGCATTATGCATCTCAATGAGTGCCGCCTACGGCAAAGTCGTGGTGTTATGGCAGGAGGGGTTTCCTACCGTGGAAAGCCAGCCAGTCCCCCAGGAGACCCTGCGGAAAGCTCTGGACGGGCTGCAGCCGGAGTTCGCGAGTCTCGATGAGTTGAACAAGGAAGAGACCCTCCGCGATGCGGAGTTGCTGGTTCTCCCGTATGGCTCCGCGGTTCCGGTCAACGCTTGGGCTGCGGTCCTGAAGTATCTACAAACCGGCGGAAATCTGCTCGTGCTAGGGGGCCGGCCTCTGACCATCCCCGTGCGGAAGGAAGCTGGTGAGTTCATCGCGGACCGAGCTGAGACAGCTTACTCTCGCCGGATCGGGGTCGAGCACACCTATGAGGCGCCGCTGCGGGCCGGGCTGAAGTTCGCGTGGAAGGATGCCACGTTCAGCGGTGGCGACGTCGAGGTGAAGCGCGTCTTTGTGATCGAGAGTGTGAGCCGCGGCTTGGGCTATCTCCAGAACTCCGCCGGCGAGCGCCTGGCGGCGCCGGTCGTCGCCACGGACTTCACTCGCCTCGAAGGTGAAGCCAAGGGATTGTTGGGCGCCCGCGTCGTGATGCTCGGCTTCGAACCCGAGCCCGGATACTGGTCGTCACCGGGGGCTCTCGCGGTGGTCCGTCAGGCCGCTGACTACGCCCGCCAGGGCGCAACGGTCTTTCGTGTCGAGATGCAAAACGCGACGGTGCTTGCGGGCGAGATTCCTCAGCTTGTCGTCCGACTGAACAATGTGCGCAAGCAGCTCCTGGGGCAGGAGCAATCGGGAAGGGTGCGTATCGAGCTGCTGGCGGGTGGCCAGGTTCTCGCCTCACGGCAAGTGAACTGTGCCGGCGATGCCGTGACCGAGCCGGTTGCTTTTGAGGATCAGAAAACGCTGGCGCCGGGATTCTACGAAGTTCGCAGCACCTATGAAGACACCGGCAAGCCACGCGAGTTTTATCAAACCGGCTTTTGGGTCCGTGACGACCGACTGTTGCACTCCGGGCCCAGGTACGGCGTGAAGGGCGATTTCTTGACCAAAGACGGCATTCCTTTTTTCCCCTTCGGCACCAACTATTTCACCACTGAGCACTACGGTTGGGGATTTCATGGCGCGGGCAACGCGTGGGTGTGGGAGCGTGACTTCACCGAGATGGAGCAGCACGATATCAGCTTCATCCGCACGGGCGTATGGGAAGATCACCTGGAAATCTTCGACGGCTCGACTGGCCAGGCGAAGGAGCGCTTTCTGCGCAGTTTGGAGGCGTTTCTCCTATCCGCGGCGCGTCATCACATTCATGTCAATTTCACTTTCTACGCCTTCGACCCGCAGACCGTCATGCGCCCTCCCGGCCAGGAATCGCTCCTCAGCGGTCCAGGGACAAATCCCTACACGGATCCCATCGCCATCCGCGCGCAGCAGAGCTACATGCTTTCCATCGTCCGGCGCTTCAAGGACGTGCCGCACCTGAGCTGGGACCTGATCAACGAGCCGAGTTTTTCGAATCCCAAACGGCTGTGGCGCGGCAACACGCCCAATAACGATCCGACCGAGCTTGCCGCTTGGCGTGCCTGGTTGCGCGAGAAATACGGGACGCTGGATGAGCTGGCACGCGCCTGGAACGTGACGCCGGAGGAGCTGGGGAGCTTTGAAAGCCTTCCCTTGCCGGAGCGCGATGACCTCGCCTTCGAGCGCTACGGCAATCCGCGCCTGGTGCGGGCCGTCGATTACAACCTGTTCGCGCAGGAGATGTTTCGCCGCTGGGTGGGCAAGATGGTGGCTGCCATCCGCTCGACGGGCAGTCGTCAACTCACGGACGTCGGCCAGGATGAGGGAGGCGTCACCGATCGCGTGCTGAACCAATTCTATGCCGACGCCGGTGTCGATTTTACCGTGAATCACACCTATTGGCGGGACGACGCGCTACTCTGGGATTCCGTGGTCGCCAAGCGCGTGGGAGTTCCGAACTTCGTTGGCGAGACGGGTTACCAGCCCGTCTGGCGGGCGGACGGCGTGCCGCGCTACGACGAGCTGACGGCCTTTGGGCTGGTCGAGCGCAAGTGGGCGCTGGGCTTCGCCGCCGCTAACAGCGGCTCACTGCAATGGGAATGGGTGACAGGCGGCGACTTCGGCATCAAGCGTAGCGACGGTTCGAACAAGATCTGGGAAGACGCGATGCGTGAAATGGCCAGCTTTGCCGGCAAGGCTGCGCCCTACGCCACGGGGCTGAAGTTGCCGGAAGTCGCGATGGTGCTGCCGCAATCGCTCCAGCTTTCGGTGTTCAACTCCGCCGCCCTCGAAGCCCAGCAAAACTGTGTGCGTGCGCTCTACCAGTACGCACGCGGCTCGGCGTATGCCGTGGGCGAGTATCAGACTCAATTGCTCGGCAACCCCAAGCTCATCTTGCTGCCGTCCCCCTGGACGCTCCACGAGCAGGCTTGGCAAGCCATCCTGGCGAAAGTCCGCGCAGGCGCCACACTGCTGGTCAGCGGGGCTTTCGATGACGACGAGCATTTTCATCCCGCCGCGCGTGCAAGCCAACTGGGACTCGATCTCCATCCCGGCTTGCTCACCACGCGCGAAAACCTCATCACCTGGCCCGGAGGAGGAGCGGTGTTGAGTTTTTCCGGGGAGAAAACGACATTTCTGGAACGAACTCTCCTGCCCAATGACCAGACAATGCTTGAAAAAACCCTGGGCAAAGGCCGAATCCTGTTCATGCCCTTGCCGTTCGAACTCAATGACAACCTCAAAGCCATCGGCGACCTTTATCGCTATGCTCTGCAAGTGGCCAACGTCGCAGAAGCTTATGCCACGCAACTAGATGATCCCGGCATGCTCATCTGCCCCACGCAATTCGACCACGCCACGCTCTATGTGCTGGCTTCCGAATCGTCGGCGTCGGAAATGTCATTCCGGGATACAAGGAGTGGAAAGGTTTTTGCCGGCAGGCTTGAGCCCGGCCGGGCGGCTCTGCTGCTGGTGAACGATCAGGGAGAATTGTTGGCAAGCTACAACTGGTGAGCGCGGGAGTCGTAGCGCACAGTTAGGCGTGGGAGCGCAGTGCGCTAAAGCCCAACAGAGCACCCGTCCGCTTTCTCCCGGGGCAGGGAAGTGGCGAATAGTTAGGACCGTTTCGGTCGCATTCAATCCGAGGCCCGCGACGTTGTTCTTCCGCAAACGCGCCTTCCTTCGAGCAACAAAGGGCAGACACTCTACATTTTTTCGGCATACCTGAAGCTATTGGTTAGCTTTGTTCGAGAGGCGCAGTGCCGGCCCTAAACATCGGGGCAACTCACGACAGGTGGAGTGGCCTCGAAAGCTCCTGCACGGGTGTGTCATGTGGCCTACTCCGTGGGTTCGGGCAGGTCATCCGAGTGTAGACCGGGCCATGGCTTCTCTGGCAATGAATTATCTAGCGACACAGAGCCCTGCGTGACCACTGACCCGCCGCGGCGGGACCACGGACAACCCTGCGCCTCTGCCTTGGCTGCGAGGCGGTGGCAGCGCGCTTTTGCACAGGCGCGTCTGATAATATTTTGTCTTGGCGGTGACTAGTTAACATAATATATTTTCCACAAAACGCGCGCCGTTTTCCACAGAATCCAGGCGCGACCGCCACACCCGAGGGGTCGAGGAGTCAAGGAAAAAGCCAAGTTCTGTCGACCATTTGTGGGGTATTGGGTGAAACGAGAACCTGGAAACTGGAAATTGGAAACTAGAAACTGGAAAATGGCGCTGCAAGTTTCCATTTTCTAGTTTCCAGTTTCCAGTTTCTGATTTCCAGTTTCCGGCTTGCGTTTTCTTGCGTCTGCCGGGCGCGCTCTCCGCACTTTTCGCTTCCCGCACGCGCACGGATATGCTAATTTCAATGGGATTGTCGGCGCGTCGACATAAAATGCCTCTTCGTGAGACGGAAGCCATTGTTCTAAGGACCTACCGGTTAGCGGAAGCTGACAAGATCGCTTCGCTTTTCACACGTCAAATGGGGCGCCTGCGGGCGGTGGCTACGGGAGCCCGCCGGACTAAGAGCCGTTATGGGGCCGCGCTTGAGCCCCTGAGCCATGTTCGGGTGCTCATCTTCGAGCGTGAAAACCGCGACCTGCTGAGGATGAATTCCGCCGAGCTGATTGAGTCCTTCTTCGATATGCAGAAAGACTATCGGATTCAACTGGCAGCCCAGTACGTCGCGGAAGTGGCCGAACGCATGATCCCGGAAAGGGAAGTGAACGAGCGCCTGTTTCGGCTGTTCCTGGCGGTGCTTCGCAGCTTGAAGCATTCGGGGGAGGTGAACCGGCCGCTTCTCTACTTCGACTACTGGCTGCTGCGCTTGGCAGGCTTTTTGCCGGATTTCGAGCGCTGCCAGAATTGTGGCCGGGCGCTTGGCGACGAAGGCGGGTATTACGGGCCTGGGTCCGAGGGTTTGAGCTGTGAGACGTGCCGAACGGGCGTGATCGGCCAAGCAATATCCTCCCAAGTGATTGCCGCCATGCGCGCCGGTTGCCAGAGGCCGCTGGAACGGTGGATCGGCGAGGAAAAGGCGCCGCCGGGCTGCCGCGAGGCCCGCAGATTCCTCGAGGAGTTGATCGAAGCCCACGCGGAACGAAAACTGGTGACGCGTGCGATGATGGAGGAGGCGGTCTGAAGAAGCCATCAGCGGTCAGCCGTCAGCTTTCAGCAAGACCGCGAGAAAGGATCAGGACAGCTTGATCTGAAAACTGAGAACTGACAACTGGTAGCTGAAAGCTGATAGCTGATAGCTGATAGCTGATAGCTTCACGATTTATGCCACAAGCACGCAAACGATCAGCAAGGCCAATCGCCTCGCAACTGACTTTTCAAAAGATGCTCCTGCGCCTCAGTGAGTTCTGGGCGCAACAGGGTTGTGTTGTGGCATTGCCTTACGACCTGGAGGTGGGGGCGGGCACGATGTGTCCCGAGACCTTTTTCCGCGTCCTGGGGCCACAGCCCTGGCGTGTGGCTTACGTGCAGCCCGCGCGGCGCCCCGCCGATGGCCGCTATGGCGAAAATCCCAACCGCCTGCTCAAGCACACGCAGATGCAGGTCATCCTGAAGCCGCCGCCCGCGAACATCCAAGACATGTATCTCGAAAGCCTGGGGGCGCTGGGAATCGACATCCGGCACCATGACATCCGATTCGAGGAAGACAACTGGGAAGCACCCACCCTGGGCGCCTGGGGCATCGGCTGGCAGGTCATGCTGGATGGCCTCGAGATCACCCAGTTCACCTACTTACAGCAATCCGGCGGCGTGGACCTCGAGCCCATCAGCGTCGAGTTGACTTACGGATTGGAGCGCGTCGCTGCTTTCCTCCAGAACGTCGAGGACGTTTACCAGGTGCACTGGAACGAAACGGTGACCTACGGCGACATGCGGCGGACAGAAGAGTCGGAGTTCTCCGTCTACGACTTCGAGGCCGCCGACCCGGAGGTCTGCCGCGAGCTCTTGGACTTGTACGAGGCGGAAGCCACGCGGCTGCTGAGCGAGTATCCGAGGGAGCTGCGTGCAAGCGAAGATGCGGCAGATCAGGTCGCTGGAGAGTATATTTCAAGAATTACTTTAATTAGGGCCCGCTTTCCCCTGCGGAAGGTCTATGACCTCGCGCTGAAGTGCTCGCACCTGTTCAACATCCTCGATGCGCGCGGCGCTATTAGCGTGACAGAGCGCGTAGCGCTGATCGCGCGCGTCCGCAAGCTGGCCTGCGAAGTCGCCGCCATTCACCTCGACCGGCAAGACGAGGTGGCGGCATGACAGCCTCGGAAGTCGAAAATCGAAACTCGAAAATCGAAACTGGAAATCAGGCTGTTGAGGCGAGCCAATTGTCAATCGCCAATCGTCAATCGTCAATCACCCTGCCCTTGCTGCTCGAAGTGGGCTGCGAGGAAATCCCTGCGCGCTTCCTGCACGATGCTGAGAAAGGCCTAGGCGAGCGCGTCCGGGCGGCGCTGCGCGAGGCCCGGTTGCTACCCCATGATGTTGCACCCTTTGAAGCAGGTGTAGGCGCAATTCGTGAATCGCCCGTAAGGACGTACTCCACGCCGCGTCGCCTCGTCATCCATGTCCCCGCCTTGTTAGGTCGGCAGCCGGACAAGGTTGAGGAGATCCTCGGACCGCCCGTCAAGGTGGCTGTCGGCGCGGAAGGGAAATACACCCGGGCAGCAGAGAGCTTCGCCCAGAAGAACTCCGCCCGCCTGGAGGATTTGACTCGCACCACCACCCCAAAAGGGGAGTATCTGGCGCTGCGGAAAACCACCCAGGGACGTTCTGCCCAAGCGATCCTGCCGGAAATCTTGCCCGCAACAATCCTCGGGTTGAGCTTTCCCAAGAGCATGTACTGGATGGAGAAGTCCGACCCGCGCTTCGTGCGGCCCATTCGCTGGGTTCTGGCAGTCCTCGGAGAAGGGAAGCAGGCGGAGACGGTCGACTTCGAAATCCTGGGTGTGAAGTCGGGGGATTCCACCTTCGGGCATCGGGCCAAAAGCCGCAAGCCGCAGCGCGTGACGGGCTTCAAGGATTACACAAAGAAATTGGCGCAAGCGCATGTAGAAATTGACTCTGCGCGCAGGCTGGAACGTGTCATTCAAGAAGCTCGGGCACTGGTTGAAAACGCCTCGCTCAAGCTCGTGCAGGATGAGTGGTTGGTGGATTGGATCGTCAACTCCACCGAGTGGCCGCGGCCCATGCTCGGGAGCTTCGACGAACGCTTTCTTCACCTGCCGCGCGAAATCCTCACCACCGTGATGCGCGACCACCAGAAGTACTTCGCCGTGGAGGACCAGCAGGGGAACCTGCAACCGCACTTTGTCGCCGTGCTCAACATGGACTCGGATGAGAAGGGTTTGATCCGCCAAGGGCATGAGCGCGTGTTGACGGCGCGCTTTCGCGATGCGGAGTTCTTCTGGAACGCCGACCAGCGCATTCCCCTGCGCGATCGGCTGCCGCTGCTCGAGAAGGTCACCTACCAAGCCGAACTCGGTAGCTACGGCAGCTATGGCGACAAGGTCCGGCGCATGCGGGCGCTCGCTGAGAAGGTTTGTCGAGAGCCCGCAGTGCAGCAGGCACTTTCGAGGCAAGAGGGTGATGCGGTGCTTCGGGCGGTGGAGTTATGCAAGTGTGATCTAACCACTCAAATGGTTCACGAATTCCCGGAGCTCCAAGGGGTCGTCGGTGGGTTATACGGAGCGCAATTCCTGGAAGTCGCCAACGCGATTTATGACCACTACCTACCCAAGAGTCTTGAGGACCGCTGTCCGCGCTCCCTCGTAGGTGCAATCGTCTCTTTCGCAGACAAACTGGACAGTGTGGTTGCGGGATTTGCGGCCGGCCTGAAGCCCTCCGGGTCAAGGGACCCGTTTGGCCTCCGGCGCCACGGCAATGGAATAATTAAAGTATTGCTTGAAGTAATGCCACCAATCACATTTAGCAACTTAGTTGCTTTCACATCTGACTTGTTCAACCAATCGAAGCCCCCAGTCATGGAGCTTTGCGGTTTCTTCATCGAGCGATTGGCGTACTACCTCGGGCGGAAGTTCCGATACGACACAGTCAGGGCCGTGCTGGCTGATCCTGATCACGAACTGGACGCTTTCAACGTGCCCGCGGAGGCCCTGCACCGTGTGCGAATTTTGGAGCAATTCCGCGACACTGAAGACTTCGTCGCCATGGCACAGGCGGCGAAGCGTGTAGGGAACATTCTGACGAAATCGGCAACGGAGGGAAAACTGCAGGGGGCCTCCCTTGACGAGAGCCTTCTGGAGCCTGGTCCTGAAGAGCAACTCTGGCACAAATACCTAGAGGGTTGTAAGACGCTGGAGGTAGGCGGTCGGTTTTGGTCCGGCGGGGGTTATGATTACGAAAAGGTATTTGCTTACGTAGCCACTTTTCGGCCGTTTGTCGATCACTTTTTCGACAAGGTGCTGGTGATGACGGATGACGCCGCCGTGCGCCGGAACCGTTTGTTATTGCTCGTGCTCCTGGACCAGCGGATCTTGTCCAAGTTCGTTCGGCTGTCCGAAATTGTTCCTGGCACGCCCATTGTCGACGCGTCGACATCGGGAAGAAACGAAGTGAAAGGCTGATGCGAGGTGTTTTGGAGTGCGGCAGCTTGCTGCCGCTTTCCTGCCCGCGAGCTTGCTCGCGGGAGTTTCAAGCGAAAACACAATTTGCAGCCAGCAAGCTCGCGGGACTTTCAAGCGAGAACGCAATTTGCAGCCAGCAAGCTGGCTGGCGGCAAAGCGGCAGCAAGCTGCCGCACTCCAAAGCGGGCTGCGCCCGCAAATGTCGACGCGTCGACATGGGAAAAAACGCTCCGGCAGCCCGTGAACGATTCGCTTGTACGCAGGAGGCGATTTGTGACAAGGTGTTTAGTGGGATGTAAGGATAAGCTATGAAGCTGCGATTGCTTGTCGAATTCGACCCCGGGACTAAGCGCTGGTCGGCAGTGTTTCCCGAACTGCCAGGTTGTGCTTCCGCGGGCGATACGGAGGAAGAAGCAGTGCGCAACGCCAAGGAAGCCCTGGAACTGTGGTTTGAGCCTTCCGAAATCAAACCTGCCGCGGGCGCGAAACTGCTAGAAGTGTCGCTCCCGTGAGCCCTCGCTTTCCCGCCCTGAGTGCGAGGGATGTTACGCGCGTATTGAAGCGAAATGGATTCGTCCTAACCGGTCAAAAGGGCAGTCATCAGAAATGACGTCATGGCAATGGCCGCCAAGTGATCGTCGCCGTGCACGGCAACAAACTGATCCCGAGGGGAACCCTCAAGAGCACCATCGAAGGAAGTGGCCTCGATGTTGATAGCTTCCGGTAGTTGAACCTCCTCCGATGCTTTTTGTCCATTGCAAAAACGCCGCAGTTGCGGCAGAATCTTCGGTTCTTTGCGTGCCAGTCACAGACAGCAGGATGCGGTCGAGGAGCGGCACTGAATCTTCCAGCGCGAATCGGTACCTGCTGACTGGCCGCGGCGGACGGACCACGGACAGCAAAAGAATTTTGAACTTTCATCCTTGAACTTTCAACTGAACTCGAAGGGAGCAATCATGGAGAAGTACGTTTATTTCTTTGGAGGCGGCAAAGCGGATGGCAATGGGGCTATGAAAGATGCCCTGGGAGGCAAAGGCGCCGGCCTGGCGGAAATGACTAACGCGGGTTTGCCCGTGCCTCCGGGATTCACTATTGCCACCTCTGCCTGTCGCCTGAACTTCCAAAACCAAAACAAGACGCCCGATTTCATCCTGCAGCAGAAAGACGAAGCCCTGGCGAGACTCGAGAGCTTGCTGGGCCAGAAGCTGGGCGACAAAGAGAACCCCCTGCTGGTTTCGGTGCGCTCGGGCGCCAAGTTTTCCATGCCCGGGATGATGGACACCGTCCTGAACCTTGGCATGAACGATAAGGTTGTGGAGGTGTTCGCCCGCAAGACCCACAACCCTCGTTTTGCCTACGACAGCTACCGGCGATTCATCCAGATGTTTGGCAACGTGGTAATGGAAATCCCCAAGCAAAAGTTCGAGCACGTCTTCGACGGCCAAAAGAAGAAGAAGAAAGTGAAGCTCGACACCCAGCTTACCGCTGAAGACCTGAAGCAGGTGATTGCGGAATACAAGCAGGTGGTTCGCAAGGAAGCTGGCAAGGACTTCCCGCAGGACCCCCAAGTGCAGCTCAACATGGCCATCGAGGCTGTGTTCCGCTCCTGGTACAACCCGCGCGCCCAGACCTACCGTCGCCTGAACAAGATTTCTGACGACCTGGGGACTGCCGTGAACGTCCAGACCATGGTTTTCGGCAACCTGGGCGACACCTCGGGAACCGGCGTGGGGTTCACTCGTGACCCAGCCACGGGAGCCAAGGAGTTCTATGGCGAGTTCTTGATGAACGCCCAGGGTGAAGATGTCGTGGCAGGGGTGCGGACTCCTGTGCCCATCAAGGAACTCGAGAAGATCATGCCGAAGGTTTACAACCAACTCCGCGAATTCACTACCCGGCTCGAGCAGCACTACAAAGATGTTCAAGACTTCGAGTTCACTATCCAGGACGGAAAACTTTACATGCTTCAGACCCGCAACGGAAAGCGCACGGGTCCCGCAGCGGTGAGAATTGCGGTGGAGATGGAGCACGAAGGCCTGCTGACCTCGAAAGAGGCGCTGCTGCGTGTGGAGCCCGAGCAACTCAATCAGTTGCTTCACCCCGTCCTCGACGAATCAAAGCCGTTGAATGTCCTGGTTACGGGGTTGCCGGCATCCCCGGGCGCGGCAGTTGGGCACGTGGTGTTCACCGCAGACGATGCGGTGGTGAAAGGGAAGACCCAGCCGGTCATCCTGGTGCGCGGCGAGACTGTCCCGGACGACATCCACGGCATGGAAGTGGCGGTTGGTATTCTCACTTCTCGTGGCGGGATGACGTCTCACGCCGCCGTGGTAACGCGCGGCATGGGCAAGCCCTGCGTTGCAGGTTGCGGCGGAGCGGAAGTGGACGAAAAGAACAAGCTGCTCAAGATCGGAACCACCGTACTCAAGGAAGGTGACTGGATTTCCCTGGACGGATCGACGGGGCGGGTCATTGAGGGCAAGTGCGATCTGGTCGAACCCGATCCGCGCAGTGGGGTTTTTGCCGAGTTCATGAAGTGGGCCGACGAGGAGCGGCAACTCGGCGTGCGCGCCAACGCTGACATCCCACGTGACGCTCTGGCCGCAGTCCGCTTTGGCGCCGAGGGCATAGGGCTCTGCCGTACGGAGCATATGTTCTTCGCCAAGGAGCGGCTGCCTCATGTGCAGCGGATGATTATGGCGTGCAAGGAGACCCAGGATCCCAAGGAAGCTGCCGCTTATGCAAAAGAGCGCCGCGCCGCATTGGCCAAGCTGCTTCCCATGCAGCGCAAGGACTTCCACGGGTTGTTCCAGGCCATGGCGGGTCTGCCCGTCACCATCCGTACCCTCGATCCTCCCCTGCACGAATTCCTTCCCAAGCGCGAAGAACTGATGGTGGAGATTGCGACCTTGGAGGCGAAGGGTAAAAGGGGTGGCAAGCTTAGCCAGCTCAGGAAGTTGCTGGAAGTAGTTGAAGGATTACATGAATTCAATCCCATGCTCGGTTTGCGCGGCTGCAGGCTGGGAATCATGTACCCTGAGATTAGTGAAATGCAGGCGCGGGCCATCTTCGAAGCCGCCTGCGATTGCAAGAAGAAGGGAATCGAGGCAAAACCCGAAGTGATGATTCCTCTGGTTGGAGATGTTAGGGAACTCGAGCTCCAGAAGGAAATCGTGGACCGCGTGGCGGGCGAAGTATTCGCCAAGAAGGGCGTCAAGGTGGAATACCTCGTCGGAACCATGATCGAGCTGCCCGCCGCAGCGCTCTCCGCCGGCGAGATTGCCCAGCAGGCGGAGTTCTTCAGCTTCGGGACCAACGACCTCACCCAGACGACTTTCGGGCTCTCTCGTGATGACTGCGGCAAGATTATCAATGCTTACGTCAAGCAGAAGATCTGGCCCGCGGATCCGTTTGCGGTGCTCGACCCGAAGCGCGTGGGCAGGCTGCTGAAGCTCGCGACCGTAGAAGGGCGGGGAACGCGCGATAACCTGAAGGTCGGTATTTGCGGCGAGCACGGTGGCGACCCGGCTTCGATTGAGATTTGTGCCGAGGCGGGGCTGAATTACGTTAGCTGTTCGCCTTACCGGGTACCCATTGCGCGTCTGGCGGCAGCCCAAGCGGCAGTGAAGAAGCAGGCGGCTGCCACGTACACAACCGCGTAAGGGCGGTGAGGAGTGACGAGCAGAAGAGCAGGTGTCAGGGTGCATGGCACTGCCACTACAGTGGGTAGTGACGAGCAGAAGAGCAGGTTTCAGGTGTCAGGTTCCAGGTGTCAGGGTACCCGGAAAACTAAAGTATTACTTTAAGCTCTGAACTCTGACCTTGTGAAACTAGAGTATTAGTTTCCTCTTTGGAACGCTCACGTCTCACAAATGACACCAGTACCCAGCGCCGCGTGCCCTGGCACTTGACACCTGAAACCTGACACCTGAAACCTGTTCTTCAGAATGTCGGCGCGTCGACATCGGGTAGTTAGCGAAATACTCTGCCGCGTACCCTGACACCCGGCACCTGAAACCTGTCCTTTGCTGGAAAGCGAGGTATGACATGAATAAGATGAACAGACGGAAGTTCATCGGAGCTTCCACCGCAGTCCTGGGGTTGTGGAATCTCCCCAGTCGGATCACAAGCGCAAACGCGGGCAGGGGAGGTGCGACGCCTCTTCCCGGAGGGACCGCTCAGACTGCTGCCCGCACTTTCGGTTACAAGGGCGAGCACTTCCTCCTGGACGGTGAACCTCTCCTGCTCATTTCAGGGGAAATGCACTATCCGCGCGTGCCACGGCCCTACTGGCGTGACCGCATGCGCAAGATGCGCGCGCTGGGCTTGAACACGCTCTGCACCTACGTCTTCTGGAACTTGCACGAGCCCGAGTTGGGCAAATTCGACTTTACCGGCAACCTCGATGTGGCCGCGTACTTGCGCATGGCGCAGGAAGAGGGGTTATGGGTGATGCTGCGGCCCGGTCCGTACATTTGCACGGAATGGGATTTTGGCGGTCTTCCCTCCTGGCTTTTGTCAACCCCCGACCTCAAAGTGCGGACGACCGACCCGCGTTTCCTCAAGGCGGCGGAAAAGTACTTGCAGCAGGTGGGGGAACAACTGGCGCCCCTGCAAATCACCCGCGGCGGCCCGATCATCATGGTGCAAGTGGAAAATGAGTACGGCTCTTTCGGCAACGATCATGATTATATGAACGCCATTCGGAGGATTATCCGCGACGCCGGCTTCGAGGTGACTCTCTACACCGCCGACGGGCCGGAAAACCTGGAAGGGGGAACGCTGCCGGACCTGCCTGCCGGGGTCAACTTTGGGCAGGGAGATCCCGCAGCGGAGTTCGCCAAGTTTGCCGGGTTCAGACAAGGCGTCCCGCGCATGTGCACCGAGTATTGGGATGGCTGGTTCGACCACTGGGGAGAAGAGCATCATACCACCTCCCCGGAAGGAGCTGCGCGGGGGTTGGACTGGATGTTGTCTCGCGGCATTTCGGCCAGTCTCTACATGGTTCACGGCGGCACATCCTGGGGTTTCATGAGCGGCGCGAACTTTGATGGAACCTATCAACCGGACATCTCCAGTTACGACTACGATGCGCCGCTGGACGAGGCAGGGCGGCCCACCAGGAAGTTCTTCCTGATGCGCGAGGTGATCAAGAAATACCTGCCCACCGGCGCGCCATTGCCTGAACTGCCGGCCCCATTGCCGATGATTGAGATCCCGCCCTTTGAGTTGAGGGAGGCAGCGGCGCTGCCTGGCCCTCTGGGCAAGCCGGTTCTTTCTGAACAGCCGAAAACCATGGAGGACCTGGGGCAGCCATACGGATTCGTTCTTTACCGGAAGCGACTTGCGAAGCGAGTTAAAGCACGGCTTGAGATTAAAGGGGTCAGGGACTACGCAGTCGTCCTTCAGGGGGCAAGGCGGCTGGGCGTGCTGGATCGCCGTCTTAAGCAGGAATCACTGGAGGTGGACCTCGAAGGTGGCGAGCCGCTGGATATTCTCGTAGAGAACATGGGCCGCGTCAATTTCGGTCCACGTCTTGTGGATGACCGGAAGGGAATCGTTGGACAGGTTACGCTTGCCGGGTCGGAGTTGAGTGGATGGGAGAATTATCCTCTGCCAATGACGGACCTTTCCGCGTTGCAGTTCTCGAGGTCGAACGTAAAGGGACCCGCTTTCCTGCGGGGCCAGTTTGAATTGTCGTCCCTGGGCGACACTTTCCTGGACATGCGAGGGTGGGGGAAGGGATACGTTTGGCTGAATGGGTACAACCTTGGCCGGTACTGGAAGATTGGGCCGCAACAATGCCTGTTCGCGCCCTCGCTGTGGCTAAGAAAGGGAATCAACCAAGTTATCGTGCTCGACCTTGAGCCGGCAGATCACCGTACGCTTCAGGGCATCAAAGACCCGATATGGTCAGGAGGAACGTCGTAATCAACATCGATTCTACTATGCAGTTTTGATGAATAGATAAAGTATTGGTTTAAGTCCAGTTTTTCAATTGGCAATCGCCAATCAGCCCGCCACGGCGGGGCGAAGAAAACCTAGCGTTTGCCTGCGGGCAAGGCCCGCGCTGTATGACTACCGGAGAACCTGACGCCCCTCCCATAGCCTCATCGGACAAGGGGTTCACAGGTTCCGTCGGCCACCCAACCAGTAACGCATAACTCAGGTGCATGCAACAAGGCAAAAGCTTGCCGGAAAACTGCCAAATCTCTCCGGGCGGATACAACTCTTGGCGCCAACTTGCAATCCAATCGCTGGGTGGCGAAGAAGAAGGAGAGGATGGGGATCATCGCCATCAGACTATCAATGACCTGTTAAAGTGATATAATGAAGAAGGCTTGGCCACCAGGAGTAAACCTATGAGCAGATCGCGAATGCAAGTCATAGCGCTTCTCGCAATATTCTGCCTTGCCGCCCTCCCTGTGCGTGGTGGAGACGACAAGAAGGACGTCGACGAGATCGGGAACCGGAAAGTAGCGCACAAAAGCATAATTTCAGAGGAAAAAGAAATTGCGATGGGAAAGCAGTACTCCACTGAAATCGATCGTTCCGCAAAGTTGCTCACCGATCCTGTGGTCAATGAGTACGTCAACAGAGTGGCGCAGAACGTGGCTCGGAACTCCGACCTGAAGATTCCCCTCACGGTGAAAGTGATCGACTCACCGGAGTTGAACGCCTTCGCCTTGCCCGGCGGCTTTCTCTACGTCTATACCGGCCTGATTCTGGCTGCGGAAGAGGAAGATCAAGTGGCGGGAGTGATGGCTCATGAAATCGCGCACGTGGCCGCGCGCCACTGGGCAAGCCAAATGACCAAGATGACCGTGGCGCAGTTTGCCATGATCCCGCTCATCTTCATTCCCATGTCCTATCCTGTGTACATGGGCGTTGCAGAGGCGATGAACTTCGGCGTGCCGATGGCTTTCTACAAGTTTAGCCGGGGCGCCGAGGCGGAGGCGGATTACCTGGGGATTCAATACATGTACAAGGCGGGGTACGACCCCAACTCCTACGTCGCATTCTTCGGCAAGGTCATGGAAGAGGAACGACGGGTCCCCGGAAGTATGCCCAGCGTTTTCATGGACCACCCACCCACCGGGGACCGCATAATCAAGAGCGAAGAAGAAATCAAACAGATTCTGCCCAAGCGCGATCAGTACCTCGTGTCAACCTCGGAATTTGACGATGTAAAGGCCCGGCTCCAACAGGTGATCAGCAACCGGAAGAAACTGAAGCCCGGCGACACCGGCGGACCCACTCTACGCAAGCGCGCGCCAACTGACCAGACAACCACTCAAACCCAACAGCCGCCGCAGGGTACGAATACTAGCGGAGGCGACGACCAACCTCCCGTACTCAAGCGCCGGGATTAAGGCTTAATTTGGGTTAAACGTAAATGTCTGGGGAATCAGACATGAGGTTAGGTTGGTGGGGGAGCGATCCCCAGCTTCCGCAGTTCTTCAGAATAGTATTTTCTGTACAGGATCTCCCATTCGCCGCCGCCCTCCGGAATGGTTCGCTTTTGGGAGGCGATGCGGGCCTTGACGATCTGGTCGATCTTCTCTTCGTCGTGCATGAGATCCGTGAGGATCTTGACGACTTGCTGGCGGATCGTGTTGGGCTCCTCGTATATTTCCACTTCGTCCAGAGCCTCGATGGCGGCTATGACTTGGTGCGAGACCTGAACGATTTTTTCATGACTCATCTTCATAGTCGAAAGACCCGCAGCCTCAGAGAACAACCTTGCGCTGGCGCACCAACTCCTTCTTGATGGCCTTAAAGGCGTCTTCGTAGCCGGCCCCCAGCTCTTTCATCTGGTTTCCGTGTTCTTCCAGGATTTTTCGCACTTCGTCGTTAATGCGGTCCTCAAGGCTCAACTCTTCAAACATCACCTGGTTTATAACCTCGGTGACGTATTCCGGCTGTTCATAAGTGATAAGCCCGTCGTCGCTAAGACGCTTCAGAACCTGCTTGGCCATGTAGGCGACGTACTCGCGCTGAAACTGCATAGAACCGGAAGCCCTCTCCTTGACGCTCGCGACACGCTAGTGTATATTTCAAAGGTTGCAGGTGTCAAGGTTCGCGTGTTGTGGCGCGCCCTTAGATTCGGACGGTCCAGGGCGGTTAGCTCAGTTGGCTAGAGCGTCTGCCTTACAAGCAGAAGGTCATCCGTTCGAGCCGGATACCGCCCACCAGAGGAATTGAGTCATTGGTTCATTGCGTCATTGAGCCATCGAAGGATCTGGACAGGAGGGAAAGCAAGCGAGCAAGCTCTGCGGTTGGCGAATCTGGTCTTGCAATGAATCAATGACCCGATGAGCGAATGAATCAATTCCGCCGGGGACGTAGTTCAGCTGGTTAGAACGCATGCCTGTCACGCATGAGGTCGCGGGTTCGAGTCCCGTCGTCCCCGCCAGCGTTTTCAAAAGGTTAGCCAGGATAGCGGGTTTTTCAAAAGTACAAACTGGTACAAGTTACGATCTCCATAGAGCGTCAACCACTTTGGAAGCTGCGTCGCGCTTTTCGGACGAGACGGCCTGAGTGTAAACGTTCAATGTGGTTAGGATGTTGGCGTGGCGCAGCAATTCCTTCTGCACTGCCGGCTTCGTGCCAAGCGCGTGCAATAATGTTGAATAACTGTGCCGGAAGGTGTGCCACCCAACGTTGCCTATCTCTGCCTTCTGCGCAGCGGCTTTAATGTGGTCGTGAAGCATGGTTTCCGGCCAACGGACATTTCCTGAATCCCCCGCGAAAACATAATCGGAATCTCCCGAGTAATGGCTTCGCGTCCTATGTGCCAGTAACATTTCAGCCAAGTCAGGATCAAGTGGGAGAGCACCCTCCGATGCTTCCGTCTTTGTGGGGTAAATCACTCCCCGAACGAAACTACGTTGGATTTTCACGGTGAGATTTTCGAAATCGATGTCTCCCCATTGCAAACTTACGAGTTCCGACACGCGCAGACCGAGGCAAGCAACTGTTACCACCATTGTCTTGTAAGGCTCCGCGAGATATCCAACAAGTTGCTTGAATTCCTCCGGCGTAAGAACACGCGGCGTCTTTAGCCGTTTCTGCGATTGCCGCACTAAATCCACCGGGTTTTTCTCGACCACTTCCCATCGCATTGCTGCCTGATACAACGTGTGCATGAGGTTTCGCACGTGAGATTTCACCTGACGGGAGTGGGGGTACGCCTCAAGCCAGTCCTCGACCGCCATCGTCTTAACGTTCTGAACGAATTCGGCTCCCCAGCGCGGCCTTATGTGGTTATTGAAGAGACCGCGATAGTTATTCTGCGTGTTTTCCCGGCACCGCTTCGGCGCGTATTCTGCCATAAACCGATCAATCAACGTACCCACCGTTACCTCGTGAAATCGCTGTTGTCGGTTCTCCGAATTGATCTTGATACGAAGGTACTGAACAGCCTTCTCTGCGTCCGCCTGTGCTGGGTACTTCTCAACGGTTCCTATTAGCACTGACTTCAGTTTCCCGTTTTCTGCCCAGCGGAACTGCCAGACTGACGGTCCTTTCTTCCGCTTTCTTACGGTCAAATTCCCGTACTGATATCGTGCCTGCATGGCACCTCCAATCAAAATGAGGTTGCCGTGCGGCACGGTTGGCTCCCTGATTGTAGCCTTGAGTTGATCCAGGCGTCCAGCGTTGTCGCGCGATAACGCCAGAACTTGCCAACCTTCATCGCGGGGACTTCGCCACGCTTCGCCATCCGCTCAAGAACCTTCGGATGAATCTTTAGAACCCGTGATGCTTCTTGGCTGGTAAGAAGCGTCTCAATTCCATCTGACATGCAGTTTATAACCTCCCTAGGCAACCGCCATTCAATGTCTTTGCTCCAGGGGCCTTTTGCCCAGCGGCGGCCCGTCCCACATCTCCGTTGAGCGCTTTCTTGCCTCTGCCCCTCGCATCAAGTCTCCCGCCCCTCCGACTGACACAACAGGCAACCGACCCGCTTGCCCCCAAAAGGCCCAGGCAAGGACCGATTGCCCGTTCATAGGTATTGATAATTCGAACTTTTTTTTCTGTCAAATGAGGGTGACAGGACTCACCGTCGACCTTAAAAGGTCGAGGTCGAGCAGCCTAACTAATAGGCTCTAATCTACTTTTTATCTGTCACTTAGCACTATGTTAGCAAGTAAACCTTTGGGATCTGGTTCACGCCAAGGCCCCTACAGTGGGAGAGAGTTTCGGGCATTGCGCCCTTCGAAGCCGGTAGTTGAGGCAGGGCGTCAATTGCAATCGAAGCAACGTGCCGCCTTACGTCTCGCAGACGAGTTCATGGGGCGGCACCCCGAATACGGAATCCTAGCAAGATATTATTCACACCTGGTTCCATCCCTTAATCTCGCACCGGCGAGGCAGGAGGGTATCGAAATGCCCTACTGCGGACTGCCCTTCATTTGACAGAAAACATTCTTGGCCGCAGCCTTCGCAATATGGCCCCACCCACAGAGGGAGGGACCAAGGAGGTGCCCAATGAGGAATTTCTTTCGCCGTTTGTTCCGTTTTGTTCATGACCCCTGCTATGGGCTCTGCTATTCGCCATCACCGGAGGAGTGCAAGGAGGCTTGGGAGTCTGTCATCGGAGATTCTTTCGCACGCCCGTTTTCTCTGGAAGCCCCGAAGCCTGAAACCGGGCCGTCTTTCATCGCGGCGTACCGCGATCTGGACCCGCCTTTGGAGTGGCCTGACTTTCTCGGCAACGGCTTGTTTGTAGTTTTCTGCACGTGGGTCCTCTACCGCGCTTTGCTGTCGCCGGAGGGCTTTTGGGTTCTCTTGCTCGTCTTGCTGGTTCTAGCCGTGGGCTTGGTGCAGCTTGTTGTTGCACTTTGCCAGATGGCTTGGCGCGCCCGCTTTTCGCGCCATACGCGGCGCTGAGCGGCTTCGCCGGGGGGTGCGGCGCTACGCGCCGGGTGAGCTTTGACACGTCACCCCCCGCAGGGTGCTGTATGGCAACCCACGGTTGCCTTATGGGAACGTCTTGAAAGTGCATAGCTTAATGACGACTCGCTCCGCCAAGAGGCTCTTGGCAGCAGTCGCAGGTTCCCCTATGGGAACCACTTGATTTCATGGGTGGATTCAGTGGCGGCACTTCGTACGAAATCCGTCAGCACGAAAGTCACCGAGGAGGAGTACGCCAAGTTCGAAGCCTTGGCGGGCGAGCGGACGATCAGCGAGTGGACGCGCGATGTGCTATCCCGAGCAGCCAGCCCGCATACGTGCGAGCAGACCATCCTCGCCGAGGTCCTGGCCTTGCGTACAGCTTTGCTCAACCTGTTTTTCAAGTTGGCCAGCGGCGGTCGCATCACCGCCGACGAGATGCAGCAACTCATTGAGCGGGCGGACGCCGACAAACTTAAGAAGGCACTTTCGAGAATCCAGGAAACCGAGAAATGCCTGATTCAAGGAGGCACAAAATGAATTCCGTGTGGGGAAGGAGAGAGAGCAGAGGATGGCCGAGCAGCGCGCCCGTTCATACAATTACGGCTCTGATGATTGCTTTGGCGAGCGCGATTCTCGCGGGCTACTGCCGATACTACTTCGTCTGGACGCCGCTCGAAAGGCACTATCTGCGGGAGTACTTCCTCACCGGCTTGATGCCGAGATTAGGTGCTAAGACCGACCGATATGACGTACTCACCGTGATGACCGGCAAGAACTACCGGTTGGCCATAGACGAGGACGTGGCACCCTTCAAGACGCCTTCCGGTGCAACCACGTTCACGCTTTCGAAAGACGCCGCGAGGAGGGGCGGCCTTCGTCTCACCTGGTTGAGGAAGCAGTACAACAACGTGGAACTCCACGCTTTGCTTGGCACATGGATTTACCACGGCCAGACACTTGGGGATTTGGCAGCGCGGTCTCTGTGGATAGGACTCGGCGTGCTCCTGGCAGGCTTGCCCTTCGCGGCCCCCAAGGATAGCGCCCGCTTGCGAGAACTGCGCTACGGGCGACGCCTGAAGGGACCCGAACTCGTCACGGGCGGCACCTTCAATAACCGGAACCACTCACGCGGCATTGGATTTTCAAACTATGAGCGGACCCCCACAGAGAAAATCCTCGGAAGGAATCGCCGGGTGAGAGTCCCCCAGGCCCGCGAGTCGAGCCACTTTCTGATTATGGGTGACACGGGAGCGGGCAAGAGCGCCTTGATTCGGGAAATGCTCCTCCAAATCCAAGACCGGGAGGAAACCGCCATTGTTTACGATCCCGAACGGGAATATACGCCGCAGTTCTTTGACCCCTTGCGTGGTGATGTCATCCTCAATCCACTAGACGCACGTGTCCCCTACTGGACTCCGGGCGAGGAGGCCCGCAACGAGCCGGAAGCGCTCACCCTTGCCGCGTCCCTCTTCCCCGACCGGCCTAACGAGCAGCGCTTCTTCACGCACGGGCCCAGGGAAATCTTTGCCCACGTGCTTACCTTCAAGCCGACTCCCCATGAGTTAGCGGAGTGGATGTCGCACGATGAAGAGATAGACCGCAGGGTACGCGGTACAGAACTGGCTTCGCTCATTGCGGAGACGGCCCCAGCGCAACGCGAGGGCGTCATGGCCGAACTGAAAATGGTCGCCAAGGCGTTGAAGCTCCTGCCCAGGGAAAACGAAACCAAGAGACGATGGAGCACCGTGCAATGGTCGAGCCAGCGCCAGGGATGGATCTTCCTAACGAGCACGAAGACCACGCGGGAACGCCTTTTGCCACTCACCAGTTTGTGGCTTGACCTACTGGTCTTACGCCTCATGGATGAAGCAATGATTATTGACCAAGCCACCCTCAAAACGGTTTGGTTCATCCTGGACGAACTCGCCTCATTGCAAAAGCTCCCTCAGTTGCACGCTGCCATTACGCAAAACCGGAAGTCGAATAACCCCGTGGTTTTGGGCTTCCAAGGGCGCAGCCAACTTGAAGTGCTTTACGGGCACGAGGCAGAGGCGATGCTCTCGCAACCGGCCACCAAGATATTTCTCCGCACCAGCGAGCCCCGCGCCGCGCGGTGGATCAGCGAAGCTATCGGCGAGGTGGAGATTGAGCAGATGCGCGAGAGCCACGGCAGCGAGCAATTCCCCCGTGATCACAAATCGAAGAACCACCAATTAGAGCGCCGCGTCGAGCCGCTCGTGATGGCGTCCGAGATCATGGGCCTGCCGGATCAGTGTGGCCTCATGAAATCGGGGAATCTGGTGGTAAGACTGAGCTTTCCCTATCTCAAATTGCCCAAGACACAACCGGCTTTTGTGGAGCGAAATATGAACTGGCAACCGAGCATCGAGTCCTCTGCGCCCGAAACCGGGCAGACGGGCGGCAGCGGCGGGCCCGCTAAGAAGCTCACCCCGCACGAGCAAAAGCAAGGTCAAGAGCAAGCCAAGCGAACGCCAAAGCGCGGCATAGGTCGTTTCTTCGAGTGAACAGCCATGATGACAATTTCCAAACCGCTGAGTGCAGGTCAGGCGCAAACCTACCATCGCGACGAGTTCGGGAACGCCCAGCAAAACTACTATACGGAAGAAGACCGGATATGCGGCACTTGGCACGGCAAACTCGCCGAGGGATACGGACTACGCGGCGAGGTTCAGGAGGAACACTTCCAGCGCTTGAGCGAGGGTCAACACCCCATCACCGGCGAGCAGTTGGTACAGCACCAGGTAGCACGCGAATACTCAAACGAACGTGGTGATAAGGTAGCCACGATGGAACACCGCGCCGGATGGGACGCCACGTTTAGCGCGCCAAAGAGTGTTTCACTCACGGCCCTGGTCGGCGGGGACGAGCGGGTGCGAGACGCGCATCGAGAAAGCGTCCAGGTGGCCCTAGACGAGTTGGAACGGTACGTACAAGCCCGCATTGGCCGCAATCACCCGGCAGAGACAACGGGCCAATGGGTCGCGGCAAAGTTCGAACACGACAGCGCGAGGCCGGTAGCCAGCTACGCAGCCCCCCAACTTCACACGCACACCGTGTTCTTCAACCTCACCGAAACCGAAGACGGAAAGACCCACGCGATTCAGCCCCAGGAGCTTTACAAGAGCCAGCAGTACGCAACAGCAATTTATCGCTCCGAATTGGCCCACCGCCTTCAAGAACTCGGCTACGAGATCGAGCAGGGGAAGAGTGGCCAACCAGAAATCAAGGGTTACACTCAGGAGTACTTGGACGCCAGTAGCCCGCGCCGCCAGCAAATCAAAGAGCACCTTGAGGAGCAGGGCTTGCGCGGCGCTGGTGCGGCGCAGATTGCAGCACACCAGACACGCGAGGAGAAGCTGTCGTCACTCTCACACGAGGAAATGCGAGCCAGGCACGGAGAGCTTGCGGCAGCATACGGCTACCAACCGCAGCGGGTAGTGCAAGAGGCCCAGGCCCGAGCCGCACGGGGCCACCAGCACAGCGAGCAGGGGGAAGCCCGCGCGCAGGAGGCCGTCACCTACGCCCGAGACAGAAACATCGAGCGTGAGGCGGTAGTGGATGAACGGGTGTTGATACGCGACGCGCTCCGCCGTTCTATGGGTGAGTCTAGCTTCTGGGACGTCCGGCAAAACCTCGAGCACCGCATCCGGTCAGGCGAATTCGTCGAAGTGGGCCGCGACCGTCCTAATGGTGCAGATCGAATCCTCACCACACGCGAAATGCTCCGTTGCGAACGCGACAACATCTCCCGCATGCAAACTGGGCAACAAAGGTACGACCCGCTAGTTTCGGAAGACACCCGCCAAGAATTAGCCGGTAATCTTGCTCACCTTTCCAATAGCCAGCGCAGAGCCGTGGAGGAAATCCTCAGTAGCCGAGATCAAGTGCTAGGGTTGGAAGGTGTCGCTGGGGCGGGAAAGACCACTTCGCTAGCCGCGATCCGGGAAGCCGCCGAGCGCCAGGGCTATCGAGTCGAGGGGTTGGCGCCCACTTCCCGCGCCGCCCAGCAGCTTGAAGAAGCAGGCATTCATTCGAGCACCTTACAGGGCTACCTTGCCCGATCTCACCGTGACGATGGGGACCGGCATTTGTACATTGTGGATGAATCGAGCCTCGCGAGCACGCGCCAAGTCAACGAATTCTTGCGCAGGTTGGAAGATCAAGACCGAGTGCTCTTCGTAGGCGACACGCGCCAGCACCAGGGAGTGGAGGCAGGCCGACCGTTCCAGCAGCTTCAGGATGCCGGAATGCACACGGCGCACCTCGACGAAATCATTCGCCAGAAAGACCCCGCATTGAAGCAAGCCGTTGAGCAACTCGCTCACGGCGAGGTCCGCGAGGCGATTGAGAATCTTGCGCGGCAGGGCCGCGTGCATGAGATTGCCAACCGGGAAGAGTGCCTGGAGGCCATTGCCAAGGCTTATGCCGAGCGACCCGACGGGACACTGGTGGTATCACCGGACAACCGATCCCGTCAGGAGATTAACGAACGAATTCACCGCGAGCTGCAATCCAGTCGTCGAGTCGAAGACCGGGAATACCGAGTCACGGTGCTGGTCCCACGCCAGGACATGACCGCGGCCGACCGGCAGTGGGCCGTGCAGTACGCGCTGGGCGACATCGTGCGCTACACGCGAGGCAGCCAGGCGGTGGGTGTCAAATCAGGAGAATACGTCCATGTCACCGGCGTTGACAGGGAACACAACTTACTCACGGTCGAGCGGGATAGCGGCCAGCGTCTAACTTACGACCCGCGCAGGTTGCACGGGGTGAGTGTTTACCGCGAGGCAGAACGCGACTTCTCAGCCGGCGACCGCGTGCAATTCACCGCGCCTTACCGTGGTGAGCACATTGCCAATCGCCAACTTGGGACCGTCCAGCAGATCGACAGCGAAGGAAATCTCCAAGTCCGGCTGGACTCCGGCCAGGATGTGCAATTCAACATCCGGGAACACCCGCATGTCGATTACGGCTATGCCGTCACCAGCCACAGCAGCCAGGGAGCCACCGCCGACCGTGTGCTAGTGCATGTGGACACCGAACAGGCCCACGACCAGCTTGTCAATTCACGGCTGGCGTATGTCTCTGTCTCACGCGGGCGCTACGATGCGCAGATTTACACGAATGACGCGGAGAAATTAGGCGACGAGTTGAGCCGTGACGTGTCGAAACAGTCCGCATTAGAAACCGAGCATGAAGTGGGCGGCAGGGGCCAAGATCACGCGATTGAAAGCGCGCAGCCCCAATCAGTAGGCGAGTCGCACGGGCACGGCCAGGGCTACGGCATGGAGCATTGAGTTCGTCTATTTTTGGCTGCCCTGATTCCGCGCATCTCCTGCCATCTCGCAAGCCCCCGAGAAACTGCGTCCCCGCTCTCCAGTCCGCGTTTTTTTGTTGCACGAATGGGATTAAGGGGTACCTTCAAAATTTGAAACCGGTGAAGCGGCTTGTCGCGTCAGATGCCCTCAGATACTATTTGCTGTTACTATTGCATTGTGGTAACTATCTTGCCCATCGGGCCAATCTTTCCCCCGGCGATGACACATGACACCAAGCCCTATTGACGCATACCGACGACAAATCGAGAAAGAGCTGCAAGCGGGTAACGCCACGGAGCACACCCACCGCCCCGCACTCAAGACCCTCATCGAATCGCTTGCTTCTGGCGTCACGGCCACAAACGAACCCAAGCGGGTTGAATGCGGAGCCCCGGACTTCGCGGTCACGGAGAATCGTGCTCACGGCCCCGTCACCATTGGGCACCTTGAGGCCAAAGACGTGGGCGAGGATTTGAATGACTGGGCGAAAGATGACCAGTTGAAGCGGTATCTCCATGCTCTGCCCAATCTGATTTTGACTGACTACCTGGAATTCCGCTGGTACGTGGAGGGAGAACTCCGGCAGAGGGCCCGGCTCGCCCATGTCGGCAAAGGGAGCAAGCTGGCCCCGGAGAAAAACGGAGCGGAGGCCGTCACGGACCTCCTAACCGCCTTTCTCGCTCGCGAAGCCGAACCGATAAACGATCCCAAGACTCTCGCCCTTCGTATGGCCCGGCTAACGCATTTCATTCGGGATATGATTGTCACGGCCTTCGCGGGGAAAGTGGCCTCTGCCACTCTCCGCGACTTGCACGGAGCTTTTGAGAAAACCTTGATTCCCGATCTGCCCATCCCGCAGTTTGCGGACATGTTCGCCCAGACTCTCGCCTACGGCCTATTTGCGGCCCGTTGCAATCACCATGGGCCAAAGGCTTCATTCAAGCGATTGGGGGCCGCGTCGGAAATTCCCAAAACCAATCCCTTCCTTCGGCAACTCTTTGAAACGATCACCGGCACTGCCCTTGACGAAGAGCCCTTCGTGGGTTTCGTGGATGACCTGGCCCAACTCTTGGCCGATACCGATATTGAAGCTGTGCTCGCAGACTTCGGCAAGCGCACCGCCCGCCACGACCCGGTTGTCCACTTTTACGAAACCTTCCTGGCGGCCTATGACCCCAAGTTGCGCGAATCGCGGGGAGTCTATTACACCCCGGAGCCGGTTGTTTCCTACCTTGTGCGGTCCGTGGATTATCTCTTGAAGACTCGCTTCGGATGCGCGAACGGCCTCGCAGACACCGCCACGGTGGAATATGAGCGGGAGGAAATGAACGGCGGAAAGCTGAAGAAAGTCAAAGCCACTTCCCCGCGTGTCCTGATTCTTGACCCCGCGTGCGGGACCGCAACGTTTCTCTACACCGTGATTGACCATATCCGGGCAGAATTCATGCGGCAGGAAAACGCCGGCATGTGGTCGGGGTACGTGCAAAATCATTTGTTGCCCCGCATTTTCGGATTTGAATTGTTGATGGCTCCCTATGCCGTGGCCCACTTCAAACTGGGAATGCAGCTTGCGGGGCACGACATGACCCCCGCGCAGCGGGAGAAGTGGGCTTACGACTTTTCCGGGGATGAACGGTTAGGCGTGTACCTCACCAACACGTTGGAAGAGGCGGAGCGAAAGGCCGAAACCCTCTTTGGCCCGTTGCGCGTGATTTCCCAAGAGGCGAACGCCGCGTTGAAGATCAAGAGCGAGTTGCCCATTCTCGCGGTCATCGGCAACCCGCCCTATTCCGGCCACTCCGCCAATCGAAGTTGGGAGATGAAGGAAGGCAAAAGAGTGCCAACCTTCATTGGCCATTTAATCCAGGATTACTACTCTGTGGACGGGCAACCCCTGGGAGAGAAAAACCCCAAGTGGCTCCAGGATGACTATGTGAAATTCATCCGCTGGGGCCAGTGGCGTATTGAGCGGACCGGAGCGGGGATTCTCGCCTTCATCACCAATCACGGCTACTTGGACGGTCCTACTTTTCGGGGGATGCGCCGTTCGCTCATGAATGCCTTTACGGAGATTTACGTTTTGGATTTGCATGGCAACAGTAAGAAGAAAGAACGGGCGCCGGACGGCTCAACGGATGAAAACGTGTTCGATATTCAGCAAGGGGTGGCCCTCGGGATGTTCCTGAAAGAGCCGGGCAAGGCAGGCCCGGCCAAGGTGTACCACGCGGACCTGAGGGGCTTGAGAGAGAAAAAGTATCAGCGCCTCTTTGAAACTGAGGTAGGTACAACTAAATGGGCAGAGCTTAACCCCCAAGCGCCTGATTACCTATTCATCGAGCAAGATAAGGGCGTGCGAGCCGAATACGAATCTGGATGGAAAATCACCAACGCCATCCCGGTTAACTCACTTGGCATTGCTACCGCACGGGACAACCTTGCGGTTCACTGGTCGGGGGCGGAGATGATGAGCGTGGCGCGTGACTTCGCCGCCTTGCCTGTAGAAGAAGCAAGAGGGAAATATGATCTTGGGGAAGATGTTCGTGACTGGAAGGTTTCCCTTGCACAAGAAGACTTGAGGAGCCATGGCCTCCGAAGTTCGGGCGTTACGGAAATCCTGTATCGCCCATTTGACCACCGCTTCACCTATTACACCGGGAAGACAAGAGGATTCCACTGTATGCCCCGAAGGGAAGTCATGAGTCACTTCCTTGCGGGCGAAAACCTTGGCCTCAGTACCACACGCTCTGTCGAGATTGCGCGCGGATGGGAACACATTTTTTGCTCCAGACAAATCACCCAACTTCACACTGTCTCACTGAAAGAAGTGAACTACCTCTTCCCGCTGTACGTCTATCCACCGGAGGTGGAAAGCCCAAACCAGGCGAAACTCAACGCAGAAATCTCAGATTGGCGTGCTGGCAAAGACGAGCGCAAACCCAATTTCAACCCCGCATTCATTGCGGACCTGGCAGAGCGACTCGGGCTTTCCTTTGTCCCGGACGGCAAGGGCGATTTGAGAAAGACCTTCGGGCCGGAAGACGTTTTCAATTACATTTACGCGGTCTTCCACTCCCCCACCTACCGCACGCGGTACGCGGAATTTCTCAAGAGCGATTTCCCCCGCGTACCGCTCACCTCCGACGCGAAACAATTCGAGGTGCTCTGTGGCTTGGGCGCGGAGCTTGTCGCCCTGCACTTACTCGAATCTCCGAAACTCGGCAAGCCGATTGCCCGCTATCCTATCACCGGCCCGAATCTAGTCGAGAAGGGTTTCCCGAAGTATCTCGCACCGGGAGAACCGGAGCCCGGCAAGGGCACGCCACTCCCAGCGGGCCGCGTCTATATTAGCAAGCCCGAACCGCAGAGCGGAGTCAAGGGGCAATACTTTGAAGGCGTCCCTCCCGAAGTCTGGAATTTCCACATCGGCGGCTATCAGGTTTGCGAAAAGTGGCTCAAAGACCGTCGTGGGCGGACTCTGACGTATAACGATCTGGAGCATTACCGCAAAGTCGTCACGGCCTTGAGCGAAACCATTCGCCTCATGGCGGAGATTGACGCCGCTATCCCCAAGTGGCCCTTGGCAGAATGAGCGATGAGGGTTCGAAGGGGGCAATGAAGACCAAGGACGCCACGGACAGAGGAGACGCGTATGCAAATCGTTGTAACGTTTCAGAGCCTAGCGGGAGAAAGCGCCGGGATTCCCAGGCTATTTCTGAATCTTAAGGCAAAGAATGCTGGTCAAGTCAATCTGGGAATCGTCAGGCTGACAGCAGAAGTGCACGTTGTACGCGCCATGAACGAACAAGAAACGAAGAAGTGCCCGTTTGTGGGGTATGGAGAACAAGACTATCAGTTGAGGCAACTCTCCATCGGCTCCGAACAGGATTGGAGGTTCAGCCTGCTGCTGCACCCGTATGCGTTGACTGTAATCGAGCGGGTACGGAACAAAAGTGACCTGTTTCTGGCGGTTAAGTTCTTTTGTACCGCGACTAATATGAAGGACAACGCCTCCCCTCTTACGAGTCTGGGGCTAGCTTCTGTTTATGCACCAGACCACTCAGGTGATTACAATTACTTCAAAGTTCCCCAATCTGAATGGGTAAAAACTCTAAAGGACGTGGGGTATGGAGACCACTTCCTCATGGAAATTCCCCTCAAAGGTGTACCCGAAAGGAGGGGAATGCAAAAGGCAGTTGAGCATCTTACGGCAGCCTGGGAACATTTCGAGCAAGGCAACGATGACGAGACGCTCGGGAGTTGCTACAAGGCGTTTGAATACCTAGCGAAGAAGAGGAAGTTTGAACACCCAGACCAAAATGCCTTCGAGAAGATTTTGACCACCATCCCTCAAGAGGACAAGCGAAGGCGACTCACAAGGCTGATGCATGACCTTTGCCAATTTCTCACCTTGGGCAGACACGAGCCGGGAACAGAAGCGGTATTGCTTGACGAACGGGAATCGGAATACGCATTGATCTTGTCTCAGGCAACCTTGAGCTATCTGGCCAAGGCGATGCGCGAAACCCCCGCAAAATAGCTCTCCACAGCACTACTGCAAAGTTATCACGGCCTTGAGCGACCATCCGCCTCATCGCATAAATCGACGCGGCCATTCCGAAGTGGCCGATTGAGTAGACTACGAAATGGACTTGCAGGGTCCCAACCCGGTTAAATCCGCAAAAGACCAGGCGCAGCCCGATATCTACCAGAGGCTTAAGAATCGGGGCATCGGGTTTGAGGATATCTACCGGATTGTTCTATCTGAGACGCCACACGATACGTTGTTTATCGCGCAATGGTTCAAGGGGCGAAAAATAAGCCAAATCCTCAAGCAGGCAGACGAATGGAAGGCTCTTCTCAAAAAGGATTTCATGCTTTCACTTGACCGGGATTTGAAGTCCCGAGTTGAACAATCCATTCTTGGAACAGAGTTGCTCGTCTGGCGGGCTGTCCTTGAGGCCAACCCCCGAGTTGGACGTTGGCACGTGCGGTATGTCCTTTGGGTTTCGGGAAAGCCGCTAAACGGCTCTCCGGCCCAAAATCATTCTAGCGCGCAGATTATAGCATTCAATCCAACCACTAAGGAAACGCGGCGCGCCGTAATCCCATGGAGCAAACCGCTTGACCTAGCCGCCACAGCAACAGCCTGGAAGCGCGCGTTTGAGCAAATTGGATTATGGGATCAGATGTGGAAGGGAGACCTTTCACGTCTTCTCGTTTCAAGGCGCGCTAGGCAAGGATGGCCTGTCTACCAACGCCATTTAATCCCTAGCCTGTATGAGTTCATGCATTCCCACTATGACTCCCCCGGCCACTACTGGGCACGGCACGGCCAGAGGGCCAAACGCCGCCGAGCAGACTTGCCTAATCAACTTCTTGTAGACATGCTTGAGATACTTAAGATGGCACATCCTCATGTCTTTGCAGGATATACCATGCCCCAGATGAAGTCTGCCGTGCAACGGCATCTTGACCGGAAACGACGGAAAAAACCCCAGGAACTAACTCGCCCGATTAGTCCGAAAAGGCCAACTTAATACTTTTGACGGTCGAACGCTTCGATTCCATCATGCAGTCTTGATATGTGCCAAAGGAAGCAGGCGAATAGTGGATGACCAGCCAGTCAGTCATTCGGCCTTGGATTTCTCAAGGCCGTCTGAAATGCCTCCGGGCCGGGTGCCAGGAAGAATTGTGCGGGTGGAAATTATGAAGTGGGTGAATTTCATAACGGTCGTCTGGCCTCTCATCGGCTTTATCGCGATTCTCGCTTTTTTCGCAGTCTTCCACCGCCCGCTGCGCCAAATCCTGGAACAATTCAATTGCCGTGACGTCATACGTCTTAAGCTAGGACCCCTAGAAATTGAGAAACGGCGCAGCCGCAAGCCAGCGCGTACCCGCAACCGAAAGAAGATGTGATCTACGCCTCGACCAAGAACTGTCGGTACCCACACAATTTTCCCGGTCACCTTTTCTGGCACCGCTTTCTCGCGGGCACGGCGAGATGGGAAAGACGCCTGCGCGCTGGCGGCACAGCGGGCTTCTGCTTTGTCCGTCAGTTGACGGACACCCTCCGGGTTTGCGGTTCCCCCAAGAAACATTACGGAGAGCGAAGTTTCTTGGCTCCCCCGCAAAAAGGCAGCCCTTGGCACTTGCGAGCAGGCCCCACTCGCCCTTTTCGTGCCCCGCGTGAAACGGGCGCAGAAAAGGAGAAAAAAACAAATGAACGAGCAAATCAAACAGACCAATCGAGGTCAATTTAATGGTGGGGGTTCGTTGCAGGTTCGCACAGGGGATGCGCCGACCGGTGCAGAAAGAAAGCCCATGGTTTCGTGGGCGGCCCTATTGGATGAAGCCGTAAAGAAGCCGGGTTTCATTCACGAAGCTTACTGCCGGTTCCACAACTACTCACTCGGGAATCAACTCTTAGCCTTGTTCCAGTGCTTCGAGCGCGGCATTCAACCGGGTCCACTGGCCACCTTCCCGAAGTGGAAAGAGCTAGGCCGATTCGTGAGGAAGGGTGAGAAGGCGTTGACCCTGTGCATGCCTCTGACATGCAAGCGCACCAAGACTGTTAAGAAAGAAGACGGCACCGACCAGGAAGAGGAGTTTTCCTTTACCCATTTCACGTACAAGGCCCATTGGTTCGTTCTGTCGCAGACCGAGGGTGCGGAATACCCGACCCCCGTCATCCCGGAATGGAAAGAAGAAAATGCCCTCGCCACGCTGGATATTGAGCGCGTTCCCTTCGAGGACCTGGACGGCAACACCCAAGGCTACGCCAAGCGTGGCCGGAAGATCGCAGTCAGCCCGATTGCGGCTCTCCCGGTGAAGACTCTTTTCCACGAAATTGGCCACGTCATGCTTGGCCACACCGACGAAGGCGACCTTTCGGACACCGAGCGCACACCACAGGACCTCCGGGAAATGGAAGCCGAGGCCGTTTCCTTGTTGTGCTGTGAGTCCCTTGGCTTGCCAGGAGCGGAGTATAGCCGTGGTTACATCCAATCTTGGGGCCAAGGTCAAACATTCACCGAGCGGTCCGCCCAACGCATCTTCCACGCCGCCGACCAAATCCTCCGCGCCGGCTATCCCGAAAAGTGAGGCCCCCCAAAAACGGCGGCTCGCCAACCTCCGGTTGGCCAACCGCCCCTCTTCGCAGCCGTCTTTATGTGCCCACCATAGACGTGCGAGGAGTGGTATGATTCATCTTCATGGCACCCATCAAAGCCAAGGAGAATTTCTTCCAGCCCGATCCAACCAACGATTTCTTCCCGCTTCTATCGCTGGAGAAGCATTACGAGATCGTCTCAAGATACTGCGAAGTGCAGGGGGAAATCCCGGAAGGCGTTCGCAGCTACTTCAACGCAGTGATCACCCTTTACCTGTATGGCTGGCTTTATTATCCCTTCTATGCGCTCGCGAACTTTCTTAGCAGCGTGGTGGTCGAGATGGCTCTACGCGAACGCCTCCCCTGGAGGCCGGAGCGCACAGGTCAAGACCGGAGAGGGCTCAAGAAACTTCTCACACAAGCCAAGGCTGCGGGGTTACTGCGCGAGGAGGGGTTCCCGACCCTCGAAAATGCTTGTGCCAGTGCAGAGCAACTGAGGCAAGAACTGAGCGAGTTTTTCGCCCGAGAGACGGAGGTTGAACCGAAGGTGCCTTACGTTGACGTGCTCATCGAAGCCCTGCCCCAGATCAGGAACAGCTTTGCCCACCCTGGCATACATGCAATCCTCGCGCCGGGTCAAGCGCTCAACGGCCTGATTCTGGCAGCCGAGATTATCAATCAGCTTTGGCCAAAGCAGACGCTCGAATGAGAGTCGACATCCAGGTCAGATACTCCACAAGTGAGCTTGCTGCTTACCGCGCCGAGGGCCCAAGGCCTTTTTGCACTCAGGTCATATTCTTGGGCAAAATTATCCACTGCGGTGAATTCTGGCCCACTGGCTTGGTCCTAAATGAAAAGGCGAAAGCGCAGGGGTGCAGTCCAACCGAGGTTACATCCAGCATCGGAATCAAGGCTGGCGCGCCAGAGGACGTTCCCGGCAGCGAATCTTCCGCGCCGCCGACCAAATCCTTCGCGCAGGCTATCCCGGCCAGTGACACCCCCAAAAACGGCGACTGGCCAACCTCCGGTTGGCCAGCGCTCCTCCCTTCACTACAACGGCAAGTTGGCAGCCGCCCATTTGTTTCTATACAGCCATTGGTTCTCACATCTGTCGACCGGCGAAAAATAGTTGGCAAGTGGCGTGCCCGCGTCCGCTTCGTTTGGGTGCCCACCATGGTTTGACAGTTTCCCGGTCCATCACCACGCCACGCTTCGCAAGTGAACCGCAGGGAAGATTGGGTTCTCACATTTGTCGACCCGTGAAAAAATAGTTGGCACGCCGCGTGCCTGAATCCGGTCCGCTCGGATTCCGGCCATACCCCGGAGTAGCGCCGGAAGGATTGCGCAGAAACGCAATTATGCACAACATAGGACGCAATCTTGGCGCAATCCAGGCTACAAAGCGCCGAGATTTCAATAGGGTATAATCGGCTGGCGATTTCATCTGAACGCTATTTTGGCGCAATTCCAACGCAATCGTATTGTACAATGGGGATGGTCACTAACCCCCTTGCGCCTGTGACTCGTTTGGCGTGGAGGGGGGAAATTCCAATTGGGCGGACCGACGAAGTTGGTAACGTTCGAGGAGATTAGCTTCTTGCCAAAAGGACAACAGCACATCGAGCCCATCCAGGGAACAGGATCGGAAACGATAGCGCAAGCTGCGCAAAACGAGGCCGCCATCCGGCTTCTCCACCAATGGCTCGCGGACGAGTCGGGTTACGACGAGCGAGTATGGCCTCGACTGAAGGAGGCTATTGAAGAGGATCGCCTCTCCTATCGCAAAAGGTTCAGTGATTGACTATGGCGAGCAGAATTGTCCTTGACACCGGCCCCCTGGGCAAGATTTCCCATCCCCGCCCCAACCGCGAGATCGCGGACTGGCTCGAACGTCTCCTAAGGGAAGGTGCGATTATTTACATCCCCGAGATCGCAGACTACGAAGTGCGCCGCGAGCTTATCCGTGCGGGCCTCCAAGAAAGCGTCAACCGGCTTGATCGGCTCAAGTCCGTTCTGAACTATCTCCCGATCAACACCGATGTGATGCTGAAGGCCGCTGAACTATGGGCCCAGGCTCGGAACCGAGGTAGTCCTACGGCTGACCCCAAAGCACTCGATGCCGATGTCATTCTGGCCGCCCAAGCCCTCCAAGTTACAGGCTCAGTGGCTACAGAAAATGTCGAACACCTTGGTCTTTTCGTCGACGCCAAAGAGTGGCGATCTTTCTAAACGCTGTAGTCAAGAAGGTGATTGAAGTGTCGCTGCTGCTGGAGGCGATCAATCCGCAGACCACCGAAACGAGTACAAGATCGGTACAACTTGGGCGTTCCAAGAGTGTTTTTGCGTGCTTTTGGGTTGCCAACCGTGCCGCAAGGTCAACGAGTTAGCCATCCTATGCTCGCCTGTCACGCATGAGGTCGCGGGTTCGATTCCCGTCGTCCCCGCCAGCTTCCAAACGACCTGTCTGGTTGCTCGAGGAAGGCATCTTAGTGCCATGCTGGGGAGCCGCCTGCTGCGCCGGGCTAGATGACTGGTCCTTTGTACGAACCGATTTGCCGCAGAGGCTGCCTTGAGGCAGGGAACCCGTGCCCACAAAACGCTCCGGCTCGAAGTTGCGATTTCGAGTTCACGGAGACAATGAACCCGTCGTTCGATGTTAATGCCTAGCCTACCCGCTCACGGCGATTCCGAGGGATTTCATTTTCCGGTAAAGATGGCTGCGCTCCAGGCCGAGAGCTTCGGCAGTGCGGGTGACGTTGCCCTGGTTTTCCTCCAGCTTGCGCAGGATGTAATCGCGCTCGTAAGCGGCGCGGGCTTCCTGCAGGGAGGAGAAACCGGTGACCGGGGTTTTGGTGGAATCGGAGCGCGCATGGTCGTGATGGAGGGAAGGGGGGAGGTGCCGGCGCTCGATTCTCTCGCCCTGCACCATGATGACCAGCCGCTCCACAAGGTTGCGCAGCTCGCGGACGTTGCCCGGCCAGCGGTAGCCTAGGATCACTTCCAGGGCAGATTCGGAAAAGTGCTTTGGCCGGCGGCCATAAGCGCGGGCGAATTCCGCCAGAAAATAGTTGGCGAGGGCAGGAATATCCTCCCTATGGTCGCGCAGCGGGGGAACAAAAAAGGGGATGACGTTGAGCCGGTAAAACAGGTCTTCCCGGAAGTTGCCCTTCTGGATCTCCTCCGCCAGGTTCTTGTTGGTGGCGGCGATCACACGAACATCCACGGTGAGGTTATTGCCCGAGCCTACGGGCGTGAAGCGTTGCTCCTCGATGACGCGCAAGACCTTGGATTGGGTGCGCAGGCTCATGTCGCCGACTTCGTCCAGGAACAGCGTGCCGCCGTGCGCCTGCTCGAACTTGCCCACCTTGTCTTCTACGGCCCCGGTGAAAGAGCCTTTCACGTGGCCGAACAATTCGCTCTCGATCAGCTCCTCGGGAATGGCGGCGCAGTTGACTTCCACGAAAGGTTGCTGGGCGCGGAGACTGAGAAGATGCAAGGCATGCGCGACCAATTCCTTTCCGGTCCCACTTTCGCCAAAAATCAGGACGCGGCCGTTGGTGGGAGCCGCCAGAGCTAACTGCTGGCGTAAGGCCTTCATGGGGACGCTTTCACCAATGATGTGGTATTGGCCCTGCAATTCCTCGCGCAACTGGCGGTTCTGTGTGGCCAGCGTTAATTGCTCGGCCGCGTGTTTCAACGTCAGGAGAGTCTTATCGATGGAAAGAGGCTTTTCTATAAAATCAAAGGCGCCCAATTTCGTGGAGCGCACCGCAGCGTCAATCGTTCCGTGGCCGGAAATCATGATCACGATGGGCGGGCTGTCGAGAGCCTGGATTTTCTCCAGCGCCTGGATGCCATCCATACCGGGAAGCCAGATGTCCAGCAACATCACATCGCAATTGTGGTGTGCAAGAAAATCCAGACAGGCTTCGCCACTTTCCACCGCGTCCACAACGTATCCTTCATCTTGCAGGACACCTGTGAGCGACTCGCGAATGCCGGGTTCATCATCGACAATCAGAACGGAATAGCGCGCCATTGTGAATTCTGATTATAAATTATGAACTCTGAATTGTCTCCCCCCCCGCTGCGATTTTGGATTTCAGATTTTGGATTACCCACCTGCCAGGCAAGGGGTAGCGCCGACTGCCTACTGAAGCAAAGGGGCTGGGGCGATTTTAGTTTTGGATCTCGGATTACCCCAGCGGCTATCGACCGCCCACTGCTTACTGCCTACTGCCTTCTGCCTACTGTTCGCGCGCGGGGACGGGAGGCTCGACAGGCAGTTCAATGATGAATTTGGTGCCTGTGGGTTGATTTTCCTCCACCCGGATTATCCCCTTTTGTTCGGCGACGATTCGACTGACGATGGCCAAACCCAAGCCCGTGCCGCGATGCTTGGTGGAGAAAAAGGGAAGGAACAGCTTTTCTTTGTCCTCCGGGGCGATGCCCGGGCCGCTGTCCGCCACGGTGATTTCCGCGACGTCGTGCTCGGCATCGAGTGCGGTTCGAACCCAGATTTCCTTCTGTAGCGCGTGTTCGAGGGCCTCGGCGGCATTGTCAATCAGGTTGGCCACAGCGCGTTTCATCTGTTCAGGATCGACCGGGGCGAGCGGCAGATTGGGGGACAAATCCCGATGGATTTCAATCCCGCTCAGGCGGCCATCGAAGATCTTCAAGGCGTTTTCGACAATGGCGTTCAGGCTGGAGGGAAGAGGTTTGGAGGCGGGAAAACGCGCGAAGGCCGAGAATTCATCCACCAGTGATTTCAGCGTGGCCACTTCGCGGCCCACCAACGAGGCGCTCTCGGAGACGACGCGCAGCAGGTCCGGCGGAAGCGCCCCCGCGCGCTCGATGAGTCGCCTGATCCGCTCGGTGGAAAGTTGAATAGGAGTGAGGGGGTTCTTGATCTCGTGCGCGACGCGCTGCGCAACTTCCTGCCAGGCCGCGGCCTTTTGAGCCTGTACGAGCTCGGACAAATCCTCAAGAACAAGCACGGACCCAATCTTGCCGTGCCGAGCGCGAACTGAAGACACCGTCAGGGAGGTGAAGGCGCGGCGCCCGCCGAGATCGAGTTCCATTTGCCGCGAGGCCACACCTTGGCGCGTGGCGCGGCGAAAAAGGCGGGCCACATCGCGGGTATCCTCGGGGGTGAAAAGATCGGCCAAGGTTCGGACGGCTCGCATATCGTCGCGGCCAAACATGCGTTTAGCCATCTTGTTCACGCTGGTTATCTGGCCCTGGGGGTCGAAGGAGATGACGCCGGTAGGGATGTTCTCGAGAATGGCTTCAATGGTGTTGCCGCGCTCCTCCAACTGGCGGTTGACCGCCTGGAGTTCCTTGGCGGCCTGGTCGATGGCCAGACGGTTCTCCTGAAGTTGCCGGGTCATGGCGTTGAAGGAATGGATCAATACTCCGAGTTCGTCGTCAGCGCGAGTGGATACCTGGAAGCCGAGATTGCCTCTGGAGACCTCTTGCGTAGCCTCGGCCAGGGCCTGGATGGGAACTGTGACCTGCTTGGCGAGGAACAATGCAAACCAGGTGGCGATAAACAGGATCAACAGGGTCAGCAACCAAAGCATGGAAATGTAGGTGCGCTTGAGGGCCCGCCGCTCGCTGCTGAGCTGAGCGTATTTTTGCGCCTCACGCTGAATCTCCTGAGAGATGAGCATCAGTTTCAGGGGGAGGCGAGTGACGCCAACCACCGTTCCCATGACTCCCCCGGCAGAATCAAGGAGCGGTTGTGCGGAGACGAACATCGCGAAATCACTAGAGCGCCAGTTGCCGGAAAGACCTGCGGGCGGAACCCGGCCGCTGGACAATTGGGGATACAACCTGGCAACTTCGGAGGGGTCAGGAAACGGGTCGCCGGCATGGGCAAGGAGCCTGCCATGGCGGTCGAAGCACATCGCCGACTCGAGATTAAGGTCCGCCACTTCGCGCTCGAAAAGGCGCAGGATTTCTTCATGGTCGGAGGCGGCCACGGCGCGGGCCAAAATTTCGCTGCTGGCCAAGTGGTGCGTGAGGCGCGAGCAACGGGTTTGCGCCTGGGATTGCAGTTGCTGGACTATTTCCTGCGAGTCCGCGCGGATCAGGTCAAAGGGAATCCCAAACCAGCGGTCGATGGTCCGGTTCAGCAGGCCGTAGGCGAAGGCAAAGAGAAAACAGACCGGCACCAAGGAAAGCCCCAGGAAGGCAACCACCATCTTGGTTTTGAACCTGGCGCCCAGTCGTTGCTGCCGGCGCTCGACGTACAACTTCAGCAGAATGCGCAGTAGAATCAACGCAAATATGACGAACGCCAGAAAGATGACAGCGGAAAGCGCCAGCAGCAGGAGTGTTTCCTCAGGGTTGCTGGGATGGAGGAAGGAAAGGTTTAACGAGGCTTGGCTCCAGCCCAGGAAGAACAGAGCGGGCACCAGCACCAGCAAGAAAATCAAGGCAATCTTGCGACGATCGTTGGGATTTTCACCCATATCCGAACCTTAGGCAGGCTGAAGTTCCTGCCAGGAGCAGGTTCCCGCCGGGGCTTGCGCCAGCCGTTGAGCAGCGCCTCCCTGGGGCAGGAATTCCTCCAGCGGGCACCCCGCGCACCTCGGGGACTGGGGCTTGCAGTGCTTCTTTCCCACCGCGACCAGGAGCGCATGGAATTCGTTAAAAAGAGACGTATCGGGCGGTAAGTGCGCGTGCAGAAACTCCTGGGTTTGATGGTAGTCCGCGGCGTCAGAGACGAATCCATGCCTTGCCAATACGCGCCGGGTGTAAGCATCCGCCACGAAGAGGGGACGCTGCGTGGCATAGAGGATGATGGCGTCAGCCGTTTCCGGCCCAAGACCCCGGAGGTCCAACAGTCGGCGCCGGAGTTCATCCGTCGACAGCGAGAATAGCCTATCCAACGAGCCAGCGTGCTCCCGCGAAAGCCAGTCAACAAAATCTCGGATGGTTCGAGCTTTCTGCCTGTAAAAGCCCGAGGGTCGCACACACGCCTCCAGACCGGAAAGGCAGGCGTGCCGTAATGCCTGCCAGCTTAGCAGGCCGGATTTGCGAAGGTTGCACAAAGCCAGAGTGGCGTTGTGCCAGGTGGTGTTCTGGGTGAGGATGGCCCCCAGAATAACTTCCAGGCGCGTCCGGGCGGGCCACCACTGCTGGGGTCCGAAGCGGGCGCGCAGGACAGAGTAATAGCGGGGCAACAACTCGCCCGCGGGAATCCCCGGCTGCTTTGCCACCCGTTGCATATTCCAGAAACTTATACTCGCCGAAGAGCAAAGTCAAGAAACCCGGCGGCCGAAGGGGAAAACTGGGGGTGCCAGGAGTGCAACCCGGACAATACCATGCCGGATTGGAGGGTGAACTCGTGTAGTGCCACAGGCCTGGGATGACACGCCTTGTGCATAGTACGAAGGTACAATTGCCGGATAATCATGTTTGGTCATAACCTTGACAAGACCACGAGAGTTTTCGTGGGATGCGCATTCCTGCGTGAATGCAAAAGACTTGCTATGACCACAGGCAGCGGTGGAACAATGCCCATTGATGGCGCTTCATCCAAAGTCAGGTGAGGGTTGGGGGAATGGCTGGAAAGCTCGGTGAAGTCCTTCTAAAAGAGAACCTCATCACCCCCGATCAACTCAAGCAGGCTCTCGAACACCAAAAGGCGAACGGAGGGCGGCTTGGTAACTCGCTGGTGAGACTCGGTTTCATGAGTGATGAGGAAGTCATGGCGGTCCTTTCCCGCCAATATGGTGTCCCATCCATTAATCTGGACTATTTTGAAGTTGATCCGGGCGTCACCAAGTTGATCCCCATGGATACAGCGCTGAAGTTTCAAGTGCTGCCGCTGAGCCGAGTGGGGTCGTCCTTGACGTTGGCTATGGTTGACCCTACCAACGTTTTTGCCATGGACGACATCAAGTTCATGACGGGCTTCAACATTGAGCCTGTGGTGGCGTCGGAAACGGCCATTGCCGAAGCGATAAGGAAGAATTACGGGAGCGTCGAGGAGCAGGAACGGGCGAGAGAACTGGAAGAAATGGTTAGCTTCATCGACGAGGGGCAACATGAGACGCTTGAGCTCGAGGCAGAAGATGAAGCGGCATTAAACCTGGAGCAGCTCGAAAAGGCCGCGGAGGAAGCGCCCGTCATCAAGCTCGTGAACTATTTCCTGACCGATGCCGTGAAGCGGGGTGCCAGCGACATTCACATGGAACCGTTCGACAAGGAATACCGTGTTCGGTACCGGATTGATGGCGTCCTGCAGACCATCATGAGCCCGCCCAATAAGCTCAAGGACGCGATCACCAGCCGCGTCAAGATCATGTCCAGGCTGGATATTTCCGAAAAGCGGCTTCCGCAGGATGGCCGCATCATGATCAAGATGTTAAGGGATGGGAAGAAGAAGGCACTCGATTTTCGCGTTTCGGTTCTTCCCACCCTGCACGGGGAAAAGATTGTCATGCGGCTGTTGGATAAAGAGAACCTGCATCTGGACATGACCAAGCTGGGGTTCGAACCGGAATCCCTGGCAAAGTTCCAGAGGGCCATATTCAAGCCTTATGGAATGGTTTTGGTCACCGGTCCAACGGGCAGCGGCAAGACCAATACCCTTTATTCCTCCATTGCCCAGTTGAACAGCCCTGATACTAACATCTTGACCGCTGAAGATCCGGTGGAATTCCAGTTGCCCGGGATCAACCAGGTTCAGATGAAAGAGCAGATCGGCCTGAACTTTGCTACGGCCTTGCGGTCGTTCCTCCGCCAGGATCCCAATATCATTCTGGTGGGAGAGATCCGCGACTTTGAGACGGCGGAAATAGCCATCAAGGCGGCGCTTACAGGCCACCTGGTTTTTTCAACAGTTCACACCAACGACGCCCCTTCAACCATATCGCGCTTGATGAACATGGGGATCGAGCCCTTCCTGGTAGCGACCTCGGTGAATCTTATCTGCGCGCAACGCCTCGTGCGCCGCCTCTGTGCGGAGTGCAAGATACAGGATAATGTCTCCCCGCAGGTTCTGATGGACGCCGGCTATACGCCGGATGAGGCCCGTGCCGTCAAAGTCTGGAAGCGGCAGGGCTGCCCAACCTGTGGCAACAAGGGCTACAAGGGCCGTATTGGTCTGTATGAAGTGGTGGAAATCACCGACGAGATGCGCGAACTGATCCTTGTGGGAGCTTCGGCGCTTGAACTCAGGAAGAAGGCCGTCGAGCAGGGTATGATGACCCTTCGCCGCAGCGGCCTGATCAAAGCCGCCGCTGGGGTGACGACTCTTGAAGAAGTGATGCGGGAGAGCGTTCTATAGGGTGTCTTCGCGAATGGGGGGTTTTCTGGCGGGGGCGGGGAGAGCGAATCTATGCCAGTGCTGAGTCTTAGCGATCTTTTGAAGCGGATGGTTGATACGGGAGGTTCCGACCTGCATATTACCACGAACTCCCCTCCCAGAATTCGCCTTCATGGCGAGCTGAAACCGCTCGAGGGTGTGCCACCTCTCGGTCCGGCGGATACCAAGCAACTGGCCTATAGCATCCTGACCGACGGGCAAAAGCACCGTTTTGAAGAGAATCTTGAGCTCGACTTCTCGTTTGGGATCAAGAATATGGCGAGATTCCGGGGCAACCTGTTCAATCAGCGTGGCGCCGTGGCCGGAGTGTTCCGGATGATCCCTTTTGAAATCAAGACCTTTGAACAGTTGCAGTTGCCTCCCCTGCTGGCGAAACTCTGTGAAAAGCCACGCGGGTTGGTTCTGGTGACCGGGCCGACAGGGAGCGGGAAGTCAACCACCCTGGCGACCATGCTCGACTTGATCAACCAGGCACGCCACGAGCACATGCTTACCATCGAAGATCCTATCGAGTTCATCCATTCCCACAAAAAGTGCCTGGTGAACCAGCGCGAGGTTCACTCGGACACCCATTCCTTTGCGAACGCGTTGCGTGCCGCGCTACGCGAAGACCCTGACATTGTGCTGATCGGCGAAATGCGTGATCTGGAAACCATCGAGTCAGCGCTGCGAATAGCAGAGACCGGGCATCTTACCTTTGCGACATTGCACACCAACTCTGCTTCTTCCACCATTAACCGCATTATTGATGTCTTCCCTGCGCACCAGCAGGCGCAGATTCGCGCTCAACTCTCGATGGTGCTGGAAGGCATTCTGTGCCAAGCGCTTCTGCCCAGGGCGGACGGGAAGGGCCGAATCTTGGCGGCCGAGATTCTGATTCCAAACCCCGCCATCCGGAACCTCATCCGGGAAGACAAGGTTCACCAGATTTATTCTGCCATGCAGTTGGGGCAAGAAAAGTTCGGCATGCAGACTTTCAATCAAGCGCTTAATTCTCTATACTCGCAAAGGCTGATTACCCTGGAGACAGCCTTGTCGCGTTCGAGCAACGTGGACGAACTCAAAGATATGATCGACCGTGGCAGCGCCGCAGGCGGAGTAGGGCAACAACCGCTGGCCTCCCATGGTCGTATCCGCAGGTAGTGGCGGTGGCTAATACTGGACCCGCAAGAATTGCTTGCCGCGGTCCTCAAGCGTGGGGGCAGCGCAAGGAACCGTGAGGTGGACTGATGCCGCAGTTTGAATATCGAGGAACGTCACGTACAGGCACGCTGGTCAGCGGGGTGAGGGCGGCGCCGACCCGCGAGGCCCTGGACGCGGCGCTGCGCCGGGAGCAGGTCACACCGGCCCGCATCGTGGCGAAGCGCGTCATCGCCATTCCCAAACCGAAAGTGCGGGGGAAAGTGGGCGCCAAAGAACTGGCGATTTTCACCCGCCAGTTCTCGGTCATGATTGATGCCGGTCTTCCGCTGGTTCAGTGCCTTGAAATCCTCTCCGGCCAACAGGAGAACAAGGCTTTTGCCAAGGTGCTGGCCGGGGTTCGCAGGACGGTTGAAGGCGGCTCGACTCTCGCCAATGCGCTGCGCGAATATCCCAAGGTATTTGACGATCTCTATACGAACATGGTCGAGGCGGGCGAGACCGGGGGTATGCTGGACGGCGTTTTGCAGCGACTCTCCGGGCATATTGAAAAAGCCGTCAAGTTGCGGAGGGCGGTGACCTCAGCCTTGATATATCCCTCGGCCGTAGTGCTCATCGCGGGGGGCGTGATCTTCATCCTCTTGTGGAAGGTCGTACCCATTTTTGCCACCCTTTTCGCCGGTCTGGGTGTGGACTTGCCTTTGCCGACCCGCATAGTTATTGGTCTCAGCAACGCCATTGCAAGCTTTGCTTTGCCCTTAGTGGTTCTGCTGGGCCTGGGCGGATACGGCCTGAAGGTTTACTACGCCACGCCCCAGGGACGCATGGTCATTGATACTTTCATCCTCAAGCTCCCCATCCTGGGCGGCCTGATGCGCAAGATCTCGGTGGCGATGTTTACTCGTACGCTGGGTACCCTGATTGCGAGCGGCGTTCCAATGCTGGAGGCCATGAATATTACAGCGCGCACGGCGGGCAATGCGGTGATTGAGAACGCCATCCTGGAGGTTCGGAAGGCCATCGAAACAGGCCGGACCATCGTGGATCCCCTGCGCGAAACCGGCGTTTTCCCCAACATCGTGGTGCAGATGATCGGGGTGGGCGAGCAGACCGGATCACTGGACGCCATGCTCCAGAAGATTGCCGACTTTTACGAAGATGAGGTGGATGCGGCAGTCGGCGATCTCTTAACGGCGATGGAACCGATGATCATTCTTTTCCTGGGTGTGGTCGTCGGAGGGGTGGTAATTTCGATGTATCTTCCCTTGTTCAGCTTGATCTCAAAACTGGCAGGTTAGTTTCCGGAACTCCGCCCACGATTCCGTCCAGGGCTCCTGAAGAGGGGGCACAAGCTTGTCCTTTCCGCTGGCTGGACCCAATCCTGCCCAGGACTGCTCAGGGTTTAGTGGCGGCATCCGAAGCCGGACCAGGGATGATGATAAGTCCTTTGGCGCGCGAAAGGGGTATTGACGGCTCCGCTGAAGCGCATAGAATTGTGGGCTGGTAGGCTTCTTCATGGAAGAACGCTCTTCCCTTAATTCGACCACCGTCTCCGCCGGGTTGCCTGACCAGTTAAAGGCGTGGCTCCCCTGGGTGACCAAAATCCGCTTCGTCATTATCAGCTTTGTTTTCGCCATCGATTACGCCATTCGAACCCTTGTCGCCAACCCTCCCAACCCTGCATCCTTCAAATACTTCGGCATCGTCATTATTCTCTGGTACGTCGTTGGCTTGTATTATCTGATTTACAATCAGTTAAGCCGGGAATACCTCTTGCAGGCATACCTGCAGATCTTCTCCGACATCCTCATCATCACCGCCATTTTGCACCTCACGGGAGACTTGGAAAGCAATTACTTCTCGCTTTACCTGGTGGTGATCATTCTTTCCACTATCCTCCTTCCTCGGGGACGGGTGTTCCTGGTGGCGGCGGTATGCTTCGTTTGCATGGGCGGGGTGCTGGAATTGGCATATCTCCCTAGTATCTATCCCGACTTCGCGGACCATTATCCGGCCCTCCGCTTTCTCGTGACCTCCTCGCCCTATGCGGTGGACTTGCGCACCCTGCAGGTCAAGATCGGGGGGAGCCTTTTCGGTTTCTTCGCTGTCGCCTACCTCTCCAGTCATCTGGCGGAAAGTCTCCGAAAAGTCGGAGAAGAACTCAGGGACAAGAGCGGGCAGGTCGTCAGCCTGCAAGCAAAAACCGAGAACATCCTGGAGAGCATGCGCGATGGGCTGATGAGCACGGATTCGGAAGGTTTCGTCAGCGAGCTGAATAGCTCGGGCGCCACCATATTGGGCCGCAAGCCTGAAGAGCTGCGTGGAAAACCGATTCAATCTCTTTTCCCCGACTTGCAGGCCGAGGCCCCTTCGGTCCCTAACGGAAACGCCTTCCCTACGCGACAGGAAGTAACGTATCTGCATCCGCGCGGCGAGCGCCGCATCCTCGGCATTTCTGTTTCTCCACTGATTGTCCCGGAAATCGGTGCGGTCGGTTACGTACACAATTTCCAGGACCTCACGGAGGAAAAACGCCGGGAAGCCGAGTACCGCACCAAGGATCGCATGGCAACACTGGGCCGCATGGCAGCCGGCATCGCGCACGAGATCAGGAATCCGTTGGCGTCTATTGCCGGCTCCGTCAAGCTGTTGCAGTCAATTTCGCATTTGGATGAGGACCAATCCAAGTTAATCGAGATTGTGAGCAGTGAGTCTGAGCGACTCAATAAACTGGTGTCTGATTTTCTTCTCTATTGTCGGGAGCAGCGCCATGAACTCCAGGAAGTTGACCTGGTCAATCTGATCGGAGAGACTCTGGTTTTGCTTTCGCACCATCCGCTGTTCGGAGCCAATGTCCGCGTGGAGAAGCGGGTTCCTGCCAAGCCCCTCCTGATCTGGGCGGATGCCGACAAGTTGCGCCAGGTATTCTGGAATATATCGGACAATGCGCTCAAAGCCATGCCGGATGGGGGGCAGTTGACGGTGCAAGTTGAGGAAGCCAGCGAAAAGACCGTTCGAGTGACCCTGAGTGACACTGGAGTGGGATTTACGGAGTTGCAGCTCGAAAAAGTCTTTGAGCCCTTTCAACCGGGATTCAGCGGTGGCACAGGCCTCGGACTGGCGATCGTTTACCAGATTATGCAGGGACTCCAGGGCACGATCAGGGTGGAATCGAAAGCTGGCAAGGGTGCAAGGTTTGTGCTTGAATTACCCAAGAAGCCTACTCCAGTGGTCGCAGAGCAAATGCGTTTCACGTCGGCTGTTGCCAGTCGGTGATGAGGTTTTGCGGAAAAATTGTGCTTAGGGGAAGGTAAATGGCTCGGCTGCTGATTGTGGACGACGAAAAGTCGTTGTGCCAAATGTTGGAGATTGTCTTCCGCAAGGACGGCCACCTTGTCGAGACGGTGTCCAGCGGCCAAGCGGCGAAAAAAAAGATCGAATCCCAAGTCTACGATCTTATTATCTGCGACATCCGTATGCCGGACCTGACGGGCATTGAACTGCTCGAGTTCTTCCGCGAAAGTCGCAATCCCGCGGGTTTCATTTTGATTACGGCTGTCCCCACGATGTCCACGGCCATCGACGCTCTCAACCTGGGAGCCTATCAGTACGTCATCAAGACGGATAAACTGGTTGAGGAACTGAAACTCACCGTTAATCGGGCGCTGCAAGAGTTGGCGTTGCGTGAAGAGAATGTGCGCCTGCGCCGGGAATTGCTCCGCGTCTTTGCGCATAACAACATTATTGGCCAAAGCCGGCAGATTCAGAGCATCCTCGAAATGGTGCGGACCGTGGCCCCCACCGCCAGTACGGTCTTGATTACGGGCGAGAGCGGGACCGGCAAAGAGTTGGTAGCGCGGGCCATTCATGAGGCCAGCTTGCGGCGCGAAAGGCCCTTCGTTTCCATCAACTGTGGGGCCTTTCCGGAAACCCTGCTGGAAAGCGAGCTGTTTGGATATCTCAAGGGGGCCTTCACCGGTGCGGATGCCAACCGTAAGGGCATCATCGAATCCGCCCACGGGGGCACGTTATTCCTGGACGAAATCGGGGAGACAAGCCCCACGATGCAAGTCAAGCTTCTGCGCGTCCTGCAGGAGAGAAAGGTACGACCGCTGGGAGGAAGCACCGATATTTCGATCGACGTGAGATTGATTGCCTCCACGAACCGCGATTTAAAACGCATGGTGGCAGGGGGACAATTTCGGGAGGACTTCTACTACCGCATCAGCGTCATACCTATCCACGTCCCTCCCTTGCGCGAGCGGCCTGACGACATTGGGCCTCTAGCGCGCAACTTTCTGCGGAAATTTGGCTTGCAGATGGGGAAGGGGGTGCTGGATTTCGATCGAGACATCCTGGATGTTCTCGAACGTTATCCCTGGCCGGGAAATATCCGGGAACTCGAAAATGCGGTCGAATATGCGGTGGCCGTGTGTGGGGAACGCGATGGCCGGGTATGCCTGGAACACCTGCCTCAATCAGTGACTGGTATGACTCTGAGCAGTGAGACCACAGTTCAAATTCCCCCAGAAGGGTTGGATTTCGAGACCCGTCTATCGCAAATCGAAAAGCAGTACCTGCTTGCTGCTTTGCGTGCCGCGGAAGGCGTTCGGACTCATGCTGCGGAACTTCTTCACATGTCCTACCGATCGTTTCGACATTATGCCAAGAAATACAACATCTGAGGCCAGTGAATTGGACGCAGGGTCTCACTTTCAACCCACCCCTCTCTCTGAAGAACCCGCGAGCCGTGGAGCCTTTTTTTTCGGCCAAAACATTGACCGGTTGGCCATCCCGCTCCTGATTCTCTTTTCCCTCGCCCTGTATATCGCAACCACAGGCTACGACTTGGTTGGGGATGACGCCATCTTGATTGGGGGCAATCCCTACGTGAGAAGCTTCCATTTTCTGCGCGAGATCTTCACGCAAAACTTCTGGAGCTTTCGCGGCGCGCGTGGGGATAGTATCTACTACCGGCCGTTGGTCATGTTCACTTTTCTGGTGCAGGCGATGTTGTTTGGTCCTCGACCCGGCCCCTTTCATCTCTTCAATGTCCTCCTGAATGCTTGGGTAGTGGTGATGGTCTATCAACTCGGCAAAAGGTTCTGGCCCAAAGGGAGCGGAGCCTTGTGGGGTGCCTTACTGTTCGCCGCCCTGCCTGTTCACACCGAGGATGTGGCGACCGTCTCAGGGATTTCTGATCTTGAATGCGCAGCATTCTTCTTGCCGGCGCTTCTGATCTACACCAAGCCCGCCAGCGGAGGAGGCTTTTCGCGGGTCCGAGCGTGGATGAGCGCGGTAATGTTTCTCCTGGCGGCGCTGTGCAAAGAGGTTGCGCTGGCTATCCCTGTGTTCATGGTCTTCTTCGAGCATTTCATGCGTGGCGACGAAGCAGCGCGATTCGGCGAGCGCCTGAGCCGCTACATGCCCACCTTCTTGGTGTCGGCATTCTATATCGTCGTTCATCTGGCCGTGATCGGGGATATTTCCGGCGTCGGGCCACCCAGTCGCATGCGTCTGAGGGAATCCCTCATCTTCGGCTTTACGCAGCTCGGTGAATATACCGGCAAGCTTCTCTGGCCTCAACACCTTTCCTATTCCTGGAAGTTCCATCCCCCCCTAACTTGGCGGGATCCGGCAGTGCTCCTGGGAATGTTGTTTGCACTTTGGGCGGCGGGAGTGGTGGTGGCTTGGTGGAGGAAGGACCGGCCTGTCAGTTTCGCCATAATTTGGTTCTTCTTGACTCTCGGTCCTGTCCTCAACATCGCCGGAGTGGGTGTTTCCGCTTATGGGGAGAGATACCTTTACATCCCCTCGGTGGGAATCTGCTGGCTGTTAGGCGAAGGTCTGGGAAGCATGGTCAGCAAGGGCCCAGGCCGCCGCGCGTGGTTGAGAGTCGCGGGCGGGGCGCTCGGCTTGATTCTGTTGCTGGCGGCGGCTTTACGGACCTACGTGAGACTGCCGGCATGGCGGAATAACTTCACCTTAGGTCTGGCCACTGTGCGTGAAGACCCCAACGCCGCCATGTTCCATATCTACTTGGGGAACAATTACAGATGGGAGGGCAACCGTGGGCTCGCACGTATCGAGTACGTGGCGGCGATAGCCGCGGACCCCCTTGCCGGCGAAGCTTTCGTGAACCTGGCGGGTGTCTTTTTGGACGACGGGAACGCGAGTGCCGCTGAGCAAGTCCTGAGGCGCGGCGCTCAGATGAACCCCACTTTTTCGAAGCCACTCTTCGCCTTGGGTAAGATTGCGCTCGATCGTGGCAGCGAGGAAGAAGCTCGTGATCTGTTCGCGCGAGCTTTGTCTTGCGACCCGAATGACTCCGAGTCCCTCTTCGCGCTCGGGCTTTTGTCGTTGCAGGAGGATCGTCTCGACGAGGCAGAAAACCTCCTCAGCCGGGCCGCAACGGTAGAGCCTTCTTCTGTCCTGGTTCACCTGAACCTGGGGGCCGTTTTTTCCCGCGAAAAGAAATTCGGGGACGCGGAAGGCGAGTTCCGGCGCGCCATCCAACTCGCTCTAAACAGCGAGGCGCCTTATCTGGCGCTTGCCGGTGTTTACGAAGATCAAGGCAAGCTGGTGGCCGCACTCGACATCTATCGGCAGATTGTGAGGGCCGCCCCCAACTCTGGAAACGCACAGTTTCGGCTTGGCGTCCTCGCGCTAAAAATGGGGAAAGGCGATGAGGCGATCAGTGCACTTGGGAAAGCGGTCGCGGCTCAGCCGAAGTCAGCCCTAGCCCACGCGCAGCTTGGTCTGGCTTACCTCGATTTGGGCGACCCCAGTAGCGCGAGGCGGGAAATCCAGGCTGCCAAGCTCCTTGACCCCCATGAGGACACGGTAAAGATGGCCCTGCGAAAGCTAAAGCCTCGAGCTCCGTCTTGTCCGGAGGTTCGCAAAGAGAGCCACAAATAGAACACTCGGGCACCGTCTTACTTACTGCCTTGAAAATGTTATGGATATTATGGGAGTGACAAAATCCGTCGCGCCCTTTGGACAAAAAGCGGCAAAGAGAATGTGCCGGAAGGCGCAGAACCTGGAAGGGTTTTCAATTGCTACGCTAAGTATCTGAATACAAGATGGTTGGCCTTGATGGAAAAAGGTTCCGGAATGCTGCGTTGGCAGGAAAAGTGCCATATCATAAGCGGCACGGATTCATGGGAGTTGAGTTTGAGAAGGAGGATGAATGAAGAAAAGTTCACGAGGTTTTTCACTGATTGAGTTGCTGATCGTTGTCGCGATCATTCTGATCATTGCGGCAATCGCCATCCCGAACCTCCTGCGTTCGCGTATTGCAGCCAATCAGGCTTCTGCGGTGGGATCACTCCGCACCCTCAACACAGCGGAGGTCACTTACTCTGTTACTTACAACACCGGCTACACTGCGACCTTGGGCTACTTGGGTCCACCGGCTACCGGGGCGAACCCTGTTGCCACTGCCTCGGGATTGATTGACAGTGTTCTCGCGGGAACCTCAGGTACGGCAGGCTCAGCGGCCACAACGAGTTCGAAGAGTGGTTATACGTTTGTCTACTCGGCGGGCGCCATTGATACGACTGGCAGATATAACACTTACTCGATCACCGCCACGCCGGTCAATGCGGGAACGACCGGGACCAACTTCTACTACACCGATCAGTCCGGCGTAATCCGTCAAAACAGCACAGCAGTGGCCGGTTCGACCGACTCGCCTCTGGCTGGTTAGACATTGGAAACAACGAAATTACACGCAGGGGGAGGGTAGGGGGCCCTCCCTTTGTTTTTGTAGGCGCCTTGGAACGAAGCATCCGCTGACCTCCAGTTTCACTTCGCAATTGCAGATCAAACTCTCAGGATGAAATCACCTTCGAACTGCCAATTGAGAAGCGCGCTGGCGCGGGGGGGAGGTCGCTCCGCCGAAGCTTTCCGAATCCGAAACTTGAATTCCAGTCACCCGAATTGAGGCGGACGCAGTTGTCTGCTATGAAAGACGCTTGTCGGATGCCATCGGCCCGCCAATGACAATGGCGGGTCGATCTTTCGAGGCGGTGTATTGGACGTAGGGGCAGGTCCCGACAGGTCGGGATGCCTGCCCTCAGGCAATGGACACCCACAAGGGGGCCTACCATTTGCCGCGTCCATTTGCGCTTGGTCTGCTTTTAACCTTTGACCTTCGACCCTTGACTTGTGTCGCCCAGCACTTAGAATTTCAAATATGTCTGGTTAGACTTCCCTGGAGTTGTTGTCATCAGGTATATTAGTCCCGGGTCCGTGGCGACGGCATGCGACCGCGCCACAGGAGGGAGGTAGCCGCCCAGATACGGTGCGTTGAGCATGCTGGCCCTTGAAACCATCGAGCTGACCAAAGACTACCGTCTGGGTTTCTGGCGCAACCGGGTTAAGCGGGCGCTCGACCGGCTTAATCTCAGGGTGGAGGCCGGTGAGGTTTTCGGGTTGCTCGGACCGAACGGCGCCGGCAAGACAACTACGCTGAAGTTGCTCTTTCGCTTGATTTTCCCCACCTCAGGAACGGCTCGCATCCTGGGAAAGCCACTCGAAGACATCTCAGTTCGGTCCCGCGTCGCCTACTTGCCAGAGAATCCCAGCTTCTATGAGCATCTGACGGCGGAGGAGTTCCTAAACTACGTAGCATCCCTGTTTGGTTTGTCGGCTACTGAACGCCGCCGCCGCGCCGGCGAGCTCATCGACCAGTTGGGTCTCTCCGCCTCCCGCCATGTTCCGCTACGCAGATTTTCCAAGGGCATGATTCAGCGTTTAGGAATTGCTCAGGCCTTGATCAATGACCCTGACTTGGTGTTTTTGGACGAGCCCATGTCTGGCCTGGACCCGCTGGGCAGAAGGGAAGTCCGTGAAGTCATATTGCGGTTGAAGGAGCGGCAGAAGACAGTATTCTTCTCCACCCATATTCTCGCGGATGCTGAGACGCTTTGCGGCCGAGTCGCGGTTCTCCACCACGGCCGGCTGCAGGGTTGTGGAGAGTTGAACACAATCCTTTGCCTGGGAGTTTCCACCACCGAGTTGGTGCTCGAAGGCCCGTCCGCAGAGGTCCTGGCAGAGCTGATGCCTTATACGTCGTCGCTCGTCCGGACAGGAGAAAGAGTGCGCCTTGAGATACCGGAGGAAAGCCAAGTTCAACGAACCCTTGAGGTCATCCTGCGCAGCCGAGCGAAGTTGATCTCCGTAAATCCGGTAAGGAGGTCGTTGGAGGATTACTTCCTTCAGAAAGTCGGCGCCTCGGAGTCTTCCCAAGAAGTGGCGAGTGTTTATGACCCGAGTTAGTCACGGGAGCGAGCATGCGCGTGGCCACAATTGCCCTTCATACATTTAAGGAATCGGTTCGCGAAAAAGTTTTGTACAATCTGGTAGCCTTTGCACTCCTGCTGATCGGGGCCGCGATCCTGTTCGGAAGCATTTCGGTGGGTGTGGAACAGATTATCCTGATAACTCTGGGGCTCACCTCGATTTCGGTTTTCGGCCTGCTGATTGCCATTTTCATTGGAATCGACCTCGTCTCGAAGGAGATCGAGCGCCGGACGATCTACAATATCCTTTCCAAGCCCGTCTCCCGCCCGGAATTCATTCTCGGGAAATACTTGGGACTTCTGCTCACCCTCTTTGTGAACACGGCGATCATGACGGTGGGCTTCTACGCGGCTTTGTTCTATCAAAAGCGCGCCCTGCTGCTGGACGACCTTAGGTTTCTCGGTGCTGTCTATTTCATCCTGCTCGAACTGGCCATGGTGGTGGGGGTTGCTGTGGTCTTTTCCTGTATATCCACCCCGGTGCTATCCGCCGTTTACACTTTTTGCCTTTATGTAATCGGGAATTTCTCGGCCGACTTACGCGCCTTCGGTCAGGAAACCCAGAGCGCGCTGCTCGGGACTTTGTGTGACGTCCTTTATTACTTGCTGCCCAATTTCGGGAATTTTAATGTTATCAGTCAGGTAGCCCACGCGGAGAAGATCCCGGGTTACCTGTGGCTTGGAAACTCTCTTTACGCTCTTCTATACATAGCAGCCCTTCTGGGCATGGCAGTCCTTATCTTTGAGGAACGGGAATTCCGATGACATCTTCCTCCTCTGAGTCCCTTTCCCAACCTCGCCTCCGCCGGCATGTCTGCTGGCTTTTGCTTTTGCTGTGCCTTTTAGGATTGGTCCCAATCCAACGGAGCATTGACCTTAGAAGGGGAAGTGACCGGGGAGCCGCCGACGTCTTATTTCTGCCCTCGGGCAAGTTTCTGCGTCAACTCAGCTTGGGATACGAAGGGTTACTCGCAGACATTTATTGGACGCGAGTAGTGCAATATTTTGGTGGAAAACGACTGGCCCATTCCACAGAGTTCAACCTTTTGGGGCCTTTGCTTCAGATCACTACCGACCTGGATCCCCACTTGCTCATTGCTTACCGTTTCGGGTCGATTTTCCTTGCGGAGAAGCCACCTCGGGGAGCAGGTCAACCCCTGGAAGCACTGGCGCTTTTGCATCGTGGCATCGTTGCCAATCCAGACCACTGGCGGCTATGGGAAGATGTTGGCTTCATTTACTACTGGGATTTGAAAGATTACCCTGCTGCGGCGCGAGCGTTTCAAGCCGGGAGCGAGAGGCCGGGAGCCATGGTGTGGATGCGGGTTATGGCAGCGAAGGTGGCGGCGCAGGGCGGCCAACTCGCCACTTCCAGATTCCTCTGGTCCGAAATCGCCCGCCAGGCTGGCAACGAGCAGATACGCAAGAACGCTGAGGACCACCTGATGGCCATCGAGGCGGAGGAAGAGATAACCAAACTGGACGAGTTGATCGCCCTCTACAACTCGCGGCAAGGACGACCCGCACGCTCCTTCCAGGCACTGGTTGTCGCAGGTTACCTGCGCGCTTTGCCACGCGATCCTTCGGGGGTATCTTACATCCTCGATGCCGGCGGGCGTGTCCGATTGAATCCTCGAAGCTCGGTTGAATTGAGCTTGCTCGAGTAGGCCTCCAGCCTGCAAGCCGGGAGTGGCGAAGTGGAGCAATTGCGTTTCATTTTTTGGGAATTATTGAAAATCCTGGGGGTGGCGTTTACCAGCCTGCTGGCGGCCAAGGCAGTGGCGAGCCGGAAGGCGACAGAAGACAACAGCCTGGCGAGCCGGTTGGTTCGCGCCAAGCCGTGGCTGTACGCTGTTATTCTGGCGCTGGTCGGCTTCGGCGCCTGGAACCTGGGTTACGATATAGCGGCGGAGGTGTACTACGGGGCCAGTTTGAGCGATGCACAGAACTCGCGACTTTCCAACGCGTACGTCAACTCTCTTCAGGCGGTCGTGTTGCGTCCGGGGGTTCCACGTTATTGGCAAGCCCTCGAGGCGGCAAAGTTCAGTTTGCGCCAGTTTGCTTCCGTAGTTGACGACTTGCCGGCCATCCAGCGCCTCACGGGCGGAGATTTGGACGAAGTGGATTCATATCGGTTTGCGGTCTGTCTGTTTCTCTTGGGACGATACGATGAGGCGCTGAGCATCACCCAGCGAGTGATCAGTCAAAATCGTTTTTATATGTCTCCCTACATTCTTCAAGGGGATGTCCTGACTGCCCAACGGAAGTATGGCCAAGCCCAGCAGGCCTTCGTGGCGGCGCTCCGAATCCTTCCTGCTGACCAGGCGGCGGTTGAAGGCTTGGCGCACGCCTACTTCCTGGAAGGGAACCGCCAGCAGGCTCTCATAGTTCTGAATGAAACATCCAAGCTCCCCTTTTCAGCCGAGGCGCAAAAAAGATTCGAGGCGCTGAAGGGCCTGTATGGCCAGTAACCGCCGGCTGATTATTCGTCCGCGTCTGGAAGACTTGGTGGCTCTAGCCTTTTTTTTGATCAACTTGGCTTTGCGTGTCGTGTTGCGCGGGGCGGACCATACGAGCCGTGGCCCGGCCGACGTCCTGATCATTATTCCCGCCGTGACTTTGCTCCTGGCAAAGGAATTGGTCCATTATTTCGTCTTCGGGAAGAAGGAGTCTTCCGGTTCCTCCGCTGACCCGCGATCGTTCGTCCGGCCCTATTGGGAAATCGTCCGAGACTGGTTCCCGTTTCTGGTGATCCTGCTCATGTACTACTCACTTTGGGGTGACGCTACGCATCTCCTGGTCCCACAGGACCGTGACCGGGAATTGATTATCCTGGATCAGAGATTGTTTGGTTTTCAGGCAAGCTTGGCGGTCCAGCGTCTCATTACGCCGCCGCGGACGGCCTGGATGGAGTTTTCTTATTTCTTTCACGTCTTGAACATCCCCATTGTCGCCTGCTTTGTATATCTGTATCGCCCTCGCCCGCGCTTCCGGGAAATGATGAGCGGGCTTATGGTCGTCACTTTCCTGGGACTTCTCGGTTACCTTCTGGTTCCAGCGATCGGTCCGATGTACACCTTGCACGACCTCTATACCGTTCCACTCAGCCAGCCGATTTCCCTCTTCAACCAGCAACTCGAATTCATGGATTTTGCTCGCATCCATCGTGACGTTTTTCCCAGCATGCACGTGGCGATTTCCTTTCTCGTGTGGCTTTATGCCTTTCGCAACTCGCGGCCTCTTTTCTGGGTGTTGTCCCCGCTTATCTTGAGCCTTTGGGTCTCCGCAATTTACCTCCGCTACCATTACCTCGTCGATGTCGCAGCGGGTTTCGTCCTGGCTCCCGCGAGTTTCCTGCTCGCTAACTGGCTATTTGGGCGCTTCGGCAACATGGCGCTCTCAATCCCAATCCCGGCCGCATGGGCTGATGGATTAGCTCGATTGGGGGTCACAGGCGCAGGGAAAGCCAATAAGCCGTCAGGCAGGACTGAGGAACAACCATGAGCGCGGATCGCCTCAGCAGGGAAGATGCTCAAACGGAGCAGGCCTCTGGGGCCTCAGCCCCTCGCGGCCTCGTCCGATTTGCTACTCACCAATTGCTCGCGGTTCTTATCTTTGTTGCGGTCTTGCCCTACCTTAACTCGCTGTTAAACGGCTTTGTACAAGACGATAACCGCCAGGTCCTGTCCAACCCCTACCTGCGCAGCTTTTCCCACTTGCGGGAAATCTTTGCCACCAATGTGTGGTCGTACGTTGGCGCGCAAGGCACGACTAATTACTACCGCCCGCTAATGACGTTTGGGTACCTCCTCTGCTACCAATTCCTTGGACCCTTGGCCTACGGATTTCATTTGGCCAACGTGGTCCTGAATGCCGGAGTGGTCTGCCTTGTTTTCCTCGTTACCGAACGGATTTTCCGGGACCGAACGGTGGGCTTTGTGGCGGCGGTCATATTTGCGCTGCATCCGATCCATAGCGAGTCCGTTGACTGGATCGCCGCCGTAACAGACCTCCAGCTCACGTTGTTCTACTTGCTTACCTTCTGGTTTTTCCTCCGAGTTGCGAAACCTGGCGGAAAGTGCTCTGGCGGGGCAGAACTTGGAATGGTCCTGAGCTTCACACTGGCGCTGTTGGCCAAAGAACCGGCAGCGACGTTACCTTTCCTGGCAACCTTTTATGAGCACTTTCTGCGCGACGACCGGGCCCTAACAAGTCTGGGGCAGAAGCTTTCCCGGTACGTTACCTTGTGGCTGCTCGACATCGCCTACCTGTTGTTCAGAACCCGAATCTTTGGCGGACTGGCGCCGGTACTACAGTTGCCGCAGATTAGCCGGCGCGAGGCGTTCTACTCGTCATTCGCCTTAGTCGCACGATACGTTTGGAAACTCCTCTGGCCTGTGAATCCTTGCGCCTTTTACGCTTTCCACAAATGCGTTGCGCTGTCTGACCCTCGAGTGCTCGTGGGGTTCCTTGTTCTGGGACTATCCCTAGTCGCGTTTGCTTATTCCTGGAGGAGGGAGCGCCTTGTTTCCTTCGGCCTTTTGTGGTTTTTCGTGAATATCGCGCCGGTCCTCAATGCGCGCTGGCTGGGTGCTAACGTCTTTACGGAGCGGTACCTTTACCTTCCTTCTCTGGGCTTCTGCTGGATCGCGGCATGGGGAGTGCGGCTGTTGTGGATGAGGTTGGCAGGACGTCCCACGGCTCGCAAGTTTTGCGCAGTAGGGCTGGCAATGGTGGCCATCCTTTGCCTGGTTAGGATTGTCACGCGAAACCGCATTTGGCATGATGACCCGACCTTTTACAGGAGCACGCTGGCAGCGCAGCCGGACGCCATCGCTCTTCGGATCAACTTGGGCGCGGTTTACTGGAATTTGGGTTCCCCAAATCAAGCCGAGGCGGAGTGGCGCGAGGCGCTACGCCGAGCCCCCAATCACTGGTTGATTCTGAACAACCTGGGACTTGCCTGTGCCAGGAAGAAGCGTTACGACGAAGCAATCGAGGATTTTCAGCGCTCCATACGGCTTCGCCCAAATTATGCCGACTCCCACATGAACCTGGGGCGAACCTATGCCGAAACTGGGGACGGAGAAAAGGCGGAGGCGCAGTTGAGGGCGGCCGTTGCCCTTGCCCCCCTCTACGTTCAGGCCAGGAACGAACTGGCAAAGTTTTATTTCGATACCGGGCGGTTCGCGGAGGCGGAGCAGCAGTTTCGCAGCTCCATATCGAGTGGAGGTACGACTCCGGCCTGGAATTCGTTGGGTGAGATCTACAGTCGCTGGAACCGCAGGCAGGACGCCGAGCACGCCTTCAGACAGGCGGTGGCCTTGGACACTTTCGACAGCCGTGCACACTTCGGGCTGGGAGCTGTCTTGGAAGCACAGGGCCGGACCAACGAAGCGCTGAATGAGTATGAGGCAGGCCTCCAAACTGATCCCAGGAATCCCGTTGCCCTTGAATCCTTGGAGCGTTTGAAGAACTTACTGCATATTCCCGCGAAAAGGGGGAATCCATAAGTTTTGAGATGCCCACGAACCAAAGAATTGACGAGTGCAGATGCTTAACGCACTGCGGCTCTTGGCCGCAACCAAACACCTCTTGTAGGGCCGGGGCTTGCCCCGGCCAAGGCCGCCCCAAGGGGCGGCCCTACGGGAGACACATACCCCCGCGAAAAAATCTTCGCAGCCCGCAACGAAGATGGCAACTAGTGGTACACAGCCTGGCGTGTTTCATGTTGACGTTCTTGTTACTCGGCGGCGATGAGCGAGTCAACCCCGCCTTTTGCAGCTTCCGGCCCTCTCCCCCTTGGGGGAGAGGGTGGACCGCCGCCGGCGTTTTCTTCAGCCGGGGCGGGCCGGGTGAGGGGGTCGCTAGTCTGCGCCCGTCCGTTTGCATCTCAGGGGCCGGCAGCGCATTTGGAAATGGGAGCACGGACTTACTGGAAGAGTACGTGCGTCAATTCGAGTCGAGCTATCATGCGGTCAAGACTATCCGTGCAGACTTCACGCAGACCTACGTTAGCGGAGGCCGGACACGCGTCGAGTCCGGCGTGGTTTATTTTGCGCGCGGTGGCTTGATGCGGTGGGATTACGAGCGACCTCAACCCAAGCTGTTTCTCTTCGATGGGAAGACTCTGATGCTCTACATCCCGGAGGAGAAACAACTCACGCGCTCACCCCTCAAAGCGAGCGACGATATTCGTGTTCCTTTTTGCCTCTTGCTTTCGAGGCTCAACTTGCGCCGCGTCTTTTCTCGGATTGAGTTTGCGCCGGACGCCCTCGAGCACCAGCCCGCTGACCGCGTCCTGCGCGCATATCCCAAGAAGGCATACGAAGGGGATTATCACCAGGTGCTCATGGTGGTGAGTCCCCAATTTGATATCCGGCGTTTGCTCGTGGTCCTTCCCGACCAGAGCACCATGGAGTTTTCGTTTGACCACATTGGGCGGAATGTGCCGCTAAGCCGCTCTTTGTTTCGATTCACACCCCCGCCGGGGACCGAAGTCATCGACCGGCATTGATCCCCACCGCCGGCGCGTGAACCAAACTAATTGTCGTGGATTCCTCCCGTCCTGCAAAGCGGGAGGGGGGAATCACACGAAGCATGTCGCCTGGATCTCGGGGTTCGAATATGGCAACGCCTGCAAACCGTGGCTTCAGGCTTGACCCACTCCGCGCAATGTGCTCATCCCTCCTTTGTCTGTTTCGCAAGAAACAGTAAGAGGATGAACGGCCCCAAAAGCAACGCGTCGACTATTGTTCGTGCCTTCGGAAAGCCCTTCTTGTGAGCTATATAAATACCCATTGCGACCCAAACCGCTATCCAGCAAATCACGAGTACGGTCATCGAGTTTTCCTCGGCGTGTATGTCTCCATAGGGCACACTATCTCTCCAGCGTATTACCTGGTATAGCACTAAAGTAAGCACTAAAGTACTGTCCAGGTGATGGCAAACTGTAAATCATTGCTGGTTGGTTTCGACACGGTTGAACAGGTTTTCCTGTCCTCCTTCCTCGATCCCCAAAGCCTCATGGATTGAAGTGCGCCGACAAACTGAGTTAGGGGCGTCCTCATTCCGGCCAGAAAACGGTACCCCCCTGCTCTGAGGGGGCGGGCTCCCTCCATTTTCTAGGGACCAACAGTTGGTTCCATTTTGGTTCACAGTTCTCAGGGAGTCTGCCGAGTTCGGCTCGAAACAGAGAAGTCACGCGCAGCGGCATAAACAGGGCCTGCTAGCAGAGTGAGTAAACCCGGCCAAAAGATGTTGAATACGCCTTCGAAGTGTCAGACCCGATCCTGAACACGCCTTTTGAGAACCCGAGCCGGTACTGGTGCATGCAGCAGGTAGATACAAGCGCAGAGTTGTTCTGTAACTCTGCGGCTTTTGTTCAGATTGAAGAGGCGAGCGGGACAGAGCAAATAGCAGATTGCAGATTCCAAAAGGGTGAAATACTTCGCTCGTTCCTGCTTCTAGTTTCTGATTTCTGCTCGACATGCCACGGCAACGCTACGTGGAACGGCAAAGGGTCATTCGGCGGCTGTGACTGTTAACTGTCGCGCCGCGGCGGGTCGACTGTAAACTGCTTTTTTCAGCCACCTGCCAGAACGTACCTACGGATGGCGGCGGCGACGCCATCCTCGTCGTTGGGGAGAGTCAGGGGCCAATCAGGCCGGTGCAGTTCGGGGCAGTGATTTCCCATCAGGACGGGAAGCCCCGCGTACTGAAGCATCTCCAGGTCGTTAAAGTTGTCCCCGACAGCCATCACTTCGCCGGGTTGGATTCCACACCGCTCTGCCCAAATCTTCAGCGCGCGTCCTTTCGAGCAGCCCCGGTTCATGACGTCGAGGATGGAAATATTCGTGGTCAGGTACTTGGTCCAGGTGAGATGAATGCTGGAACGGATGGGGGATTCTGCCAGTAGCATCTCCGCCGGTTCGATTTGTGCGGGGGGGCCTCCGATCATTACCTGGATAGGATCTCTGTCAAGCGCCGCCTCCAGGTCCGGGACGAGTCGCAGGCAATGAGGGCTGGTTTGGACATACCAACCGAGAGGCCCTTCATCTACCGCGTTGTCCTGCATGGTGACTTGGCCATAGCCCGGCGTGTGGAAGATGGCCACGGAGTAAGGACGATACTCGCGCGCAAACTCCAGAACCTGCTGCGCCACATCCCGGGGAAGGAAATCCCGATGGAGAACCTCTCCCGAGGAGTTTGCGATCAGGGCGCCGTTGGACGTAATCAGAGTGACGGGGCAGGGGATTTGGCTGACCAGCGGGAGGGCGGAATGGAACCTGCGCCCGGTGACGATGACCACCTGGACTTCGCGTTCAACCGCCTCGAGCAGCGCCCGGCGGTTACCTTCCGATATTTCCCGACGGCTGTTAAGGAGAGTGCCGTCAAGATCAATGGCTACGAGGCGAATCGACATGCAATCAGGATTTTAGCATGTTAGACTTCAAATCCCATGTCCCTTGTTACTCACCTCGAGTGTGCCCGCTGCGGAAAACACCACGATCCCGGCCGGGTCTACAACCTGTGTAGTTGTGGAGCGCCTCTTCTGGTACGGTACGACCTTCGCCGGGCGGCGGAGACATTGGTACTTGACCGAATGGCCTCGCGTGAACCCACACTGTGGCGGTATCGGGAAGTTCTTCCGGTGACACAGGATTCATCAATCCTCGGTTTGGGTGAGGGATTCACGCCGCTGATACATGCCCGGCGTCTCGGCAAGAAGCTCGGACTGCCCAATTTGTACTTGAAAGATGAATCCCAGAATCCCACCGGCTCTTTCAAGGCACGTGGGCTCGCTGTGGCAACCAGCATGGCCAACGAATTGGGCATTCGAAAGCTGGCGATGCCGTCGGCGGGAAATGCCGGCGGGGCATTGGCCGCGTATGCCGCCCAAGCGGGGTTGGAAGCGGCGGTTTATATGCCCAAGGAAACGCCCGCAGCGAATCGGCAGGAGTGTGCCTTGCTGGGGGCGAAGGTCGTGCTCGTCTCAGGAAGCATCAAAGACTGCGGTCGAGAAATGAGGGAGCACCTGAAGGACGGCGAGTGGTTCGACGTCTCAACTCTTCGCGAACCCTACAGGCTGGAAGGGAAGAAGACCATGGCTTACGAAGTTGTGGAGCAGCTAGGCGGACGAGTTCCCAATGCCATGATCTACCCAACTGGGGGCGGGACGGGGCTCATCGGTATGTGGAAAGCCTTTGCGGAGATGGAGGAACTTGGCTGGACCGGCGGGCCTAGGCCACGAATGTTCTCAGTGCAGGCGCAGGGCTGCGCTCCCATCGTTCGAGCTTTCGCCAAGGGTGGCGACCGGGCCGAGGAGTGGGAGAGTCCGCAGACCATCGCCTCCGGTCTGAGAGTGCCATCGGCAATCGGCGACTTCATGATGTTGCGGGTCCTCCGCGAAAGCCGCGGGGCCGCTCTGGCCGTATCCGATTCTGAAATGCTTGTTGCCATGCGGGAACTTGCGGAAACCGAGGGTGTGCTCACCTCGCCGGAAGGAGGAGCAACCCTCGCAGCACTCAAGAAGCTGTTATGGGACGGCTTTCTGGCAGGTCCTGAGAGCATCATCTTGTTCCTCACTGCCAGCGCATACAAATATCAAGAAGTGCTTGAGACAATGATCGTAAGCCACGGTAATTGAATCCTATGACAAAGACCGAGAGGCTCTATTACACCGATGGCTATTTGCGTGAATTTGAGGCACGTGTCCTTCGTTCGGAACCCGCGCCAAACGGTTTCAAAGTTTACCTCGACCGGACGGCCTTTTACCCTGCCTCGGGCGGGCAGCCGACGGATTCCGGCACAATCGCGGGCATCCAAGTCCTCGAAGCTGTTGACGAAGGAGACGAAATTGCGCACATCCTCCGCCAAGCGCCGGAGGCAGAAGGCGTGCGTGGGAGAATCGATTGGGCGAGGCGGTTTGACCACATGCAGCAACATACCGGCCAGCATGTCCTATCCGCAGCCTTCGAAAGGATTGGGAGTTATAAGACCGTCTCGTTCCACTTAGGGGAGGAGAGTTCAACCATTGATCTGGATTCTGACCGCCTCGGTTCCAGGCAACTGGAGGAAGCCGAGGATGCCGCAAACCAGGTGGTCTTTGAGAATCGCGCGGTGCGAATTTCTTTTCAGGCGGCGGGGGAGGCAAGCCGATTGGAATTGCGCAAGCCGACGTCTCGCGAGGGCGAGGTCCGGCTGGTGGAGGTTGAGGGATTTGATCTATCAGCTTGCGGAGGAACTCACGTGAGCCGTACGGGGGCCATCGGCTTGATTCTGGTGCGCAAGGTGGAGCGCATGAAGGGCTTGACCCGCGTGGAGTTCATGTGCGGGGGCCGCGCCCACCGACAGGCGCGGCGGGATTTCAGGGTATTAAGCGAAGCAGCGCGTCTGTTTTCCGCCGCTCTGGACACGGTGCCGGAACTGATTGCAAAACAAAGCCAGGAACTGCGCGAAGGGATTCGGGGAAGGGAAAAGCTGCTCGCGCGCCTGGCCGAATATCAAGCCAGAGAATTGTGGCAGGCTGCGCCTGTAATCGACGGTCGCCGCGTAGTTCGCCAGGTCTTCCTAGCAGAAGAATCGGCGCAGGCCAAAATGCTGGCGCATGCCTTGGCGAAGTTGCCCTTAGCAGTGGCCTTGCTCGGAGTGAAGGGGAAGCCGACTGCTCTCTTCTTCGCGCAGACCTTGGGCGGACCTTCAGAGATGGGCAGCATCCTCAAACAGACCGTTACGAAGTTCGGTGGTAAGGGAGGTGGAGGGCGTGACTTTGCCCAGGGCGGGGGCCTGGAAGAAAGTCGCTTGGAGGAGGCTCTGGCTTACGCCCAAGCCCTTGTAGCGGGGGCGTCTGAAGCCGAATTTGGAAGTTAGCGTGGGTGCGACGTACATCTTGTAGGGGCACAGCGCGCTGTGCCCCTACGCCCGACCCGGCACCATTTTGTTCCTCCGGTATCTGCGTCAAACGGGCCTGTAATCAAATGATTCGGCTCGACCGGCGGCTCCCAACTTTCGAATTCGGTCTGAAGCCGTGAAAGTATTATGAAACAAACTCCTCACCACGGAGACACAGAGGCACTGAGATCTGAAAAGAAAGGGCCTTCTCTCTGCACTACATGTACTATAACTTCTGGAGGATTCACCAGACTTTGACGGTTATACCTGCGATGGAAGCGGGAATTAGCGGCCATGTTTGGTCCATTGAGGAAGTGGCCGGGCTACTCGATTCTCAAGGGAGAGAGCCGCGTGAGCGAACTGAGCCTTTTCGGATTGTTCTCAGTGACAGCAATGGTAGTCTGCTACGCACTAGAACGCCGACACCGGGCCTTTATCCTGGCCTTTTCCGCCGCTTGCATCTTGGGTTCGGTATATGGTTTCTTGCAGGGAGCATGGCCCTTCGGCATCGTGGAACTGGTTTGGGCGGTGATCGCCTTCATTCGCTGGAAAAAGGCAAAGTGAGTCGCTACCTACCACCCGGATAATTGTACACGGTGCTGCCCGCGTGCTATATTTGCAGGTTGCAGCGAGAGGCGTGGGCGCGTAGCTCAGTTGGGAGAGCGCGGCGTTCGCAACGCTGAGGCCGAGGGTTCGAATCCCTTCGCGTCCACCATTTCATTTTCTTGCTACCAGGAGAACATTTCCCCTTTTGCCCAGCTTACCCCCGCTTGCCAGAGAGAAAGCCTTGGCCGATTATGGTTACCTATGCGATGCCCTAAATGCCGTCATGAAAACCCCGAAAGCGCGCTGTTCTGCACGCGCTGCCACACGCCTCTCCGCTTTACATGTCCCGCCTGCCGGCACGTTCAAGACCACGGCGGGAAATGCGACCGATGTGGCGTGGACTTCGCGAAATACGCAGCGATGTTAGTTTTCCAGGCAAGAGCCGGAGCGCAGGAGAAGCGCAGGCACACCAGGGAGAAGGCCTCGCTTGCCAAGCAGATCCTTTTGATCCCTTTGACGGGCGGCCTTTCGCTTCTGAAGTACGTCTTCTCGCGACTTCGCCGAGACTGAGAAAAGGATTTGCGCTCGTAGCGTGGGGGAATGGGCTGCCGCTGGGGGGGACAAGACCCCGGAAACCGCGACGTAGGGCCGGGTCCCGCCTTGCGGGAGAGGCGGCCCTACGGTACGGTCAACGTCTTACCGCTGAGTCTTGCTGGCGATGTAGCGCTTGGCTTTGGCAAGCAGTTCGCTGGCCTGTGGCATGCTGTCGAGAGCTTTCTGCACCAACGGATCGTTTTCAATGACGATCCGGTTAGCTTCTGTTTCGCCAAAAATGGAGCCAACCAACTGGAGGCGGATACGCGTCCGGATGAAATCCGAATTGTCTTTCAGGCCTTGGTCGGATATCGGGACCTTCTGCTCGGCAAGAAACTGTCGGAATTCCTGAAGAACAGTGTCCGTTACTTGAAAGTCCCTAGGAATGGTCTTGTGAATTCCAAGGTAATGCAGGCCGAACTCAGAGAAAGCGCTATGCTGCAAGAGCGCTTCCTGAGTGGGAGTGAGCTTGGGGTCCTCATACTTGATATCTGGCGTGATGCCACCACCGCCATAAACCTCACGACCGCCGTCGGTGAGGCGCACATCCGTGTGCGGCGTGGGGGTATCCTCCGGATGATAGTAATAATCGTAAAGAGAAACGTTGTCATAGTCGCGCTGAATCAGCCTGCCGCTCGGGGTGTAGTAGCGGGCGGTGGTCAGCGCCAAGCCCGTGTGCTCGCTGAGCGGGAAGACAGTTTGAACAAGCCCCTTGCCGAAGCTGGGCTGGCCCATCACCAGGGCGCGATCGTGATCCTGTAAAGCTCCCGTGACGATCTCCGCCGCACTCGCTGTCATACGGTTGATGAGCACCACGATGGGATACTCTTTGCCGCTGTCTCCCTTTGTCGTGTAGTAGCGTTTTTCCTGCGAGTGGCGACCGTAGTGATAGACGATCAACTGGCTCTTTTCGAGGAAATGGTCGGATACTTCGACCGCTTCCTGAAGCAGGCCGCCGGGGTTTCCACGAAGGTCGAGAACCAGTCCCTGCAGGTTCTTCTCCAGCAGATTTTTCAGCGCCTCGGAGAGTTCGTCATTCGTGTTCTCGTTGAACCTGTTGATGTGGATGTAAGCAATCCCAGGCTTGAGCATAAATACGTCATCCACGCTGAGCTGCGAAATCTCGTCGCGCGTGATGTCAAATTCGAGAGGTTGATCGTAACCTTCGCGCGTGACGGTGATGTGTACCTGGGTTCCTTTGGGCCCCTTCAACTTCTCCGCAACCTGGATGGTATTCATTCCCTCAGTTGACTGGCCGTTGACCTTGGCGATGACATCGCCGGGCCGCAGACCGGCCCGAAACGCAGGCGAGCCGGGGATCGGACTTACTACGACAACGACGAGCTTGCCCAACTTCCCAGGGCGCTGTCCGATTTGCATTCCGACGCCGTAGTACTTGCCCTCCTGGTCTTCGCGGAGCCGCGAAAAGGCGAGCGGATCGTAGAAATTAGAGTGCGGGTCCAGGCTTCGGAGAGCGCCGGGGATGGCGCCGACATTGGTTTCGCTGGGGCCGTAGATGGCCTTGTCCGGGTCCACCACATCTGCGTAGTTCTGCTCAACCAAGTTGTAGACGCGGGTAAGCTCGGTGAGACTGCTCTTTACATCCGAGTCGTCCGCGCCCGTCGTGGCTTCGACTTGCCGGCCGTACAGCCCTCCCAGCAGTGTGCAAAGCAGAACTGTGGAAAGAATGAACCACAACCACCGTGGCGCCTGTTTCATGTTCGATGCAGCTCCTCACCCTGCATGCTTCAGTATAACATAGGGATTCCCTGACTTAAAGCGCAGCCTGGGTCCCTGCCCTTTTCCCACGTATCATTGGATGCTTGGAGTTGCCCACAGGTTCTCCATAATATTAGGGCTCCCTCCCTGGCCCGAGGGGACCCAAGGGGGCTTCGATTTTGACTGTCCTCTGACTCCCGGCTCTGAATCCTGACTCCTGTGTTTTGGCCCTGCGGTTTATCTTGACAACGCCGGTCGTGTCGCTTATGATTTCTTCGAGAGGTTGACCTTGTTTGGCACCGGATTTGGTGAAATCGGGTTCATATTATTTATCGCTTTCCTACTGTTTGGGCCCAAGAAACTCCCGGAGATCGCGCGGACACTGGGCAAGGGTCTGGGCGAATTGCGCCGCGCGTCCAACGAATTGAAGAATTCTCTGGAAGAGGAAATCAAGAACTTGGACCGCTACCCTGAGGGCCCGCCCGACTCAAGCCCCACGTATGGCCACAACGATCCAGAACCCACCCCCAAAGAACCCGGACAATGATCCTGAGGATGAAGAACTGACCGGCAGGCAAATGTCGTTCCTCGAGCATCTCGAGGAGCTTCGCCAGCGGCTGCTTAGGTCCGTCATTTCGATTATTATTGGATTCGGCGTTTCCTTTTACTTTGCTGATAACATTTATGGTTACCTGGCCAAACCTCTCACTGACACCCTTCGTGCCCTTCACATGTCGGACAAGTTAGTTTTTACGAATCCTATTGACCCATTTAATCTCTACATCAAGCTTGCCGCCATGGCTGGGATTTTTGTGGCGTCACCTTACATTCTTTATCAGCTCTGGCTTTTCATTTCCCCGGGGCTTTACCGCCATGAAAAGCGCTACATATGGCCGTTTGTGCTGCTGACAAGTGGCTTGTTTATTTCGGGCGGGCTCTTTGCTTACAAGCTGGCTTTCCCCCCGGCTTTGCGATTCTTGCTGGTGTTCGGCCACAGATTCCAACCGATGGTGACCATCAACGAGTATTTCAGTATTGCGATGACTATCATCGTCGGCGTGGGACTGGTCTTTGAGCTACCGGTTATTATTCTGGTCCTGTCTTTGTTTGGGATTGTGACTCCCAAGTTCCTCCTGCGGCAACTGCGGTACGCGGTGCTGGTGACGGCGGTCGCTGCCGCTGCCATTGCTCCTACTCCCGACTTGGCCACCCTTTTTATTCTCTGGATTCCCATGGTGGGGCTCTACATCCTCAGCATTGGGCTCTCCTGGCTTGTCTATCTGCGCAAGAAGTGGAAGCAAAAGCGTGCTCAGGCGTAAACGTGCGGAGCGGCGGCGTCCCCTGGCCTTGATGGCAGGGTGGGTGTGCCTCGCGCTTGCTTCACTCTCGCCTGGGGCCGAGCCACCGAGCTTCAATGGGGCGCGTGCCTTTGAGGATCTCAAGCACCTTGTGGGTTTCGGCCCCCGACCTTCGGGCTCCCCGGCTTTGACCCAAACCCGCCAATGGTTAATTCAAGAACTTCGAGGCACGGGGGCACAGGTGGAAGAAGATCCCTTTGTGGCGAATACCCCCATCGGGCCGATCCCCATGAACAACCTGATCGCCAAGTTTCGCGGTTCGGGTCGCGAGACGGTGATCGTGGCCGGCCATTACGATACCAAACGTTTCGACCAATTCCGTTTCCTGGGCGCCAATGACGGCGGCTCCAGCGCTGCGCTCCTGGTTGAACTTGCTCGAGTCCTGGGGGCAAGACGCAATGCGCTGGATTACTGGCTGGTTTTCTTTGACGGGGAAGAAGCCGTGCGGCATTGGTCCGCTACAGACAGCCTTTACGGAAGCCGGCACCTGGTCGAGAAGCTTTCCGCGAGCGGTGAACTCAGCCGCATTCAGGCTCTTATCCTGGTTGACATGATTGGTGATGCGCAGCTCCGCATACCCCGCGAAAGCAGCTCCACGCCCTGGCTGAGTGACTTGGTCTTCAACGTTGCCCAGCGCCTGGGCTACGGCAGGTATTTTGTGAACAGCCAGAATGCTGTCGATGATGACCACATGCCATTCATTAATGCGGGCGTCTCGGCGGTGGATTTGATCGATTTTGATTACGGACCCAATAACAGCTACTGGCATTCGGCCCGGGACACGCTCGATCATTGCAGTCCTCAGAGCCTGACCATAGTGGGCCGCGTAGTGACGGCCACGCTCATCGAGCTGGAGAAATCCCCTCATAAGAATTAACTTCCGCGATGGGCGGGAGAGCAGGTTCCAGGTGTCAGGTTTCAGGTGTCAGGGTGCAGGTTCTGGTAAGCGCCCCTCGACGCGCAGGCAGCTGACAAAACGGCACAAAATTGTGCGGCCCCGGACCGGCCTCTGGCTGGATTCCCGCTTTTGCGGGTTGACCGGCAGGACGGAATATCCATGGGCCGGCGGCCCACGCGAGAAAATGAGTGTCCGGGGGGCTGATTTTCAGGAGAGCGCAGCGAAGCATCGCCGCAGTGCGAACTCTGGTCAACTGACAACTGACCGAAGTAGTTTGCCAGGCACCCTGACACCTGGAACCTGACACCTGGAACCTGACTTTCCTAGGCGAAGAAGGCGGGTGCGTGTCTTGCTGCAAACGAGTGCTTCGCTGGTGTGGCTTCGTCCTTCAAGGGGAAATCTGACCGGTAGTGGGCGCCGCGGCTCTCCTCCCGCGCCAGGGCACATCGAGTGATTATCCTGCCGACCTGTAGAATATTGCGGGCTTCGTAAAACTGACGGGACGGTGCAGGCGGACCCGCCAGCACAACCGAATCGAGCCGCTTGATGGCGTTGCAAAGGTCCTTGCCGGTGCGGATAATACCCACCTTATTCCACAAAATGCACCGGACCTCGTTCACGGTTTCTTGCGGCGACAGGCGCGCCGGCTCAGCGTCCTGCGTATTCAGGTCCGGGCCGGGGGTAGCGTGGCCTGCTATGGGGTTTGGAGCCTTGCGCGGCAGGGGTGGCTTGAATTCCCGCCTTTGGTCGATCATGGCGGAGGCCGCCCTGGCGCCAAACACCAAGCCTTCCAGAAGGGAATTGCTGGCCAGACGGTTGGCGCCGTGGACGCCTGTGGTCGCAACCTCACCGGCTGCGTACAAGCCCTTCAAGGAAGTGGCGCCGTGCAAGTCCGTTGCGACACCTCCCATAGCGTAGTGAGCGGCTGGGCGAATGGGGACGAGGTCGGCGGTGATGTCGATGTTGTAGTGCAGGCAAGTCGAGTAGATTCTTGGAAAGCGTTGCATAACATGCTTGGGTTCAAGTTCCGTGAGGTCCAAGTAAACGCATTCGCTCTTGGTCCTTTGCATCTCCATGATGATGGCGCGCGAAACGATGTCGCGTGGCGCCAATTCCGCAGCCTCGTGATAGCGGGGCATGAACCGTTCCAGGAGAATGTTGCGAAGATAAGCGCCTTCGCCGCGTAAGGCCTCGGAGAGAAGGAAACGTGGGGCTTCCTTGACGTACAAGGCCGTGGGATGGAACTGCACAAACTCCATGTCGCTGCTCAGCGCGCCCGCGCGGTGCGCCATGGCCACGCCGTCACCCGTGGCGATCGGAGGATTTGTAGTTTCCCTGTAAACCTGCCCGAGCCCGCCCGTCGCCAGCAGCACCGCTTTGGCGTACAGTGTCTTGAGCGAGGGTGTCTTTTCATCGAGAAAGGTCACTCCGCCAACCCGATTCACGTCCACCAAAAGGTCAACCGCAAAGGCGCGAGGCAGGAACTGGATGGCGCGGCGGGACTTTGCCTTCGCCATCAAGGCCCGCAGGATTTCGCTGCCGGTGGAATCGCCATGCGCGTGCAGGACGCGGGAACGGCTGTGCGCCCCCTCGCGCGTGAAGGCCAGCTTGTTTCCGTCGCGGTCGAAGCGCATCCCCCAGGCGATTAACTGCTCAATCTGCTGTGGCCCTTCGCTCACCAGGATTTGCACGGCTTTTTCCCGGCACAACCCGTCGCCGGCACGTAATGTATCATGGAGGTGCAGTCTTACTTCATCGTCCTCACCCAGGGCCGCGGCGATTCCTCCCTGGGCGTATTCCGTACTGGATTCGTACAGTTCGTCTTTGGTTAGAACCAAAACCTGACCGGCTCGGGCGAGTTCAAGGGCGGCCCGCGTGCCGGCAATTCCTCCGCCGAGGATAAGGAAATCAACCTGCAGCTCTCTCTTTCCTGACATGGCACTTCAATGATAGCCTTGGCATCACGCGCCTGCAACAGGTTCAACGATTCGCCTGTGGCGTTTTGACAGAATGCTTAGAAGAAGTGCTGGCAGGTCATTTGGAGGCAAGAAGCCAGGAGTCAGAAGGCAGCGCCGAGGAGGCAATTCACATTCAAAATTCATACTTCAAAATTGTCGGCAGGCCTGCCCTCGCAACGGATAAGTGACGACCAGAGCGCGGTCAGCTATGATGACATGGGGAATTAAAGCCCATGTAAGGCTGGAAGCTGATGGCTGATAGCTGAGGGCTGACCGCTGAATATTGTGACGGATTACATATGCAACGTTTCTGGGTGACGTCTAAAGGTTTCAAGTACAGCGTCAACGTGGGTTGCGGGGCTTGGCGGGCCCTCGCCGACTTCCCACAAGATCGCTACTCATCGATTTTCATCCTCACCGAAAGACATTTGTGGGAGCGTTGGGGGGAGAAGCTTCTCCGCGAAGGCGGCGTGAAAAGCGCCCAGCCCTTGTTCGTCCCGCCCGGCGAGAATTCGAAAAGCGTCAAGATGGTGGAGGAGGTTGGGGCTGAGTTGCTGAAAAAAGGGGCAGACCGGCGCTCACTACTTGTGGCGTTTGGTGGGGGTGTGGTGGGCGACCTAGGTGGGTTTGTCGCCTCCACCTATATGCGCGGCATTGACTGCCTGCAGGTGCCCACCACGGTCCTGGCCCAGGTGGACAGCTCCATCGGCGGGAAAACGGCGGTCAACGTGGGTGCCATGAAGAATCTGCTCGGAACGTTTTACCCCCCGCGCATGGTGCTCGCTGAGCCTACGGTTCTTGCTTCGCTTGACGAGCGATCGTTCCGCTCCGGCTTCTTTGAAGTTGCAAAACACGCCATCCTTTCGGGGCCGGGCTTATTCAAAGAGTTGGAAGCGAAGGCGTCGAAGTTTCTTCCGAAGCAGGCCAGGGACCTGGAGGAAATCCTGGCGCGCGCGGCTAAAGTCAAAGTGGAAGTCGTGAGCCGCGATGAGCGCGAAGCCGGTCTGCGGCGTGTTCTTAACCTGGGCCACACCTTCGGCCATGCGCTTGAGGAAGCGAGCGGCTACAGGCGTTTTTTGCACGGGGAGGCGGTGGGTTGGGGAATTCTCATAGTCTCACGCTTGGCAGAGTTGTTGGGAGTGCTTGAGCATGGGGAAGGCGAGCGAATTGCGCGCTTAGTGCGGCAGGTCAGCCCCCTGCCCACCCTACATGGCCTTCGAGTGCGCCGAATCTTAGAGCTTTTGCCGCAGGATAAGAAGGCTGTCCGAGGCCGAATCCACTGGGTTATTCCGGAACGGATCGGCAAAGTCCGGATTTCAGACCAAGTCCCTATGAACCTCGTCGAAGCCGCTTTCCGGGACGTGCAGCGGGGCGGCTGGCATGAGTGATGCTGCAAACGCTCCTCGCGGGGAAAGCCCACCGGGTTCTCCGGACGCCACTGACCCCACCCCCCGCGTGGTCCGGAAGATGTTTTCGGCGGTCGCGCCGCGTTATGATTTCCTGAACCATTTCCTTTCTGCGGGTCGGGACATCGTTTGGCGGAAGGCCACTGCGAAGGCTTTGCGCCGCGTCCTGGAGCGTCCGGATTCCAGGGTAGTGGACCTTTGTTGCGGCACGGGTGACCTTGCCTTCGAGCTGGAACTGTATTCGGCCGGCAGAGTGTTCGGGACGGATTTCTGCCACCCCATGCTCCTGCTCGCCAAGATGAAGGCCCGCCGTCACTCAACGCTGTTCCTCGAGGCGGATACTCTGGCTTTGCCATTTCCTGACGAATTTCTGGATGTTGCAACCATTGCTTTCGGTTTTCGGAACCTGGCCAGCTACGGGAGTGGCCTCAGGGAGATACGGCGGGTTCTCAAGCCCCACGGTATCCTTGCCATTCTCGAGTTTTCAGAGGTTCGTTGGCCGGTTTTTGGACCCTTCTTTCGGTTCTATTTCCGCCATATGCTGCCGAAGATCGGGACCTGGATCTCCGGTGTTCGGGGGCCATACCAGTACCTTCACGATTCGGTGTCAAAGTTCCCCAACCAGCAGGCGTTATCAGAATTACTGTGCGCGGAGGGTTTTCAAAGCGTCCGTTACGCTAATTTTACGGGCGGGGTTGCGGCACTCCATCTGGCGGAAAAGGCTTGACCGGCTGCTGAAAGAAGGAAGCGGCACGTCATTCCGGGCGCCGTTGTCAGTTGTCCGTGGTCCGTTGTCCCGCCGCGGCGGGTCAGTTGAAGAAGGGAGCTTGGAGGCACAAGAGCTTCGAGTGAGTGATTGATTCATTGATTCATTGACTCATTGCCAGGCGGTTGCGAGGGCCTGGGGCAATTTTGAATTCTGATCTGCTTTCTTTCTTCTCCGCATCGCCAAACGCGTTCTGACTTTTGGCTTTCCTCTCGTCACTCGGCACTCTTCTTTGGGGCCGGAGTTCTTCCCCCACCTACCATCTACCACCTACTACCTACCGGTTTCCGTCTCTGTTTCACTCCATTCATCCGGCGCGCCGCTCGCCTTGAATTCGTTCTGAAGGTCCTCAAGAGTTTTCCGGGCCTCGTCAGTCGCTGCTCGCCTCCCTAACACCTCATCCTCCTTGACTTTAATCTTGTCGGCAAGTTCAGCCTTTACATTGGGGTTCAGCTCGCGCGCATCCTGAATCTGGAGGAGGTTTAATTCGTTTTCTGCGAGCTGTTGCCGTTCTTGGGCATCGGCTAGTCGGACGCGCGCAGATTTGAACCTGTTTTGCCAGTATTCCTTAGACCCTTTTTTGTTTTGCGGCTTCTCCGTTTCATTAGCGGCTTTGCCCGTCTCCTGGGCCTCGCTGGTTTGTCCCGCCGAGGCCTCCGCACGAAGCCACCCCGCGTCACCGCCTTCGCGTCGCAGTTGCTCCCGGAGGTCATCGATAGCCTCCTGATCTGCGGCAATCTCTGCCTTCTTCTTGGCGATCTGGTCTTGCAGTTTGTGAATATCCGACAAAGCGGTGGGACCGCTTTCCTGGAGCAGGCCCTTGTTAAGGTCGGGGTAGTATTGCATCTGATTTTGGCCCAGTTTTTGTTCGAGCACACTGAGTTCTCGCTGGTCGATTTGCAACCGATCTTGTAGTTTGCTCATGCGCTCGCGGTAATACTTTTCCCCGTGCGTTTGCTCCCCTGTTTCAGCCGGGGGCGCTTTCTCGGATTCCTTCCCGGCTTCATTCCCGCTTGTCTTCTTGGCGGGCTTCTCCCCTGACTTTGCCTCCTTGGCGGTTGTGGACGGCGACAGGGTAGCGAGGTCGTCGTTGGTGAAGACCTTGGACTTTTCTCCAGACTTTGCGCGCTGTGCTTTGAGTTGGCGCGCAAGATCACCAAGCGGTACTGAACTCGTCGAATTCTGTGCCGGGGCTATGCCAGTCCCCAGACCAAAAACCAGGGCCACGGTCAAAACTCTTGCGATTGGGCACTTCATGGTTCCGTCCCCCCTTGCCGGCGGGCGATTCCCTTGTAATAATTTACCATTTTGGAAACCCGAAATCAATCGCCGTGGTGGTGTCCCAATTCGAATATAAGGCCGCCTCCTGGGGTGGCCTAGGCCGGCCCCGCAAGGCGGGACCCGGCCCTACGTCCCATATTAGGGCACTACCATTGCCTTAAAAGCCCTACCGTGGTGTGCGACACGAAAGTGAGGATTTGGCCTGGCTGTTTCGTTAGGGCGAAATCAGTTATCATAGCGGGTTCGCGAAACTGGCAACGCGTTTGTGCTGCGTATCGACCCGCGTTGTCGGGAACGGAGCCGGGGACTGAACAAGAGTAGCGCGACAATCGGTCTACGGCAGGAGGATGCGTCCGATGTCAGAGGCAACCAAAGAAGATTTGATGGCCCGGATTGCCCAGCTTGAAAAGCAACTGGGATCGAAACAAAGTGGGAAGCTGGAGTTCAAGGTCGGCGACAAGGGGGGCGTGAGCGTCTACGGATTGGGGCGCTTTCCGGTGACCCTCTATTACGAACAGTGGATCAGGCTGCTCGATGCCGCAGAGGACCTGCGGGCTTTCCTGGAAGCGAGCAAGAGCCGCCTGAAGCTCCGGCCCCAAGCTTAAGACTTGAAAGGGCTCGCCAGTAGTTGCCAACTTCGTCGCGCGGCGCGAAGAAAAGCAGATCCTTCTCCCGCAAGGCGCGATCAGGATGACATGTCCCGCCGCGGCGGAAGCGCAGCGCAGCGTAGCGAAGAACCTGGTTTTGGTTGCGGCTATGCCGCGGTGTGATTCTTATTTCGCCGTTACGCTGGCGGATGCGGGGGCATTTTTCACCCAACGGTCGTACCAAGTGAGCATCTCCCACAGCGTGTGCTCCACCGATTCCAGCCCCACGTAGCCATGGGCCTCGTAGGGCAGCGTCACATGCCGCACCGTCCCACCATTTTGACTGAATGGCGTACGACGAACGCTTTACTCGCGACCACGGGTTTGAAATAGCACGTGGTGAGGGATAAGCTAGGGGCCGGATATGACGGGATCGGCTTTTCACGCTCAGTGAATCCATTCCGGGGCTCCACCAAGCACACCCATCCGTTCCGAGCAGCCTCTTCGAGGTTGGCCTTAAGACTGCGAAACGGATTCTTCCGAAAAAAGGGGGCCGCATGATGTCGACATGGGGGAAAGCGGGAATCTTCGCGCTTAGCTGGGCATTCACAATTGCGCTCGGGTCGCAACTTCCCGCAGCGGCACGGGCGTCGCACTATGACCTTCTCTTGAAAGGCGGCCATGTAATTGACCCCGCCAACGACGTCGATAAAATCGCCGATGTAGCGATTTCAGGGGGGAAGATAGCGGCAGTGGCCGAGAGCATTCCGGCAAGCGAGGCGGAGAAAGTGGTCGATGTATCCGGCCTGTACGTAACTCCCGGCCTTATCGATATTCACTTTCATGTGGGCCACGGGGGAGCTCCCCTTAACTGGTTTGCGCCGGAAGCACGCTCACGCACCGCCCCCTTGGGTATCCCGGCGGACGTTGCGCTTACGGCAGGAGTGACAACGGTTGTGGACGCGGGAACCGCCGGGGCCGATACCTTCCTGCAAGAAAAGGAGGAAGTCATCGACCACGCCAAGGTGCGGGTGCTGGCTTTCCTTAATATCGTCGCCAATGGTATGAACGGCGGCCTCGAGCAGACCATCGAGCAGATGGATCCCCAACTCTGTGCCCAGACTATCAAGAAATTCCAAGATGTCATTGTCGGAGTGAAGACGGCGCACTACTGGACAGAGAGACCCTGGGACGCGGTGCATACACCCTGGGCCGCCGTGGATCAGGCCGAAGAATGTGGCAGGTTAGCCAATGCGCCGGTAATGTTCGATTTCTGGCCCCGCCCGGAGCGGACCTACGCCGACCTCATCTTGAAGAAGATGCGGCCGGGCGATATTCACACGCACGTGTTCGCGCAGCAATTTCCAATCCTGCTTGCTGACGGTAAGCTTAATCCTATCCTGGGAGAGGCGCGGCGGCGCGGAGTGGTCTTTGACGTAGGGCATGGGGCGGGCAGTTTCTGGTTCCGGAACGCCGTACCCGCAGTAAAGCAAGGATTCATTCCGGATTCCATATCGACGGACCTGCACCTGGGAGATTTCACTGTTCTTAGTATGACCGAAGTGATGTCGAAGTTCCTCGCTATGGGCGTGCCGCTGGAGGACACTATTCGAAGGTCCACGGTCAACCCGGCGAGTGAAATCCGCCGCCCGGATCTGGGAACCTTGTCAGTCGGATACGAAGCGGATGTCGCTGTACTCGAAGTACTCCACGGTCACTTCGGGTTCATCGACGACGGATATGCCAGGATGGATGGAAGGGTAAAGGTAGTTGCCCGCATGACCATTCGGGCCGGGCGCATCCTGTACGATCCCTCGGGTCTGAGCATGGTCGAGTGGGAGAAGGCTCCCAAGCAGTACTTCACCACGCCGGAATCCGGCAGTTCCCCTGCGGCGCGGGCGGACAACTACCCGAGAAATTAGATTGTTCTACTGAGGATTACAAAACGCACTGACAGCCATCGTCGTTCTCAGATACCTACGTCGCTCCCGCGCCGTCCTTACGAGAAACACCATTACGGCCTTTTACATTTCTTCATAAGGAGACTTGACAACCATGAACAAAACAGCAACAAAGTTTATCGTTTTGCGCTTTGCCGTCTTGGCAGCAGCCCTGCTTATGGCAGCCTGCGGCCATCGAAACCCGTCAAAGCGTGCGATTAATCCACCTGGAACCGCAAATGGATTGCCCTTTAGCAACGGTGTGCTGGTGGGCAACACCCTCTATGTCGCCGGGCAGGAGGGATTGGACGAGGGTAAGCTGCGCCCAGGAGGAATTGGACCCGAAACCCAAGCGTCACTTGAGAACATCAAGAAACTCGTGGAGGCTGCCGGCCTGCAGATGACAGATGTAGCGTCCGTGAATGTCTATCTTGCGGATCTCGCCGATTTCGGAGAAATGAATAAGGTCTACACGACCTTTTTCCCTGAGCCCAGGCCGGCGCGAGCTACGGTGCAGGTGGCGGGATTGGTCCATAATGCTCGTGTCGAGATTTCCGCAATCGCGGTAAAGGCACACTCTGAATTCTGTCCCTGCAGTTTTTGAGGATTGAGGAGACGCACCATGTCTAGATCCATGACCCGTAGGAAGTTCTTTCGCAAGGCTGGCCACACGCTGATCGCGGGTGGGGCCGTAGCGTATGGAAGTGCAGCCGGCGAGGCTCGCGCCAAGGGACATCCCTCGGAAAAGGGAGTGGATTACTACAGCAAACTGGGCGTGACGCCATTCATCAACGCGGCTGGAACCTTCACCATTCTTTCGGCGTCAATTCTGCCTCCCGAAGTGCAGGCCGCGATGACGCGAGCCGCGCTCCAGCCCGTTAACATCGAAGAGTTGCACCGAGCGGCAGGAGAGTACCTGGCGCGCCGTCTGCACTGTGAAGCTGCTCTGGTGACGGCCGGTGCTGCCTCCGCCCTGACGCTGGGGACCGCCGCTTGTATCACTCTCGGGAACGAGCAGGCTATCGTGAATGTACCGGTCGACATGACAGGGCTGAAGAACGAAGTAATCGTTCAGAAAACCCATCGCTACGGGTACGACCACGCCCTCCGTAACTGCGGGATCAGGTTCGTCGAGATTGAAACATTACGAGAGTACGAGGCGGCATTCAACGAACGAACCGTGATGACCAACTTCTTCAACGCCGCCGAGGGTGGCCAGATCAGCCGCGAGGACTGGGTGCGGGTGGCCCACAAGCATGGAGTGCCCTGCTTCAACGATGCTGCGGCAGATATTCCGCCCATCGCGAATCTTTGGAATTACGTGCAAATGGGATTTGATCTCGTGACTTTTTCCGGGGGGAAGGGAATTCGGGGACCGCAATGCACCGGCCTATTGCTGGGGAGGAAGGACCTGATTGAGTTTGCGCTAAAAAACAACTCTCCTTACTCGAACACAATTGGTCGCGGAATGAAGGTCGGAAAGGAAGAGATCATCGGCTTGGTCGCCGCAGTGGATTGGCTCTTGAGCCAGGACGAGGAGGCTATGCAGGCGGGGTTCCAGAAACGTGCCGAAAGAATCGCCAACCATGTGAGGGGTATTCCCACCGTCGAGACCAAGATCTTTGTTCCTCCCGTTGCCAACCACGTCCCGCACCTGCTGATTACCTACGACCAGAATCGCATCCCCATCACCGGGCAGCAAGTAATGGAAAAGCTCCGCCAAGGAAAACCGCGCATCGAGTTGAATCCCGCGACCGGGGCGGGGCCTGCCATGGGGGGATTGCCCTCCGGGCCCAATACCATCGTTGTGGGCGTGTGGATGCTGCAATCATCTGAGGACCTGATCGTGGCGCGACGCATTCGCGAAGTGCTCAAAGGAGCAATGCGAGCCTGAGGACGTAGGGCCGGCCGCACCCTTGCGACAACGGTCTGAGGAGGGAATAATGTCAAGAATATATCTAGGTGTAGTTTGTGGGCTCATCTTCGGTGGGATTGATGTTGCGTTAATGATTCCTATGAGCTATCCGGACAAGCGCGATGCCATGCTCGGCGCGTTTATCGCTCGTTTCGCCCTCGGATTCGTGATCTGCAACATACGACTGCCTTGGCCCGGCTGGGCTGTCGGATTGTTTCTTGGCATTCTGCTGAGCCTCCCCGACGCCATCATCACCAAGGCAATGGCCTCAATTCTCGCATCAGGTGCGGCGGGTGGCCTAATTATCGGGTGGATTGCTGGCAGATTTGGCCGCTGAATCCAAATTCCTATCTCCCATCAGGCGACGTGCAAGCGCTCCTTGAACATCAGGCGAAGCGAGCAGGCCATCATACCATCGAGGCGTAAGGGACGAGTCACCGGTCGTCGGCTCCAAAACTCGCCCCTCTCTTAAGTTAACATAACATACCTTATCAGACGTCGCGCTCCTCCTTGCAACTGCCTCAGAATTCGATTTGCACACCTGTCGACCGCTCTTCCCCGGGTGTCCCGCTCCATCTGTGAACGAGATTCCCCTGTCCTCCGCCCGTCCGGACGCGCGCGGTCGAGAAAGCCCGTGCGAATATAGTGGCTTGGCGCTCCGAACATAGATGTTGCAGAGCGTAAGCCTGAATTCCGAAGTTCGAGCCACCTGTCATCCTGAGTCCGCCGCTTTTTGGCGAGCGATCCCGCTGGAGCGGAACTGCAGTTGTCTTTTGCGCTCAAGCGGATCATGTAGGGCCGGGGCTTGCCCCGGCCTAGCCAAGGCGAGCCTTGGCCCTACGACAGCACTCCAAAGGTCGCCGCAGCGACCGGCGCACCCCAGCCCGCTGGGAATCGCAAGTCCTTTCGCGATCTTTTGGCCAGCCGAAGGCTCCTCCCTTGAAGGGATTCAAGGAGCTTAACAAAGTAGCCCAAGCAAAATCCTTGTTTCGAGGTCGATGGCTAACTAACTCAATTTGATTCTTATAGATAGCAAGTTGCTGTTAGGAATCACTTGAGGTTTTAGCCAGCACGTTAGAGTCCATCAGACTGTCCAGTTTGGCGGGAACGAGCTTGAGTGATCAACCAGGCTCGGGCGAAATCCCAGTCACGTTTTAAGGTTGCCACCGAGATGCCCGGCACTTCTGTGGCCTCCCTTTCGGTAAGCCCTCCGAAGAAACGCAGCTCGACGACGTGCGCGCAACGCGGATCCAGCTCCTCAAGGCGGCGCAACGCCTGGTCGAGTTCGATCAAATCTTCTTGCCGGGGCGGCGCCCAGCCGCTCGCCTCGTCGAGCGACAACCGGACATCACCGGCTCCGCGTTTCTCTGCCACGCGGGCGCGCGCGTGGTCGATCAGCAACCGGCGTAACTGCTGCGCCGCCACGGCGAAAAAGTGCGCCCGATTCTGCCACTCAATGGGCTCGCCCGAGAAGAGCTTGAGGTACAACTCGTTTACCAAGGCGGTAGGCTGGAGCGTATGGCCGGGCTCCTCCTTCGGGAAGTGCCATGCCGCGAGGCGGCGCAGTTCCTGGTAGGCGGCCGCAAAAAGGCGGTCGCCAGCTTCTCGGCTCCCGTTTCGCCACTCCAGGAGCCAGCCGGTGAAGGTTCCCGAGTCTGGTGGCGGCATCTTGCCGGGTAGTATACTCTTTTCACGAACCAACGTGAGCTGTTTTGGGCCGGCGTCTCGCTATTCGGTGTGGAGGGACTGAACCATGACGCCCGAACGCTTTCGACAAATCCGAAATCTCTTTAAGGCCGCGCTGGAGCGCGATGCCGCCTCACGATCATCTTTCTTGGTAGAAGCCTCGGGGCGACGAGCCGCTGCGTGCTGAGGTCGGGCGGCTGTTGAGCGCCCATCAGCAGGAGGCTGCGCTGCTGGACCGGGAGCCGATCCGCCCGGAGCTGCTCACGGGTGAACCCGGGCGGATGGAAGGCCGGCGCATCGACCATTATGAAATCCTCCGCGAGCTGGGACGAGGGGGGATGGGATCGGTCTACTTGGCCGTGCGCACCGACGACGTTTATCGAAAACCGGTGGCGTTCAAGGTGGTCCGGCCGGAGGCGGGCACCCCTGAGGTGATCCAGCGATTCCGCCGGGAGCGCGAGATCCTGGCCTCGCTAGACCATCCGAACCTTGCCCGGCTGCTCGATGGCGGCACCACGCCGGAAGGGCTGCCCTATTTCGTTATGGACTACGTCGAGGGGCAGCCGATCGATACCTATTGCGACGAGCGCCAGTTAAACGTCGCCGAGCGCCTGAAGCTCTTCCGCTCGGTCTCGGCCGCCGTGCTATCTGCGGGACTGGCGGCGGGGTTCGTGAAACTTAACTTTCCGGCTACGCTTATTTTGGGTGGTCTCCTGACTATCGTGCCTGGGGGATATTGTGTAATCCGTAAGCAATATGGCCACGAAACGGCATCGCGGACAATGTCTCGCGTTGCTGGGATAATGGTCGTTTTTCTGGCGCTCTGGATGGGGATCACATGGCTTGCCGGGCGCTACGAGCTGCTGGTCGTAAGTCTAGCAATCGGAATCACGGACGTGCTGCTCGGGTCCTCTCTAGCCCGCTGGCCCTTCCGAGAGCGATGGGCTGGTCCTCTGCTGCTGGACCTCACCTCGCGGAAAGACCGAATGACGGTCTACACATGGGCGAGCGTTTCGGCAGCCCTTGCAGTCCTGATGGCGGCCTGGGATATCCGCGGCCCTCACAGTCACAAGCTGGCGGAAGTCCAACTGGTCGTATTTGGCTGGCTCATGCTCGGGTTGTTCATAGGCTGCGCGTTCGTTTGCGCGGGCCGGATTGAGCTCCGCCAGCGCGGCGCCATAGTTTCCGGCATCTGGCTGCCATGGTCCAGCATCGAGTCGTATTCGTGGCAGGACACCGGAGGTGAATTTGTTGTGCTCAAGGTGCGCAGCAGGAAATGGCTACTGGTTGCCTTCGGCTCGGCGTTAGAGGTTGTTCTGCCCATGGCCCAAAAGAGCCCCACCGACACCATCTTGAAAAGACAGCTCGCGGAATGGCCGGGCTCATAGCTTGCAAAAACATCTCATCCGGGTCTTCCCTGCCCTGGTCGCCTCAACGCGGCGCATGTATACTGAATTGTTCTGCGAACGTTGCCATGGACCGGATTCTCTCACATGCCTCTTGATGTTCAGCATTACCGTTCACAGTTTCCAGTCACTGAGTCTTCTATTTACATGAATCACGCGGCGGTGGCGCCGATCTCGCGGCGAGTCCGCGACGCCATGGTCGGCCTGCTTGACGATGTGCAGAATTTCGGCGCCGAACACTGGCAACGTTGGGTGGAAACGTACGGCGGTGTGCGGCGCTCCCTGGCCCAGTTGATCAATGCGGAACCGGATGAAATTGCCTTCGCCAAGAACACCTCGGAGGGTATCTCGTCTTTCGCGAACGGCCTGGATTGGCAGCCGGGAGATGAAGTTCTTTCCATTGAAGGCGAGTTTCCGGCCAATTTTTATCCCTGGAAGGCGTTGGAAAAGCGAGGAGTGGTTCTGCGGCTAGTGCCGGCAGAAGAAGGCCGGGTGAGTCAGGAGTCGATCCTAAGGGCACTGACGCCGCGCACGCGCGTGGTGACGGTAAGCTTCGTGCAATACCTTAGCGGGTTTCGTCTGGACCTCGAAAAGTTGGGTCAGGCTTGCGCCGCACATGGCTGTCTGCTGTTTGTGGACGCCATCCAGGGACTGGGGGCGTTTCCGGTGGACGTAAGGAGAGCCAACATTGCGGGCCTTGCCGCAGACAGCCACAAGTGGATGCTGGGACCGGAGGGTTCGGCGTTGCTCTACGTGAATCGCCAAGTGATGGAAAAGATCACACCCCCGGAAATCGGGTGGATGACAGTTCGCCATTGGAGCGACTTCTCCCGGCGAGACCTTTCCTGGCGGGAGGACGCCCGCCGATATGAATGCGGCACGCTCAATACAGTGGGGGTCTACGGACTGGGCGCCGCGGTGAATCTCCTTCTCGAGGTTGGAATTCCGAGTATTGCCGAGCGCGTCCTGGATTTGACTGATCGGTTACGCGGCGGACTGCTTGCACAAGGCCACTCTGTGTTCGGTCCTCGCGCCCGCGAAGAAGCCTCGGGGATTGTCTCTTTTGTGCCGCGTCAAGCTGGGGCGGAGCATCTCCTGGAATCGTTTCTCGCCCACCGTGTGCAGGTAGCTGCGCGATGCGGGATGGTTCGAATCGCCCCTCATTTTTATAACACCGAGGAGGAGATTGACCGGGTGTTGGAACTGGCTTCGTGAATGATGACGCCGTCATTCGTAGCGCAACACCTCCATGGGATCGACCCGGGTCGCGCGACGCGCGGGCACCGCACAGGCAGCGAGCGCGATCGTCCCCAGCAGCACGGTTACACCGCCGATCACCAGCGGATCCAGCGGCCGAACCCCGTAGATCTGGTTGGCGACTGCCTTCTGCAACCCAGCCGCGCCGGCCAATCCCGCCGCCAGCCCGATCGCTACGAGCACCAGGCCCTCCCTGAGCACCAGCCTCACTACCCCCGCTCCCGTGCTGCCGAGCGCCACCCGGATGGCAATCTCGCGCCTCCGCTGCGCCACCAGGTAGGCAAGAACTCCGTAAATGCCGATCGCCGAAAGAAACAGCGCCAGGCCGCCAAACGCCAACGCCAGCATCAGCGACGTCCGGCGGGATGACATCGAAAGCGCGGCGCGCTCGCCCATCGTCTTCACATCGAACAGCGCCAGCTCCGGATCGATCCGGGCCACCGCGGTGCGGACCGTGCGCGCTACGGCGCCCGCCTCGCCGGCGGTTCTGACGGCGAACGTATAACCTCGCGATGGGTCCTGCGCGTATGGGAAGTAGTAAGCGCCGAACCCGCTCCTGGTTCCGGCGAGATCTTCCAGCCTGACGGAGCGCACAACTCCGACCACTTGGTACCAGCGTGTGTTCGCGTCGGTCTTGGTTAGCTCCTTTGGGTTCTGTGGACGGTACATCCGCTGTCCAATCGGATCGCGATTCGGCCAGAAGTGGCGGGCCAGCCGTTCATCGACAATGACAACAGGCACGGCGCTTTCATTGTCGCGATCCTCGAAGTAGCGTCCGCGTATCAGGGCGATGTTCATCGTCTCGAAGTAGCCCGGGGTGACGGCCAGGCGGCGCGGAGAGATGACGGATTCGCCCGGCTTCATGACATAGCCCTCGGCCAGAATGACGCTGTCGCTGTGGTTGTCGCCGAACGGGATCGCCGTGGTCGCCCCCGCGGCGGCCACGCCCGGCAAGCGCCGAATCGAATCCAGCGCCCGGTTCATCAGAATCCGCAACTCCCCGTCGCCGCGATACCGGGATTGCGGCGCGTTCGTGGACGCGGTTACCACACCCTTACTCGTGAAGCCCGGATCGACCGCCAGCAGGTGACGAAAGCTGGCCAGCAGCAGTCCCGCTCCGGCCAGAAGCACGAAGGCCAGTCCAATCTCGGCGCCTACCAGGCCCTGGCGCAACCTGTGGGTCTGGGCGCCGCTCGTGCCAGTGCGGCCGCCGTCGCGCAGCATGCCGCTCAGGTTGACTTTGAAAGCGCTGGCGATGGGCACAAGTCCGACCAGCACGCCCACCGCGACCGCCAGCCCGAGTGCGACAAGAATCACCGTGCCGTCGATACTTACTTCCTGCGCCCGGGGAAAACGGTTGAGCCCGATCGTCGCCACCGCCCGCAAGAGCGCTTTACCGAGCAGGACACCCGCGATGCCACCAGCCCCTGCCACCAGCACGTTTTCCACGACCAACTGGCGCGAGAGCTGGGCTCGGCCCGCGCCCAGTGCCAGTCGCGTGGCGATCTCCTTGCCCCGGACACTCCAGCGCGCTAGCGCCAGGTTGGCGATGTTCAATCCTCCAATGAGCAGCACGAACACCGCTCCGCCCCACAGCAGGTACAGCGCGCCTTCTACGTCTTTGACCAGCATGTGCTGAAGCGGTTCGACTCTGGTGTAGAAGCCCGCATTGATGAGGGCGTCCTTCCACGCGGGAAACCGTTCCAGGTTGGCGGCGTTGAGAGCGTTGATCTGCGCCTGCACCTGGGTTAAAGTGGCCCCCGGCTGGAGTCGCCCGATGTGGTTCCAGTTGTTGCTGTGATATTGAGATTTCTGCTGGGCGGTGAACGCCAGGGGAACCCAGAAGCGGACCTCCGGGTTCACGAAGACAAAGTCCCGCGGCATTACGCCCACGATGGTGACAGGCGTGCCGCCCAGGCGCAGCTCGCGTCCGATCGCGGAGAGGTCGCCGCCATAAAGCTGCTGCCACAGCGCGTGGCTGAGAACCACCTTGTACTCGCTGCCGATCTCGCCTTCCTCCGCGGTGAATGCCCGCCCGCGCGCCGGAGGAATCCCGACCAGCTTGAAGAAGGACGGCGTCACGGCCATGCCCGGAACCTGCTCCGGCGTGCCGTTGACCTCCAGCGCCGTGTCCACCGGCTGGAACATCGCTTGTTCTTCCAAGGCTGTCACCACACGAAGACGATCGTAGTAATCGGCCACGCTGCTGACACTCTGATCGCTGACGCCGGCCTTCGGATACTGGTTGGACATCAGCACGATCGCGTCGGCGTTTGGACCTGGAAGTGGGCGCAATAGAACCGAATGGACAATCGCGAACGTGGCGGTATACGCCGCAATGCAAATGGCCAGAGTCAGCAGGACCGTCGCGGCAAACCCCTTGTCCCGGAGCAAAGACCTCACGCCGTGCTTGATGTCGCGAATCAGGCTCTCCATGGCTCCTCCTTCCCCATTACCGTCTAATACGTCTGGCGCCGTATTCTGGTTCGCGGAAAATGTCACCAAACCGGCTTCGTGAACACCGGCCTTTAGAACCCCCTCAGCCTGGGCAATTGACTCCTGGGCTTGGAGAGGTTAGATTAATGCCCGCAACACCGAACCTTGAATCGCAAGTTCGAGCGGGGATGCGTCGTGGGAACAATGCGCGTACCATGTGCCTGTCATCCTGAGGAGTCCCGATCTGATCGGGACGACGAAGGATCTCGGCAGTTCGCATGCCGAATTGGCCGCCTGGCCCCGGGAAGGAACTGCGGAGATGCTTCTCCCGCAGGGCGGGATCAGCATGACAGGGAATTCGGAATGTCTTCCACCGAGGAGTGCTAACCCGTGGCTGTGGCAAGCGTTCAGTTGGGGCAAGTCTGGCGTCTGACTGAGACCGGCGACAACTGGCTGGTCACCAAGCTATACTCAGAGGTCTTCGCCTCTTACGCCGTGCTAAGAAAGGTGGATGGATTAGATCAGGACGTTCGCCGCGTAAAGGTCGAGAAATCGGCCGAGGGCGTTGCGCTTCCCGGTTTCGTTTTCACTCCGGAGTCGGAATCTCTCTAGCGAATTCACGGTTTGCTCTGGCTCGGGGATTCCTGCCGCTTGCCGGCTATCGTTGAATTTTGCATTCCTGCCGCGCGTGGGCACGATCAATTCATGGTTACAACCTTCTTTGAGTTTCTGGCTGGTTTCATCATCTCTGTGATTTCGCGCTCGGGCTACCTGGGCATAGTGCTGCTGATGGGGATTGAGTCGGCGTGCATCCCCTTGCCTTCGGAAGTCATCATGCCATTTTCGGGATACCTTGTCTCCGTGGGTCGATTCAAACTGCTGTGGGTAGCGATTGCCGGTGCTTTTGGCTGCAACGTCGGCTCGCTGGTAGCCTATTACGTGGGCTTGCTGGGAGGCCGGCCACTGGTCGAGAAATATGGCCGCTACGTTCTGGTGACACACCACGACCTGGAATTGGCGGACCGCTTCTTTCGGCGCTACGGCGATTGGGCAGTTTTCCTGGCACGTCTGCTGCCCGTGGTCCGGACCTTCATTGCCTTTCCAGCGGGAGTGGCCCGCATGGATCTTCTGCGCTTTAATCTTTTTACCTTCCTGGGTTCACTTCCCTGGTGTCTGGCGCTTGCCTATGCCGGCGTGAAGCTCGGCGAACGTTGGGAGAGCCTGCGGCATTACTTCCACCGCTTCGACACCGTCCTGGCAGTTCTCATTGTTCTCGCCGCCGTCTGGTTCGTCCGCGACCGGTGGAGAAACCGCGTCCGCACATCTTAGATTGCGGATTGCCGATTGGCCCGCCGCGGAGGGAAAATCGGGAATGCGTTCTTTATCGGGGAAGGTTCAGGCAGATAGGCTCAAGTTGACGGGGTAGTGGGTCAATTTGATGCTGTAGCGGCGAGTTTATCTCGCCAAATGGCGGCGTAAAGCCGCTTCTACATCAAATTGACCCACTACTAACTCGACGGCATATTATTGCTAAATTGAGCGCACGGGCATGTTGACAAGATCGTCCACGGCCGCAATCTCTCGGGTCACGAACGGCTCGCCGTAGCGCACGCCGATCATGTCCCCGAAATGGCGAGCCTGGGCGGCTAGCCGCTCGCGGCAGTCCGCGCGGGAGGGAAACAAGTTTCGCCAATCCTGGCGAGGCGAGAATTGCGAGGCGTAGCAAAGGACGGCCTTGAGCTTCTTTTCGAACTGGTCGGTGATGTCAACCACGAAAGTGGGGAGCAATGCAGGCACATAAAGTGAGGCGTAAATGATCTTGTGCGGGCGGTGCGGGACGCCTTCGAGCGGCAACTTGGCGAGACCGGCAAGGAAGCAGGCTTCATAGCCGATTTGCCCGGCGATGTAATGATCGGGATGGCGGCCTTCCCAGTAGGGTAAGATCACTGTGTGCGGCTGGAGGGCGCGAATGCGCTGCGCAATCTTCAGCTTATAATCGCGCCGGTCCTCGACTCCGGCATCGGGCAGGCCCAGGTTTTCCCGATGAACTATGCCCATCACCAGGGAGGCGCGATCGGATTCTTTCTTGCGCAGCGCAACGCTCCCCCGCGTACCCGATTCGCCGACCGTAAGGTCAACGATCCCCACCTTGTAGCCGGCTTGGACCATCTTGATGAGGGCGCCTCCACAGGTTAGCTCGACATCGTCCGGATGCGCGGCGATGGCGAGAATATCGAGTCTCATGGGTTTGGGATTGCGAGCGGTTGATGGAGGAGTTTTCATTTGTGATTCATCCTCGAGCGCTCTGTAGTTTCTTCAGGAACTGCTTTTCATCCAAGTGGTACTTGAACGCCTTTTTGCCGTTAATGAAGACTACGGGAATCTCTTCTTTGAATCTCTCGTGAGCTTCGGGATCTTCGAGGATATTTACCTCGCGCAAGTTGAAAGCGTAGCTTGCCTTCAGCCTCTTAAGATTCTCTTTAACCTCGTCGCACAGGCAGCAGCCGGGCTTGGAATAAACCACCACGTCATTCATGGCCTAAATTGCGATTCTAGGGGATGGGCGGGGGAGCGTCAAGGAATTGCGCTGCGAGGGGGGAGGGGGAATCGCACTGGGGTCAGGCGCTGGTCTTCGCTACCCTGTATGGGTTAAGCTAAGTACAAATTCTTTGTCAGGGGGGCCATCATGCCGGTTCGAACGATTATCGAACCGTTCAAGATCAAGACAGTTGAGCCCATACGGTGGACGATCAAAAGCAAATCCGCAGATTGCGCCGATGACGCAGATGAGTCAAGACTGGTGTTAATCTGTGTCATCTGCGGAATCTGAGGATTATAACGGAAACAAACAGGCTTGACATTCTGCTGGGCCGTGATATCAATGCAGGCGTCATGAACAGTCGTCCACTTCGAGACCAGGTCGCCGTAGTGACCGGCGCGGGAAGGCGCATGGGTCGTGCCATCGCGTTGACCCTGGCGCGCGCCGGGGCCAATGTTGTGGTGCATTACAACGAATCGAAGGAAGGCGCCCAGGCCACCGTGCGAGAGATTGAGAGTTTGGGGGTCCAGGCCATCGTCGCCCGCGCGGACGTTTCCCGGCCCAAACAGGTGGCGGCGATGTTCCGGGCGGTCGAGAAACGTCTCGCGCGCCTCGATTTACTGGTCAACAACGCGGGCATCTTCTTTCCCGTCAAGTGGGACAAGCTCTCCGAAGACGATTGGGACAAAATCCTGGGCATCAACCTGAAGGGAGCGTTTTTCTGTGCTCAGGCAGCGGCCCGGATCATGCAGCGCCAGGGCCACGGCCGGATCGTTATCATATCTTCTCTCGGCGGGCTTCAGGCATGGCCGGATTACATCCACTACTGCGCCTCAAAGGCGGGCGTCATTTCGCTCACGCGCTCCCTGGCAAAGGCACTGGCGCCGCACATTCAGGTGAACAGCGTGGCTCCGGGGACGATTCTCTTCCCGGGCGAGAGGCGCGATGCAAGGATGGAGAAGATTATCCGTGGTACTCCGCTCAGGAAGGCCGGCCGCCCCGAAGACATTGCGGAGATGGTCCTTTTTCTCGCCACGCGGAGCGATTTCATCACCGGGCAGGTGTTGGTTGTGGACGGGGGGAAGTCGATCCCCTGAAGAACGGGGGCTGGGGGGGATGCTGAATTGTGAATTCTGAATTCTGAATTGGCCCCGCACCTGGCACCCGCTCCTTCCCTACCTGCTAACTGCCGGGGGAAAGATTGGTGGTAGTCCTGCTTGTTCTTTCCCTGAATCCTGAATCCTGAATCCTGACTCCTGTCCTTTGTGTCCCCCACCCTCCGCCAAGGACTCCTTGATTTGGTCCGTGCAATCTGTAATGCTTCCACGACGAAGCAATTTCATTTCCAGTTGAGGAGTCCCTGTGGCTTACAAAGACTTGCACGAGTTCGTGAGGCGCTTGGAGCGCGAGGGAGAGCTGAAGCGCATTTCCGTGGAAGCAGATGTGGATTTGGAGATCACCGAGATTACGGACCGAGTATCCAAGGCTGGAGGACCCGCACTCTTATTCGAGAAGCCGCGCTCGGCAGAGAACAACAGCGCATACTCCATGCCACTTCTCATCAACATGCTTGGGTCCAAGAGGAGAATGGAACTGGCGCTGGAGGTCAGCTCGCTTGAGGACGTGGCCCGGCGCATCGAAGACCTGTTGGACATGAAACCGCCCGAGGGTTTCCTCGACAAGGTGCGCATGCTCCCCAAGCTATCCGAGCTGGGATCGTTCTTCCCCAAGAGCGTGAAGTCCGGCCCCGCGCAGGAAATCGTGGAGACGGATAATGCCTCGCTGGCTGGTCTGCCGATCATGAAGTGCTGGCCGCAGGATGGCGGGCATTTCATCACCTTCCCGCTGGTGATCACGAAAAGTCCCAAGAACGGCCGCCGAAACGTGGGCTGCTACCGCATGCAGGTTTACGATTCCCGGACCACCGGCATGCACTGGCAGATCCACAAGGGCGGGGCCGAACATTTCCGCTGGCTGGAGCGCCAGGGCAAAGGGCGTCGCATGGAAGTTGCGGTGGCGATCGGGGCCGACCCGGTCGCGATGATTTCCGGCATTCTGCCACTGCCCGAAGACTTAGATGAATTCCTCTTCGCGGGTTTCCTGCGCAAGGAACCGGTCGAACTGGTCAAATGCCAAACCGTTGACTTGGAGGTGCCTGCCAACTCGGAAATCGTGCTGGAAGGCTTTGTGGACCTCGACGACATTCGTGTCGAGGGGCCTTTCGGTGACCACACCGGGTACTATTCGTTGGAAGACAGGTTCCCGGCGTTTCATCTTACCTGCCTGACGCGACGCCGCGACCCAATCTACGTCTCCACCATCGTTGGCCCTCCACCCATGGAAGACTATTGGATGGGCTACGCCGTGGAACGCATCTTTCTTCCCTTGTTTCGCAAGCAGATGCCTGAAGTTGTCGATATGCACATGCCCGCAGAAGGGGTATTTCATAATCTCTTGGTTATCGCGATTCGCAAAAGCTATCCAGGACATGCGCGGAAAGTGATGAACGCCATTTGGGGTCTGCCGGGAGCGATGTTCAGCAAGTGCATTGTGGTGGTAGACCACGATGTGGACGTTCACAACCTGCGCGAGGTGGCCTGGAAAGCTTTCAACCATATCGACCCGGAGCGCGATATTCAGTTCACTCTCGGCCCGGTGGACCAGCTCGAGCACGCCTCCCGCCTCCCTAGTTTCGGCTCCAAGATGGGCGTGGATGCGACCGCAAAATGGCCGTCCGAGGGCTTCACCCGCCCCTGGCCCGACGAGATCAAGATGGACCCGGCGGTGAAGAAAAAGGTGGACGCCATCTGGGCGAGCCTCGGGCTGGGGACTAGGGGCTGGGGACCAGGGGCAGGGGAACAAATATAGAGTCGTCATGAAGTAACCATTCAATCCTCTGCCAAACAACTTGGTTGGAAACACAGCCCTCTCCCTCGGGGAGAGGGTGGCGAGCGTAGCGAGCCAAGTGAGGGGTTACTTCTTTATACTGGTCCATCTGGTCCCTCCTCGCCGTGCGAATGACCCCTCACCCGGCCTGCGTCCCGATGAAGTGCATCGGGATCGCGGTCCACCCTCTCCCCTTGGAAGAGGGCCAAGATCCATTTTCCTCCCGGAGACATTACCCATGAAAAAGCCCGGCATTACGCTAGACATTCCCGGATTCGGCAAGGTGCAAATCGACGCCATCCTGAGCGATTACACGGGGACCTTGGCCTTCGGCGGAAAGCTTGTGACCGGTGTCAAAGATCGGCTGCTCCGGCTGGCGGAGCTCGTGGATGTTCACGTCGTCACTGCGGATTCCTTCGGGACAGCGCAAGAAGAGCTGAAAGGCCTGCCGATTGTTTGGAGAAGGCTGGAGGGAGAGAACGAGGACGTCCAGAAGCGGCGTTATGCCGTGGGGCTGAATCCCCGATACGTTGCATCCTTCGGCAACGGGAATAACGACAGGCTGCACTTGAAAGTCGTGAAAGAAGCCGGAGGGGTGGCAATTGCGGTTGAGAACGGGGAGGGTTGCGCGCTGGACGCGATTCTGGCTGCAAACATTCTTGTTGTCGGTGCGGTGAATGCCTTCGACCTGTTGCTTGAGCCGACCAGGCTTCGAGCAACGTTGCGCTTCTAACGCTGATGTTCGCGGGGTGGCGCATACGTCCCGACGTCTTTTGTCGGGATGTATGCGCCCCAACTAAGGATATAATCTCCCCGTGTCCAAGCTAAAGCACTACTACGGCCTGAATCACCTGCACTATTTGACCACGAGCACTTATCGCCGTGCGCGCTTATTTGATTCCGAGCGTTTCCGGAACCATTGGGTTGCGGCTTTGGGCGACCTGCGGCGCGAGTTGGGATTCAAGATTGTAGGATACGTCCTTATGCCAGAGCATTTCCACGCGCTCCTCTGGGCCACGGCGGAGGCTAACCCGTCCCAGATCATGCAAAAGCTCGAGGACCGCACCGCGCTGTTTATCCTGAAGAACCTCCGGGAAAACCTTGGCTTTCCCTGGTGCCAGAAGATGCTGGCGCGGGTCACTCTGCCTCCCACGGTCCACCATCACGCGCACTTTCGGGTGTGGCAGCGAAAGTTCTACGACATGAACATCTGGACGGCAAAGAAGCGCGAGGAGAAATTGAATTACATGCACAACAATCCGGTGAAACGAGGCCTAGTGAAGCAGCCAGGGGACTGGCCATGGTCGAGTTGGAGGTTCTATTTTCTGCATGACCTCTCGCTGTTGGCAATGGACAGGGTGTCGTGAGGGGTCAGCGGGGGGCATCATCCGCATGAAGGGCGCATACATCCCGACAAAAAACGTCGGGACGTATGCGCCACCCGCCGCAGATACAGGACACTTCCATGGTCTGAAAGGGATGAGATCGCCAAGCGAGGGGGAGTGCGTGAACTAATGCGCACGACTGGATTGAGCCAGCACACCATTGAGGCAATCCGAAAGGGTAAACCGGTCCGGCAAACCACGCTGCAACGGATACAAGCTGCGGTGGGGGTTAGTTTAGGGGGTCTAGGTTCACCTCCCCGCAGGCATCTCTTTGATCGCGGCTTCCGTCAGCTCTTCCATCCTTATCCAAAGAACCGTCAACGTGATTAGGTTCTTTAAGTCCTGCAAGTCTTTCTCTTCCCATTTGCGGAGATAGTGCACTTCATCGTTGCCAAGCCAAACGGCGCGCGCCGCAACCTCTCTCACTTTGTCATTTTTAACAAAGTCCGAAATGCATTTGCCCAGATTCATCCTCTTGATTTCTTCATCTTTGCCGGGATTCAGTCTGATGACATAGTCTTTAATTAAGAACTCCAGCGCCTTTCTGTATCCGGGACCGCAGATTAACTTTAGGTTCCTAAGTTCTGCCTCTTCTGCTTCTCGATAGACCGACACAAAATCAGCGGAGATTTTCTGTATGATCTCGTCACTTTTGGACGTTTCAATAGTCAACGGAACAGACTCCGAGAATACAAAACTGGCTGTCTGGGGGCTGACATCGGACCTGACTTTATATCGACCGATGAAGAAACGTTCACATTGCGGTCTGGGACACCTGAAGACGATTTCCAGTCGGTCGTTTTCAACGGCCCAATGCGGACCCGTATCCAGAGCTTGAATCCAATGATGACAAATTGGACAACGGTCAGGGTGCTTATCCAAATTAACCTGCTTCTGCTGACCTGAACTATATTGCGCCGTCGCCTGCATCGCAACACCTCCCACCAATCTTGCTGGTGTGACGCTGGAAAGTCAACAGTCCATAGCGTGAGGTACCGGTTGAAAAAGGGTGGATACCCGCTCCGTACCATCGCAGTGTACGGCCCAACCCCGTGCCTGCTCGGAACCTCCAAAATTAGACTAAAATTCTGAGAGGCGCGCGCACTCTCATCACGTGCTGTGTCGCCCGCGCCCACGCCCGCCCACGATCCCGTCTCCAATTACGCCGCGCCCGCGCTCGTCGCCGCGGGTGCACAAAAATGGTGCAGGTGTAGCAGTTTTCCAGTCTGTATAGGTTACCCCGCAACCGTAAAACCCTTTTTGAGGGCCTACCGGAAGACGTGCGCCCGGCAGCCTTCTATTGGCTTAAGCGCCTTGTTGTGAAGGGACTCCGAGAGCAGGGGAGGTTCCGGGATGGCTCTTTGCTCTATACGCGGGACACGGGCGACGGCTTGCGGTAAACCCGCCGTCGGGTGCCTGGGGCCGGTCGACGCTTGCCACATGCGGGGGCCTTGCTCTTCAGCACCGACATCGGCACGAGGAAAAGCCTCGCGGCTCCAACCGCGAGCCCTAGCGAAACAGCGAATGGAGTCAAAAATCAGACGCACACAAACAGCGATATGTGGAATTTTTGCGCGCTCTCTTAGCGCCACACCGTATATATCACGCAAGTGAGCGGGTTCAACGCTTCAGTTGGAGTTGCGGGTCGTGGGGCGGTTTCGGCCTTGACTTGTGGAGCAAGCGGAACTACCATGTGAACAAGATTTTGGGGGAGGAAATTCCATGCACCGCGCGCCCCTCGTCCTCGTGGTCCTTAGCGGCATCCCTAGTTATAACCAGCCAGCCTGTCAAGACAGCGGGCCAGGCGGCCACCCCCTCCGTAAACCAAAATCAGGCTGCGAAGCCTCCCGACTTTCGACTCGAGGACGGGACCCCCATTAAACTGCGCCTGTCGCGGACAATCTCGTCGGCAGACGCACAGGCCAATGATAAGGTGGATTTCGAGGTCCTTGAAGAAGTCAAGGTTGATGGCATTGCCGTCATCCCCAAAGGCAGCGTCGCTTGGGGGACTGTAACTGAGGCCCAGTCCAAGCGAAGAATGGCGCGGGGTGGAAAACTCGATGTGAACATTGACGACGTACGCCTCGTGGACGGTGAGAAGGCCGCTTTGCGTGCGGTCAGAGAGGTTAAAGGCGGGGGGCACACAGGGGGAATGACTGCCGGTATTGTCGCCACAAGTTTGATTGTTTGGCCTGCAGCTCCGTTCTTTCTCTTCATGCACGGCAAAGACGTAACCATTCCGAAAGGTACAGAGGTCACTGCCTACATCAACGGCGACATGAACCTCGATCCAGCCAAGTTTGCGTCCAAGCCAGCAACCGAAGCAGGAGTGCTACCGACGTCGTCGACTGCGACTGCAGAGTCAACGACTTTGGCGGTCAGATCAACGCCCGAGGGGGCCGACATCACTGTGGACGGTAAGTACAAAGGTAGCACACCGTCCAGTCTGCGGGTTGAAGCCGGAGATCGTAGCGTCTCGGTCGAAAAACCGGGTTTCAAGAAATGGCAGCGCACTGTGTCCATAGATGCTGGCAGCAATATCAGACTTGATATGACCCTGGAGCCGGATCAGTCCGCGAACGTTGTCCAGGTCCCTTCCAATCCGCCCATTGCTGTGAAGCAGCTCCATGATGCGACCCCAGTGCCAGCTCAGTCCACGAACATTGTCCAGGTTCCTTCCAATCCGCCCATTTCTGCGAAGCAACCCCATGATGCGACCCCAGTGCCAGCTCAGTCCACGAACATTGTCCAGGTTCCTTTCAATCCGCCCGTTTCTGCAACGCAGCCCCATGAGGCAGCTCAAATCGTACCTCCCGGTTCGGACATTCAAAAGCGGCAGCCGACAGGACCTGCGACTGGGGAATCCGCAATCAAGCCAATAAAGAGTGGAGCGGGCACGGCACAGGTCAGCGGGGAGCAAGGAATGACCGGTTCCTTTGAAGGCGAGGTTCGGAATGAAACCTTGGGCGTCACGGCTGGTTACGAAATCACTGTTAGGGAGGAAAATGGGGGCATTTACGGCTGTTCGACGGTCCAAACACCGCTTTCTGGAAGCGGAGGTTTGAATGGCAGCGTCAACGGCTCCCGTGTTGTTTTTGAGACTGAGGGCAAGAAATTCCACGTCCGATTTATCGGGGAGTTGCAGAGCGACGAAATGAAAGGAACCTACACTGTGCTTTCGACGTCGGAACATGGCGGATTTGTCCTAAAGCGCACAAACTATAACGCCCCACCATTTGGGTTTGACACTAAGAAGTGCCGAAAGGACTAGAGCCTATTCCCTGGGTTCAAGCTGCGCTCTATGAGTCGCCGCCAATTCCATCGCAGTTCTCGCCTCCCAAATGACACCGCGACGCGCCCTGTTCGCACACGCCCCCACGCCGCAGCCCGATCACGTCCCCCACTACAACGCGCCTGCGCTCGCACACAACCACGCGCCCGCGCGTGCAACTCACCACCAAAAGCGCGACCGGGCTAGCGCGTTGCTGCGTTGCACAAAAATGGTGCAGGTGTCGCAGTTTTCCCGTCTGTATAGCTTACCCCCTCCTCGCGTTGACATATCTCTTGGCAAGCCCTAAGATACAGGGCAAAGGAGACAGCCCTCATGCAACTGACAATCGACCACAGGGAAGTGCAGGGTGTCCGCGTGTTGAATCTTAGCGGCAGAATCGTCGCCGGCCCTGAGTGCGATAGCGTGCGCAGTTTCATAAAGGAGTTCCTGGCCAATCATTGGAGCAACATTCTACTGGACCTCGCTAATGTGACGCGCATTGACAGCACCGGGATCGGCATGTTGGTGGAGTCGGTAATAGTTACTACCAAGGAGGGAGGACAACTGAAACTTGTGAATGTTCCGCGGCTGATTCATAACATCCTTTCCACCCATCGGTTACTGCAGGCGTTCGACATCTATCCAACTGAAGAAGAAGCGTTGGCCAGCTTCACCAAACCGGTGCGCCCAAGCGGCGAATGACAGTAAGGCCAAGAGCCTTTTCCCTCGCCAAGGAGGAGCTCGGTCATGAACAGCATAATTGCACTTGAAATATCCGGGGTGGTGGTTTGCTGGGTGGTTCTTGCCCATGCGATTTGGAAGTGGGGGCCGGGCTTAAGGAGGCGGTCTGTTCGATGTCCGGAGAAGAGGGTTGGCGCCAAAGTCTTGGCTGAGCAGCGCGAGGCTGAATTCGGCTGCCTCCAGGTGGTGGGAGTGAAAGATTGCTCGCTGTTTGAAAATGCTCCGGTTGCATGCGGCAAAGGCTGCCTGGCGCGGTTGTGAGGCGTGCGTTCCGCTGGACAGGCGGCTTTCAAATACGTGCGGTTCCCGCTTGCAGAGGCCCGAAGTGAGTGTGCTTGCCCTGCCCTACCCGGAACATTGAGTCCTGAACGGCACCACCCCCTTACCCCCCCCTCAACTGAGGAGGGGAATCACCCGCTCAGAATGACCTGCGGAGAAGATTATTCATCGCCCTGCCAAGCGCCCGCTGACGGCCAACACGACGAAACCCAGGATAAGAAACAGAATCCCCGCCAGCATTGTGGTCAGCGCTTTCCCACCAGCCGTCTTCCATTCGCCTGTGACAAATCCCCAAACATTGGAGGTAATGATAATGGACGACATGAAAAGCGGCCAACCCAAGATGGGACCCAGGCCCGCTAGCTGAGCCGTGGCTGCGCCGTAGATGACTGTGCTTCCGAACCAGAGCACCCCCATCATCGCGCCCAGTACCCAGTTAATGGCCGTTCCAGGGTGGAAGAAGAGGCCCGCCGTTTTGTTCTTTTTCCACAAGTAGGCGCAGTAAATCAGGTAGGGCACGAGTGCGGCCGTCACCAAGGGGGCCCATATTACATTGGTCTGACTTCTGGGACTAACGCCCAGTTGGGCGGCACGGGAAATGAGCGGGGCTCCGAACGCCAAGCCGAAGTTGATCAGAGGAGAACCAACCCCGGCCAGAATGCAGATGATCAACCCGGCCTTGAAACTCATCCTCTTCCCTGCCCCTTCTTGCTGGTCCTGAACTGAACTCTGCATGGCTTTCTCCTTATGTCTTCCCGCTACGGCACAAAGCACGATGCCCACCAGCATCAAGGCGACTCCTAAGATGATGACCATGCCTTTGGTCGTGAAAATCATCTCCGAATGCAGTGCCACCAGTGGGACGAGCGACCCCAGTGCGGTCGAAAGGCCTATAGCGATGGCGAAATTCAAGGCGATGCCAAGCGCTGCTATGCCCAACCCGAAGAATATCTGGGCCAGACCAAATCCAACACCAAATCCCACAAGGAGAAGAATCTGCAGAGCGCCCACCTGCTGGTAGAACGCCACCATGTGGGGTACGGTTACATAAACCATGAACCACGGAAACATCAACATTCCCACCACCGCCCAAACTGACCAGATGTTCTCCCATTTCCAAAACTTGGCGTACTTCATCGGGGTGGCGAAACTGCCGTTCAGAATTCCAGCCACCAATGCCAAACCAACGGCCAAAGGCACATTCGACATATATGAATCCTCGTTTCGATAGTCTCAAGACCCGGCAGGTAGTAGGTCGTAGGTGGTAGGTGGGGAAGAACCCCACCCTACTCTCGACTGTGATCTGTCCCGGCGCGGCGGGTCATTGCCCTCACGTGCGGACTTGCCCGGAGCCTACGATCTGGAACTTCACGGAAGTGAGTTCGGGCAAGGCAAACGGACCTCGACAATGGAGTTTCTGGGTGCTGATGCCCATCTCTGCGCCCAAGCCGAATTCACCTCCATCGGTGAAGCGTGTGGAAGCGTTCCAATAGACTGCGGCCGAGTCCACCCGGTCCAGAAACCTCTGCGCTCGCGTCGCGTCACGGGTGACGATGGCATCGGAGTGCCGGGTGGAGTAACGGTTGATGTGCGCGATGGCAGCGTCCACATCACTCACCACCGCCACAGCCATCTTCAAGTCCGAATACTCGGTCAGCCAATCATCCGGAGAAGCGGCTCGCACCTTGTCTTCGCCTGCCAGCCGGCAAGTCTGCTCGTCGCCCCGCACTTCTACACCGGCAGTCCGCAGCCGGTCGACAATTCTCGGCACGTATTCCGCAGCGATTTCCTGATGGACGAGCAGCTTTTCAGCGGCGTTGCACACGGAGGGACGCTGGGTCTTGGCGTTGATCACAATCCTGTCCGCAAGATCCAGGTCGGCGTCCTTATCCACGTAAATGTGACAGTTCCCTGCCCCGGTTTCGATAACCGGGACGATGGCTTGCTCCACCACGCGATTGATCAATTCCGCTCCGCCGCGCGGCACCAGAACGTCCACGTAGCCGCGTGCTCGCATGAGCTCATGCGCAGACTCACGGGAACGGGAATCGAGCAACTCGATTGCCCCCTCCGGCAACCCCTGCGCCCGGTTAAGAAGTTCCACGAGCAGTTCATTGGTATGGACAGCTTCGCGCCCGCCGCGCAGAACCACGGCGTTCCCGGCTTTGAGCGCCAGGACCGCGGCATCCACCGTCACATTGGGGCGGGACTCATAGATTACGCCCACAACCCCGAGCGGCACTCGCACCTTCCGTATGCGCAAGCCGTTGGGACGAACCCAATCGAACAGAACTTCACCCACCGGGTCGGGCAAGCCGATGACAGCCTGGATTCCATCTAGCATGTCGTCGACACGCTTTGGGTTCAGCAGTAAACGGTCGCGGCTGGCGGGACGGAGGTCGTTGGATTGAAGGTCAAGGCTGTTCGCCGCCAGAATTGCCTCCCGGTTCCCTGCTATCAGCTCCGCCATCTCTTGAAGAATTGAGTTCTTTTCCTGCGTGCTTAAGCAGGCCACGTCGGGAGCCGCGGTTCGCGCCCTCCGCAGTTTCTCCGGCGTTGTAGCGCGGCTTGTGGAAGGTATGGCGCTCATGATGGGTTTTCACTCTTGGTCCGCAGTGGCGAAAAATAGGTCCCGACGCGGCGCTGCAAGGCAAGTGGAATAACCTGGGGATGGTTTCCGTTGGCGATCACCACTTGGATTCCAGCCGCCGTGGCCCTGAGTGCCGCTCGCAACTTGGAGCGCATCCCGCCGCGCCCAAGCTGGCTTTTCCCGTTGCAGGCAGCTTCCATCGCAGGCGTGACGCGACGAATCAGCCGCACCAACCGGGGCTTTCCTCGGGGGCCCTCGGGCCGGAAGAAGCCGTCCACATCGGTGAGCAGAACCAGCCAGTCCGCCCCCAGGGCGGAAGCCACAAGAGCGCTCAACTCGTCGTTGTCACCGAACGCCCCTTCGAGCTCCCGGACCGAAACGCTGTCGTTTTCATTGACGATGGGCAGCACCTTCATGTGCAGCAACTGGCGGAGCGTATTGCAGAGGTTACGGTACCGAACCGGGGAGGAAAAGTCGTCACTCGAAAGCAGCAGTTGGGCAACGACCTTCTTCCCAAAGAGCAGCCTTTCGTAGGTGTGCATCAGCCGGCTCTGGCCCACAGCCGCGGTGGCCTGCATCAATCCCAGTTTCTTCGGCCGCCGCTTGATTCCGAGGGAGAACATTCCGCAAGCGATGGCTCCCGAACTGACGATCACATACTCGTGGTGCGTCAGATCGAGTTGATCGATCAGCGACCGCATCCAACGGAAGTTGATCTGGCCATCCGGGGCTATCAATCTGGTCCCGACTTTGACAACTACACGCATGAAAACACTCCGCATTCGGCGTCGTCCTTGCCCCCAGCGATTTGGGTTCAACTTGAGATTGGGTCCTCAAGTTGCGGAAGGTCAACCGCAGCACCATGGCGCCCCGGGGCCGCTTGAAAGTTCCGGGGCAGACGAGCGATGTCCGAATCGGCGAAGCCCCTTGGACTACTTTACGCGGCTCTGCCGCTTGCTGTGCGGAAAGCCTCTGGCTTTCCGGCCATGCTCGCAGCCTCCTCCTCCCTTTGCTAGGCTGGAAGGCTGAGCCTTCCAGCCTAGGGGAGGGGGTTGGTCGGGGCCTAAGCCCCCCGCGGAAAGGCGAAGCCTTTCCGCACAGCAGGCGGCAGAGCCACAAATCCCTGCCTGCGGGCTCGACGGAAGTCTGGCTGCCACCCTGGCCACATGGACTCCGACAGATCGCTGGCCCCTTCCCAAATGACGGCGCTACTTGCCACCTGAGGCCTGTTTCTTGCCCTCCCAGGCGCCGCTTTCCGTATCACTGGACCACTTGCCGGAAAGCTCCCCCTTCTTAAGTCGTCCCGTTAGCTGGTAGTTGCCTTGCGGCGTGTCGATGTGGATTTCAAGATCAGTTTTCTTAATAGTTCCCGCGCTTATCTGAGTCCCGCCCATAGGCGACGAAACTGATCCCGTCAGCGTATCCTTGGTCTGTTCGAGGTACAGAGTGAATGGCATGTCACCTTGCGCGCCCCCGTGCGCCGTGCACTCCCATGTTCCGGTAAGAGGGCCGGGTTTAGGTTTTTTCTGACCGGCGTTTAAGGTAGCTGCTACAGCAACGACCGCCAGACACAGAACGATTGAAACCATCTGCCTCATCTTCATGTATTTGCTCCTTATCCAATCTCATTGAATGGGCTGCCTAGCCATTTTACTGCGGCCCCGGCTTTTCCGTCTAGCAGGATGGGGAGAAAAGTTCACGGTCAACAGTCGACAGTCGAAAGCGAACTCGTAAATTTTCCCGCAACCCTGTAACGCACCGGAGCGCAGCCCGCTACGCTTAAACATATCATCGGAACGTGCCCTGTCGACTGTTAACTGTCCCGCCGCGGCGGGTCAACTGCCTTGTTCAAAACCAGAAATGCCAGGTCGTATCGACGAGTGCGTGGGTCAAGGCGGAGGCGGAAATTCTCTGGCGGTTTCGAAACGTGTATCCGTAGAACACCCCTGCCAGCGTGGCCAGAATCGCGTATCTCCAGTTGGGAACCGGAGCGTGCTGGAGATGTGACGCCCCGAATACGACCGCGGCAATCAGCAGGCCGTATACGCCCGTGGGCCCTCGCCGGATGCTCCGGCACAAGAGGTTTTGGAGGATTCCCCGGAAAAGCAGCTCCTCCGGGATGGCAATCGTGAGGTACATGCCAAAGAACTGGAGAGGCAACTGCCCGAAGGAGGCGCTGGAAAAGTGCGGGTGAATAAAACGCAGCGCCATCCCCAGCGGAATTCCGAAGAGACAAAAAGCGAGGAAATTGGCGAAACCGTCCACCACGTCCTGCTTCCTCCATAACAGCCGGTACCCCACGCCTTCAAGGTTGCGGACGACCGCGAAGGCGTACATCCCTACGCAGACACAAAAGAGTGGGCGGAAGATGTAAAGGTCGAACGGCCAGGTCCAAATTCCCCTTAACCAGTTTGCGGCGACCGGAAGCCCCAGCGCCACCATGGCCACGACGTCCCGCCACCCGAGGTGTGGGGGGCGATGCAGGCGGTCGGGCAGCAGCAACAACGTGGGCACTACGATGTAGGCCAGCAATTTGCCGGCCCCCAGGAACGAGAACGAGCCCGTTCCAAAGGCGTAAACGAGGTACGGGATCAGCAAGAACAAAGGCAAGCCGGTGGCTGCCCAAACCGATTCCGCAGCCCGCTGGCGCAGGTAGCGGACGAGGCTCGCCTGGCTCAATCCCACGAACGCGCACAGGGTGAGGGAAAGACTCAACAGTATGGCCGCCAGCCGCGTGGGGTCAGGACGAACCTGAAGCAGGATCACGGCCTCTGCCGCAGCAGACATGGCGATCAAAACGATAAGGAGAAGGGCTGCTCTTTTCATCACTTCCCGCCTATTTTTGCTCTTGTGCTCTCCCACCGCTGGGGACAAGCTCCTCAGAACCGAAGTCCACTTCGGCCAGGGGAATAAACTGCACGGGGCCGAGTTTCTTCAAGTCCTTCTCGAAGCCGGAGAGATTCCCTACCAACACAATAATATTGTTGTCGGGAGCAAGCCGCTGGCGAGCGGCGTTCCAAACCTCCTCAGCGGTGAGGGCCCGGATCTTTTCAGGGAACCGGTTCCAATAGTCGAGCGGCAGATTATACACCAGCAGTTCCAGCGTCTGGCTGGCGACACCTTCCGAAGTTTCAAAATCCAACGCGAGATGGCCAATCAGGTACCCCTGAGCTGTTTCAAGTTCCTGGGGGGTGATGGGGTGATCGTGCATCCGCTTAATTTGTTCGAGAGCCAGATGGACGCTCTTCATGGTCTCGGGTGTGCGGGTAAAGGTCTTGGCAAGCCACACCCCAGCACTCTGATAAGAGAGAAGTTCACTGGAAGCCCCATACGTCAGACCCTGATGGCTGCGGAGGGCCTTGAAAAGCCGGTTTTCGGAGGGTCCGCCCAGAATTTGGTCGGCGACGCTCAGCGCCAAATAATCGGGGCTCTTCCTTGATACCCCAAGGTTGCCAATACGGATTTCTGTCTGAACCGCATCCGGCTTGTCGATGGCGACAATCCTATGTGATCCCACCGCCGGAGACGCAGCAGGAATCAGGGGCGTTGCCCGGTTCGTCCATGCGCCGAAGCGCTTTTCCGCGCGTTCAAAAGCTTCGCCTGTCTCGATATCTCCCACAATGGCGAGAACTGCATTCGAGGGTTGATAATAGTCGTTATAGAAGGCGCGGAGGTCTCCCGGAGTCATTCGACGCACCGAGGGAATGGTTCCGTCCTCGGGGTGGCCGTACGAGGTCCCGAGAAAGGCGAGGCGCCTCAAGGCCGCATCGGCAACGTAGTCAGGATCGTCGCGAACAACCTCGAGGCCCGAAAGGGTCTGCTTGCGCTTCCGCTCGACTTCCGCGGGCATGAAGGTGGGATGTATCACCATGTCCGAGAGAAGATCGAAAGCAAGGTCCTCATGGTCATTGAGGACGCTCAGGCTTACGTAGGATTCATCCCAATCGGCCCCCGCATCAACTAATCCTCCGCTCGAGTCAATGGCCTCGGAGATCTGGCTCGCGTTGCGTGTTGAAGTTCCCTCCGTCAGCAAGGCGCTCACCAGTTGCGCTGTTCCAGGCAAGGTCACCGGATCCGATTCTGCTCCCGACTTTACCACCAGCCGCAACGTCAAGAGTGGAAGTAAATGCCGCTCGATGGCGACCACTTTCAAACCATTGGGAAGGACGCGTAGCGCCGGCGTGGGAAGGACCAGGGGCTTGGGAGGCAACGCCTCCGGCGGGAAGTCACGAGCCAATGCGAGCGCAGCAAAAAGCAGAGCCGCCAGACAGAATACGCAGCTCTTTGGAGTGCGGCAGCTAGCTGCCGCACTCCTTCGCCGGAAGCTTGCTTCCGACAGCGGCTCGAGCAAGCTCGAGACGCAAAAGCGGCAGCAAGCTGCCGCACTCCAAAGCCTGCCTCTGCGCAACTCCCTTTGTGAGCTCATTGGCCACCCGCTCCTTGCTCGCTTACTTGCTTATCGCCCGCCGCACTCTTTGTGTACACTTCCACCAGCGTCAAATTCTGCGCCACGAAATACTTCTGCGCCACGCGCTGGATATCCGCCGGCGTGACAGCCAGGAATCGGGCGGGTTCCGTATTGACCAGGTTTGCATCCTTCAAAATGACTGCCGCATAGCCCAGTTCCTCCCCTCGCGTTTGGACCGTCTGCCGGCTCAAGATGAAATCGCGAAGGGTTTGGTTCTTGGCTTTCTGTAGTTCGTCATTGCTTACCGTTTGAGTTTTCAGCCGGCTCAGCTCCGCCTCGACTTCAGCCTCCCCCTCGGCTGGCGCGTGGCCCTGGTTCATGACGGCAAATACGAAGAAGAGATTGGGGTCTTCCGTGAAGTTGCCGGTGCTCTGCGCCTCCAGGGCAATCTGTTTGTCATAAACTAGCCGCCGATAGATGCGCGAACTTTCACCTTCCGAGAGGATGTTGGATGCCAGCCGCAGCGGGTAAGCGTCCGGGGTACCGTCCGCCGGCATATGGTAGCCTTCCACGAAGGCCGGAAGCGCCACGTCCAGAGAGAGTTTCACAACCCGCTCCGCAGTTTGGGGCGGCTCCTGCTGGATGTGGTTTGTAGGAAGGCGCGCTCCGCGTTCAAGAGGGCCGAAGTATTTCCGGATCATGGATTCCGCCTCCTGCGGGTCCATGTCGCCGACGATGACCACGGTGGCGTTGTCGGGCACGTAGTAGGTGTCGTAGAAGTCGCGAATGTCCTCCAGCCTGGCATTGTCCAAGTCGTGCAGGCTGCCAATCGTCATGTGCTGGTACGGATGCACGCTGTAGGCATGTTGATACAAAGTCTCCACGACCGTCCCGTAAGGCGGGTTATCAAACTTTAAGCGCCTTTCCTCTTCCACCACTTCCCTTTCGTTGTTGAAAACAGTTTCCGTGATGTCCAGGTGGCGCATCCGGTCAGCCTCCAGCCACAGGACCACGGGAAGTTGGGAACTGGGTGTCGTTTCCCAGAAGACGGTGGAGTCCTCGGTCGTGTAAGCATTATCGACGCCACCGGACCGAATGACATAGTCGGAGAATTGGTCGGCCCCGATGTTCGTCGTCCCGTCAAACATCAGGTGTTCGAACAGGTGGGCAAAACCGGTCCTTCCCGGGGCCTCGTTCTTGGAGCCCACGTGGTACCAGACTTGAACGTTGACCACGGGCGCCTGGTGGTCTTCCACAAGGCAGGCCTGGAGACCGTTGGGAAGGGTCAGCGCTCGGATCGTCGTTCGCGGGAGGGTGACGGCTTCCGCCTCACCGCAGATGCCCGTGAGAAGGAAAAGAACGACCGCGAGGATGACCGCGCGCGCCTTGGGGGTTTGATTGAAGATTCTCGACAACCTGCTCCAAACCTCAAGAGGCCTTCTGTGCAAAGCTTTGATTTTATCATTGAGCCGCACAATGTGATGATGCGAAATCGAGGCCTTGCGTTTAACTCGCGGGAATCCCCTTCTTGGGTTCGAGTAAGCGAAGACTACCCCTTCCCGCTGCGGAGCCGCAGCCTCACAGGGCGGGACCTGCGCTACGATTCCTCCAATGAATCAATGACCCAATGAATCAATGATTCAATTCCCAGGGTCACTCGCTATACCTTTGCACGATCGGGTACCGCCGCCCCATCCCGAAAGCCTTGGCGGTAACTTTGAGTGTGGGAGGGGCCTGCTGCCGCTTGTATTCGGCGCCATCGACCTTGCGGATCACGTCCCTTACCAAGGCGATGTCGAAATGGTGCTTTTCCGCAATCTCCTGGGAGGACAGGGCCTCCTCGATGTAGTCCTTCAGGATGGCGTCCAGGACTTCATAAGGGGGAAGGGAGTCCTGGTCAGTCTGATTGGGACGCAACTCGGCCGAAGGGGGCTTTTCAAGACAGGCTTGCGGGATGCGTTCCCCGGCGCGGTTCACGTAACGCGCCAAGTCGTAAACCATGATCTTGGGGACGTCGGCGATGGCGGCCAGGCCCCCGGCCATGTCGCCGTAAAGAGTGCAGTAGCCGGCGGCAAGCTCGGATTTGTTGCCGGTGCTGAGGACAAGTGAACCAAACTTATTTGACAGGGCCATGAGAATATTGCCGCGAACTCGCGCCTGGATATTCTCTTCCGTCACGTCGCGTGGTTTACCTTCAAAGGCCGGGTCGAGCGCGGTGAGATAACTTTCGAAGATGGGGGTGATGGGAATAATCCGGAAGTCGATGCGCAGATTGCGGGCCAGCGCTTCGGCATCCCGGATGCTTCCCGGAGAGGAATAGGGACCGGGCATGCCCACCCCGGTGACGTTCTGGGGGCCCAGCGCGTCCGCCGCCAGAGTGGCGACGAGGGAGGAGTCGATGCCGCCGCTCAGGCCGACGATCACTTTTTGGAACCCGCACTTCACCACGTAGTCATGCACGCCCAGCTTGAGGGCTTGATAGACCGCTTCGGTTTCGGAAGCAGGAGCGGGGTGGATTTCGAGGTGACCATCCGAGGTGTCGAAAATCACCAGGTCTTCCTCGAAGGAGCGGGCGCGCGCGCAGATTTCTCCCCGGGCATTGAAAGCCATGCTGGAGCCGTCGAAAACCAGTTGGTCGTTTCCCCCCACATGATTGACGTAGACCACTGGAATGTGGCGGGTATCCGCGATGGCTTTCAGCATGTCATGACGCAATTGGATCTTCTCTGTACTGTACGGCGAAGAGGCAATATTCAGCAGCAAGTTGGCCCCGGCGCGAACGCACTCATCGACAGGATCTCGGCGGTAGAGTTGTTTCTTCCAGAAATGCTTGTCGTTCCAGACGTCTTCGCAGATGGTAATTCCGAGCTTGAAACCATTGAATTCATGGAGCCCGATGGATTGGCCGGGCTCGAAATAACGCGACTCGTCAAAAACATCGTAAAAGGGGAGCAGGATCTTCGTGTAATCGAGCACCACGTTGCCGTCCTTAATCAAAGCTGCTGCGTCCGCCACGGCTTTGCCTTGCACAGCGTGGGAGCGACGCACGTAGCCCACAAGCGCCGGGACGGGGGGAAGCAACCCCGCCAAACGTACCAGTTCGGTCTCGGACTTCCGTATGAAGCCCGGCCTTTCAACCAGATCTCGAGGCGGATATCCGCAAAGCGCCAATTCCGGGAAGACCACCAGGTCTGCCCCGCGCTCCTGGGCGCGGCGGGCATACTTGACGATACGGTCGACGTTGCCGGCAAAATCGCCAACCGTGGTATTGATTTGTGCGAGGGCAATATTCATGGCTCGCTATTAGTTTACTTCATGGGTGTTGGAGGCAGCAAGGCGGTTCGATTTGCGATTTGCGATTTGTGATTTGCGATTGACAACGGAGAAAGCCGCCACCACCACTTTGTTAATCGGATATCGGAAATCAGCAATCGCAAATGGTTCGATTTGTGATTTGTGATGGAGGCAGATTGCCGATTTGCGATTCGCAGATTACGACGCAAGCTGCCACGCCACTTTGTCAATCGCAATCGGAAATCAGAAGTCGCAAATGGTTGGCTTTTGTGATTCGTGAATGACAACGGACGAAGCCGTTGCGCCACTTTGTTAATCGCAAATCGCAAATCACCAATCGCAAATGGGGAGTCTAGGCGCTGAAAGAACTTCCGCAGCCGCAGGTGGTTTTCACATTCGGGTTGTCGAACTTAAAACCGGCGCCCTCCAAGGTCTCGATGTAGTCGATCTTGGTGCCGTTGATGTACATCAATGATGCCTGGTCAACAAACACCTTCAGGCCGTCGAATTCGTAAACCTTATCAACCCCGTTGGTCTGGTTCTCGAAATTCATCTGGTACGAGAATCCAGAACATCCGCCGCCCACTACCGCAACGCGCAAACCGGCAGGGGCGGGATTCTGTTGGGCCATGATTTCCTTTACCTTCGTAACGGCCTTGGGAGTGAGCTCTATTCTCATCTAAAACTCCTTATGCAAACTAATTTCAGTCTGGCACCCTTAATATCTGATGAACCAACATATCAGAGGGATGCACAGAAATCAAGCTGGATGCCAAGTGGTACCGGGTCAGTTGGGGGTTGTAGCGGCGATTCACCTGGAAAGAAGGCTTATTATTCAGTAACATAGTTGGGATGATTGCCGGTGGAACCGCGACGACCCTGGAGGCACGGGGCTTGGCTGACCCGCTTTGTCGAAGGTAAGTTACCGTGAGGAAATATATTCTGGCTAAGGCATCGGTAGCAGCGATAGGCCTCCTCGTCCAGAGTGGGTGTGGAGGCAGAGGTGGCGTTGCAACCCTGCCCATTATCACCACTCCGGGGACGATAGCGGTTTTCGGTGGCGACGCTCCCCAATGCAGCGGTGTCATTTCCTTCGTGGTCACGATTAGTGGTCTGACGTTGACGCCGCAGTCCGCTTCGAGCCCGGTTTCGGTTCTTCCCGGTGGAAAGGCGGTCACGTTGGATTTTGCCTCCCTAATGGATTTCGCCACCATGTTGAGCGTGGCAAATGTCCCGCCGGGAAATTACGTCGCGCTGGGAATAACACTTTCCAATCCGCAGTTGACGTACCTGGATACTTCTACCACCCCTCCCTCTCTCAAGACGATCGCCCCGACGATGACTTCCCTGACCATCAATCTCAATCTCAACCCGGCAATTGCTATTGCGAGCAATGGCACCGTCGCTCTGCAACTCGACTTTAACCTCCTGAATTCCGTTTCCATCGGGTCCAACAGTCAATTCACGGTGACCCCGACTTTCACCGCAAATTTGGCCTCGGCCTCGGGAAGCAATGGTTTTGCTGAGTTCGATGACTTGAGCGGTCTCGTTCAAAGCGTGAGCACAAGCTCGACGAATTCGTCGTTTGTTGGGAGCTTCACGATCTCTTCTCCCAATACTCCGACCTTTACGGTCTACGTCACGAGCTCGACGGGGTTCGATGGGGTCTCCGGGCTGAGTGGTCTAACTGCCGGGACCTTTGTGGAGATGGATGCCTTCCTTGACTCGAGCGGGGACATCGTGGCAAACACCGTGGTGGCGGAGGATCAGGAAAATCAGGCCAGCGGCGAAGCGGCATTTGCCGGGTTGATCACTTCAGTGACGCCACAGACAGGGAATGCCACTCAGTTCACCCTATTTGTCGGCGAAGAAAACCCCGATGTGAGCAGCCGAGTAGGACTCTTCTCGACTCTGACCTTCAATATCGCTCCGTCGTCCACAAGGTTCGGTCTCACCGCCCAAGCTGCCGACTTCGCCAACTTTTCTTTTGGCAATGCAAACCTTGCCGCCGGTCAGCGAGTTGTCGTCCACGGCACCCTGCCCAGCGGCTCAGGTACGGCGCAGACTGCCACCGCTCGGTCGGTATTCCTGGGTCTCCAGTCCGTTTTGGGGAACCTTTCCACAAACCCAAACACACCGGTAGCCACCAACGATGGCGTGGACGGAGGGTTCACACTGCTTCCCTGCTCGCCCCTCTTCCAGCCCGCGCAGATTACGGTTCTTTCTGCCCAGCAGACGGCCTTCTTAGGCATTTCGAATTTGTACAGCTTGAACAACCCGGGCACGCACTTCCTGCTCGTCAAAGGATTGCTGTTCAATGAGCGTAGCACAACCTCTTTTGGGGTCGAGAGTTGGACTGTGCCCGCCAATGTTCAGGTGGCAAACCAGGTCCATCAGCTACCCTAGCAGGATGCTGAGAAACGTTGGTGAACGTTGTCATTCCGATCCCGCCCTGCGGGAGAGGAATCTCGCTCTGGAAACCCCGATCTGATCGGAGCGAGATTCCTCGTCGTCCCGATCAGATCGGGACTCCTCGGAATGACAGGCTAGACTGGTTTTTCAGCACCCTGTTAAAGGACCGTGACGAAAAGGTTGAAGAGCACCCTTGGGCTCATCTTATGTCGGATTCTAAGACCGCAAGCGCGGTGGCGCTGATTCGCGCGGTGCCGGTGGTCTGGGTACTTCTCTCCTTTCCCCTTTGTGCCCAGCAAGCTGCCCGTGCCGGCCTGGCGAGTTTCCCGGCGGATACCCAGCAGGTTGCCTACTCGAATTTCGCGCAACTGCGTTCCTCGCCCGATTATCCGCAAATCCGTCAACATGTGCTCTACCAGCAGCTCCGCGGATTTCAGGAGTTCCTCCGCTCAGTGGGCGTTGACCCTGAAAAGGACGTTGACGAGTTGATGCTAGGGTGGCACGGTCAGTCCCTGAGTGGCACGGGGAGCTTTGGCGTTGCGGCCGGACGTTTTGAACCCGATAAAGTGCGGGAGTTCTTCACGCAAACCCAATTGCCGGTCCAATCCTACGCTGGTTCTGAACTATTTGCCTTCGGCTCGGGCGCGGACCCGGCGGACACCTTCTTCACTTTCCTGGATTCCTCGATGGCGGCCTTCGGCCGATTGCACGACCTGAAAGCTCTTCTTGACGTCAGGGAAGGCTCAGCCGGTGCCCTGGAAACAAACGAGGTCTTCCGAAGTTACGAAGCCGAACTCGAGGGGGCAGCGCCTCAGTGGGGGATCCTTACTGGGAAAGCCGCTGCGAATGTTGCTACGCCGTGGCTGTCGGGCGGAAGGAAAAACACGATTGATTTGACCGCCTTCTTCGAGCCGGTCCAGGCCGTCCTTTATCGTGTGGATTGGGACGGCGGTTTCACGGCACACATCAGCGTTGTCTGCAAGACGCGGGAAAGTGCCGCAGGACTGTTCCAGCTTCTGAACATTCTCAAGTCTGCCCCCTTGCCTCCCGCCTCGGGTGGCGGTTCGGGATCTGCTTCCCTCCTCCAAAATCTGGATGCCCGCCAGAACGGTTCACGCCTCGAGCTCAGCGCTTCAGGGCCGGCAGAGGCGCTCGACCAAATCCTGAAGGTGGAATGAAACGAATTGAGTCATCGGGTCATTGAGTCATTGATTCATTGACCCACGTTCGGGTGAGGCGTTCAATGGCTCAATGACTCAATGAATCAATGAATCAATCTTAAGCGGGCGTGAAAGGTTTCAGTTCCCTCTCGAAATCTGCCTGCGTAATCGGCTCGCCATCATTCAGACGGCTTAAAAGCTTTTCGATGACATCTTTGGCTTGGTCTTTTCGATAGGCTCGGATGAACCCATCAAAGAAATGCTCTCCTGCCATGGCCCGGTTGATTTCCGCTTGCTTGTTGTGATCCTGTAACTCCGTGAAATAGACGACGCGGTATTTCCCCGAGTAGGTGGCCTCCTTGCAGACCTCGAACATGATCTTGTCAGATTCGAATGGCGTAGGGTTCCTCGGGGCTAGGGACTAGGGGCTAGGGGCCGGGTAAATATGCGCACCGCCTGCATTGCTCCCCAAAGCCCTTTAATTTAGATACCAGAGATGCAGGCGGCGGTCAATGCGAAGCTTGGTTCAATGGACAGTGCTCGCGGCTCGCTTACGGGATAAGCTCGAAGTACCGTGTATGGGGAGGGCGATACGTACCGAATGGCTCCGGTCGAGTGCAAACGCCCGAACTCCAGAATAAAGCAGGGGGAGACAGGCGGGCCGGCACTACCCATCAGGCGGAATCTGCCTCCGGTTGGTGCGCTTCGATAGAGAGCGACTCACTTGGCGGCGGCTTCAATTTCATCTCCAACGCCTGGGCAATCATTCGCAGAATGGGTCCTCGATTCTGGAAGAGAAGCCGGATCCACTCCCGCTTCTTCATTTGTGGGAAATAGATTCCCCGGAAGGCTAAACGACTGATCAAGTGGATGAGGCGGTCCGCAAAAGGCTTCGACTGCAGCCGCCCTATGGCGGATGCATTCGCTGCTGGATTATAAGACGCCCTCCAAGCCTGTCTTACTTCCTCCTCCGCTTGCTCCGCGGTAATTCCTAGGGGCGAGAAGTCCATGGTGAAAGGTCTGAACTCCAGCCAGTGCTTTGGCTGGGTGAGCCGGCCGGCTGATGCCAACCGATCATAGAGTGGAGTTGCCGGGTACGGTGTCAGCAGGCCGAACACAGGCAATCCCGGAGGCCAGGAACGAACAGCTTCCAGAGTGCGCTGGGCCACACCCGGACGGTCACTGTCCATCCCGAAAATAAAGGAAGTCATGGCATAAAGGTTGTGCCTGGCGAGGCACTCCAGAATCGCCTTATATTCCGCCGGTTTATTAAAACCCTTCCTCACGCTCTTGAGGTTGTCGGGGTCAATGGACTCGAGGCCCATGAAGATCCACTTGCCTCCGCTCTGTGCGATCAACGAGACCAGTTCCTCATCTCGCAGCAAGTTCATGCTGATCTGCGCCACCCAAGGAACCTGCGCACCCCGCGCGATGATTTCCCGCAACAGCGACTTGGTACGCTTGGGATTGATAGCGAAGTTGTCGTCGATGAAAAAGACCGCAATCTTTCCCTTCTGTCGCCTCCCCAGGGCCTTCAACTTCAAAAGTTCGTTGACGACGCTTTCATTTGAGCGGAAGCGGATGGAATCACCAAAGAACCCCGTCACGGTGCAGAACTCACATCCGTAAGGGCATCCCCGGCCGCACTCGATCGGTACCAGGTGAAAAGTCTGCCAGGTCATTCCAACCAGTGAAAGGATGCGACGGACAAGCGTTGGGAAGTGCCGGATGAGGTTGAACTGGTCAAGGTCCATGCGGTCCCAAGGAATCTCGGGATAATTCGCGAGCGAAGGCTTCACTTCATTGCCCGCTTCGTCCACAGGTGCATAAACTTCTTTCAGTGCACCACGCTGGGCATCGGCCACAATGCGCGGCCAGGTATAGTCCGCCTCACCGAGCGCTACGGAATCAGCATGGCGAGGGCCGCCGTCACGGCCCAGCGCTTCGTCGGGCACCCCGGTGACGTGTGGCCCCCCCATTACGACGGGGACACCTGCGGCGCGCACCACATCCGCCATCTCGTACGCTTTCCTGACCATGCGGGTCATGGCGCCAATCCCCACCAGCCCGATTTGATATTTCCTGAGGTATTGCACCAGCTCGGTTTTGTTCAAACGCTGCGCGTTGCCGTCCACCAGGAATACTTGGTGACCTGGAGGTGTGAGCGACTTCAGGAGAAACATCCAGAGGTGCGGCATGAAGTTATTGGCGATTCCGTTGTCCGGGTTGTACAGAAGAATGTTCATAATCCTTCGGCCTTTTGCCCTAGGCCAGAGTTTTCATTTTGGTATCCTGGGCAGGGACAATATACACCCAACCGGCTCGTTTGCGACAACACTATTTGCCATCTCCCTGCCCTCGTAAGACAGCGTGGCCTTCTGCCGAAAGCCTCATAGCCGCAACCAAAACGGCTTTCTCCGCGTTCTCTGTGCCTCTAAAGCCTTAACACCGAGAACACGGAGCCCCGCACCGGATGGTGCAGGGCGGAGGATCTCAGCGGCCTCTGTGTTGGGGCTCCTCTGGCCACAGAGAACACAGAGCCCCGCACCGGATGGTGCAGGGCGGAGGCACTGCGGGCACGAGGAGGAATCTCCCGATTGACAAAAGGCGTTAACCGCCGTGCCCCTGCTTTTTGGCCATCTCCGCGAAAACGGCCCTCCCGCGTCGCTCCATCTCCTCCGGCGAGACATCCTCTTGGTGAGCGCCGAGCGCCCAATGGTGGCCGAAGGGATCAACGATCTGGCCATAACGGTCGCCCCAGAACATGTCCGCCAGGGGCATGGTCACCGTCGCCCCGGCGGCGACTGCCTGGTTAAACAAGGAGTCCACGTCATCAACATAAATGTTCAGGACCACCGGGCTGCCGCCCAGGGTCTGCGGCGCAGGCGTCCCCATTCCCGGGAACTCGTCGGCCAGCAACAGATGGGAATCGCCGATCTTGAGGTGCGCGTGCATGACTTTGCCGTCCGGAGTGTAGTGGACGTCCAGCACCTCAGCTCGAAAGGCCTTTTTGTAAAACTCGATGGCCTTTGAAGCCGCTCGCACTGACAAATGCGGAGTGATCGTGTGCATACCCTCTTGGACCGCTTTCACATTTCCTGCCATTTCTCAACCTCCCCTTAATTACGTTAAATGGGGAGCGCCGAAGGCGTGAACCTCAGCGTCTCCCCCCTGCACGAGTACAATCGACCGGTGGCCATTCAGGGATGCCATCGAAGCCAGACATCGCCGCGTGGCCCGCGCAATGTTTTGTGATGCCTGCGAGTGCCCCGCTAAATCACAGCGACGGTTTCACGCCGCTCCGCCTTCAGCCGCTCGGCGGCGTGCGGGACAAAACTGAAGCTCAAATTCTCGCGTCTGAAATCTCCCATGCCTTGGTTTCTTGTTTGCGCGCCTGGCCGATTTCGAGTACCCTAAGGGTATGACCCAGAAGCAAAAGGCCCAGCTTGATGAAGTCGTCTGGGTCGACCCTGACCGGATGGGCGGCCAACCTTGCTTCAAAGGAACCCGCGTTCCTGTCCAGGCCCTCGTTGACCATATCGAAGGAAACTCAACTCTGGACGACTTCCTAAAAGGTTTCCCCTCGGTCAGCCGTGAACAGGCCATCCGATTCATTGAACTCGCCAAAGAGAATCTTCTGTCGTGCGTATCCTCCTAGACAGGCTGCGGGAAGACCCTTCACTGCTGTCATTCCGAGCGAAGCGAAGAATCTCGCACTGCCCGCTCAAGATAAACTGCGCGAAGAATCTCGCCCTGAGCATTTTCATGAACATACGAGATTCTTCGTCGTCCCGCAGGGCGGGACTCCTCAGAATGACAGCGCCCACGAGTTCTTCCGCAGCTGGCAGCGGCCCATGTCGCATCTCCCTGGTCAAACCATGACCGCGATAGGCCGCTCGGCTTTCAGCCGCTCGGCGGCATGGAGCGCGAAGTTTGCAGCCACGCCCACCACCCCTTTCCTGTGCCCGTATTTGTACATGGGCTGCTGCATTTCGGGATGCTCGGCTACGAAAACCCTCAGGTCCTCGAGGCTCACGCCGGCCTCGTCCAGCACCCTCTTCATTTCATTCTTGGCCCGGACCTTGGCTTCGCCAAGCGCCATCTGGACGCGGCTGTGCGCATTCACGTCCCCTTCCCCGGAGGTTTCAATAGGGATGAAGATCATATCCTCGAAGGTTGAGACGACCGCTGATTGCGCGCCGTCTGACTGCGTCGAAGGCATGCAGCCAAAAGGCTTCAAGCTGAGCACCATGTGGCAGAGGTCTTTGTTCGAGTAATAAATGTTCTTTGCGACTTCCAAGTGCCCTTCGCCTCCGCCCGCGCGGGAGTTGTCGAACGGGTGCCCAAGGCACTGTAGTTCGTATTGATCGGTCAGGTGGTGCGCAACGCTACCCAGGGCATCGATCAGCCGGTGGTACTCACGCTTGAATATGACTTCAGCCGCTGACAGCTTGGCGAGTTTCTGCTGGGAGGTCAGGTGGCTACCAAAAACTTTTGGCAGGTTCCACTTTGAAACGCCCTGCTGAATTAAATCCAGTCCACGCTCGTCCTTGATCTTCTGTTTGGCCTGGTGAATCATATACATGATCCAGGTTCCGACAGGTTCGACTAGAACCTGTGCGCCTTCTTTCTCCAGGAACTTGAACATGTTGAAGTTCCCATCGCCTTGGGTGGTCTGGGCCCAGAACTCACCGGTGACCTTTACGAGGGGTTCTACGCGGGTACGGTCCACCGGGATGGCGTTGAAGCGTTCGCGTACCGCGTTGAGTGCGGCGGTGTAGTCGTCACCATAAAGCTGGTTCAGGAACTTGCCAACGTATTCCGCCGTCCCTGCGAACCCTGTTTTGCCCAGCAGTGAGGCGAGTTTGCCCTCGAGCGTCCACGGTTGCTTCTTGCGCATGACCTCTTGAAGCAAGTCCATGCACTCGTCGAGTACGCGGTCGGTTTCGCCTGGGTTCACTTCATAAGGGCGGATCTGATAGGCAACGTCATTGATGATGTCGCCGATATTCATGGCATTCAGAATCCCGAGGAAGAAGTCGAGATTCATTTCCAGCCCAGCCTCGGCTTCCGCCTGGTTCAGGCCCCCGCTCTGCTGAAAGAGCAGCACTCGGAACCCCTCGAAACCGGAATTCCGCAGCGCCAGACGGTACTCGGCCTCATACATCCCGAAGCGGCATGGCCCGCAGGCGCCCGCCGTGATGAAGACGTAACGGTCGATGATTTCCTGCTTGCTCAGGCCTTTCTCTTCCAGGCTTTGGACGTATTCAACAAGATTCCCGACGGTGAAGTAAGTCGGGTTGCATTGGCCGTTGTTTCCGTACTCCTTGCCAAGTTGGAAAGCCTTTTTGTTGGGAACGGGCAACGCCTCGCATTTGTATCCCAAGCTTTCCAAAGCCCCGTGAATAAGCCTTTCGTGCTTCCAGGTGAGACCACCGAAAAGTATCCTGGTCCGGTCACGTTGGGATTTCGTGAAAGGGTTCTCAATGGGTTTATAAAAGTGCTGGGACAGGCGCTTCTCGAGGCCTGCTTCCTTTTCCAGTCGCCGACGCTCATCCTCTAGGCGCTGGCGGATCAACTCCTCTTTCGGGGAAATCTGAATCAATCCCCCACTCATCGTCGGAATCTCATTGAGAGGACTAGTGCTCATTCCTCACCTCGTTTCCAGAATTCCAGCCACGGATTGGCAGCTAGGCGGAACGTCTCCTGGTCACGTAAGACGCATTCGGCTAGCAGGCTGCGGGAAAACCCTCTCAGCATGTCATCCTGAGGAGTCCCGATCTCATCGGGACGACGAAGGATCCCTGTATTTGCTTGATTCCACAAATGCCTAGATTCTTCTCCCGCAAGGCGGGATCAGAATGACAGCCTTGGCGAGTTTTTCTGCAACCTCCTAGCCGAGTCAAAAGTTCGTTGATCAAGTCAGCCCCGACTTGTCGGGGCGAAAGAGGGTAGCCCACGGTCCCGCAGGGCGGGATGGGTATGGGAACCTCCCTCACCCCCGTCCCCTCTCCCGCCCGCGCGGGAGAGGGGTGTCCCGCTCTGCGGGACGGGGTGAGGGCCCATCTCCCCAGGGCTTGCGCCCTGGGCTACTATCTTTCGCCCCTACGAGGGCTTCGGAATGACCGCCCGAGGAGATATGACTTAATCAGCTAACTCCCGACTCGGGACACTAGCAAACGAGCTCGCATTCGCCACGGGCACTCCCTACTTACAAATTGATTTCAGATCAGCCCCGCATTGCGGAGGTACACACCTCCGACTGACGCAAGGCATTTTTCCGCGTCTGCGGGCCAAAGTAAACCGCCTTGCATTGAATGGTTATTCTTCGGACCTAAATTGGATACAACCGAAGCCGATTGGCAACAATTTGACTTTCAATTGGCAAGGGCCACGGACGACGTCGGCATTTGATGACATGCGGCGCAGGATAAGGCTAGGCCGCTGTGTTCATTTAGGAAGTCCAAGCTTGGGAAAATCGAGCTCTTTATTAACTTATGTCAATATCCTGGTGAGCAGTGAATTCCCTTCGACCCGAATTCGGAAGTCGGCAGCCGCCGTTCGAGTCGAATCACTTGATTCGATGCCCGTTCGAGGCAGATACCGGAGGAACAAAATGGTGCGGGGCCGGGCGTAGGGGCACGGCGCGCTGTGCCCCTACAAGTTGCAGATCACACCCACGCTAACTTCCGAATTCGTGTTCAACCGGGGATTTCGCCGAAGGTTTGGCCGAGAAGGGTAGCGGCGAGCGCTTTGTATCGCGATCCATGTTCCGGCGTGCGCAATGGTGGGCATGGTTGCGCGTCACGGACGTTTCGCGTTAGAGCAACTTTCTGGGGTTGAAAGAGCTAGCTGCAGAACTTGGGTAGGGGCCTCGATAAACCGCGCGGCATCGCCACATCTGCGTCAGCAGACATTAACGCCATCAAGAAAAACAGTTCCTCCCTCGATCGCGCAACAAGCAGAGCCGGCCAGCATGCACCTGACCGGCTCGCCCGCGGGAACTAGATCTCCGATTTTGGAAACGCGCTGGCCTCGTTAACCACGTTAGTAGACTGCCAGCACATTAGAAACAGTAACTACGCAATCGCCGGGAGCGTGGAAGCTAATTGTAATTGCGGCGATTGGATCGTCAGGCACCTTTACCGCTGAGAAAATGTCGTGGCCGGTGTCATCCCAAAGCTGAGGAATCGGGAGCCCCGCACTACCGTTCCAGTCGCTGTCGGGGGTCCACTGGCCCACTGTAGGAATAGGACTCGTAGGACCGGCAATCAGCGTGCCGTTGATAGTGGTGGTTTCTGTGTCGGTATCAAGCCTATCAAGGCGGCTAGCTCCGGTCTGTCCATCGGCGCCAATGTTATCCCACAACGCGGCGGTAGTGACTGGCGCGGGAAGGCTCAACGTGTAAGTGAACGGTGTTCCGCCATAGAAGGTAGTGGCCGTAAACCCTGCATCATAGATACCGACCGTGTAATCTCCGGTGCCTACGATGACCAGGGAAGCGCCCTCGGCAGCCGGGAAAACGGGGCCACTGACCCACGGGTCGCTCCCATCAGTAAGTGCACTCGCAATTGTTACCTGATAGGCTCCGTTACCCGTAGCTAGCCATCTGGGCACTTGGGCCCGATAGACAGCGATACCGGTACTGCCCCAGCACGGATCAGCACCTATTCCCAGCAAGGTCCCTTCCAGGGTGACTCGAGGAAGGCCAAAAAAACCAGGATTGGGAAATATGCGACTCAGGGAGGCTCTGGAAAGGTTCCTGGTCGGTGTCGGGGTGCTGAAAAGGATCGCCCAGTAGAGATAGGCATCCTGAACGCGGCCGACCACGCCACTGACGTGAAGTACGCCGGTGCCGCGATTGCGCAGAGCAATTCCACCGGTTCCGTATGAGGCGCCGGAGTAAGTCATAAACGGATCGATTGGGGGAGCGGATAATGCCGTGGAACTCACCGGGGCTTTGAAGCCCGCTCCGGGTGTTCCCAAAGCCCTGGTCTGTCCAGCGGCAGAAACAGAGCCTAACAACCCCACGGTCATTGCCAACACAACAAACCGGAGAAATGCACTGCAACTCAAACTGCATCGAATCGTATTGTTCATAACCCGCCTCCTTGGCAGAACGAAGTTAGTTTGCCTGTAAAGCCGACTTGTTTGGAAAAATTATTCCCCCAACGCAATATAGGATGAACCAAGGCTGGGAGGTTGTCAAGTGGAAGTCATGTGGAAAAAGTCATGGTAATCAATCGCCGGTAACAGACGTGGCGAGCTTCCGTGCGTGGCGCATACGTGCCGCCCTTTGTCATGTATGCGATCATGGCACCGCGCAGTGCCATTCCCGGGGCATTAGTGCATTCAGCCCAATTGCCAAGAGGTCGCATGCAGACGCGCCACCCACGGGTTCACAGATGAGGGCCGGCCGCTCCACATCGTTTGCACAACCAGCCAGCCGCTGCTAATCTTGATCACAGCCTACGAACCCCGGCCGCCGAAGTGGTTAACGCCTCGGGAAAGGAGAAGCCAGCCATGAAATGCACCATTGCGGGATGCCCCGGAGCCTATGAGCCCCGGACGGTCGTCCACGCCGTCAAACACCGGGGTGAGGTGATGGTGATCGACCACGTTCCCGCAGAGGTCTGCAACGTTTGCGGCGATGTCCCGCTCACACCTGAAACCGTGCGCCGCATCGAAGCCTTGCTCAAAGCCACTCCCCCACCCAGCCGTAACGTGCCTCTTTACGAGTTCGCCTGAACCGCCGCGGGTGACGCAGACCCGCCCACCGTTAGGATCGGCGGACCATAGGCCGCGGCGGCTCTGCGACGTGCTGATACCGCTTGGGGCTGAGGCAGAATCTTTGCATGTCTCGGCTGCGGCATTTTTGCGGCCTCATTCATCTTCATTACGTGACCAGCAGCACCCCGCAGTGCGGGATCGTGCCCCATGAGCGCTAACTTAACTGCCAGACCGGGTCCAAAGCCCGCTTGAGCGGGCGTCATCATCTGGCCCACGGTCCCGCATGGCGGGATGGGGAAAAAGGTAGGTAGAAACACTTCTCAAGCCCCGGCAGGGGCGATATAATCACGAGGGACCGAGCGGGACTCTTATGTCGCCCGCCACGGCGGGCTCACGCGCTGCTCTGCGCTACGCGGTCCCATCCCGCCATGCGGGACTGTGAGCCATCCCGCTTTGCGGGACCACTAACGTGGCTCAGACCCTGCCAAGCGCGCTTACCTTAGCGCTTATGGGATCGCGCCCGCCTCTTCGACCCGGAGCGGTTTAGGCGCAAATCCGTCACCACGCTCGTGGGCCCGCGGCGCGAGCTGGGCTTCCGCATCGCCGGATACGTTCTCATCCCGCAGGGCGGGATCGGCCCTCCGGGCCCTAGCGCACTTTCTACGCTCGGAGACACGCTCTGGACGACGAAATTGTCGAAGCCACGCTTCTGCGTCGCACACCCGTGGACATTCCGTCTATTGACAGGCCACGGGATTTATGATAGCCTATGTGTGTGAGCAACTTTGCCGGCGTATCACACCTCGCTCTCTTGTTTCGCATAGTGGCGAGCCATGGCCCTCATGGGCGCCCGAGCATCACTCGCTCAATTTGTCCTGCGACTCAAGAAAGCCTACCAACCTTGAAAAAGGATTCTTTTTTTTGACGGAACGATGCGGGAATCTCATTGAAAACAAAGGACGACTGTGGAAAACTCTGGAACGAAGCAGGAATGTTATAGAAAACAAAGGTAGTTACGCGCTGAAAGCGGGAATGTTGTTGAAAAGACAGGTAGTTAGTAGGTGGGGGAAGAACAGGAGTCAGGATTCAGGATTCGGGATTCAGGAAGTGAAAGAGCAGGTTCCAGCTGTCAGGTAACAGGGGCTAGGGGCTGGGGACTGGGTGCTGGGGCAAGCGCAGAGGAAGGATGCGACTAAGCGATCAGTCGCCGGTAACATAGGTGGCGAGCTTCCGCAGCTTCTCATGCCGGCGGCGGAGAAGCTCATCGGGGGACAGCTTTGCGAGGTCCTGGAGGCACGATCTCAGCACCGGCCGCAAAATGTCGGCGGCCAGTTGGTGACTGTTGTGTGCGCCGCCCGGAGGCTCCGGCACCAAGCAGTCGACAATTCCTAAGCGAAGCATATCTTCTGCGGTCAGCTTGAGGACACGCGCGGCCTCCTGTTTGTGGTCCCAGTCCCGCCACAGGATTGAGGAACAGCTTTCCGGGGCAATCACCGAATAGACGGCGTTCTCGAGCATAAGGACTTCGTCACCCACCGCAATGGCGAGTGCGCCTCCGCTGCCGCCCTCGCCGTGAATGACGACAACGATGGGAACGCGCTGCTTGGGTATCTCCTTCAAGTTATAGGCAATGGCCTCGGCCTGCCCGCGTTCTTCGGCCCCGATTCCAGGATAGGCGCCAGGAGTGTCGACGAAGGTTATGATGGGCAAGCCGAACTTGGCCGCAGTTCGCATCAGGCGCAGCGCCTTGCGGTAGCCTTCCGGGTTGGTCATGCCGAAGTTGCGGAGCAGCTTCTGCTTGGTGTCGCGGCCTTTCTGATGCCCCATGACCACAACTGACCTTTCCTCGAATTTAGCCAGCCCGCCCACTAACGCCTGGTCATCTCCATACCGCCTGTCACCGTGCAGCTCGGTAAATTCCGTGAAGAGCATCTGGATGTAGTCCAAAGTGTAGGGACGCTGCGGGTGACGAGCCAGCAACACCCGATCCCAGGGATCGTTTGCTGTGCCGGCGCCCCTGTCCCGAAGGGCCGCCAACTGCTGGCGAAGGCGTTCGATTTCCTCGCGCGTGACTTCTGAGTCGGAGGCCTGTTCCAGCTCGACAATCTGTTTTTCGATTTCGCGCACAACGGCAAGTTGGGTGTCGGGGTTTGCCATCAGTTGATCATCCTGAACAATCAAAGGTCGACAGTCAAAGGTTAGACGTTAAAGGGTAAAGGATAAAGGCTAAAGGGTAAAGGGTAAAGGGTAAAGGGTAGAGATTCGTACCTCATTCGTTCCCGTGCGTCGCCGTAGCGAGCGCCACAAGTCAGCACTGGCTGCAAATCTCTCGCACTCAAGGCCGCTAACCCCTCCCGCCTTCAGCTTTAAACCTTAGCCTTTAGACTTTAACCTTTAGCATTTAAGCTTTGACCGCCTTTAACCTTTGACTTTTAACTCTTGACCTTCGACTTTGCCTCACTCCTGCTTCTCGACGAGAATGGCAGACTCGCCGCAGAGCGCCCGCAACTGACTGATTACGTCGTCATTCACCTGCACTGCGCGCGGCCGGGTCACACGAAGATCAGCTACGAAATCCCCGGGGCGCGTGAGTTCCAAGATCACCGGATCGCTGCCCGGGTGGGCAGCCAGCAAATCCGCCAGTTCTCCGGCAAGGCCATCTCGGGCGTCAGCAAGATTGACTCGAATTCGGAGCCGCGACTTTGGGCCGTTCACCGCGGCATCGAGCGGCCGCGCTTCATTCACTACCACCTTGGTGCGCTGGTTCTCTTCGTGGCGTACTCGCCCTTTAATCAGGAGAGCTGCGTCGCGCTTCAGGACGCCTTGAAGCTGCTGATAGGCTTGCGGAAACACAAGCAGCTCCACTGATCCTCGGTTGTCCTCCAGCATGCCGCTGGCCCAGAGATCGCCCTTCTTACTGGGCCGGACACGCAGGTTGGTCAGCATGCCGGCCAAAGTCACCGGCGACTCGTGAGCCAGTTCCTCCAGTGATGAACTATCGTGGCGCGTTATCGCGGCCAGCCGTCCCATGTATTTTTCAAGAGGGTGACCGGTGACATAGAAACCCAAAACCTCTTTTTCGCCTGCCAGCCGCTCCGACTCCGTCCAATCCGGCACGTCGGGCAAATCAAGAGGCGGAGGTGGCTCTACGTTCGCATCGCCCATGAACAAACCATGCTGGCCGCTATCATTTTCGCGCTGCCGCTTCTGGCCAAGGTCCATGACTCGGTCCAATACTGCCATGTGCGGGGAGCGGCGAGCGCCCAGCGAATCGAAGGCCCCCGCCTTGATGAGACTCTCGATCACACGCTTATTCAACAGGCGCAAGTCCACATTCTCGCAGAATTGCAGAAGCGTATCAAAGCGCCCGAGTTTGCGTCTTGCGGCAAGCACGGATTCGATAGCTGCGGCCCCGACGTTCTTGATCGCCGTGAGCCCAAACCGGATGGTGTTCCCTGCCGGCGTGAAGACCAGATCGCTCGAATTGACGTCCGGAGGAAGGATCGGGATGTTCATGTCCCGGCATTCATTCAGGTATTTCGTCAACTTGTCCTGGTTCCCGATTTCTGAGGAGAGGAGCGCCGACATGAACTCCACCGGGTAATGCGTCTTGAGGTAGGCGGTCTGATAGGCTACCAGAGCGTAGGCGGCCGAGTGCGATTTATTGAAGCCGTAACCCGCAAACTGTTCCACCAGTTCCCACAATCTTCCTGCCTTCGCTGCGGGAACATTGTTTTTCTTCGCACCCGCCAGGAACTTTTCCCGGTTCGCCACCATTTCCTCGTGCTTCTTCTTCCCCATGGCGCGACGGACCACATCCGCTTCGCCGAGAGTGAATCCGGCGACTCTGTTAAAGATCTGGATGACCTGTTCCTGGTAGACAATCACGCCGTACGTTTCTTCGAGAATCTCCTTAAGTTGGGGGAGGTCGTAAGTCACGCGCTTCTTGCCTGTCTTGCGGGCAACATAGTCATCGATCATGCCACCCTGAAGGGGACCGGGCCTGTAAAGGGCATTCAGGGCTGTGAGGTCCGCCAGGCGACTGGGTTTGACACGCTGGAGGATGTCGGTCATTCCCCGACCTTCAAACTGGAAGATTCCTGCCGTCAGTCCCTTTCCGAGCAAGGCATAACTCTCTTCATCGTTGAGAGGCAGGTTTTCCAGATCCAGTTTCTCTCCCCGCGTCGCTTCAATCAGCTTCACGCAGTCATCGATGACGGTGAGGGTGGTAAGACCCAGAAAATCCATTTTCAGCAGGCCGATCTTTTCCAGGTCATCCATGGCGTACTGCGTGGTGATTTCATCTTTGTTGCTCTTGTAAAGCGGAACGATCTCTTGCAGGGGTTGGGGTGAAATAACGACCCCAGCGGCGTGAGTGGAAGCGTGGCGCACAAGACCTTCCAGGTGGCTCGCCACTTGGAGCAAGTCCGCCACGCGCGGATCGTTTTCCTTCAGTTGGCGGAGTTCAGGGGTCTGCTTGATCGCCTCCGCGAGAGTAATATTCAGCGTATTGGGAACCAGCTTGGCGATCTTGTCGACCTCGGCGAAGGGAATGTCCAGAGCCCGGCCGGCGTCGCGAATCACCGCTTTTGCACCCATGGTTCCGAAGGTGATGATCTGGCTGACGTTTTCACGGCCGTACTTTTCCGTAACGTAACTAATGACTTCGCCGCGGCGTCGCATGCAGAAGTCGATGTCGATGTCCGGAAAGCTGATCCGTTCGGGGTTCAGAAAGCGCTCAAACAGCAGGTCGTGCTGAAGTGGATCGATGTCCGTGATGCGCAAAGAGTAGGCCGCCAGGCTTCCGGCTGCCGAACCGCGCCCCGGACCCACGGGAATGCATTGCTCGCGCGCATGCCGGATGAAATCCCAGACGATCAGGAAGTAGCCGGCGAAGCGCATTTGCTTGACCAGTTCGATCTCACGCTCCAGCCGTTCTTCATAGGCTTGCAGCGGATAACGCAGTCTTCCCGCTGCCGCCGACCGCTCCAGCCTTTCGCGCCGAAGCGCAAACCCTTGCCGTGTTACCTTCTCAAAGAAACTGTCGAGCGTCTCGCCGGCCGGGACCTCGAAATGCGGAAAGACGTGTTGTTTTTCTTCCAGGTGTACGTTGCAGCGGTCGGCAATTTCCAGGGTGCGAGAAAGCGCTTCCGGCGCCTCACCGAAGACCGCTTGCATCTCCTCAAACGACTTGAAATAGAACTGGTCTGTGGCGAACTTCATCCGGTTCGGATCGCTGAGGGTTTTCCCGGTTTGAATGCAGACTAGAACGTCTTGAGCGCGCGCATCCGCTTTCGTGAGGTAATGACAATCGTTCGTGGCTACAAGGGGTATGCCGGTGTCGCGTGCTAAGCGAGCCAATTGCGGGTTAATACGCTTCTCTTCAGGGACTCCCTGGTCCTGGATTTCAATATAGAAATTGCCCTTGCCGAAGATGTCCCGAAGATCATAGGCAGCCTGGCGTGCCGCATCGAATTTGTCGGCGCTGAGGGCCACAGGGACTTCCCCGCGCAAACAACCCGACAGGCCAATCAATCCATCGGCATGACGCGCCAGCAGGTCCTTATCGATTCGGGGCTTGTAGTAGAAACCTTCCAGAAAGGCGGAAGAGGCCAGCTTGAGAAGATTCCGGTAACCTCTTTCGTTTTCGCACAGGAGAACCAAGTGGTATGGCCGGTCGGCGTCCGGGGAGCGGTCGAAGCGATTCGTGCTCGCCACATAGACTTCGCAGCCCAGAATGGGCTTCAGTCCCCGCTTCAGCGCAGCGTCGTAGAACTTTACGGCGCCGAAAAGGTTTCCGTGATCCGTGATGGCGACGGCAGGCATCTTGAGCTCAGCCGCGCGATCCATCAAGCGACCGATTTCACAGGCCCCGTCGAGCAGGCTGTAGTCAGTATGGAGATGAAGATGGACGAAGTTTTCGGATGGCATCCCGCAAACATTCTAACAGAAACGGTCCGGTCGTGGCGCACGTATGTGCAGGAGTCAGAAGTCGGGAATAACACCTTCAGCCGTCAGCCCCTCCACAATGAGCAAGCGGGCCTCAGGGTTGTAACTGAATGCCGATAGCGGATGCTTTCCTCCGCACTCGACAAGGTGAAATGACCAGAACCAAATTCTCGTTCCGCCACCAAAAAATGTCTAATACTTCAGTCGCCCTGCCAGATGGGTCTTGCCAGGTAGTTTTCCCTTATCCTTTGCCCTCGGCGAACTCTGGGCCGGAGATAGGCTCTGGGGAGGATTGACCGAAGGCGCCCCCGCCTCCTGCCCGAGATGTTTGGGCTTCGCCATTTCTTTGGGTTTCCGTGGGCGGTGCATGCGAGGTTCAGGCGCAGGCGGCGGCTCTTTGATGCCGGCCCTTTCGCGCAAGGCTTTTGTCAATTGCTGAGGGGTTTTAATCTTGCCATCCACCTGATCGAGGAAAACGCTCTCGATGATCTGATCGAACTTGGCTCCGGGTTTGAATCCCAGGGCCTGTAATTCCGCTCGAGGCAGCTTTGCCCGAAGCGGCAAGTACTTGGTCAGATAGTTTTTGACGCGAGAATGAACCTTGGCCTGCGGGTAATAAACCAGCAGGAAGAGCAAGAGGTGGCGGGACTCTTTGGCGAGCAGAGTGTAGACCTGGCGCGGCAGTGCGGCTTTCGAGCTGGCGAGTACCCGGGCGAGCTTTGTGGCGTCCCGCTCCATGTTCAGGACTTCCTTGATCACTTTGCCGATTTTCAGTACCTTCTTCGCCATCCTTAGTTTTTCACTGCTACTCAGCTTTTCCACCAGGCAAAGAAAATTGACCAGGTAGGAATCGGCCCCCGGAACGGTCTGGGCCGCCGAGCGGCTCCTGGAAAAGCGGTCGTAGGTTATCCGGGCGGACGCCAGTTTCTTGTCCAGCCCCCCCAGGAGTTTCCGCTCGACAAGCACTTTGAGAACACGCGCTGGGTTCTCCTCCTGCAGGATCGCCCGGAGCTCACGGCCCTGTTGATCCGCACCCAGTCGTTCCCAGGCGTGATTCTGGAGGGCCGTCTCGAAGTACTTCTTGGTCCGTTCCTCAGGCGTGAAATCAAGGCGCAGTCCAAACCGCAGAAGTCGGTAAATCCGAAGTGGGTCTTCAGAAAAGCTTCGGGGATGCAGAACTCTGAGTTCCCGCCTTTCGATGTCCGCAGCGCCGTTGGTAGGGTCAAGAAGCAAGCCGCGCGAGTTTGGATGGAGCGAAATCGCCATGGCATTTAGTGAAAAATCACGCCGCTTCAGATCTTCAAATATGGTGGCGGGTCGCATCTCCGGACGCTGGCCGGGTTTCGAAAAGAGATCCACCCGGCACTGGCCCAGTTCCACTCGCACTCCATTCGTGAACCAAAGTTCCGCCGCGGCAATATGTGGGTCAAACTCCTGATACTCAAGCGCCAGAGGCTCTCCGTTGCCCATGACTGGGCGCGATGAGAACCCCGTCATGGGTGACGAGTCTTCTGATCCCAAGCGGCGAAGAATCTTCCTGAGATCGCCTTCGAGGGCGAAATCCAGGTCACGCACCACCTGTTGCCCATACGTCAGATCTCGGACCGCACCTCCCACGAGGTACAGGTTCAACCCCTGTTCGTAGGCCGAGCGGCTGATCAGGCCTAGTACACTGTATTGCTCTTGCGAGAGCTTGCTTTCCATCAGAAAGTTGTAGTCGCTCATGGGAGTTGGGCGTCCATTTCCTTGAAAACCCAGGGGCCTGAAGTTCAGGCTCGAGGATGGTGAGTCTGATAGACCTGCTTTAACCTTTGCGTCAAAACGTGCGTATATATCTGAGTTGTCGAGATATCACTGTGACCTAGCATAAGTTGGATCGAGCGCAGGTCAGCTCCGCGTTCGAGCAGATGCGTGGCGAAAGAGTGACGCACCAGGTGCGGTGTCAGGGGAACTGCAATCCCCGCCCGCCGGCCATACCCAGCCAGAATTTTCCAAAATCCCACCCGTGATAGTGGCCCTCCCCGGCGGTTGAGAAAGAGGAAGGGCTCCTGACCGTTCTTGCCGAATGCTGAGCGGCCGCCGAGCAAGTAAGCTTCCACAGCGCGCAGAGCAGACTTGCCAACGGGGATTAGCCTCTCCTTGTTTCCTTTTCCCAAACAACGAACGATGCCCAGACCGGAATCAAGATCCGACCAACGAAGATGAACCAGCTCAGAAACCCTCATGCCGGTGGCGTACAAGAGCTCTAGCATAGCCTTGTCTCGAAGGCCAAGGGGCGTGGAGATATCAGGTTGTCTTAGGAGAGTGTCAACCTCGTCGGTGGTGAGATACCTCGGCAGCGTTTGTTCCAATTTGGGCGCATCGACTTCCGCCGTCGGATCGCTGTGGATCCTATCCTCCTTCGCTAGGAATCGAAAGAAATTTCGTAGGGAAATCAGATGACGAGCCACGCTTCGAGCGCTCAGCCCCCGGCCATAAAGGGCGGCCAGGAAGGCGCGAACATCATCTCGGTCTGCCTCCGCAAAACTCTTCCCGCGGCCACGCAGGAATCCGTAGAAATGGATAAGGTCCCGTTGGTAATTCGAGATACTGTTGGCGGCAAGGCCTCTTTCCACACGTGCATAATCAAGGTAGTCATGGACTTCGCGTAGCCCCGGTGAAGAATCCAAACCATTTTGCCGGCCGCAAAATGCATTCCTGCCAGCCACTCTGCTTGCCGGCTTCGGATCAAAGTGGTCCGCTGCCGTTCCGTTTTCCTGCTCAGCTTTGCTTCGGCCGGGCATTCTCGTCACTCTACCTCAGGAGTGTAGCCAGAGAAATCAAGGGACGCGACAAGAACCGACGAACGCGCTTGGGCTGCCGCAGAGCCACGACACGAGTTGCGCTCTGAAAACTAAGCGACTATTTTTCAAGAGATTATGAGCCTTCTTCAAGAATTCGCACTCCGACTCTGCGCCGAAAGACTTGACAGGCCTAGCTCAACACCTATACTAGCACAAGCGGTTTTCCGTGGCCAAGCTGCATTTCACGGCAAGCAAATTTCCCGCGGATGGCGCCTCTCGTGAAAGACAACCACAAATCGACTTACAAGAAGGTGGTGGTACGTAGGCTGGATCATGGCCTCGTGAAGGGATTTGTTGACTCCGCTTCCTATTTGGGGCCAAACGGCATCCGGATGCTCGACCGTGAAGGCCGGACTCTCAATATTCCCTTGCATGAGATTAAGGGCGTCTTCTTCGTGAGGGATTTCGACGGCAACCCCCAGCGGTCAGAACGCAAACTTTTCCAGAGCCGCCCCCGTTTGGCCGGCCTTTGGGTTCGGGTGACTTTCAAGGATAAGGAGGTGCTGGAAGGACTTCTGCCCAGCAACCTCGTGGAACTCAGCCCGGAGGGATTTCTGGTTACGCCAGCGGACGTCTACTCCAACAACTTGCGAATCTTCGTTCCCCGAACTGCGCTAAGCGAGATTACTGTCCTGGGCGTGATACCCATTGCGCGACCGAGAAAGCTATCGCAAAAGGGGAGCGGACTTCACGGTGACACCGCAACTGCCGAAGGCCAGATTGGTCTTTTCCCTGCTGCAGAGCGGGAGGAAAAATAGCAGCCTTAGCAGGATGCCGGGAAACCCGCACTTGGGGGCTGCTCCCGATCAAAGGTATCCCGGTCAAGTCTCATTGGTCTCTGCATCATTCCGAGTGCACGGAATTTGACGAGTAATATTAACGGGCAGGCTGGGCGCGTGCCTCAGCCGGAGGCGGGCGGTTGTACGGGGGGAAGTACCATCTTCTGATGGATGGCGTAAAGCACCAGCTCCAGACGGTCCGAAACCCCAACTTTATCGTAGATTGACCTTAGGTGATTCTTCACCGTTTGTTCGGTAATGGACAGATGCTGGGCGACTTCCCGATTTCGCCATCCCTGCATCAAGTAGCTGATTATCGTCTTCTCTCTCTGCGTCAACGTATCTACGGGTCTTAGTGGTCGGGAGGCACCCGTTTCCGCAATCTTCGCTATGCGGGCAACCTGCTGACGCGGCAACCAGACTTCGTTCTCCCAAACTACCTTGCGAGCGCACTTAATGAACAGCGACGGTTCCACTGACTTAAGAATGATGCCCGAAGCGCCCAACTGGATGAATCGCATGCCCTCCTCTTCTTCGGCTATTGAGGAGGACGTGACCACGATTTTACACTTAGGCGCCTGTTTACGAATGTCCTCAAGCAGATTGCCGCCAGCTTCCGTTATGATTTCCGCCTGAATAAAATACAGATGAGGGCGCAGGGATTTCGTCAGTTCGATCAACTGCGGGGCGGACTGGGCTTGCGCGACGACGCGCAGGTCATCCTCCACCGCGAAGAGCTTCTTCAGCCCAATCATGAAGATGCCTTCACGGTCGGCTATAAGAACCCGGATCTTCTTCTTCCCGCCGTTGCGGAGGCTCATCCAGAATCACGTCCCAATGCCACGTGTTTGCGAGGGCGATCTGGCTCCACGACGCGCGCCGCCCATGGAGTTCTTGATTGGTCTTTGGGAATGCACTACCACCGCGCCGTGCATGATGGCTGAATCGCCAGGAATCTTGCATCCTCTATTCAGATAGCGTCAAAGAGCTTGCGTGCGCGTGGGCCGGAATTCGTACTCGTCAATCGTGGCGCCCATCCCCCTCGACTCGCCGGGGCAGCTCCAACGGATGACCCGCCCATTACAACGCAATTCAACGGGGACACGCGTAACAGTCACAGGGAGAATTACTCTCATGGTTACGGGTGTCTCGCGGGGAGGGCGGATGGGAATACGCATGAACAACCCGTTCCCACTGATGTTTCCGGTCTTTCCCTCCACGTGGCGAGCGCGGCCCCAGCGACTCTTCCAGCGCACTTCTACCGGGAATTCCACCGGAATGCGGATTCCGGCGCGTTGATTGTTAATCATAGGCTCTCCACCGAAACGAGCCTCACAGGCAAGCATAGCTTATCTCGTTTCTGCCATCGTGGCAAGAGGAAACTCCTAGCGGTCAATGAAATGTTTGGGCGCAAACCTCCGACCTGACCCCGGAAATGAACCCGGCGGCGACGCTCAATCAGTGGAAAGCCAGTGCCACGTTTCCCATCCCCGCCGCACGCCAACAGGGCACGATGCTCTTCGCGCCAGACCGGGAGCCAGATCATGTCACTCTCTGGCGGCCGGCTCCATCAGCCTTCCCATCGGGCCACCGGAGAGGTAGGTGTTCCGAGAGCTTACTTCTGTTTCCCCCTCTCTGCCAAGCGCACCAGCGTACCATTACTTCTGTGCGAGGCATTGCCTAAACGGCGGACCGCTGCTAACCTTGCGGCTTCGGGGTGGATTGCCTGCTCAGTCCAGGCGGTTGTTCCCCCGGACGAACTCTGAAAAGGAGACAACAATGAAACTGGGTGAAATTGCGGCGCGGCTTGAATGCCAGCTCGAAGGTCCGGAAGAACTCGAAATCACCGGCGTCGCCGGAATGGACGAGGCTACACCCGGCGAATTGACTTTTCTTGCCAATCCTAAGTACCTGCGCAAAATCAAGACGACACGCGCGGCGGCCATCATTGCCAGCCCGGAGGAGGACCTGGAGGGCCGGCCCGCCTTGCGTTCGGCGAATCCTTACCTCACGTTTGCCAAGGCCCTGGAGTTCTTCCATCCTCTTTACCGGCCTCCACCGGGCATTCATCCCACGGCCGTCATCGCCCCGGACGTCCAATTGGGCCGCGCTCCTTCCATCGGCCCCTACGTGGTCCTCGAAGAAGGAGTGGAGATTGGGGATGACTGCGTGCTGAAAAGCCACGTGGTGGTTTACCGAGGGGCCAGGATTGGACGCCGCTTCTTCGCCCATGCGCATGCGGTGGTACGTGAATTCGTTCGCATCGGCGACGACGTGACCTTGCAGAATGGCGCGGTTATCGGGACGGATGGCTTCGGGTTCGCACGCCAGGCGGATGGCTCTTACTACAAAATAGTGCAGTCCGGGACGGTGGCCATCGAGGATGGTGTCGAGATTCAAGCCTATGCCTGTATCGACCGGGCCGCCGTGGGAGAAACGCGCATCCACCGCGGCGCAAAAATCGACAATCTCGTTCAGGTAGGACACGCCTGCGAAATCGGGGAGAATACTCTCCTCTGCGGACAGGTGGGCCTTGCCGGTACCACCAAAGTGGGCCGGAACGTGATCCTCACCGGCCAAGTCGGCATAGCGGGCCATGTGACTATCGGAGACAATGTGGTGGTGTCCGCCCAATCCGGCATTCACAGTGATGTCGAACCCAACCGCATAATGTCCGGCTCCCCGGCTATTGACAACTCGCTGTGGATCAGATGTGTCGCGGCTTATGCCCGGCTTCCGCAAATGTATGCTACCTACCGCAAGGTCCGTGAGCTCCTGGAGAAGGAGAGCCAGAACCCCTAGCCCGTGAGAGTAGGCGGCGAGCAGTAGGCAGTGGGCAGTGGGCGGAGAGCAGAAAAGTGGGGACGAGGGGCTGGGCCAATTATGAATGGTGAATAGTAACTTATGAATTGTGAACCGAGGAAGCCTCGCAGTGAGAGGCCCCGGGCGCGGCGCGCAAAGCAAACTCTGCGTCCGCAATTCACCATTCACTATTCACCATTCACTATTCAAAATTCTGCTCGTCACTCGTCCCGCCGCGGCGGGTCACTGCTCTAGTGTCCTGAGTCAGAAGTTCGTTGAATAAGTCAGCCCCGACTTGTCGGGGCGAAAGAATGTAGCCCACGGTCCCGCAGGGCGGGATGGGTCGGCGAGCCCTCCCTCACCCCCGTCCCCTCTCCCGCTCGGGCGGGAGAGGGGTGCCGAAGGCAGGGTGAGGGCCCTCCCCCAGGGCTTGCGCCCTGGGCTACAATCTTCCGCCCCTAACGGGGCTCAGAAAAGACCGCCCGCATGAGAAACACTTTGTAAGCGAACTTCTGATTCAGGACACTAACGGGGCTTCGCCCCAGCCCGACGAGCATGTAAGAACGTAGCGGCTCCGCTTGTGGACGTAAGACGGAAGTGTTATTTACCTCCGTTGATGGGACCGCCGAGGCGGTCGGTGGGCC
>JBEKHR010000009.1:0-150044 GCA_050012175.1 Terriglobia bacterium | reverse complement strand
CCACCGACCGCCTCGGCGGTCCCATCAACGGAGGTAAATAACACTTCCGTCTTACGTCCACAAGCGGAGCCGCTACGTTCTTACATGCTCGTCGGGCTGGGGCGAAGCCCCGTTAGTGTCATGAGTCGGAAGTTCGTTGATGAAGTCAGCCCCGACTTGTCGGGGCGAAAGAGGGTAGCCCACGGTCCCGCAGGGCGGGATGGGTATGCGAACCCTCCCTCACCCCCTATCCCCTCTCCCGCCCGCGCGGGAGAGGGGTGTCCCGCTCTGCGGGACGGGGTGAGGGCTTTCCCCCAGGGCTGGCGCCCTGGGGGGCTATCCCGCCTTGCGGGACCCCTGCCGGGGCTGTGGAACGGCCACCCGAAACGGGAAGACTTTGTCAGCTAACTTCTGACTCAGGACACTAGGCGTTGACAGGCGGAAGTCGTGTGCTATACTGAAAGGTGCTAGGGTCGCGAGGGGCTCTAGAGCCTTCCAGTTGGAATCGTGGCTTCCCTTTTGCCGAGTCACTAGCGCTGGTTCGAGTGAGGCTTCAAACTCGCCGTCCTAATTTCAACCATTACAACAACCGTTGAGGACTTGTGGAAGCAACGAATTGCAAGAAAGAACTCCTGATTGAGATTCCTCTCGATGTGGTTCGGCGCGAGGCCGATACGGTGGTATCGCAATATGCTCGTGTGGCACGAATCCCCGGCTTCCGCCCCGGCCACGCTCCACGCTCGGAGGTGCGGCGCCGCTTTCGGGACGACATTCGAAACGAGGTTGTCCAATCGCTCGTTCCCAAGTTCTTTGAGAATGCAGTCAAGGAGCAGAAGTGGTCGGTGGTGGGCCACCCTCGATTCGAAGATCTCAAATTCGACGAGGACAATCCTCTCACCTGCAAAGCCACCTTCGAGATTTATCCTGAAGTCGAGCTCAAGCAATATAAGGAATTGGAAGTCCAGGAAGAAACGCCCAACGTAACTGAGGTGGACATTGATCAGGCGCTAGATGAGGTCCGCGACCATGCCGCCACTTTCGAGGTCGTTTTGGACCGTCCCGCGGCGGATGGCGACTCCTTGACGATGAGTTATAAGGGCTATGATGTAAAAGCGCCTGCGAGCCACCCTGTGGAAGCTCGCGACGTTTCGCTCCAGTTGGGCGGCAAGGGGACCGTCACCGCTTTCCGCGAGAATCTACGGGGGTCTCGACCAGGCGAAATACGCGAGTTCGAAGTCACTTATCCGGAGCATTACCCGCAAAGGTCTCTAGCGGGAAAGACTTTCCGTTACCGCGTCGAGGTTCAAAGCATCAAACATAAGGTAGTTCCGACGGCTGACGACGATCTGGCAAAATCCGTGAGCGAGTTCGCCACTCTGGAGGAACTTCGGAGCAGGTTACGCAACGATCTGATGGAACGCGCCCGCCGCCGGGTGGAAATGGCGGGCAAGGAAAAGCTAGTGCAGCAACTTCTTCATTTGCACGAATTCCCTGTCCCGGAAGTAATGGTGGAGGCCCAACTCGACCGCAAACTCCAGCGCATGGTGACCCAGCTTGTTTCTCAGGGAATTGATCCCCGCCAGACGCAGGTCGACTGGCGCAAGGTTCGTGAGGATTCCAGGCCGGAGGCTGAGAAGGAGGTTCGGGCTTTGCTGTTGCTGAGCAAGGTTGCCGATGCCGAGAAGTTGGAGGTTTCTGAAGAAGAAGTCGATGAAATAATTCGAGAGATGGCACAAGAAGCGCACGAGCCTCCCGCCACACTTAAGACTCGCTTGACACGCGAGGAAGAGTTGGATACCATAAAATCTACTCGCCGCAACCAGAAGGCTATAGAATTCATCTACCGCAACGCAAAAATCACTCGGAAAAGTGAGTAGTTTTCAGAAACGGTACGGAGTTTCCCCAGGGAAAAGGCGATGACCAGCCAGCCGAACATGACTCTGATTCCCATGGTTGTCGAGCAGACCAACCGTGGAGAACGCGCTTACGATATATACTCCCGCCTGCTCAGGGATAATATTATCTTCATAGGAACCCCTATCGACGACAGCGTGGCGAACTTGGTGACCGCCCAACTGCTCTTCCTGGAAGCCGAGGATCCGGAGAAAGACGTTTCCCTTTATATCAACTCGCCGGGCGGGGTGGTAACCGCCGGGATGGCCATCTATGATACCATCCAGTTCATCCGCCCTGACGTTGCCACCATCTGTATTGGCCAAGCGGCCAGCGTCGCGGCTGTGTTGCTGGCGTCGGGAACTCCGGGGAAGCGTTTTGCACTCCCCAATTCGCGCTTGCTTATTCACCAACCTACCATAGGCGGTCTCTCGGGACAGGCAACGGACATCGACATCCACGCCCGCGAAATCCTGCGTATTCGCGCCAGCCTTAATGAACTAATGGCCAAGCATACGAACCAGCCGATAGAGAAGATTGAGCGCGATATGGAGCGCGATTTTTGGATGAGTGCCCAGCAAGCTCGCGAGTACGGCATCATTGATGAAATCATCTACAAGCATAAGTAACTTGCAGCAATGACTTCGAAGCGTCCCAATCCGGATGAAGCGTTGCGCTGTTCATTCTGCCGGAAAACGCAGGATGCGGTGGGTAAGCTCATTTCTTCGCCGGGCGATTTTCCCCGCGCCTACATCTGCGACGAGTGCGTGGCCGTCTGCAATTCTATCCTGGAGGAGGAGCGGAGCGAACGCGTTCCCACTTCCCAGGCCAAGCCTCCCAGGCCATCTGAAATCAAGTCTTTTCTCGACCAGTACGTGGTGGGACAGGAAAAAACCAAGAAAAAACTGGCCGTCGCTGTTTACAACCATTACAAGCGCAACATTCTGACCCGGATACGCAGCGACGTCGAGCTCACCAAGTCCAATATTCTGTTGATCGGTCCCACGGGGACGGGCAAGACCCTTCTGGCTCAGACTCTCGCACGCGTTTTGGAAGTCCCTTTTGCCATTGCGGATGCGACGACTTTGACGGAAGCCGGTTACGTGGGCGAAGACGTCGAGAACGTCATTTTGAAACTCCTGCAGAATGCCGGGGGTGATGTGCAGCGCGCCCAACAGGGCATCATCTATATTGACGAAATCGACAAGATCTCGAAAAAGGATGAGAATCCCTCCATCACTCGCGACGTCTCCGGCGAGGGTGTACAACAAGCCTTGCTCAAGATCTTGGAAGGGACTGTCGCGAACGTGCCCCCACAAGGCGGACGCAAGCATCCCCACCAGGAATGCACGCCTGTTGATACCACCAACATCCTATTCATCTGTGGAGGGGCTTTCGTAGGGCTGGAGAAAATCATCGAGCACCGTATGGGAAAGAAGACGGTGGGCTTCCATGCGGACAATCCCAGTGTTCCCTCACCGGCGGAGCGGAGAAACGTCGAACTACTTGAGCAAATCCAGCCTTCCGACCTGATCCGCTACGGCTTAATTCCTGAATTCGTAGGTCGATTGGCCGTGGTAAGCGTGCTGGGCGATTTGGATGAGCCGGCGCTGATCGAAATCCTTACGCAGCCCAAGAACGCCCTAGTCCGTCAGTACCAGAGACTTTTCGAGTTCGAAAATGTTAAGCTGCGCTTTAACGAAGGCGCGTTGAAAGCGATCGCGATTCAGGCTATCGAAAGGAAGGTGGGAGCTCGCGGATTAAGAATGATCCTCGAGGACCTGATGTTGGACCTGATGTACCACCTCCCAAGCCAGCGGAAGCTGCGTGAGTTTGTGGTGACCGAAGAGATGGTCAAGAACCACGAAATCAGCTTCAGTTCGACGTTCCTCGAGAAAGCAGGTTAATGGATAACACTATGTTCTCAGGCCGCGAAAAGTGTGAGACTCGTTCATTGCCGATGATGCCTATCCGCGACGTGGTCATCTTTCCCCACATGATGACTCCCTTCGTAGTGGGACGGGAAGCCTCCATACGAGCACTGGAAGAAGCACTGGCGGGGGACAAGAAGATCTTTCTGGCCACCCAACACGACGCCTCGGTTGATGACCCTAAACCCAACGAAATTTACCAGGTGGGGACCGTTGCCAACATCGTGCAAAGCCTGAAATTGCCTGACGGCAACATAAAAGTGCTTGTGGAAGGTATCGACCGAGGGAAAATCCTGAAGATTTCGAATGAAGACGGATACTTCCGCGTCACCATCCAGACCAAGATCTTCCGCACGGTGACGACACCCAGCCTGGAACAGCTCGTCCAGAGGGCAACGGCGCTCTTCGAGCAGTACGTAAAGCTTTCGCAAAGCCTCAATTACGAAACCATGATTGCGGCGGTCAAGGTGGATGAAATCGGCAAGTTTACGGACACCATCGCCGCCAACCTGAACGTCAGCATTGAGGAAAAACAGGAACTATTGGAGATCTTCGATCCCGTGGACCGTCTCACCCGGTTGGCGGATATCCTGGATGTGGAAATTGAAAAGCTCAATGTTGACCGCACCATCCAGGGCCGGGTGAAACGCCAGATGGAACGGGCCCAGCGCGAGTACTACCTCAACGAAAAAATCAAGGCCATTCAAAAGGAACTGGGCCGCAACGAAAAGAGCGAACTTGAGGATCTCAAGAAGAAGATTGAAACCGCCGGGATGACCAAGGACGCCCTCGATCACGCGATGACCGAGCTCAAGCGTTTGGAGATGATGCCCCCCATGTCGGCGGAGTCCACCGTCTCGCGCAATTACCTCGATTGGCTTCTTGCCGTTCCCTGGAAAAAGAAATCCAAGGAAATCCGCGATATTAGTCGCGCTCAGAAGGTTCTTGAGGAAGATCACTACGGATTGGAAAAGATCAAAGAGCGCATTCTGGAATTCCTCGCCGTCCGGCAACTGGTGAAGAATCCCCGCGGCTCCATCCTGTGTTTTGTGGGACCGCCCGGGGTTGGCAAGACCTCCCTGGGCCGGTCCATCGCGCGCGCCACCGGCCGCAAGTTCGTTCGCCTCTCTCTGGGTGGGGTGCGTGACGAAGCGGAAATCCGCGGCCACCGTCGGACTTACATTGGCGCTCTCCCCGGTCAAATCATCCAGATGATGAAGAAGGCCAGCACGGTCAACCCGATTTTCCTCCTGGACGAAGTGGATAAGATGAGCATGGATTTCCGCGGTGATCCTTCCGCTGCCCTGCTGGAAGTGCTCGACCCCGAGCAGAACAACACTTTTATGGACCACTACCTGGACGTGGAGTATGACCTCTCCAAGGTCTTCTTCATTACCACGGCCAACGTGGTTCACACCATTCCTCAGCCGCTTCAGGATCGTATGGAAATCCTGCGTCTGGAGGGATATACCGAGCCGGAGAAACTGGAGATTGCCAAGCGTTTTCTGATCCGGAAACAACGTGTGGCGACGGGCTTGACCGCCGCGAATATGACGCTCCCGGATGAGGCCGTCGTCCACATCATTCGGCATTACACGCGGGAGGCTGGGGTCCGCAACCTGGAGCGCGAAATCGCCAACATCTGCCGCAAAGTGGCCCGAAAAGTGGTGAAAGAAGGCAAGAGCCTCACGGCCATAGTGAGACCGGAGGATCTGGCGGAGTACCTGGGCGTTATAAAGTTCCGGGACACCAAAGCCGAAGAAAGAAATGAGATAGGGCTGGCTACGGGACTGGCCTGGACGGAAGTGGGGGGCCAAATCCTGAACATCGAAGTTACCCTGATGCAAGGGAGGGGCAAACTGCTCTTGACAGGAAAGCTGGGCGACGTGATGCAGGAATCAGCCCAAGCCGCGATGAGCTACGTTCGCTCGCGCGCCAGCCAACTGGGACTCCGTGCCGACTTCTATCGTCACCTGGATATCCACGTTCACATCCCGGAGGGGGCTATTCCCAAAGATGGCCCGTCGGCGGGGATCACTCTCGCCACCGCGGTGGCCAGCGCCCTGACCAAGATTGCGGTGCGACGAGAAGTTGCCATGACCGGAGAAATTACCTTACGAGGGAAGGTGCTGCCCATCGGCGGCGTCAAAGAAAAACTCCTCGCCGCTCACCGCGCCGGCACCCGAACGGTGATCCTGCCGCGAGATAATGAAAAAGATCTGGCCGACATACCTGCAGCCATCCAACAAGAACTGAACATCCGGTTCGTTGAGAGCATGGATGAAGTCTTGGATTTGGCACTGGAAAGTAAGATCAAGGCTCGGCCGGTCCTAGTTGCCAAGTCCGAAACCCCGGTCGGCTTGGAATCTCCAACGCTCGAAACGGATCGCGGATCCTTGACGAATTAGCACGAGAAGGCGGCAAGTCGGGACTTAGAGGCAGATGAAACCTGTTACTGGAGATGCGCATCAAAGCTAGCGGTCCCTATGCTCTCTCCAGGTGAGCACTAACCAGGACTGGCAGCCCCTGACCGATCAAGCTTGCAAGACTCCGGGTCCACGAGGAAAGCTCTTCATTGCACTTCGTACCACTGTTTCGTCATCGCCAATGGCTATTCGTTCTTCTCGAACGGATTGAAGGTCGATAGAGCGGTGGAACCCGGAATCACTGGCGCACAGACCCCAAGATTTAGAAATCCACTTGAATCAAAGAGAGAAGTTATGCCTGCAAAGAAACAAGAAGTGAAAGCCGAAGAAAACCAGGAAGAAAAGATTGAGGACCTAAAGGAAGGCGAAGTCCTCGACATCGCCAAGCTGAAAGAAATGAACATCGTCACCTTGACGCAGGTGGCCAAAGACCTGAGCGTGGTGGGGGCAACCGGGATGCGCAAGCAGGAATTGATCTTCAAGATCCTGCAGGCACAAACCGAAAAGAGCGGCCTCATCTTCTCCGAGGGCGTTCTGGAGTGCCTTCCGGACGGTTTCGGATTCCTGCGCGCGCCGGATTACAACTACCTGCCCGGCCCGGACGACATCTACGTATCGCCATCCCAAATCCGCAAATTCGATTTGCGCACCGGCGATACGATTTCCGGCCAGATCCGACCACCCAAAGAGGGGGAGCGGTACTTCGCACTCATCAAAGTCGAGGCCATCAATTTTGAGCCTCCCGATGAATCCCGCAACAAACTCTTCTTTGACAACCTCACGCCGCTCTATCCCCAGGAGCGCATTCACCTGGAGACGGTCAAGGAGAACATCTCGGCGCGCGTGCTCGACCTGTTGACGCCCATCGGTAAGGGTCAGCGCGGCTTGATCGTTTCGCCTCCTCGCACCGGCAAGACGATGCTCCTGCAATGCATTGCCAATTCCATCACCAGCAATCACCCTGAAATCACCCTGATTGTCTTGCTGATTGACGAGCGTCCCGAGGAAGTGACGGATATGCAACGTACCGTCAAGGGAGAGGTGATTAGTTCCACTTTCGATGAGCCGGCGGCCCGGCACGTGCAGGTGGCGGAAATGGTTCTGGAGAAGGCCAAGCGGCTCGTCGAGCACAAGCGCGACGTGGTCATCCTCCTCGACTCCATCACCCGCCTGGCGCGCGCCTACAACACCGTGGTTCCACCCTCTGGAAAGGTCCTCTCCGGCGGCGTGGATTCCAACGCCTTACAGCGGCCCAAGCGCTTCTTCGGCGCGGCCCGCAACATCGAGGAGGGCGGCAGCCTCACCATCATCGCCACCTCCCTCATCGATACGGGCAGCCGCATGGACGACGTGATCTTCGAAGAGTTCAAGGGCACGGGCAACATGGAAATTAACCTCGACCGCAAACTCGTGGACCGGCGCGTCTTTCCCGCCATCGACATCAACAAGTCCGGCACCCGCAAGGAAGAATTGCTGGTTCCCAGAGATGAACTCAACAGGATCTGGGTGTTGCGCAAGGTGCTGAATCCACTCTCCCCCGTGGAAAGCATGGAGCTGATTATCGACAAGCTGTCGAAGACGAAGAGTAATTCCGAATTCCTCTCCTCGATGAGCAATGGAGGAAGATAAGTTTAGAACTCGGGTAGTCCCCTCTCTCTCCTGCCTCCCGTGTTCTTCGCTTCTATGTGGCCTATTCCAGCAGTTTTTTCGCCCGTGCCAAACCCAGAATCTGCTCGACCACTTGATCGGCAGCAAGGTAAGTGGAGTCTATCCGATAGGCGTCCGCCGCGGCCACCAGCGGGGAAATCTTCCTCTCTGCATCGAGTTGGTCGCGGCGGGCGATTTCGTAGGCAGTTTGTTCGAGTGTGGCCGAACGCCCTTCTTTTCTGTCCTGTTTCAGCCTGCGGCGCGCCCGCTCCTCCGGATCAGCCTTAAGAAAGACCTTTAAGGCGGCGTTCGGAAAGACCACGGTGCCAATGTCACGCCCTTCCATAACAACCCCACGCCCCATGGCGAAGCCCCTCTGCACAGCTACAAGTTTGGCGCGCACTTCCGACAATCGCGATACCTTGGCTGCCGCCAATGTCACTTCCGGAGTGCGAATCTTCTCCGTCACGTCCTGACCGTCGATCAAAACGCAGGATTGAAGGCCGTCCGTGGTGATGCGGATATCCGTCTGCGCAATGAGTTTTGCGACACCCTGCTCATCGTCGGGTGAGATGGCAGACTGAAGCACTTTAAAGGCCGCGGCCCGGTATGTGGCTCCGCTGTCAACATAGGTCAGTCCAAGGCGCGCCGCCACTTTCCGGGCGACCGTGCTCTTACCTGCGCCGGCGGGGCCGTCAATGGCAATCACCAGGGGTTCGGGCATAAGCAGAAGCTTTCAGCTTTCAGCCTTCAGCTCTCAGCAAACGCGTGTCCGTCATTGGCCGGTCGTCAGTTTCCTGTGGTCCCTGCATACCTATTACTGATAGCTGACGGCTGAAAGCTGACCGCTAAATTCGTTTGAAGGCTTTCTGGAGGTCTTTCATTCCATAGCGCAAGACGGTCGGCCGGCCGTGAGGGCAAGTCATCGGGCACTCCGTCTTAGCGAGCGCCTGGAGCAGCCAATCCATCTTGTTCTTGTCGAGGGACATGTTCACCTTGATCGCCGCGTGGCAAGAGACCAAGGCAGCGATTTTGTTTCGCAGGACATCCAAGGACACGGTCCGCCCCTCTTGCCGGGCGTTGTCCAGGATTTCGCGCATCAAGTCTCCCACATCGTCCGCGCGAGTTTCTGTGGGCGCGGCCTTGATAGCGATGGTTCGTTGGCCAAAGGGCTCGACCTCGAACCCGTTCGCCGCCAACTCCTCCGCGATCTCCTGGTAGACGACCTGCTGCTCTGCCCTCAGTTCCAGAATGATGGGCATTAACAGCCGTTGCACCGAAACCTTTTTCTCCTGTCGCAAACGGACGTGCCGGTCAAACAAGACCCGTTCATGGGCAGCGTGTTGGTCCACGATCCACAGCCCCGCCGAATTAGTGGCCACGATAAAACTCTCCTGGACCTGGCCAAGAGGTTGAAGATCCGTCGGCAACTCGCCCGGCGCCACAATAGCTGGTGAAGCCGCTTCGCGGGCGGCCAAATCAGCTTCTGATCGCGGTACGGCGGGAGCGTAAGGAGACAGCGCTGCCTCGAGTGGGAGCCGATCCGTTTGCGGCTCAGGCCGAGGAGGAGAAAGCCTGAAGGGCGGCGCCGAAACAGGACGCGAAGGAGTTGTGCGGTGAAGGAACTTAGCGCCTTGGCGGACGGCGGGCTCTTCATCGAGTTTCTCTGCAACCTCCGCAGCGTCGGTATCCAGGGGCATCCCTCGCGACGACCTGGGTATGGGGAAGGCTGCAACTGGCCGGGTCGCCAGCAGAGCCTGGCGAATGGAATCCCGCACCAGGTCGTGGATGAATCCCGAATGGCGAAACCGCACCTCGACTTTGGACGGGTGGACATTCACATCCACTTCCAACGCTGGCAGCTCAAGAAAGATCAAGGCCACCGGGAACACACTCGAAGGGAGAATGTTGCGGTACGCTTCCGCGATGGCGTGGAGAATCAGGCGGTCGCGGACCAGCCGGCGATTGACAAAGAAGTAGATGTTATTGCGGTTGAGCTTGTGCACCTCCGGGCGGGAAGTGAACCCGAAGACGCGGACCAGTAGGGCTTCGGTAGAGATTCCCTCCTCCTCGGAGTCCAGCGCAGCCGGAAGCGTCATGCGCCGCTCCACCGGAGCAATCTCCACCAGTTGCTCGAGGATTTGGGCGCCCATCACTTGGTAAACGCGCTCGCGCAGGCTCGAAACCGGCGATACATTCAAGATCTCGTTGCTTAGCGAAACTAGCCGAAAACTCTTGTCAGGGTGTGCGAGCGCATAATGCGTCACCAGGCTCGCAATGTGACCGAGTTCCGTAGATTCGGACTTGAGGAACTTGCGTCGCGCCGGGGTGTTGTAAAAGAGATCGCGCACTTCCAGGCGCGTGCCCACCGGCCACGCCACCTCCTTTACATCGCGCAACCTTCCCCCCGCCATCTCCAGGCGCGTGCCCGAGTTCTCCGAGGCGTGCCGGGTCTCGAGCACCAGCCGCGAAACCGCAGCGACCGAAGGCAGCGCCTCGCCGCGAAAGCCCAGAGTCGAGATTTCAAACAAGTCTTCGGCTGAACGTATTTTGCTGGTGGCGTGCCGCTCGAAGGCCAGCAAGGCATCGTCGTGGCTCATGCCACATCCGTCGTCCACCACCCGGATCAGGCGCTTCCCTCCCGCTTCGACGGACACTTGGATATGACCTGCGTCGGCGTCCATGGAGTTCTCAACTAACTCCTTCACCACAGAAGCGGGACGCTCCACAACTTCGCCGGCGGCAATCTTGTTGGCAACGGCTTCCGGCAGGATGTGAATGATAGACATAGCACAATTGAGTCATTGAGTCATCGGGTCATTGAGTCATTGAGTCATTTCATTCATTATTCATTGATTCATTACCCCGATAAATCAGGCTGGTTATAAGAGCCGTGGCTCAATCCAGCTAATTAACCAATGGCTCAATGACACAATGGCTCAATGACTCAATCTTTCCTGATTTCCAGCCCCAGCTCTTTAAGTTGCTCGGGTTCAACACCGGCCGGCGCCTCACACATCAGATCCACCGCGCTGGCCGTCTTGGGGAAGGCGATTACCTCGCGGATGTTCGACTCGCCTGCCATAAGCGCGAGGATGCGGTCGTGGCCCAGGGCAATGCCACCGTGGGGTGGTGTTCCGTATTCTAGCGCCTCCAGAAAGAAGCCGAACCGCTCTCGGGCTTTCTCCTCCGTCAAGCCCAGGACGCTGAACACCCGCCGCTGGATGTCCAGGCGGTGGATTCTGATTGAACCGCCGCCAATTTCCGACCCGTTTAGAACCAGGTCATACCCCAGCGCCTTCACAGAGCCCGGATCGCTCTCGAGCGCCTCCAGGTCCTCCTCACGCGGCGAGGTGAAAGGATGGTGCATGGCGGCGTAGCGCTTCTCGCGCTCGTCGTATTCGAACATGGGGAAGTCAATCACCCAGACGAAGCTCCAGGTACCGGGCCTGACGAGGCCGAGCCTTTCGGCCAACTCCACCCTGAACCAGCCTGACGCTTCGTCGAGCTGATGTAGCCTGATGCGCGAGAGTTCCTCGCAACCGAGGAGCACGATGACGTCGCCCGCCGTGGCTCCGGTGGCACTTACGATGCCCCGTAAGCATTCCTCGCCAACCGTCTTGGAGAGCCGTGACTGAATTTCCGAATCCTTCAATTCCAGGGTAGCGAAATTCCCTACCCCGAGCGTCTTGAGTGGAACCTGGTATTTGTCCATCTGGCTGCGCGAGATTTTGCCGGCCCCGCCTGGAATTCGAAGCGCTTTCACCGCCTTGAACCCCCGTAAATTGGCCAGGGGATTTCCAGTCACCTCGATTCGTTTCCAGGTCAGGTCGATTCCCAGGTGCGGCTTATCAGAGCCGTAGCGCTCCATCGCCAACTCATAGCTCAGGCGCGGGAATGGCCGCTGGACCTGCACCTCAACGAGCGCAAAGAGTTTCTCCATCAGCCGTTCGATGATCTCGAAAAGCACCTCCCGCTGCGGGAAGGCCATCTCGATATCCACTTGCGTAAACTCCGGCTGGCGGTCCGCGCGCAGGTCCTCGTCGCGAAAACACCTCACGATTTGAAAATATCGGTCATAGCCCGCGATCATCAGAATCTGTTTGAAGAGTTGCGGAGACTGCGGCAGGGCGTAGAAATGGCCGTGATGAAGGCGGCTGGGCACCAGGTAGTCGCGCGCGCCTTCCGGCGTCGAGCGCGTCATGAACGGCGTCTCAATTTCGCTGAATCCCTGCTCGCTGAGATGCTGGCGAACCACCTGATTCGCCCGGTGCCGAAGCCGCAAGTTGCGCTGCATCCGCCCCCGCCTTAAGTCCAGGTAGCGATAACGGAGCCGAGTCTCCTCACTCGTCCTCGTCTCGCCGTCGATGGGAAAGGGCGGAGTTTTGGACTCGTTAAGAACCAGAAGCTTTTTTGCTTTGACTTCAACCATTCCCGTGGATATCTGTGGATTGACAGTTTCCGCTGAGCGCAGCACCACTTCGCCTTCCACACCCACCACGTACTCGGGCCGGACTTCATCCGCCCGGTCATGTGCTTCGGCGCTGATTTCAGGGTTGCAGACTACCTGCATCACGCCCGTATGATCGCGCACATCCAGAAAGATAATGTTCCCCAAGTCCCGGCGGCCAGCAACCCAGCCAGCCAGAAAAACGGCTTGCCCCGCGTGCTTTACGCCAAGCTCGCCGCAGTAATGCGTCCGTTGTCGGTCACCAAGAAGGTCCAGTTTCAAGTTCACCGCCGCACAAGAATTATGAATGATGAATTCTGAATTATGAACGACGAGACGACCCTGGTACGGAGCGTGGAGCCTCCGGTTCGAGCTTCATAATTCATAATTCAGAATTCATAATTTGTCTATTACGTACGACGCGATAGTTTCCGGCTCCATCTCCTGCTGCTCGCCGCTGGTCATGTCTTTCACCTGATACCGCCCTCTGGCGAGTTCACCCTCGCCAATAATGATGGCAAAACGCGCCTGGAGCTTGTTGGCGACGCCCATGGCTTTTTTGATTTTCATGGGGTCGTAATCGATCTCGACACTCAAGCCTTGCGCGCGCAGCTCACGCACCAGGCGTGCCGCCGCGGGGAGCGCGGCCTCCCCCATCCAGACGACGTAAGCCCCAAGCGGGGCCTCGGATTTGAGCACAGCCGCCGCCTGGACGGCCAGAATCAAGCGGTCCTGGCCGATGGAGAAACCGATGCCCGGGGTGGGCGGGCCCCCAAGCATCTCGGAAAGCCCGTCGTAGCGGCCGCCGCCGACCACCGCGTTCTGCGCGCCCAGTGCGCCGCTGGTAATCTCAAAGGTCGTCCGCGTGTAGTAGTCGAGCCCGCGCACCAGGCGCGGCGTAACCTGATAGGCAAGGCCGCGCGCCCGAAGTTCACTCGTGACGCGGTCGAAATGCTGCCGGCACTCGGGGTCGAGATGGTCGATGATCTTGGGCAGCTTCTCGATGATGGGCTGGTCCGCTTCCACTTTACAGTCGAGCACGCGGAGCGGGTTGGTGTCGGCGCGGCGCTGGCAGTCCGGGCACATCGAAGCTTTCACGCTCTGGAGAGCCTCGCGCAGACCGTTGAGATACTCTGCGCGGCACTTGGGGCAGCCCACAGAGTTGAGGAGGAGCTGATACTCGCGGATGCCGATGCGCTCCAGGAACAGCACGAGCATCTCCAGGACTTCCGCGTCAACCAGGGGGCTCTGCGAACCCAGGACTTCCGCCCCGATCTGATAAAACTGCCGGTAGCGCCCTTTCTGCGGGCGCTCGCGCCGGAACATGGGACCGAGGTAGTAAAGCTTGTGAATGCCGCCCTGATTGTAAACACTGTGCTCGATGTAAGCGCGCACGACGGAAGCCGTGGCTTCAGGACGCAGCGTCAGTGATTCCTCGTCGCGATCCCGAAAGGTGTACATCTCCTTCATGACGATGTCGGTATCGGCGCCCACGCTGCGCGCGAAGAGCGCCGTCTCTTCCAAGATGGGCGTGCGAATTTCGCCGTAGTGATAGGCCGCAAACACGCGATGGGCCTCTGCCTCAACCCGCTGCCATAGGCTTGTGTCGGGCGGGAGCAGGTCGCGCATCCCCTTGACGGAGCGAATTGGTTCAATTCTCAGATTCACAGTCAGCGTCAGCCCACTCAGACGGTTCGCCGCCGGATCGCAAACCCTTTGAAATTATCATAGGCGCAAGAAACCCTGCAAGGAATTAGCAGAATACGCATAGCCGCGTCAAAGTCCCCGAAGGGTAAGATCCCAGAGCGGCTCTGCCTCATTCCCGAGGTGTGGGCACAAATTCGAGCGGCTTGCCCTGCGTCCATGGTCTGTAGCTCGCGGCGAACCGAATGCGTTCCTCGAGCGGCGGGTGCGTGTACAGCCAGAAGCGAACGAAGGGATTGGGATCAGGATCTTCCAGGTCTTCTTCACCCGATATCTGAAAGGACTGAACATCTGCGGTGTTGGGGTCAGCTACAATCCCATAAGCCACTTCCAAGCCGAACTGGTCGGCTTGGTGCTCGTAATGACGTGAAACTCCATTGATAGCCGGAGAGGCGACAAACACCAACACCGTCAATACAAGAAGCACGATGGGGAGCGACGCGAGATCCCCGACGCCCTCCACTCCCCGTAGGGGCACGCCACGGCGTGCCCCTACCTCGCGCACCACGATCCTGTTTAGGACGACAAACCCCACGTAGGACAGAACCAGAAAAAGCATCTCATCCAGCGCGAATTCCTTGGGGATGTGATGGAGCACGTAGTGACCGGCTTCGTGTCCGAGCACCAGGAGCGTTTGGTCGGAGTTCAGCTTCTCGAGCGTGGTGTCCCACACCACGACGCGTTTGCTGCTGCCCAAGCCGGAGACATAGGCGTTCACAAGCCTCGTCTTGGCGCTCGCGTTCATTTCGTAAATGCGCGAGCGGGGAATCGTGAGGCCGGCGTGTCCCAACATCTTCTCGATGCGGTCGGTCAGAGCGGGCTGGGTCTTCTCAAGAGGTGTGAAGCGGTAGAAGAGCGGCTCCACCACATACGGCTCGATGAGGATGAAAGCCAGAGTGATGGGAATTGAAGCAAGCCAGAAGTAAAGCCACCAGCGTCGCGGACTCCCCCGCACCAGCCAGTAAAAAACCCAAACCAGAATGATTCCCGCCACGGCAGTAAGGCCAAGGCCCTTCGCCCAGTCGGCCATCCAGGACCCAAAGCCCTGCGTCGAGAGGTCATAGCGGTGTTCGAGCGTGAAGCCCCAAAAGTAATCAAGAGGGAACGTCAGAACTCGCACCGTCGCCAGAAACAGAAAGGCGAACAAAACGCACTGGACGAAGCGCCGCGAGGAGACCCCCCGGACCCACTCTCGCAGGACCACAGCGAATCCAATCCGCCAAAAGAAACCATAAATGGCAAGGGAAAGCGCGATATCTGCAAAATACAAGAGATACTGAGCGCGCGAATAAGCGATGGCCTTCGCCCGCCTTTCAGGCGTCAGGACGTAATGTGCCTCTGCCTGCGCTGCCCCGGCTGGTTGTTGACCTGCTGTGGCCTTGGACTCCATCGCTGCCGCAGGCTGAGGCGCCGCGGGAGGTGTAGGATGTTGCGAAATTGCTCCGTATCCGGGCAACCCGCACAGGCCAAGAGCAACCAGCAGCAAGCCGAACTTCATCATCAAGGCCCTGTTCATCGCTAAACCCTCGGCAAAACGATGCCCTTCTGTGCCTGATATTTTCCTTTCTTATCCTTGTAGGAAGTCTCGCAGAGTTCGTCAGACTCCAGAAAGATGATTTGGCACAGGCCCTCGTTGGCATAAACACACGCCGGCAGGGGCGCGGTGTTGGAGATTTCGAGCGTTACAAACCCTTCCCACTCCGGCTCCAACGGCGTCACATTGACAATGATTCCGCAGCGCGCATAGGAGGATTTCCCCACACACACGGTCAAAACGCTGCGAGGAATTTTGAAGTATTCCACGGACCTCGAAAGCGCAAACGAATTGGGGGGGATGATGCACACCGGCCCCTTGAATTCCACGAACGCACGCTCGTCAAAGTGTTTAGGATCCACAACAGTACAATTAACATTTGTAAATATCTTAAATTCGTCAGCAACTCTTAGATCATAACCATAGGATGAAACGCCGTAGGAAATCACGTTCTGGCGCACCTGGCTTTCCACGAAGGGCTTGATCATGTCGTGTTCAAGAGCCATTTTGCGGATCCAACGATCATTCTTTACCGGCATATTAGAATATCCTCGTTTGAGTTTGGTCGCCGTCGCACACGAAGCAAAAGTGACACCGAACCTGCCCGGCAGCGAAAACTGACCAGCATCATAATGCAGGAGAAAATTCTTGACAATGCCGAAACCACTCTTTAGGATTAAGAGCTGTATTTTCAGGAGGTTCGTTTGATAAAGCTGGATATCATTAACGACGTCGTCAATCGCACAGGTATCACCAAGACAAAGGCGGAAGTCGCTGTCGAGACCGTCTTCGAGTCCATGAAGAAGGCTCTGGCCGGAGCTGACCGCATTGAACTTCGCGGTTTTGGTGTCTTTAACGTAAAACCCCGCAAGACCGGAATCGGCCGCAATCCCAGGACGGGCGCGGAAGTAAGCATTCCGCCTGGCAAGGCCGTGCGCTTCAAACCCGGCAAGGAACTGCAAACGCTCCCCTAGACTATTTACAGACTCAGACGAGCAGGCGAAAGTAGATTTTTCGCATCCTTTGCTATGGGCGATGAGTTCTATATCCGGCCTGGCCCCGGGGACCCGTTTCGGGGGCTAAGTGTGCCACGTGTGGAACCGCCGGCGCCTTGGAGTTTCGGCCGGCCTCGGCGGCGATGGTTCAACTCGCCCATCTTTCATTGCCTCCTGTTTCTCCTCACGCTTCTGACCACCCTAATCGTGGGCGCCCACATCGCCCTGAATTACGAGCGTAACTTTCCCGCCTTCGACTGGGATATCTCGCGCGCTTTCTTCGCGGGCATCCTCCATAACCCGGCCACGCTAACGCTCGGGTTGCCATTCTCCCTCACGCTTCTCAGCATCCTGTTGGCGCACGAATTGGGACACTATTTCACTTGCCGGTATTATGGTATCCAGGCAAGTTATCCCTACTTTATCCCCGCTCCGACCTTAATCGGAACCATGGGCGCTTTCATTCGAATCAAAACTCCCATCACCACCCGCCGTGCGCTTTTCGATATCGGGATCTCCGGCCCGCTGGCGGGGTTTATCGTCGCCATTCCCGCTCTGGTAATAGCAGCCTTGAACTCCCAAGCGGTGACGCCGATAAATATTCCGGACACCATCACGCTGGGCAACCCGCTTACCATCGTACTTCTGGGCAAAATCCTACGGCCCGGCTTAAACCCCGCCAGCATCTCTTTGCATCCCATAGGCTGTGCAGCCTGGGTGGGATTATTCGCTACCGCTCTCAATTTGCTTCCCATGGGCCAACTCGACGGTGGCCACATCCTCTTTGCGGTTCTGGGCGAGAGGCACAAGACTGTTTCGCGGGGATTATTCCTGGCACTGGTCCCACTCGGAGTTTTCTGCTGGGCGGGCTGGATGGTCTGGGCTGCCATCCTGCTTGTTCTCGGTCTTCGTCACCCGGTGGTGATGATTCCTTCAGAACCGCTCGATAAAGTGAGAAAGGCCCTTGCCCTCGTAGCGGCATTGATCTTCCTTCTCACCTTCGTCCCCACGCCTTTCGCAGTACGCTAGCCCTACATGATGCTGACGGGGTCCACATCGATCATCACCTCGCGCGTCTGGACCCCCGACCGCTCGCAGTGGTCGGCCAGTTGTTTCAGCAGTGCATGAAGGCGGGCGCGTGAAACCGATTTCAGCAGGAACTGGATACGATAGCGGCGCTCCACTTTGGCCAGAGGAGCCGGTCCGGGACCGAGAATCTTGATGCCTGGGAACTGCCCTTCGACCTTGGCAAAGAATTCTCCCATCTCCTTTGCCACCTGTGCGGCCCTCTCCAGCTTCTCGTGCTGGGCCACGACGTTGGCGAGAGCGGTGATGGGCGGATAATGCATCATGCGGCGGAAACCCATCTCCTTACTGAAAAACCCATCATAGTTCTGGTCTGCGGCAAGGCGAATGGCGTAGTGATCGGGAAAGAAGGTCTGCACAAGAACACGGCCCGGGGCGTCACCTCTGCCGGCGCGACCGGCCACCTGGGTTACAAGCTGGAAAGTGTGTTCTGCGGCCCGGAAATCGGGCAGGCCCAGGCCAATGTCCGCAGATACCACGCCGACCAAAGTAACGCCGGGGAAATCATGCCCTTTCGCGATCAATTGCGTACCCACGAGGATGTCGATCTTCCCCTCCCGGAAATCCGAAAGCACGCGAAGGAACTCGCTACGGCGCCGGGCCACATCGCGGTCCAGGCGGGCCACCCGCGCGCCGGGAAAAAGCTCGGCGAATTTCTGCTCGAGCTTCTCAGTTCCCTCGCCGACATAGTGGAGGTATTCACTTCCGCAAATCGGACAAACGGAGGGAACAGCAATCGAGTAACCGCAGTAGTGACAGATCAGGCGGTGCTCCCGGCGATGATAGGTGAGCGAGATGGAACAATTCACACAGCGCAGCGTCTGGCCACAGCTCCGGCATAACAGGAACCACGAGTAGCCTCGCCGATTGAGGAGGAGCATGGTCTGCGCGGAGGCTCGAACCTGCGCCTCGATTTCCTCCTTCAGGCGGCGTGAGACGGGCACATGCGTGTGCGTCTCGCGGAACTCCTGCCGCATGTCCACGATCTCGACCGCAGCCAGTTTCCTGCCCCCCATGCGCTCTTCCAGTTTCGCCAGGTGGTATTTGCCCTGCCGCGCATTCCAGTAAGATTCCAGTGATGGCGTAGCGGAGCCCAGAAGAGCCACGGCGCCGGCGAGCTGCGCCCGCACCACCGCCACGTCCCTTCCGTGGTAGCGCGGCGTTTCATCCTGCTTGTAGCTCGAATCGTGCTCCTCGTCCACGATCACCGCACCCAGGTTCGCGAGGGGAGCGAAGACGGCAGAGCGCGTTCCCAGCACCACTTTTGTTTCGCCGCGGCGGACGCGCCACCAGGCATCGTCCCGTTCCCTTTCAGTCAGTCCGCTGTGCAGCAAAGCGACCTGTTCTCCGAATCTCGAAAAAAACAAGGATTGCATCGCCGGGGTCAGCGCAATCTCCGGCACCAACATCAGGGCGGACCGGCCCCGCTCCAGGCAGCGGGCAATCAGGTGAAGGTAGATTTCTGTTTTCCCACTCCCCGTAACGCCGTGCAGCAGGACGACGCTGAATCCTCCGGAATCAAGCCGGGGGAAAAGGTCATTGAGGACGTTGGACTGCGCGGGTGTTAGTAAGGGGGGGGCTTCCCTATCGCCCTCCGGAAACCCGCCCTCTCCGGGCCCCGATCGCTTCCCGGGCCACAGGCCGCGCGGGCCTGCTTCGCCAAGTTCTATCAATCCCGCCCGGCTGAGCGTGCGCAAGTTGCCGAGGTCCGCGCGGGCGGCATCGAGAAGCTGGCGGTGATCTTCGGCAGGCCCCTGTCGTTCGAGCGTCTCGATAATTCTTCGTGCGACGGGAGAAAGCCGGGGCGGGCGTTCAGGCAAGGGTCCTGCCAACCGGACGGCAAAAGCCTTCCGCCGCGTGCGCTCTCTTTCCACTTCCGCGACCGTCACCCATTTCTGCGCCAGCGCCCGCTGAAGCGCGTCGGGGAATTTCTTTTCGAGGATCTCAACCGAAGCTCCGGGACGCCTGTCGAGGTATGCCAGCAGAGCGACTTCCTGGCTTCCACGGCTCTCCTCCAGCAGGCTGGCCAGGAGTTCCTGCATCTTTCCCCTTCCCTCATCCGTCAGGTGGACAAGCCGAGCACGGCGAGTCTCGTGTCTCAGCGGCAACATGGCACGGAAGACTTGCCCGGGCGGAGCTAGGTAGTAATCTGAAATCCAGAGCCCGAGCCTTATGAGTTCCGGAGAGAGGACAGGTTCGGGATCGAGTGTGCGCAACGCCTCACGCACCTCGATTCCAGGCGCCAGCCGGCCTGTTGGACGGAGCACGATTCCCGTCGCCTTGCGGGCCGCCAAGGGGACCAGTACCCGCTGGCCGGGAGAAACTGAAAGAGAATCCGGGAAACGATAAGTGAGCGGATGAGGGATGGCCGCCATCACCACTACATCAAACAGAGAACCTTGCGGCTTTTTTCGTTCTCGATCCACGTCGGCATTCTATGCTAAGGGAGTCCTACGAGTCGAGGAGTCGAGAGTCGAAAAGTTCTTAACTCCTCGACCCTCGACTCTCGACTTATCAGGGCGAGATTCCTCGCGGAGTTTACCCTGAACGGGCAGAGCGAGATTCTTCGCTCCGCTCGGAATGACAGTGAAGGGCTCGGGATGACAGAGACGTCCGTGCCACATCGGCTGACGAGTCACACCAGGCTGGCGCGGGCGCGCGCCGCCACGAGGTTGGTGTAGAGATTACCAAGGCGATCCAGCATCTTGATCGCGGGTGAAAAATTCCTGCGGTTGATGTGCTCGATGTTGAGCCCGAGGGGCGGCGGGTCAGGAGGCAGGTTGTCGAAAACATCCATCAGGATGCGCTGCGCCAGGTCGAGCGACCTCTCCAGGCACGTCTCGGTGGGGGCTGTGGCGCCGTCTTCCGAGCCCAGCAGGAAACGATCGAGGTCCTTTGGGATGTCAGCCCCCAGCCAGCGCAGGAACTGCAAATCGCGGCGGTGGCTGACCGGAGCGAAGCTGAGGAAAACGCGCGCCTGCACTCCGTTGAGCCGCTGGATGAGCCACACCACGTCATTCGAGTCGAACAGAATCTGCGAGGTGAAAAAGTCGATACCCGCCCTGGTCTTGATGCGAATCCGGTCGGATTCGTTCTTTCGGCTGGGAATCGTAATTCCGCCCAGCATTATCGGCAGTCCCTCCCTCCGCACCAAGGCTGCGGCTTCCATGACGCTCGGCCCGGGATAGCGGAGCTCGGTGGATTCGCCGCCCACCAGCACGAGGTGCCTCAGGCCCCATTCCAGGCAGGTCTCGCGGAACCATATTTCCGGCTTCGGGTCATGGACGACCACGCGGTTAAGAACCACGTCCGCTTCCAGCTCGCGCTGAATGCGTGAGCCAAACACTCGCGGCTCCACGCGCGGCACAAACTTGCTGGTTCGCTCCGACCCGCGATCTTCGTCGTGAATTTCCGGAAGGTTGACCCCGTCCACGAATTGCTTGACCCTTCTCAGTTCAGCAAGGGATTCGTTTATTGCCCCAGGCTGATCCGCAGCCGGCGGGACCACTTCAAAGAGCGTCACCGGAACAGAAGGGTTCAGTATTTTTTCTTGCAGCCTCATCGATCGATACCCCTGCCTTGGTAGCCTGCGCAGCTTGCCCTTGTTTATCCTTCACTTTAACCCAAACAGGCGAAAACCGCAACCTTGCGCGCTCAGGGGTAATGTCCCAACTCTGCGGATGAAGTTCGCCATTTGTGCTAGAGAGAACACGGCGGCCTGGCGCAAGGGGCGGAAACACCAAAGCTCTTCTCCGCGTCTCAGCGCCGCGGTGGTGAGCCTTGTTTTTGATTGCCACCGCAGGCCGCGCTGTAAGACACAATCCCGGGCTTCGGGCGCCGAAAGGTTGTATATTTGGATTTCGACTGCCCATGAGTTCCTCATCCGCTCCCGCGCTCGGCCAAGCTCTCCAGAAGCGGCACGTATTCACCGCAAGCGCGCTGGTGCTCTGCATCTCGGCCTGCAAGCTCCTGGTGCATTTGTATGCCGGCCGTCATTACGGTTACTTCGTTGACGAACTGTATTACCTCGCTTGCAGCCGCCACCTGGATTGGGGTTACGTCGACCAACCTCCGCTGATCGCCGTGATCACTTGGCTGGCGCGCTCTCTGCTCGGGGATTCCCTCCCTGCAATCCGGTTCTTTCCGGCCGTTGCGGGCGCCGCCGAAGTTGCTCTCACGGCTCTGATCGCCCGCGAGCTGGGCGGGAAGCGCTTTGCCCAGGGCCTGGCTGCCCTTGCGGCCCTGGTGGCGCCGGGCTTCCTCGCCGCCGATAGCCTGCTGACCATGAACGCGTTCGAGCCGCTGTTCTGGATGGGTTGTGCCTACCTGCTCATCCGCATCATCAAAACCGGCAACCCGAAGCTCTGGATCTGGTTCGGCATGCTGGCGGGAGTCGGCCTGGAGAACAAGTACTCCATGCTGATCTTCGGGGCCGGCATGGTGGTCAGCCTGCTGTTGACTCCGCAGCGCCGCGCGCTTTCGAGTCCCTGGCTCTGGATCGGCGGTGCGCTCGCTTTCCTCATCTTCCTGCCGAATCTGCTGTGGAACATTCATCACCACTTTCCGTTCCTGGAATTGCACGCCAACATCCAGCGCAGCGGGCGCGATGTGCCTCTTGGGCCGTTGGCATTCTTCGCTCAGGAAATCCTGACGCTGCTTCCCTTGACTCTGCCCATCTGGCTCGCCGGCCTCTGGTTTTACTTCTTCTCGAAACCGGGCAAGCCGTTTCGCGCGCTGGGCTGGGCATGGGTTTTCACGGCGGCTGTCATCGTGAAGCTGAGCCCGCGGATCTACTACCTCTATCCCGCCTTTCCGGTTCTGCTCGCCGCCGGCAGCGTGATGTGGGAATCGTGGTTGGACCGACCGCGACACCAATGGCTGAAACTCGCCTATCCCGCCCTGATGGTCGGGGCCGGCGCTGTGTTCTCGCCGCTCGTCATTCCGGTCCTGCCTCCCGAAATGTACATTCGATACACGAAGGCGCTGCATCTCCAGCCGCCCAGGCTTGAGACTCACCGGCTGGGCCCGCTGCCACAGCTCTACGCCGACCAGTTCGGTTGGGAGGAGATGACGGCCACGGCCGCGCGGGTTTACAACAGCCTGCCGCCGGAGGTTCGCGCCAAGACCGCGATCTTCGGCCAGAATTACGGCCAGGCCGGCGCCATCGATCTCTTCGGCCCGAAATACGGCCTGCCGCCCGCCATCAGCGGGCGCCAGAACTATTTCTATTGGGGACCGCGAGAATACACCGGAGAGAGCGTCATCGTAATGGAGGGGCAGCAGCAGGACCTTGAGCGGCGCTTCGCCAGCGTCGAGAGGGTCGCCAGCGTCTATCACCCCTACTCCATGCCCTACGAGCACTTTGACGTCTTCTACTGCCGCGGCCTCAAACAGCCCCTGAGGGAAATCTGGCCGCAATTGAAAAACTGGGACTGAAGTAATCCCATAACGCCCAGTACCCTGCGGTTCTTTATGGCGGTTGCTCGGCAAGCTGGACCTGCTGGTTCTGCGCATTCTGGCATGCGGCGGCAACCTGCACGCCTGCCGGTTTCATTTCGCTGTGGTTTTAGCTTTTGGCACGTAATCAAAAAATCTTTCCGTTGTATTGCCTGAGGTCCATTCCGCGCGAAGCCTGGTTTTCTTCTCTACCCTGCGCAACTCCGATAGCAAGGAGCGATTAAGCTCCCGCGCATTCTCTCCAATGAACTCTGCCTTAACGAGAAATTCATGGTCTTCTGTCTCTTCGATGACACCCTGAGGAACGACCTTCCTTAGAACTATATTAATTGCTGTGGGATTATCTGTACTAATTCTAGCCACAAGAGAAAAATTCTTTTTTGCCATGTTTTTTCCCCTACTCAACGAGCATTTCGAGCCAGGCGCCGAGGGGCGCTTAAGAGAACAACCATCATTATATTCTGTCATCACACGTAGATGTATCTCGCCTTGGTGTCCGCTTACCGCATTGGCATTTGAATCGCGGGCTTCATTATTCGAGCAAATAGGTGTAATCTAGTCCTGTTCTTCCCGGAAGCGAGCCAACGCCCATGTTGGGCAAGACCATTTCCCACTACAGGATCCTCGATAAACTCGGGGGTGGCGGTATGGGTGTGGTGTACAAGGCCGAAGACACCAAGCTCCATCGCCCCGTGGCGCTGAAGTTCCTTCCAGAACAGCTTGCCACAGACCGCCAAGCCTTGGAGCGTTTCCACCGTGAGGCGCAGGCCGCCAGCGCGCTCAATCACCCCAACATTTGCACCATTTACGATATCGACGAGCACGAGGGCCAACCGTTTCTTGCGATGGAGTATCTGGAGGGCGAGACGCTCAAGCATCGCATCCAAGGCGAGCCGCTGGAAGTCGAAAAGATGCTGGAGCTTGCCATCCAGGTCGCCGAGGCCTTGGATGCCGCGCATCAGAAAGGCATCGTCCATCGCGACATCAAGCCTGCCAACATTTTCATCACCACGCGGGGGCAGGCCAAGATTTTGGACTTCGGTTTGGCGAAGCTGGCGCCAGCCCGGCAGCGGCTGGCTGGGGAGCTTGGGGTTTCGGCTCTGCCTACTGCAACGGCCAAGGAGTTCTTGACGAGCCCGGGCGTGGCCATGGGGACCATCGCCTACATGTCGCCCGAGCAGGCGCTCGGCCAGGAACTCGACGCGCGCACGGATCTTTTCAGTTTGGGCGTGGTGCTTTACGAGATGGCTACCGGCCACCAAGCCTTTTCGGGGACTACCTCGGCAGCGATTTTCAACGCCATCTTGCACAAGGCCCCGGTATCTCCGGTTCGTGTGAATCCAGACTGTCCGGCAGAATTCGAGCGGATCATCAACAAGGCGCTGGAGAAAGACCGCGAGCTGCGTTACCAGAGTGCGGCTGATGTGGGTTCCGACCTCAAGCGACTGAAACGCGATACGGATTCCGGGCGTTCCGCTGCCGTCGAGACCGCAGGCGCGGTGCGCCCAGTGCCCTCGCGCAAACGGTGGCCCTTAGCTTTCGGGCTGATGGCGGCGGCCCTCCTGAGCGGTCTGTTGATCTGGAAATGGGCGCCTGTTTTTCCCGGCAGATCGCGTCCTCCTGGCGTCCCAAAGGCCCTGGCCGTCGTGCAGATCGAAAACCTTTCAGCGGATCAGTCGCTCGGGTGGTTGGATCGCGGGGTCGCTGAACTGCTGACCACGAACTTAGCGCAGGCGAAATCCCTTGATGTCATTTCCACCGAGCGAGTACGCGGCCTGATCAACCGCCGGACAAAGGGCCAAGGCACGCTGCCGCCCGGCGAAGCCCAGGAAGTCGCCAAGGAAGCGCAAGCCGACCTGTTCCTGAGCGGCGCCTTGCTCAAGGTGGGGTCGCGCCTCCGCCTGGATTTGCGGGTCCAGGAAACCTCGACCGGACGCGTGGTGTTCGCCGACAAGGTCGAGGGCGACGACGCCCAGGCGGTTTTCGGGATGGTTGACCAAGCGACCGTTGGGATCCTCAACCGGTTGGCCCCCGGCGAAGCCGCTGCGGAGCTCAACGTCGCCTCCAGCCTCACCTCTAATCTCGAAGCCCTGCGCGCCTACGAGCAGGGCCTCAGCTATCTTGACCGGTTCCTGATCGAGGAAGCGGAAGCGGCCTTCCGCCACGCTTCCGAACTTGACCCCCAATTCGCGATGGCTTATGCCCAACTCGCCAATGTGCTTTTCATCGACGACCTACCGGCCGGACGACAGGCCATGGCGCGCGCCGCGCAACTCGCCGAGCGCACTTCACTTCCCCGGCAGCAGAAGCTCCTCATCCAGGCCGGGCAACTGGAGTTTGATGGCCGGATCGACGAGGCGGGGCAACTTCTGCAAACGGCGGTGCGCGAGTTCCCTCGGGAGATTCAACCCCGTGTACTTCTAGGGGACCTCCGCTTTTTCGCCTTGGGACCGGCGGAAGCGATACCCGTCTATGACGAAGCCTTGCGCGTGGATGAGCGGCAGCCGTTGCTCTATAGCATGCTCGCCTACGGGTACGCCTGGAAGGGCGATCTGACGCGCGCCCTAGCCGCGGTTGACCGCTACGCTTCGCTGCTCCCGCCGAACGACCCCAACCCCATCGACGACCGGGGTGACGTGCTGACCATCAATGAGCGCTACGACGAAGCACTCGCGCAGTATCGCAAGAATGCCCAGTTGAACCCCGCCTGGTCGATGGGCTCGGCCGACAAGATCGCCCTCGTCTATCTACAGCAGAAGAAGTACTCGCTGGCTGAGGCAAGCGCCCAAGCGGCTTATTCGCGAACCAGCGGCGCCGGCCAAGCAGAGATGGCGGGTATCCTTGGTGACATCGAAGTTGGCCGGGGCCGGCTGGAGCCGGCCGTGAGCCGCTACGAGGAGGCCGCGCGACTCTGCGCAAAGCAACTCCCGCTGAGCGCAGATCGTCCCCTGCTCAAAGCGGCCCGCATTCAGTTGGCCCAGGGAAACCCGCAAGCGGTTCTCGAACTGGCAGGCCGCCACGCGGTGCCTGGGGCCGTCGGCCTGCGTGCCTTGGCGGACCTGGTGCTCAAAAAGGACCTGGCGGCCGAAAAGGAATTCGCCGCTCTGCGCGCTTCCTGCGGTCCCCTGGTCGGTGACTACATGCTCGAGCGGACGATCGAGTTTTACCGCTTGCTCGCCGCAGCTTACTCTGGGAGGTGGCAGCAGGTGACGAGGGATTCGGCAAACATTCATCCATCGTTCCGCCGCCGAATCAATTACGAAGTCGGCCGCGCCTTTTTCGAGACGGGAAACTTCACCGAAGCGGAACGTCACCTGCAATTGACCCTTAAGGTAGCCAGATTTTGGGTTAATTCCTCTGTGATCGCCTCGAACGATCTGCTTTCCTCGATCCTGGCACAGTTCTACCAGGGAGGAATCCTGGAGCAGGCCGGTAAGAAAGCCGAAGCTATCAATGCCTACCAGGAATTCCTGAGCCACTTCGAGAACTCTACCGCGAAGCTGCCCCAGATCGCGGAAGCCCGCGCCGCCCTCAAGCGTTTGATGTGAGGGAACTGCACCCCAGGCAACGACCCCGTACGAGCCTGCGTCTTGGGGAGTCCTCTTTCTTCACGGTCAAGCCAGCCTGAATGGAGGAGCGGGAAACGAAGCGCCGGCGCAGTTCCAGAGAATGATGCTCTATAAGTGTCCTTGAGTGGACCATGTGTGGCAGGCTCGGGTAGGTCTCAACTAGTAAAGGACCCTGAATCTGATGGTGTTAGGTATTGTTCGCAACGCGGCGATGAGACCGTCGTCCCAGTCATGATTGATGTCCAGAATGGCATACCCGACCGTCCCCTTGGTGTCATAGACTTGTCGTTCCACATTGATGCCTCGTTCCGCGAACACCCGGTTTATGGCCAGCAACATTCCGGGAATGTTCCTATGAATGTGTACCAGCCTGTGATTTCGGGGCGCGCTCTCGAGTTGGCAGTGGGGCAGATTCACGCTGAGCCTGGTGTCGCCGGTTTGTAAGTAACGGCACATCTGCGCCGAAACGAATTGTCCAATGCTTTGCTGAGCTTCTTCGGTACTTCCTCCGATATGTGGCGTCAGAATGACGTTGGGAAGGTTCTGGAGTGAGTTGGAAAAAAGTCCCCCGCTGCCCGGCTCTTCGGGGAAAACATCAATGGCCGCCCCGCTCAGCTTACCGCTCTTCAGGTTTTCTGCCAGCGCTTCATGATTAACCACGAAACCTCGACTCAAGTTGAGGAAAACCGATCCCCTTTTCATCATCCGGAACTCTTCTTCGCCAAAGAAATTCCTGTTTTGGGGTTTGCCGTCAACGTGAAGGGAAACCACATCCGCTGTTTGAAGCAGCTCCGAAAACGCGCAGTTCTTTGCGTTCCCTCGCGCCAGAACCTCCGCCACATCGCAGAAGACCACTTTCATCCCAATAGCCTCTGCTAATTCAGAAAGTTGAGAGCCAATCTTACCGTAGCCCACGATGCCGAGTGTCAAGCCACGAACTTCATGGCAACCTTTCGCGCTTTTGTGCCAAGCGCCGCGGTGGAGAGCGAAGCTGCTGTGAAAAACCCGCCGCACCAACATGATGATTTCCCCCAAGGCGAGCTCTGCCACGGAACGGGTGTTACTGTGGGGATCATTGAACACTGCGATGCCCTGTTCGGTGCAACTGGCGCAGTCAATTTGCTCGACTCCGATACAATAGGCGCCTACCACAAGTAGCTCGGGAGCAGATTCAAGAACAGACTTGGTGATTCTCGTCTTGGACCGGATTCCAAGCACGGCAACATTTCGGATTTCCTGAACGAGTACGGCTGCATCCGGGCTTCCGGGCAGGGTCCTGACATCATAGCCAGCGCGGGAGAATGTTGCGACTGCATCTTCATGAATGCCTTCAAAGAACAACGCTTTCATCGCCATCTCGCTCCCTTAAAAAAGTGAAGTGATGCGTTTATAAAATACGCCAGAAAACCGCCGAAAGGACAGGATTTTGAAGGTGGTGGGAGTGCGTAGCGCAGACCGCCGTCTTTGCGGTCTGCGGTTCTTCCTTAGATTGACGCTTCCGAATCCGAGGGGAGACCCCTGTTTTTGGGATTTGGGGTTTTTCCTACTGAAGAACCGCGGACCCCAAAGACGGGGGTCCGCGCTACCCCCTCAGATTCGCGCTTTCGAATCCAAGGGAAGACTTACCCGGTCGATAATTAACCCGCAGCGGCGCATTTGTTCCGCCGCAGTCATCCCGGAATACTCGTTCACGCTGGACCATCGCCAGTTCTGAGCGCGAGCGGCCAGCCCTGCCTTCACTGGATTCAGGTGAATGTACTCTACCTTTTCGTTGTATTCCTTCACGGTTCGCAGCGCACGATCAAAAAACCGACCCTGCCACAACTCCCCTGACGCCGCGCGCCTACTGTTAATGAGTGTCGTCGAGCTATTCTTGATGGATTTCATCACCTCGGAAATGGTTAGCGGATATTGCGGGGCGCAGATCGCATGCCAGTGATCGGGAAGAAACACCCAAGCTGTCAGGAAGAAGGGATGAGCCACTCGCGTCCTGCGGATGGCGAGCGCCAGACGCTCGAAGTCTGCGTCATCTAGTTGGCGGCGCCGCTCGAGTAGGCGCACCGTGATGAAAAAGAACCGATCGGAAAGAAAAGGGCGAGGCAGGCGCGACATGCCGCTAGAATACAGCACTGTCGGCAGGATCACCAGTCAAGTGTGGCGCAGACCCCCGGTTTTGGGGTCTGCGGTTCTTCCTCAGATGCACGCTTCCGAATCCGAGGGCAGCCCCCTGTCGTTGAGATTTGTGGTTTTTCCGCAAGAAGGGCCGCAGACCTCAAAGGCGGAGGTCTGCGCTACGCCGGCTTTCGCGTTCTTCCCGCCATAGCTGCTCCATGACCTCATCGGAAACATTCCCCGGCGGTTCCGGCCATGACACCCTGGCAGGCCGTTTCTTCAAGGGGGGCGTGAGAACGCCGCGGGCAATCAGCCGCTGCTCCTGCACGGGATGTCCTTCCAAACGGCACGGCACGATTCGCGCCACGGGCTTGTTGCGGTCGCAAACAAGCACCTCTTCGCCCTCACGCACGAGCTGGCTATGGGCGCTGAGTTGCGCTTTCAGGTTGCTGATATTCACGGTTTTCATAAGACGATTATAGCCAATCTGACCATGTTGGTCAGGTTTATTTTCCTGTCCTCACAATGAAGAGGGCCGGCTTTTCCGCGCTTTAGTACGCCCTACGCGGGTGGTGTATACGTCCTAAGCGGCTTTCGCGGTGCGGAAATGAAGAGGGTCTCTCAGGTTTTGCAACTCCCGGTAATAATAGAGTGCGGTAGGCCGTCTTTCCTTGAATCGCAGCTTCTTCAGAAAAGCGATCTCATCCTCGGTGGCGCCGCCGCTGAGGGAAGCATCCTGAAGAAATTCTGTGAGCCCCGGCTCTTCCTCCAAGGACGGTTCGAAATCCTTTTCCACGAACTCAAACCTCTTAGGGTGCCCAGGGGCCACTCTGCGGTTTAACACGATTTCCAAACCGAAAGTCGCGAGGTCGATATCCCAGAATTCGATCAGCGGGTCCAAAAAGGAGACGCAGTTCTCAATCGACACATTGAAGATGTCTGTATCCAGGAACTCGAGAATCCCCACCCGCATCTCTTCGTAGCTCCGGTTGCTAAGCTTGGCCACCAAGCGGAGCCAGTTTTCACTTTCCAGTTCTCGTCTGGCGACTTTCTTGACCACATCCAAAAGCTTCTGCGTGACCAGGAGTTCGAGTTCACCGAAGGGCTGCTTCTCGAAAATCGCCGCAATTTGTTTCTGTTTGTCCGGTTTGCATTTTCTAAGCACCAACTCTCGAACCTCTTTAAACAACGGCACGGGTGGGTCTGCCAATTTTCGTTTTAGCGCTTCGTGGCGCTGTTGCTCAGCCAGCTTTGTAAGCTCCCCGCTTCGGAACTTCAAGAATTCCTCAATCTTCCCATAGATATCTGTCCGCTCAGGTGCGGGTGGCGCTTTCCTCCGGGTAAGCAACTGCGATATGTAGGACTCCGTGACCTGGGCAGCAACCGCCAAGTCTCTCTGTTCATGTCCTAGTTGTTCGAGTCGTTGCCTGATAACTAAAGGTAGGTCCATGGGATCCCTCCCCAAGATTAACTAAACGTAGTTCACCTAACCCTCTTAAGTTAGAATCTCGCATAATGAGCTTGACAAGTAAAGTTAATTCAATCAGTATGGTTAATGAGATGGGCCTCTCCTAGACACTCTCCAGGTCTCCTGAACTAAGTCGGGTTATCTGCGGCCTTACCTCTTAGAAGACAGCCGAGGAGGTTGCCATGTTCGCTCGACATATATCCCTGCATTTGAAGCCAAATGGCGTTGGGGAGTTTAGCCGGACGATGGAGAAGGAAATCATTCCAGTGCTTCGAAAACAGAAAGGTTTTCAAGGCGAAATCACCTTGATAGCCTCCGAGGGAGGGGGAGCCGTTGCAATTAGTTTGTGGGATCGGAAAGAGGACGCGGAAGCATATAACCGCGCAACCTATCCGGAAGTGCTGAAGGCTTTGGCAAAAGTGCTTGAAGGGGCTCTTCATATTCAAACTTATGAGGTTGCCAACTCGACCTTCCACATGATCGTCGCTCGCGCAACAGCCTGAAACAACGAGGCACCTGGATCGGTGGGAGCGGCCAGGTCTGCTCTCCAGTTCGGCGAAGACGAAACGACATTATTGGGTTATGCGTCTGAAACCAAAGCAGAGGGCTCACAAGAGAGGGAATTATGTCGGAAAGAAATGGTGACAAATCCAGGTTTGGTCGGGAACGCCGGCAAAAGATTCTCCGGCAGAAGCAAACTCGAGAAGCGCGAAAGGCCCTGGAAACAAGAAATCAAACACGACCAGTGCTGGGTCCCGGAGAAGAAGAGCCAGGATCTTGCCGTTGACGGTTGAGCGGATCGGCGCTGCCAGCGTTGTTAAGTATGACCAGCGCTCGCAGGGCCAATATGAGGATTTTGAAATGTATATCCAATATGTCGGTTTCGACAGCGCAGCCAGTTCTCGAATCTATACTTTTCACGTGATTGACACGCCCCATGAGGCACGCGATTTCACGGTCAACGTTCAATTCGAAGCGTTTCGCCCGGATTGCCTGAAACTCCAGGATGGCCCAGGCATATGCTTTGCGCGGTTGGCGAAGGAACTAGGAGGGGAAACGCTCGAATCTCCCACTGAGGCCCGTCTGAGTATCGGGGAGCATGACATCCGGGAATACCTGGAACGGCACTACCCGCGTAAGCCGCAGGCAAAGAAGAAAGAGGACAGCATCGTGTCGTCGGTCGCCGGGCCGAGACACTTGTGGTAGCGTGGCTGACAACAGTTGAACGCACGCTGTAGTCGGAAAGCACCAAGTCCCCTAAGGAAAAGATCTCAATGAATCAGTGTTAGGTTAACCGGGCGGACCCCAAGGGCCGCCCCAACTTGGAGGAACAGATGGCAACAAAACTTTTCGTAGGTAATCTTCCCCACAGCGCCACCGACGGTAGTCTCACCGATTTTGTGACCAATGCGGGCTATCAAGTGGCTTCGGCAGTGGTGATTCGCGACAAGCTGTCAGGCGCCCCGCGAGGATTCGGATTTGTCGAGCTCGCCGAAGGCCAGGACCTTCAAAAGGCGATCACCGGCTTGAACGGACAGGCCCTCGAGGGCCGTCCTTTGACCGTCAACGAAGCTCGCCCCCAGCGCACGGACTTCTCGCGACCACGCGGTGGTGGCGGCCGGGATGGCTCATACCGCAGGCGCGATTATTAGGGTACTGTAGTGCCACGCAGATGCGTTTAGGTCGGCCTCGGCCGCGACGACTTTCGGAACGCCCAGTCCCCCGAGGCAGCGCTGGGCCCTAGGCCGATTTACGCCGCCCTGGCAGGCAGCAGTACCAGGGATGAGATTAGATAGCCAGGTGGAGAGAGGAGCCTATGAAACTAAAATCCGGCCAGTCTGTCCGCCATTTCAGGTACGGTTGGGGCGCGGTCCTCGAAAGCGACCGCGATCAAACCATGGTGTACTTTCACAGCGTAGGCATAAAGAAGTTCGTGACCTCTCTGGCGACCTTCGCGGTGGTTCAGGATCAGGTGCCCGGGAAGAAGCACGCACCTTGACCACCGCGTGCCGTCGGTCAGAGTATTTTTTCGCTGAAAATCCTGCTTTCCGATCCCTCTGAATTGAGATTTTCGCCACGGTCGGCAAAGCAGGTGTGACTGAGTAAGGATTGGCTCCTCGGCCAGGACTCGAACCTGGAATTCGTCGGCTGACGAATTAACAGCCAGTGTGAAGAAAGTTGGCTCCTCGGCCAGGACTCGAACCTGGAACCCTTCGGTTAACAGGCAACATCAGCTAGGGTATCTCATTGATTTTGCGGCACGCTTGGCTACGTACAAGTACCAAAAAGCACGGCAAAAACAATGAAGTGGTACCGGTTTGGTACTCGTTTGCTCGCTATCTTGGTGGACGGCTCGCGAGGCGCACCCGTCCCGGTTCCACTACCGTGAAAGCGTCCGAGAGCCGCGCGCCAAGCTTGGCCACTGCTTCAACGACAGACGGCGGCTTGGCCCGGCGCACGCGACTTGGGAACCTCACTAGGATGACTCCTGCTGAGGAGTACCCTCGCGCGTACACCAATTCGCCGAAATCGGGGTCTTCCGTAATGAGGATGCGCCGCTCGCCGAACGCGCGCGCCATCACCAGTTCGTCCACTGTGCCTTTGGCAACTTCGGCAATCGCGACGACATCGTGCCCTGCCTCGCGCAGAGCTTGAATTACCGGTCTCGCACAGCTCTCGTCGGCCAGGAAATTCATGCTTCGGGATTAGTGCCCAACCGGAGCGTCCGAGAGCAGCACCACTTCCTCGTGGGCCACGCTCGCCGCACCGTAAGCGATCGCCGCCCGGATGTCCTCGGGCGCTAGGTGCGGATAATCTTCGAGTAGCTCGCCTTCGGTCGCTCCCTCGGCAAGCTTGTGCAGGATCAACTCGACGGTGATTCGCGTCCCCTGAATCACCGGTTTGCCCATCATCACCGCCGGGTTGATCTGGATTCGGTTAGTCGTCATTGCCTTTCCCTCTTACGGTCATACTTGAGAGCATGGGAGATCATAACTCAATGGGGCTGCCGTAGTCCTTTTGTCTCTCCAGGTTCAACTCTGCGCCACCCAGTGGAGAGTCAATCAGGAATTGCGCCAGATTCTTCCGTCGCGTTCTGCCCTGGCGGTTGTGCTTTCTCTCTTTCAATGCGGCCAAGGCGTGATCGAGCACCTCATCGGCGCTGTGGAAGTTACCGCTCTCGATCTCCGCTTGAATGATCCGTTCCTGTTCGGGTTTGAGTTTGATCGTCATTGCTGCACTCCCTATTCGTAACCCATTCGATAGAAGGGTTCCCGGCTGATTGCGTCGTCGGAAAGAGGCATATTGCGGCGGTAGGGAAAGCACCAATCCTGGAAGGCCTTTGCCCTCTCCTCGGGGGTCATAGCAGACTCCACAGGTTGCCCCGGCACATGCTGCTCCAGAATGCGCTGCACGTATTGGCTCAGGGGAAGTCCGCTTTTGTGTGCCCGAGCCTTCAACTCGGCCTCGATCTCGGGCTTGAGCTCGATTTGTATACTCATGTCATTACTCCAGCTCGCTCCACCGTAGTCTCGTCCCAAAGCCCCTTAGACTCGAATGTCATTATACCTCTACTTCCGCTAAATGCGGCAACGCGGAGTCATGAATGGCAACGCCCCGATGAACTACATCCCGCCCATCACATTGGGTGGTATACTTTCGGGCGGTGTGCCGTTCTAAGAGGCGACTGGGATGAGCCGTCAAACCCAAAAGTCCCTTCGGGAACGCGCAGGCCCCAAAGATCGGGGGCCTGCGCCGGCCAGCGTGTGCCATCAGACTTGCAAAACCTACGAAGGCAAGTACGGCAGGGAAGTAACCAGCGTCGAGCATCGGGCCGGATGGGACGCGACGTTCTGAGTTACAACCATCAGATGCACGTCAAGCTGATTGGGGGTGAAGACTCAGATGATCCAGCGTGCCTGTACAAAGCTTACGAGGCGGCCAGCTCAGTTCTTGGTATGTTCGATGATCGGCTGACCGGAAGAGCACTTCCTCCTTGGTTTTGGATCGGCCACCTGGCTGCCGGAGGGTGTTTCCTTTCCGGGATGTTTCTGTTGTTCAGAATCTTCTGGCCCTAGTACAGTGTTTTATACGGGTCCGCGCAACCGAAAGAAGGAGATTCACTGGGCTCCATGCAAATGAAAAATGAGGCGTGGGGAGAAGTAGGAAATGATTTATTTATTTTTGTCCAGAGCCTACCGGTCTCCGGGCCAGAGGGCAAGCAGCAACCGCACAAGCTAGAACCGCTTTTGGAAAGTGCCGTTCTTGCACTCGTCATAAATTTCACCCGAGCTGATCGACACGTTTCCGAAATGCGCACGAAGATCGCCTTTGTATTTTGTAAATTCATTCAGCAGGATTTGAATGCAATGATATGTGCAATCTACGATAAAGTGGATGATATACCAGTGTTGCAATGCAGAACGCGGAAACCACAAATAGACGAAGATTTGGTCAAACTGAAGGATGATATTGAGAAACAGTGGAACACCGTCGGGCTGGCAAGACCAGCGACTATTGCCATTCTGCAAAACTACGACCAGGCTTTCGGTACCAAATATACCGACCCGGCCAAGAATCTGCTGCGACGCGTAGCATTCCAATTCTTGAACGCGGATGGTCCGCCATCACAAGAAAGCCAGCAGGTGTTTGACGATTACGAGAGGCTCCTGCAAGAGTCAAAAGACCTCGATGACGTGAACGAGTACTCACAGGTGCCGGTCACTCCAGAGTCGAAGGGCCAACAGTCTGCAAACGGGGGCAAGGGGATTGACAAAACGGGTCAGACCACAACCCACCAGGCAGCGGAGTCCACACCTTCCACGGAAATTTTGATTGCGGAGTTAAAGAGTCTGATAGGACTTAAAGATGTTAAGGAGGATGTGGCAGAGCTAACCAACTACATAAGAGTCCAGCAACTGCGTCGTGCAAAGGGTCTGAAGTCTCCGGAAATCTCTCTGCATATGGTTTTTCACGGTAACCCTGGTACGGGCAAGACTACTGTCGCCCGGCTGCTCTCGAAGATTTACAAGGCACTCGGGGTCGTCAGCAAAGGGCATCTAGTTGAGACGGATCGTTCGGATCTGGTCGCGGGTTATGTCGGGCAGACTGCTCTGAAGGTCAGATCTGTGGCCGAGAAAGCGCTCGGAGGAATCCTCTTCATTGATGAGGCTTACGCACTCAAACGCAGTGATGATCCGCAGGATTTCGGCAATGAAGCGATCGAAACGTTGCTGAAATTCATGGAGGATAACCGTCAGGACCTTGTGGTCATAGCGGCGGGTTATCCGGTTGAGATGAACCGCTTTCTCGACGCCAACCCAGGGCTTCAGTCTCGCTTCAACAAATCCCTAAGTTTCCCGGATTATGCGCCCGAGGAGCTAATGGAAATTTTCCTGCGCCTCTGCATGGAATCTGATTACAAGCTGAGCGAGCCTGCACAAGTCAAACTCTCGGCTTATTTTCATGTTGCTTATCAGAACCGTGATTCGAGGTTCGGAAACGCGCGGCTTGTGCGAAATATCTTTGAAAGGGCAATCACAAACGTGGCAAACAGAGTTGTGCAAGACCCACAAGCTGATAGTTCAGCGCTTGAATTGATCGAAGATTCTGACGTCACTGCTGCAACGGCTATCAAATAGGGACCGTCCGAGGAGGCTGAGGCATGGAATGGCTTGACGCGTTACCGAAAAATCGCAGACGTGGTAGCTTCCCTCGTTGCTTGCTCTTCATGGAAGGAGATCGAACAATCGTCGCCGACAAGTTAACCAAACTTGTCGGGCTGCCTGGCATTCATGTCGAGGCAAAGGACTTCTGGATGCCCCAGGGATTACCGGTGCGCAAGGCCAATCGCGAGTGGGACAAGAATCCCATCAAGGAAGCAAAACTCGGAGAGTCGACGGGCTTCCTTTCCGATGACCAACGCGAGAATGTTACAAGCTGGTGGCTGGCCGCACGAAAACGAGCGAACACTCCGAACTGGGACATCGCGAGCACCTGCACAATCGGGGGGAAAGACGGTCTGCTTCTTGTCGAGGCTAAAGCCCACGACGCGGAACTGAAAAGATATGGTAAAACTCTTGATAAGGATGCGTCCCCCGGGTTCATTGCGAATCACAAGCAGATTGGCCGCGCTATAGGTGCTGCGTCGGCAGGGCTGAACAAAGCGATGGCAGGCTGGAACCTCTCGCGTGGTTCGCATTATCAATTAGCGAACCGGTTTGCTTGGGCATGGAAGCTCGCATCAATGGGTGTTCCGGTCGTGCTGGTCTACTTGGGATTCCTCTGTGCGACGGAAGTGAACGATCTTGGAAAACCATTCGTTGATTGTGCCGACTGGTCACGCGTTGTCCTGGAACATTCTCGGAATATTGTGCCCGAGCGAGCATGGGACCAGGGCATCAAGGCAGGCTGCATTACAATCAAGCCACTGATCCGCGTTTGGAAACAAGAGTTTTCGGGAAATACCGTCTCATGAGCCACGCCGATACCAGTGGCTAGGCCGCTTCTTGCTCTCTCTCCGGCCCCGCAAGGGCTTCAAACCTGGTGTACTCCTGGTGGGTAACTTTCGTGCTCGTGGATTTCGTCCAAAGTGCCGCCATTGACTTCACCCAATAAAATCAAGAGGTTCCCATACGGGAACATTTGATTGCTGCTCAGCGCCTCGCAGGAAGCGATTCAGCGTTAGGCGCTGAATTTTCAAGAAGTTCCCATATGGAAACATAAGTTCCCATACAGCACCCTGCGGGGGGTGACGTGTCACCCCTGCACCCGGCGCGCAGCGCCGCACTGCCGTCGCGCAGTCCTGACACTGCCAAGTGACGCTCCGCTGGCGGCGGATGTGGCGTGCATGAAGGTGCCGCTGCTTGTCAGCGGGCCACTTACGGGCAAGGCGGTACTCGCGCGCCATCCACCCCGACACACCTATTCCTCATGGGTGGGATGGCTGCGGCGGACGCACGATCAGTACCAAATATTTTTCACTGGTCCAATGGTTTCTCAATAGGGTGTGAATTAGTTCTTGCAACCATTTGCAAGTCTGAAGTGCCACCCTCGGGACTGACCCGTCCTACACGAAGTAGCCCGTTGCAGCGATTACAGTTGCGGCCCTGCCTCATTTGCAGATTCCAAGGGTTGCCATCCAGACACATCATTTTTCGGTGAGGCACCCTCCTAACAAGAAAAATCCTCAGAAGTCTTGCCTTGGGATCACGCTAAGTTATAGACATCGTGGTGATTCGTGTCTCCAAACGCAGACGTTGGACCTGCGTTTCCTGGTCGGACGGAGAACCTCCGTTGTCGTCATTTGACAGAAAAAAAAGTTCGACTTATCAATCCCTATGATCGGGCAATACTCGCAAGCCTCGATCTTGCGGGCCAAGCGGGTGGCCTGCTGCGGGTCGTGAGTGCGGACACCGCAGGCTGGGTGAGGTCACGGCAGGACCAGGTCCCAAACGAGAGCTGGGGCAGGTCCCTGGGAGGTTCTAAGCTGCATGGCAGAAGGAATTGAAATACTTCTTACCAGCAAGGAAGCGTCACGGGTTCTGAGGATTCATCCGAAAGTGCTTGAACGGATGGCGAAACGGGGAGAGGTCCCTGCGCTCAAGGTGGGGAAGTTCTGGCGGTATCGCGTATCTGCGCTGGACGCCTGGATCAACTCAAGGCTACAATCAGGCAGCCAAGCGTGCCGCACGGCAACTTCATTCTGATTGGAGGAACCATGCAGGCACGATACCAGTACGGAGATTTGAGAATTCGCAAGCGGAACAAGGGGCCAGACGTTTGGCAGTTTCGCTATTTCGAGAACGGAAGGCGAAAGTCAGTGTTGGTCGGAACGGTTGAAAAACTCCCTACGAAGGCCGATGCGGAAAGGGCTGTCGAGCATCTTCGCATTGAGGTTAACGCGCAGAATCCGCAGCAGCAATTTCACTCGGTTACGGTGGGTGGTTTGATAGATCGCTTCGTGAAAGAGGAATTGCCGAAAGAAAGGCGATTCCAAACGCAGTCTGAGTACCGCACCTATTTTGAAGCCTACATCCGGCCACGGTGGGGCGACATGTTTCTAGACCGAGTTGACCCCATGTCGGTCATGGATTGGCTTGAATCCCTGCGAGGCAAGAAGACAGAGAAGCCTCTTGCACCAAAGACCAAGGCCCACATCAGGAACGCTCTCTACTTGCTCTATCAATGGGCTTGGCGCTGGAAGTTGGTTGACCATAACCCCATTCAGCTAGTTCGGCAGAGCACCAGACGGCTCAAAATCCCGCGCGTGCTCACACCGGAACAGTTCCGGGCTTTGTTGGACAAACTGAATGACCCCTACCGGACTATGGTCTTAGTGGCAGGATGCACCGGACTGCGGGTCTGCGAAATCGTCGGGTTGAAGTGGGGCGATATCAAGTGGCAGAACCTTGCAATCGACGTTAAACGCAGTGTGGTGGCGGGCAGAGAAGATGCGACAAAAACCGAAGCCTCAGAAAAGCCCGTGCCACTTGATCCAGGGCTTGCTACAGCTTTGCTCGATTGGCGCAGAAAGGCGCATTACACCGCCGAGTCAGATTATGTTTTTGCCGGGGATACCGGCAAGGCCCGTTGGCAGGGAATGGTCCTCAAGGATTACATTCAGCCAGCGGCGACGAAGGCGGAAATCAGCAAGGTGGGCTGGCACACGTTTCGGCACACTTACCGCGCAAGCCTGAAACGGTGCGGTACTTCGCTGGAAGTTCAAAAAGAACTTATGCGGCACGCCAACGTTAGAACAACAGCGGAGATTTACGGCCTTGACCCGGACTTGACCCCGGCTCATCGTGAGGCCAACAGCGGAGTGGTCAAGATGCTATTGGGGGTCTAGGTGGTACGATTTGGTACTTTTTCGATTCCGTGTCTTGGGGCTAAGTTCTTTGTTGTGTTGGCTCCTCGGCCAGGACTCGAACCTGGAACCCTTCGGTTAACAGCCGAACGCTCTACCATTGAGCTACCGAGGATTATGCGATCCGTACCACCCTTTGGGATTCTCGCTTTTGCTGAGCTTGCCGTTGAACAATGAAGGACAGGGGCAGAGAAAGATCTTCGCAAGAGTGGAAATGCGGAGGACGGCTTAGGGCTTCTTCTCTTCCTCTTTCTTTTCCGAGCTCCCCTCCATGCCGCCTTTGATGGCATCCTTGAACTCGCGAATTCCCTTCCCCAAGCCCTTTCCGAGTTCCGGCAACTTTCCTGGTCCGAACAGGATCAACACAATGAGCAATATGAAAATCAAATGGGTTGGCTGAAACAAACCCTCCATAACACATCCTCCTCGCCCGCCCACCCAATGTCAGCGGCGCACCAATCAAACCTATTATAACTCAGGTGGCAACGAAACCCAATCGCGATTTGGTAGTGTCCCAATTCGACTGTAGGGCCGCCCCTCTCCCGCCATGGCGGGACGGGACGGGGCGGCCTGGCCGGTCCCGCCTTGCGGGACCGGCCCTACATCCCATACTAGGACACTATCGCGATTTGCGCCCCTTCAAAACCATATTACCTGGGGTCTTGCCTTCTTCCTGGCACTTCTGACAGTAAAGAGCCAAATAGCTGCTGGTGATGTAATCCTGGCGCGAATATCCAAGCCGGGTCGCAACCTCGTCGATCCATTTCTCCGGCCCTTCAAGCTCGAGGTAGTTGCCTATGGGCGTCTCGTCGTACGCTACCTGGGGCAGTCCATGAAAGTCTGCTTTGTTACCTTCGGCATAGATGGTCCGGTACTTTTCATAAATGAATACTTGCTTCAACCCCAGGTTCTTCAGAATCTCGCGCAGGAGCACTCCGTCTTCGACTCGGGTTTCGATTTCGCGTCTGGTTTCGTACCAACGCTGGCGGAGCGATGGCCCCTTGAACGTCAACCGGTCTTCGCCGTGAGCGAAACGCAATCGGAGAAGACAGCGAGACCTGCGAAGCCGAAGGTCCGGGAAGTCGAAAAGGTAATTGCTCTCAAAGTGCCGTGCCTTCAAAACCTTGAAGCCCAGATGAGACAGGCCTTTCCCCAACTGTTTGCGGTCACGAGCCAGCAACTTGATTTCGGTTTCGTGGCGGTGCTTCATGCCGGGGTAAGAAGGTGTCCTTAGAACTCGCGATCCAGCATGAAGTCAGGCAGGGATCGCAGGGCATCCTTGTAAGGCGTGTCCGGGAACGTCTCCAGACAGCGTTTGGCCTTCTGAGCAAATTCCTGGGCCTTTTCTCTCGCGGCCTGCAAGGTGTTATACCGGTCGATCAGGTCTAGAATCTCACTAAATCCTGCCGAGTTGAAGCCGCCATCTTCGAGCACAGACCTCACTTTCTGAGCCTCCTCGTGTCCACAGCGTTGCAGGAGATAGATCAGCGGTAACGTGACCTTGCCTTCGCGAAGGTCATTGCCGATAGGCTTTCCTAATATCTCCTCGGAGGAAGTAAAATCGAGTACGTCATCGATAAGCTGGAAGGACAAGCCAAAATTGTGGCCATAAGCACCTAACTGTCTTTCCTCCTCCTCGCTCCTTCCTGCCAGTACCGCACCCAATCGGAGAGAAACGGAAAACAGGCAAGCAGTCTTGCGGTAAGTCAACTCGAAATAGACATCTTCGGGGACGTCAATCCTTCTCTGCCAAGTGAGTTGCAGCAACTCGCCCTCGACCATGGCCTGCGTTAAGGCGATGCAGAGGTCAAGTATCTTGAAGTTGCGCTCCGCCAGGGCAATGTTAAAGGCCTGCATGTAAAGCCAATCCCCGGCCAGCACACTCAAGTGGTTGCCCCAGCGGGAATTTGTGGAAGGTCGTCCCCGGCGCGTGTCCGCCTCGTCAATCACGTCGTCGTGAACGAGCGTGGCGGTGTGGATGAGTTCGACCACGGTCCCGAGCCGAATCGCAGCCGGCCCCTCAAAACCACACAGTTTGGAGGAGAGCAGCACCAGGGCGGGGCGCAGTCTTTTGCCCCCGCTGCCTCGAAGGTATTGGCCGATCTCGGTGATGGGCTGAACGCTGGAGATGCTCTGCAGGCGAAACTCCTCTTCCACCTTCTCGAGGTCAGCACGCACCAAGTCGAAGACTTCTTTGATTGTCAGGCTATTGACAGAGGCCAAGTATCAATTCCCCGTCGTCCCTTCGGTTTTGAAACGCCCACTCAAGTTTGGGAGGGGACAGGAGGTTCACGTTGCGAACCTAAATACTCCCACAATTCGCATTTGAAGGGAAGCCTGAACTTCGCAACAGTACGATGCAAGGGCAGTACACTAATGAACCAGCATACCGGGATTGAATTCCGACGGCTCAGTTGCTCGGCGTTCCCACTACAGTGTTCGGATAATAATGGGCGAGAATTTCCTGGAAGCCGTATCCCTGCTTGGCCATCCAAGCCGTGCCTAATTGGCAGAGGCCCACGCCATGACCCTTACCGCGGCCTTCCACCACCACGACGTCACCCTCGCGTTGCAATTCGTAGTTGTTGCCGGGTACAGCGTCCCAACCCAAGATGCGGCCGAGCCTCAACCGGCTTCCTTCAGAGTGGCTTGCGAGCTCGGCGGCTTCTTTGGGGTCGAGTCGCGCCAACCAATGCGGGGCGTGGTGCAGGCAGTAATTGCAGGGCACGGAGAAATAGGGGTAGGGACCCGGCGCGAGACCAATCTCCGCAAGAGTCCGGGTCCTTCCGCCGCAGCTCCCGGTGAACAGGGCCGGGATGGTCGTGCCCTCGTACAAGAGGACAAGGCCGTGCGTGGCCGCGGTGGCCTGGGCAGCGAGGGAATGTGGAGAAGGCGCTTCGCGAAGGAACTGGCAATGAGTCGTGTCGCAGAAATCAAACTGTCCGTGGCGCAATTGCGAAGCCAGATAATACGAACGCGTGGCAACCGCCTGGGCTTTCAAAGCCTCGAGAGGAGCCCCGGGCACGCTCTCCGCGGCCACCGCTGAGGCGACGGCCGTCTCCAGGTCCATTTCCACCACAGCTTCCAGTTCGTTGATCTGACACTTCACTGCAAGCTTGCCGCGAAAGCGGCGCGTGACCTTGCCGGGAATTGATAATAGGAAATCTGTGCCTCTTCCCATTCGATCTGCCACGTCTACTTCAGAGGCCACGAGGCTCTCATCATTGAATCGAACACGTACTTGGTTCCCTTCCAGATACAAAAAGGCTCCTCCACCATCCGAAACGACGATTTGCTGTGTACCAGCGGTGACAATCACCGTTTGCGCGGGCAAGGCGGAAATCACCACCCGCTCAGGATGAAAGAGGCCAAAGACGCCGATCCGCAGCCCCCTGGCGGCACAGACGCAAGGCGCCAGCAAAATGAGCGCGAATGCGGATTGGGCAAATCGTGTGCGGATGCGATTCTCCTATTGGCCGTTGACCACGCTGTTCAACATGCGGCCTCCGATTTCGGCAGCGCGGGCGCCGGGAACGCCGTGCACGCGGACGAGCAACGCCAGGCGAGGCTGGTCCGCCGGGTAGAACATCACGACATAGCCGTCGCCGGGCGCTCGGGGTTCGTGGACACAGGGGGCAGTGCCTGTCTTGGCGAGGGCGGCAAGTCCGCGGAGATTACGGCCGACGGCCTCCGCGGTCCCGAACTTGGCGCAGAGCGCCATCCCACGCAGTAGCTCGGCAGCGCCGGGGGGTTGTGGTACGGCGGTGAGAAGAAGGTAAGCGTGCAAGAGTTCCTGGGGTGCCATGCGCCAAGCCCCACCGAGGCCGATCATCTCCGCTGTGTCAAGCGGTGCTTTCCCAATGGCAAGGCCGTAACGCTGGGCCATCAAGTCCACGTCCTCAGCTTTTAATGAGGAGGCTAGGTTCAGGAAATAGGCATTACAGGAATAGGCGATAGCTGTTCTGATGTCCACCTTTCCATGCCCACGCGCAAGCCAGCAGCCGTCGGCCGAGCCGTGGCAAAAATAAGTGGGATAGCGGAAATTGTGTTTCTGCCCGTAGGCCAGGGCGACGAACGGCTTCACGAGAGAGCCGACGGGCACGGGTTCCGCTATCTGGTCCCAGCGGGAGGCAATCAGGCGGTGCGTGTTGGCGTCGATCAGGATGTACGACAGGTCGCTAGAATGGTAGTGCTCTGCCAGCAGCCGGGCGACGGACTGGTCGTAGAGCGAGGCCGCGGCCAATGAGGAAGCCACGAGCATGTAAGCCAAAACCAGGTTCAGGGAACGGCTCATTTCTTCAACCGATAAGTGACCGTCTGGTGCAACTGTGGGCCGCGGTCTTCCACCACGAGCGACTCTGACTCTATGCTCTCCAGCGACTGACTAAGGCTCGCGAGGTTCTCGGAAAAGAAGGATGGCGTGCGCCCCTCCTCGCCCGCCATGCCTCCGTACTGTTGTGGCAGCGGCATTTCAATCAGCCGCATCATCTTCACGATGTTGTGGCGCTCGGCAGAATGGCGAAAGCCCGCGGCATAAACCACGTTCGGACCCACCTCGGGACCCGGAGAGTTCGCCAGCAGGGACTTCAGCGTTTCGACGGAGCTTGCCAGCAGGAGAATCGGTCCCTTGGTAGCGACGGCGAGTGGAGCCAATCCATCGAGTTGATAGTAGTCAGCATTGCCCTCGTGCCTCGCCACCCAGCTCACGCCGATTTGTGAAGTTGTCCAAAGATCCATGATCGCCGCGCGGAGGGCGTTGCGCGTGGCCTCCGAATCCCAGTTCGCTGAGCTGCGAATGAGGACGGCGGAGTGAGGTTCGATAAAGGCCGACTGCCTGGTATTCTGGAGCGAATGAAACTCCAGTACGGCCTCGAGCGGAACCGCATTCAGAAGTTTCTTGAGTGCTTCGGCCCCTGGGGCTCCGGTTGTTCCCTGGAGCGGGGGAACGTCAATGCGCGTCTCGAGGTCGCTCTCGCTGCCGGTTTGGCCTTCCGTCAAGGTGACGCCCGGCGCGATCTGGGAAGCCACGCCCGGTCCTGCGTGGGGCATCAAGACCTTTTGCTGCACGAGGTCAAGCACCGTGTCGGCGGAGGGAGCTCGCCAGGCGAGGTAAATGCCTTCCTGTGCCGGGACCATGCCGAGAAGTTCGGCAATGGGGGCGGTGCTTGCGCTGGCGCGCTGCTCTGTGTCTCCGGGTGGGTTAGCTTTGAGCAGGACGCGCTCTTCCCGAATTTCCGTCTCCGAGCGATGGATGTCCGCGACTTCGGCTGAGTATTGCTTCAGTGCCGTAATGTTGCGTTGAATCCAGTAACTGCGGAAGTGCGGCGACTTCACTAACAGCGGCAGGTTCAAAACCAGGCGAAGATCGCCGGCCGGCCCCGCCCCGTACCATACGGTACGCGGCCCCGCCGCCGAAACCGCGCTCTTATACCAATTCTCATCCTGGAGCGTGGGTTGGGACTTGCCGGAAAGCAACGCCAGCGCGCCGGCCATCAGGTCCTCGCGGGTGGCCAGCAGCAGGCAGTCGCCCGCGGTGGCAAAGGCCACCAAGCGGTTCTTCTCCGGTTCGGTCCGAACGTAATAAGGAATGTCCGCCGCCTTGCGAGGCTCGAACTTTTCCCGGTTCGTCCATAGAACATTCTGCATGGCGCGTGCTGACGGCATCCGGGTGATGTAGAGGAATTCCAGGTTGCCGATGTCATAGAGCGCCAGCGCCGATTGTGCGCCCGCCACCCCATCCAGCAAGGCCATGTCCGGTGGGGCGCCCGCGGCGACGGCGAATTGCCGCTGCGCTTCCTGAAGGCGCAGAAAGAGACGTGAGCGCGAGAAGACCTGGTAATTATCGCTCTCGAGCCACTTCTGTTTTTCCTTCGAGTTTTCCCAGTCGTGGACCAGCGTGGCGAAGTTGACTGACTCCACAAAGAGCAGCGAACCCGTCGGCATGAAGGCGGCGAGGCTGGAGGAAGATGGCTTGGGTCCCCGGCCGGGTGGCGCCATGGCGAGGGAGATACTTAGGAAGCAGAGAATCGAAAGCGGGAGTTTCCTCATTGCCCTGCACCTCCTCCTACACTTTCAGCGAAGCAGGCTCGCGACCCCCTCACCCGGCCCGCCCCGGCTGAAGAAAGCGCCGGCGGCGGGCCACCCTCTCCCCCAAGGGGGAGAGGGCTAGCCTCTCCTTTGAGCGGTACAAGGCGTGGCCTGACCAGACCGTTCTGCTCGAGATGCTCGGTGATCACCGGCCGTCGTTCTCGGTCGGCCTGCTCGAGCTTCATTTGGGCCCGCACTTGTTCGAGTTCATGGGTTGCCTGTGAGCGAAGGGAATCGTCCGTGGCGAGCGTGGAGGCCACCTTCCAGAGTTGTGCGGCTTCCCGGAGCCGCGCGAGCTTCTGAAAGGCGCTTGCCATTTGGGCAGCAATCACCGATTTTTGGCTGGCGCTCAACTCCTGACCGGCAAGGAATGATTTCCACATCCCCTCACGAAATCCGGCCCGTTCGATTTCTTCCCCAGCGGCTTCGTTCATCGGCGATTCGGGCGGCGGACTTACCATGATCCTCTGATCGATCAGCGGCGTTAGGGCTGAAACCGCGAGCTCATTCTGGTTGGTCGCAGCCGTCGCCTGAGCGAGCAGAATGCGCGGCGATACGTTCTCGGGATTGGCGGCGGCAGGCGGCGACGCCGCGAAACGCTGCGAGAAGTCCTCGGGACGAAGGGCGATCGCCTCGAGCAGGAGGCGGATTTGGGTTGCCGCGTCGGCGGCTTCCCTGGCGGCTCGTAGGCGGGCATAGAAAAAGCCCGGCGACTCAGCGGCAGCCACTGGACCACCTCGAATCAACCATTCGAGCTCGGCGCTGCCCAGGCTTGGCGCAGGAGCCTTGAGGGCCGCAAGGGATTCGGCAGCCGCGGCACGCTTCGCATAGATAGCGTTCGGAGAGGACGCCACAGAGATGAGCAATTGGATTGCGCCGTTCCGTTGCGTATTTGCAGCCGCCTCCGCCTGGGCGAGTTTCAGGCGGGCGTCGTCATCCCAGGGAACAGCCTTCACGCGCAGGGCGTAAAACTCCGTTGCTTCTGGGGGGTGTGCCGTCTTCACGAGCAGGTCCCCGGCAGCCGCCAGGTTTTCAAAAGGCTCACCCGCCACGCGATTCATGCGCCGCAGCAGCGCCACTGCCTGCGCCAGATCGCCCTGTTGTAGTCGAACTTCTGCAAGCCCCAGGAAATTTGCGGGCGCGAAATCGTGTTCGTCGATTTGGCGCGTGTAAACGTATTCGAGGAGCCGGCGCGCGTTGGGGGGATCTTTTTCCTCCCAACTGCGCGCCGCATTACGCAGGACATCGAGGGCAGGAGCCTTCCCGGGGGCTTGTTGAAACTGCTGGAGGAGCTGATCGAGTTCGTTCGACTGGGCCGCGAGGCGAAGCATGATGGAGGCGATTCCAGGCTGGAGCGGGTCACGGAAATCCTCCGGGAGATTGTTGAAAGCGGTCTGTGCGTCCGCAACCCGGCGATTGTCCAGCAGGAAATTGATCCAACGAAGCTGCCAGTCGTGCAAGGTCTCGAGCGCGGTCGAGTGCTCTGCGCCGAAGGTCTTGGTCACTTGATCTTGCGCCAGGGCAAGGATCTTCTGATAGAGAGGCGCCTTGTGGCCTGCGGGAAACCACGGGGCGGAGACAAGCTCCGAGAGGAAAGCGATGGGGGATGGGGCGGCGCGAGAAAGGTCCACGAGCCAATCCGCCCCCTGCGCGGGATCTCCCGCCGCAGCCAGCGCGCCCCGCAGGATGGGAGCGGCGCGGTAGCTGCCGTTGCGGCGGACGTAGGTCCGGACGACGCGGTCGGCGTCGTCACGCAACTGTGGGAGCAGCTTGCGTTCGCCGATATTTTCGAGTGTGCTGCGAAGATTCGCCCAAAAAGTGGGCGGAACCTTGCTGTTGTCTTCTTGGGCACGCAAGGCCGCGAGCGCCAACGACCATTCCTTGACGGCGCTATCCTGCTTGCCCTGCTGCCAAAGGATCTGCGCCCTGCGGTCGTGGGCATCGGCACGCCTGGAATTCAGTTCCAACACGTGCGCGAAATCCTCCAGGGCGTTCTCGAGCTGGCCCGCGTCACGGTAATAATCAGCGAGCGTAAAGTAGACATCCGAACTCGCTGGAGTCCCCTCCAGCATGGCCGGCAGGTAATCCTCGGGGTTGCCCTGGTGCGTAATCGAAAGATACTCCCCGTATCGCGAGCCGTAATAAAACCAAATATTGCCGGCCAGCATTTCGTCTCGGTTCCCCGGCTTTGCGACGCGGTCGCCAATCGTTCGTGTATCGAGAGCCTGCTGATAGGCAGAGTTCACGACGGGTGAGGGCTCGGAATAATAGAGGCCCACCAGGCCCGTGTAGGCGCGCGTCCAAACGGGCGGCAGGCCGCCCCCGCGCGCGGCAACGGCCCGGAGGGCCAGATCAACCTTTCCCGTCGCGAGCGCCGAGGTTGCTGCTGCGTCGCGCACTGGATTTCCGCGCGCTCCTCCCGCGATGGTTACGAGCTGCTCAGGTGAAGTCCTCGACACCAGCTCGAGGTAGCGGAAGAGATGCTGACCAAGCAATCCCTCCCCATCGAAGGCCTCCTGAAGCACTCGTAGTTCCGCAGCAGTGTTTCCTGCCGAACCGTAGCTGTCCGCGGCCCTTTGGAGGATGTAGTCTTTGCCCGGCCTCTGGGGGAATACGTTCCAGTAGGCTTCGAGCTGCGCTCCGAGTTCGTTGAAGCGCATGCGCTGCCTTTGCAACACACCTAGGCGCGTTTCCATGCCTTGGGCCTGGGGCGAGCCGGGGCTGGCCATCATCACCTCATACCGCCAACGCGCCTCGAGGTCCGTCAGGCCTGTGTATTGCGCCAAGGGGATGACCGTCTCGATGAAATCGTTCGTTTCCAGCCCTTCCTTCTGTTTGAGAAGGAACTTGGCGAAGGCGCTGTTTTCTTCAGGCGTGTAATATTCCTTCACCACGCCGCCCATGGCGGAGAGGAACGGATTCAGATTCGGTTGGACTTGCGCGTCCCGCGCCGCCTTCGCGGCCTCTCTGAGGCGCGCGTAGGCCGTGCTGTAATCACGCAGGCGCGTCAGGAGCGTCACGTAGGTGAGCGTGCCATTAGTATCCGCGGGGTGGATCAACAGATCCTTGCCCGCGAGAGCGACGCCGCGCTCCGCGAATTGTCGAGCCTGTTCGAGCATATTCCAGCCTGTAAGGCGGTCCGCGGCGGCGAAGTACGGCTCGGGTTTTTCCGGCCGACCTTCGATTAAGGCCTTCTTCAACGCTGCGACTGCCGCGTCGGTTTGGCCCTGACGCGCATTTAGCTCCGCGATCTTCTCCATCCATGCTGGATTCTCGTAAGCCAACTCGTAGAGGCGCGAGTAGCTCTTCAGAGCGTCGTCGAAGCGCATCAAGCGCTCTTCCAGGTTAGCCTGCGCCGTCAGCAAGTCCGTGCGGTCGGGCCGGACGGTGCGCGCTCGAACGTAGGAGGCGATGGCCCCGGAATAGTCCTCGAAGTAAGTCTCGATTCGTGCCAGGACCATGGGCCAGCGGAAGTCCTTGGGTGAATCGGCGGTGGCCTTGGTGTAGTAGTCGAGCAGTTGCTTGCGCCGGCCGTTGCGGTCGGCGAAGGCTGCGGCCTCCTGGGCCAGCCCTTCGTCCTCCGCATACTTGTTGAGGATTTCGATGTACTGGTCGACCGCCCCGGCCGAATCTTTCAGTCGTGTGAGCGCCGGAATGAGGCCGCGGCGAAGTGCGGCGATGCGAGCCGTCTTCTCATCGGCAGGCAGATTGGAGTCGCTGAAGTCGTGGATCCTGGCAAGGTAAAAGCCGCGCAGAGATTTGTCGTCGCCTTGGCGAGCGTAGGTGTCCGCCACCGCCGCCAGATATTCGGCGTTGTAGGGCTGATTCTGGAGCAGCGCCGTGAGCAATTCGCGGGCGCGCGCGTATTCCTTGGCTTCGGTTGCCTTGCGCGCCCCCTCGAAGGTGAACTGCTCGCCGAGGGCGGGGTAGGCGGACTTGGCCGCCTTCAGCAGAGTGTCGATGGCGGGGTCCCACATCTTGTTACGCCAGTAGAAATCGACGGTGGAACGTACCACGCCGAGAAGCAGCGGGGTCTCGCTATAGAGGCTCTCCATCAGCGTGCGAGCTTGCTCCATCTGATTTTTCGACTCATAGAAGCGAGCCAGTTGCAGGCGGAGCTGCAGCTTCTCCACCGGGTCGGTCATGAGAGCGATCTGCCGCTCGAGGGTGAGGATGCGAACGTTGTCGAAGCCGTAGCGGTCCGCCAGCGGCTGGATTTGCGCGAGAAGTTCCAGCGAAGAAGTGTCCTGCGCCAGATGGGTCAGAAAGCTTTCGAGATCGGCGCGCCGGTTGAGCGCCTCCAGCACGGCAATGCGCAGGGAGACAGCATTCCAATCCGGGTTGGCGCTGCTCGCGGCCTTCTGCGTCGCCTGGTCGATGGCCCCGCGCAAGCTCGAACGCTTGACCAGGCGCAACAGGCGGTTGCGGGCGGCGGAGTCCTCCGCGGAAGCCAGCGCACCCTTCAGGTATTCATCGACCGCCCGGGGAAAGTCCCGCTGGCCTTCGTAAACGGCTCCCGCCTCGTAAGCGAACAGGGCGGGATTCGAGAATTTCTTGCGCGCGTCATTGATCACACGCAACGTGTCCCCGAACAGGAAGTAGTCCCAAAAAACCGTCGCCGATTGCAGGAACGCATCGGGGTTGCCGGGCTCGAGTTCCGGCACGCGGTTCCAATACGGACGTGCCCTGGCGAACATCTCGCGGTCGGCGTAGATGTCGCCGATGCGGATGAGAATTTCGCGGTCCCCCGGGCTGGACTTCGACAGCGTGTTTTCGATACCCGCAGCGATCTCCGTGTATTGAGGATTGAAGGGCGCTAGCGATCGGAAGACAGAGGAGGCGCGCCGGCCCATCTCCTGGTCCGCTGGATAGACCTCCGCGAGTGCCTTGATCACGGGCGCGGCGTCTTCAAAGTGCGAGCGCCACAGCTCCGCTTCGGCGATGAACTGTGCGGCGGCGGGATTGGCCTGAGTAAGCTCGTTCCATTTCCCCCCACCGGCCTGGGGATTTGTGGCGCGCACCGCCTGAACCTCGGAATCGAGGCGGCCTTCGCTGGACAAATAAGCAAAGTACTCGGAGCGCAGGTTGTCGTCATAAAACCAGTTTTGCCGGATGAGGGCTTCCCAAGCCTGGGGGTTGTAGGTCGGCTTGGAGCGGAAGGCTTCCAGCAGGTTCCGCACGAACGTGAGATTGTGAGGAAACCGCTGGCGGGCATAAAGGTTCAACTGCACATACATCGGGGGCATGACCGGTCCGCTCCACCTAACCGACCGGAAGTATTCCTCAAGCTCCGTGCCGGAAAAGGTCTGGATCACCTGTCGGGTCAGTTCTTCGAATTGCTGGTTCTGCTGTCGGCGCAAATACCAGCGGGCCAGCTTTTGGTACCAGGAGCGCTCAGGAAACTGCTGGATGGCCTTCTTGTAAACGGCCTCGATGCGCTCGTCCATGCGGTTCTGCGCGAGGAATGTGGCCAGCCGCTCGTAGAGGCCGGGATCGTTGGGATTGTGATCCATCTCGCGCCGGAAGAGATCAAGTACCTCGAGCGGTCTCTCGAGAGTGACCAGACGCGAAATGTAGCGTTCGAGCACCTGAGAGTACTCCGCAGAACGTGCCTGACCCGCTCCCCCCTGTGTCGTCTGACCCCTGCTGGCATCGAGCCGGCGGCGCATACGCTGGCGAGCCAATCTTTCCAGGCTGCGACCCGCGACAGGAGACTGGCTCGGGGAGGGGGATTGTTCATCAGTGTCAGCCTGTTCGTTTGCGAGTTGCCCCTGGGGCCAAGGCGGTTGCACCACTGAAACATCCGATCGGCCGCCCTCGCCGAGCGGGACGTGATCGGCGCGCGCGGCCAGCTCGTTGAGAAGCTGGTCGTAGAGCGCGAGTTCCTCCTTCACCATGTTCTTGCGCGCGAAAGAATCGGCCATCAACATGGCCACATGGACGCGCTGGGGCGCCTTGGGGAAGGAATCAAGGAACCGGCGGCCCCCGCGCAGGATGGCGTCGTCGACCGCATAGACAGCACCAACATCCAGCAGCCTGGCGTGGAGTTCGCTGCGCTCCCCCGACTTCGGAAAGCGCTCATCGAACAGCGCGATCAAGTCCGCTGCCCGCGCGCGATGGAAATATGCGACGGCGGTCCCCTCCGCCTGCGAGTATTGAAAGGCGGGCGACTGGGAGTTGAGCAGCAGGGAGACGATCCCATTCACGAAGCCTGGGTAGGGATCCATGGCGCCGATGTCGCGGAGGAAAGAAATTGAGTTGCTGCCGAAGCCAATTGGCTGTTCGGGGGCGGCCAGGAGAAGATTCGCGATTCCGGCCAGAGCTTTCTCCTGAAGCGCCGGCTCCACGCCCGGCAGGCTGTAGAGGGCGTAATAGCCGCGCGCGGCGTCGTTATACGCGTGGATGTCATCGAAGAGGCGGGAGAGCGTCCAGAGTTGGTCACCTTGCCAGGGAGCGTTCGTCTTCTCCATGCGCAGCCGATACTCGACCAGTGCGCGCTGTGCCTCGCCGAGATTGCCCTGTTGATGGTAGTAATAGAACAAGCGCGCGGCGGCGGTCACGTCGCTCGGATCGGCTGTGGCGGCAGCGCGGGCGCGACTGAGGAATTCGCGCAAGCGGTGGGTTTCCTTGAGCAGATTGAAATAGTCCTGGACGAGCTCGGGCGACCAGAGCGGCTGAAAACTGCGGTCGTAGAGGGCCAGCGCCTCATCCGTGGAGCCGCGCTTATAGGCCAGGGTGGCGCGGGCTTCGATGGGGAACACCTTGTCTCGTGGAAACCCCTTCTCGTACCGGCTAATGAGCCGCTCCGCCTCTGAGAATTTCTTCTCTGCGATAAGGAAATCAAAGAAGCGGGAATAGGTTGCCGCGTTCTTCGGATAGCGCGCCAGCCAAGCGTTGTATTGCTCGAGGGAAAGCGTGTCGGGCAAAGCTTGCAGGCGGATCACCTGGAAGATGCGCTCGAACGTTTGCCAGGCCCGCTGCTGATTGGAATGCAGCAGTTTATCCGCGGGCGAAGAAGGCCCCTGCGCCGCGGCGGCCAGCGCCTTGATCTCGTCCAGCGGGCGCAGGCGCCGGTGGTAGAAGTCGGCAAGCTGGAGTTGGCCATCGACCTTATCGGGGGCGAGTTGGGCATACCTTTGCCAGTCCGCCTCCGCGGCAGTGAAATCCAATTGCGCCTCGTCGGCGCGAGCGCGCATGCGGTAGAGTTCGGCGTCGTTGGGGGATTTCGAGACGAGGTCGTTCAAGGCGTTGCGCGCCTCGGCCGGCAGGCGGCGAACGGTCACGGGACCGCCAAGCAGTGAAACGGTGCGGAAGAAGACCGCCTCAAAACGGCCGCTCCCCTCGAGGTTCTGTAACCATTCAACGAGGTTGCCACGCGCCGTCAGGCCGGCGATGAATAGGCCGACGACCGGGAGGGCCATCAGAATTCGTGAACGGAGGCTACGGTAGGACTTCAATGGTCACCTCCTGGCTGCCGATGTTGTGGGCAATATCTTCCGCCGTCACCGTCAGCGTGTAGGGGCCGGCGGGGAGGTCCGCCGGGACGAGCAGATTGCCGGTGTTAGCGCCTGCGTCCTGGTTCCAGGTCAGATAAGCGGGTTCGGCTCCATACATCCGCGCGAGCACGGTGCGCGTCCGCGCTGAAGCGCTGACGCGCAAGGGAATGGACTCGCCCCGCCGGAATCGTTTCCTGTCGAGGCGAACCCGCACTACCGGCGGCTGCGTCACCATGACGAAAGTCTTCGACTCGCGATAGACGTGCCCTTCGCGGTCGCGCAGAATAAGGCGAACCAGGTAAGTCCCGTCGATCATGTCCTCAGGAGCAAGGAAGCGGGTTTGCCACATGTCCTCGCTCGGCAGGTAACGCAGATTTTTGATCAGGCCAAAGGGGAAAAGCGCGACGACGGAAGTGATGGAGGGGTCTGTCTTCACGCGAATGACCGGATCGCCGGGCCGAATAACGCGCGGGCGCAGCAGGGCGCGCGGCGCAGCTAAGAACGAAGTGTAGGGCGTGACGAACTTGTACTTGCGAGCCAGACGGATGATTTCATCCACGGAAGCGCGGTCCTCACCCTCGCGCTCGATCTTCGCCAGCAGCGCATCGACGCGAGCCTTGGCCCAGGTGCGCGGCAGGTCCGGGTGCTCCAGGTTTTCTTGGGGGAGCGGCACGCTCGAATGCATCTTCGCGGCTGCGCCCTCGCGGATGGCCTGAACGTCAAATTGTGCGGAAGGCAACGGCCTTTTGTATTGCCCGATCCAGGCGGCGACGGAGCCGGGGAAGACTGCGTCTTCGAGCGGATAAACAAGATCGAAGTTCGCCGCTGGCGTAGAGGTGAGTTTGAGCCGCGAGAGGGGATCACGCCCAATCTTGCCGATGAATGCATTCAGCTTGAAATCCATCGGCTCCGTCGATCGAACCCATTCCATCAGGCCACGGTTCTGGCCGAGCAGGCGGAGAAGAACCTGGTTCGCGTCATCGCCCACGCCGAAGGTGTAAGTTCGGGGGCGTGAGGCCTCGGGCAGGGACTTCCACTCTCGGGAATACCAGGCGGCCAGCCGGCCCGTGCCGATGAGGCCGCGCGTGGCGTCTCCATCGCTCAGAAGGACGATGTAACTCTCACCCGTAGAGCTTTTTGCCTGCGTGAGCGCGGCATCCAGTGCCTGCTGAAGATTGGTTCCGCCGCGCAAACCGCTTGCCCGCACAAATTCCAGAGCGCGCTCCACCGCGGGCTTGTCCGCCATCAGGGGCTGCTTTTCAAACCAACTCAGCTCCGTATTGAACAGGAGAAGATTGAAGCGGTCGGCGGGCCGCAGCGAGCGGAGCAGTGTTTCCATGGCCAGGTAGCTGCGCTCCAGCTTTTCCCATTGCATGGAGAGCGAGGTGTCGAACAATACCAGGATAGTTCGCGGCGGCCCGGCTGAAGTTGCGTCGCCAGCGGCGGGCGCATGGCCGTGAGAGGCGAACAATGCCGAGGCCTCGAAAAAACCCGGCTCGCTGGTATTAGGCGGAGGAGGCGCCGTGTCCGCGGCATCGGGCTGGCGAGGGCGCGCGTTGCGATAGGTCAGGACCTCGAGCGAATCGGCCTTGGCCTCGTCAAATGCGTACCGCACGGCAAAGTCTTCCTTGAACAGAGCGTTGCTGGCTTCGAGCGTTGCCTTCACCAGGTTGGGCCCGCGTTCCGTGATTTTCAGCGGAAAGGTCTGGCCAATCACCTGGAAGTCGCGGATAGCGTGCTGAGTGTGCAGCTCAAAGTTGATGTCGAGGTGAGCCGCTGTTTGAGCCTGGTAGGCATCCGGGTGCAAAGGCACGGCGAAGAACGATTGCAGGTTTTCAACCGGAAGGGTCTCGTGATACTCGATCTCGAGGCGTTTCGTGCCGAAGGCCGGAATGGGAACGATATGCGCGCTGAACACTTGACTGCGCCGCGCCTCCTCCGCGCCGCGCTCGCCCATCTGTAATAGGCCGGGATCGATCGACTGCCATTTCAGGGCGTTATAAATCTCCTCGGCGCGCTTCCGCTCCAGGATGACGCCGGGAATGCGCGTAACGCCGTCCCACACGGCAAAGTCGGAGATCGCCGCGCGACTGGGCAAGGCAAAAATGTAATTGCCTTCCAGGACGCCGTCCTGATGGCTGCCGTAAATCTGCTGGATGAAGACGCGCGCATCGCCGTTGTCGATGTAGACGGTTATGCGCATCTCCTCCAGCGATAGGATTGAAGGGTCTGGCCGTTCCTGCCCGGTGGGAATGATGACGCCGGCATCGCCAAAACCCCAGGAGGCAGTGGATAGGAGAACGAGAAGGATCAGTAAGCAGCAGATATGCTTCATAGGTTACTCCGTCATGTGCGGTGAAACACGGAGCTGCAAACGGACGGGCGGAGGCTCGCGACCCCCTCACCCGGCCCGCCCCCGCTGAAGAAAACGCCGGCGGCGGGCCACCCTCTCCCCCAAGGGGGAGAGGGCTAGAGTTTCTACACGGGGCAAGCCCCGGCCCTACACGGGATATCAAGGGCGCAGCCCCTGGCTAGTCAAGTTCTGCTCGAGAATGCGAATCAAGCCGTTGTCCGTGCCGATGTACAGGTAGCCGTTGTGGACCGCGAAAGCCGTGACGTTGGGCGAGGGCAGGGCCGCGGTGACGTCGCTCCAGCGTCCCAGGGCGCGGTCGTAAACGTACAATCCTCTTTCCAGGGTTCCGGCGTAGACGCGCTGGCCGCTGGCGAGCATGGCGTTGGGGTTCACCACGAACGCCCCGGTGGCGTCGGGAAACGTCTCGCAGCGCCCGGTGGCGTCGAGGCGAAAAATCCCGCCACCGTAACTTCCCACAAACCACTCGTCGCCGACCTGCGCCAGCGCAGTAATCCAGTTAGCTTTTAGCCCGGAGTTTGCCGTGGTGTAGTTCATGCGCACTTGGCCCTCGTTGAGAACCGAGAGGCCGCCGAGCGTTCCCACCAGCAATCGCGTGCCCTCTGCGCCCAGGGTATAGACGTGATTGTTTACCAGGCCGTGAAACGCGTAGATGCTGCGCGCGCCGGTAGGTGTAAGAAAAGTGATCCCGGCGGGCGTGGCCAAAGTCATGCCCCCGGGTGTGAGCGCGACATCGGTCACATGGTCGGCAATCAAACCCTCGTTGCGCCCCAACACCTCACGCTGTCGGAGGGCCCCATCAAACACCACCAGGCCATTGGCCGTGGCCACGTCGGTGGTGTCGTGCTGCGAGTCATGAACGATGCGGTTGACGCAGAAGACGTGCTCGTCTTCGATGTGCGTGGCCCGGTCGCCGGAGGGCGAAAGTACATCGAGGCCGCGATCGAAGTAACCGACCCAGAGGCGGCCGGACGAGTCAAAAGCGAGCGCGGAGACGTCACGGTCCGCCAGCAACGTATCTTCGCGTTCGATGACGGGCCGCCACGTCCCACCGTGCGGATTGAAGCTATAGAAGCCGCTATCCGTCAGGGCGAAGAGGTTGGTTTCGGCCGACAGCAGACGCATGATTCGGCCTGAGATTTCCTGGCCGCGCGGGCGTGGGCCGGCCTTTGAACTTGGGGCGAGTGGGACCTCCAAGATGCCCTCGTCGAGCGTGCCCACGACGAGTGTCTGGCCATCCGCCAGCAGGGCGCCGGCAAAGAAGCCTGAGGCCAGCACGCGCGTGAACTTGCCGTCCCGGAATTCCGCCACGCCCATGGGGGTGCCCACAAAGGTCCGGTCGCCGTCAATGGCCAGCGAGAGAACGCGCGGGTCGGGCAGCCCTTCGGCCTCCGCGAAACGGTCGGCCTGGCCGGCGTGCCAATGGATGACACCGCCGTCGAGCGTGCCAGCCCAGATGCTCGAGTCGTCCCCCGCCAGCGCCGTAATGTGCAATTTCGCAAGCTGCGGATGGAAGGGCGTGAGGTGTGTGCCGTCGTAAACCAAGACGCCGCTCTTCTCTGTGCCCAGCAAAATTCGGCCAGTGGGCAGTGGGAGCACAGCAGTGAGTTGGCGAAGCGGGTTGGCCTCCGGAAGGATCTGCCGGGAACTCTTCTCGCTGAACGCCAGAACACCTCCGCCTCGAGTGGCCAGGTAGAGTTCCGGTTCCGCGGCGTCTGCGGCGCGCCCGATGGACATGCCCACGAGCGGCGCCGCGGGAAGCTCCAGGCCGACTCGGTAGCGGGCAACCAGCTTCCCGTCCGGGGAATACTCGGTCAGGCCCGAGGGGCCACATAGGTACAGGCGACCCTCGAGAAAGGCCGCGTCATTGAAAACCGCAGGGGAGCTGATCCACTCGACGCCGGAAGGGACGGCATGGTCTAGGCGCAAAACCGTGAATTTCAGGTTTTCCGCTGCGGCCACTTCCTCTGAGGCGCGGTGGAGCGCCTGCGACGCCTTCCAGATGGCCAATCCGGCGAACGCCAGAAAGATGCACAGGGCAAGACCTATAAAGAGGGGCCACTTCGCTTTGGGGAGTCGCATGGCGATTTCACACATTATAAACCACAATGTCTACTCGAACGCAACCAGGAAGGCCACGGCTTACTCGGTTGGGAGATTCGAAGCCGGCAGGCGGGCGGCAGACGCATTGCGTGCGGCGCGGAGTGAGGACATTAAGTCCGAGACGAGATCAGGATTGGTCTGGTCTGACGTGGGATTTTCTGTCGTAGATGGGCACCTAATTAATCTCGACTGAAGATATTAACCTGCCTGTTTTCAAATACATCCCCGCTTTAAACGGATAACTACCTTTATTTTCATAAACATTCCCGCTTCGTTCCCACTTTTCCACAGCGGTCCTTTGTTTTCATAGACATTCCCGCGTCGTTCCCGCAAAAAAAAGAATTCTATCTTCGCTGTGCATTCGGCGGGGGACAGCCGACCTGCCGCGGCGGGGCAGTCTACAGGTGACGGTGAAAGCCTGCATAAGGACTGTTTCCCAGCTCGCACGGTCCGTCGGATTGACGGGCCTGTGGGCAAGAATCCTTTCCCCACCTACCACCTACTACCTACCGCCTACCCTCTTTCCGGCCATACGCTAGCACTGTAGCCGATGTGTTAGGGTTTGTCAACCCCCCCCCGCTGGTTCAGCAAAATGTGCGACATCTGAGGTTTAGCTACTCGTTTGGAGTCGTTGTCTGTGATAATCTACTCCCATTATGAGGTGGATTCCTATAGTGCTTCTTGCAATTCCATTGGTAACGATTGCCATTCCAAGGACAGGGACGGAAACTGCGCTAGAGATGCGTCGCGCTCAACTGAGTGCGGCGCTTCAACGTGAGTGGGAATATCAGCTTCAAGTTCACCCTGAGATGGCAACCTATATCGGCGACAACCGATTCAACGACAGGGTGAGCGATTATTCGGCCAAATTCTTCGCCGAGGACCTGGAGCATGCGAAACAGACGCTCCGGAGCATCGACTCTATCGACACCACCGGTTTCCCAGAGCAAGAACAGTTGAATAAGATTCTCATGGTACGCAGCTTGCGCGAGCAGATCGAATCATCCAGGTTCAAAGACTGGGAAATGCCTGTCGACCAGATGAACGGAATCCATCTGGCCTATGCAGCTCTGGTCTCCGCAACGCCCTTTCGCTCAGTGAAGGATTATGAAGACTATCTCTCGCGCCTGCACCAGCTCCCCCATATCTTCGAACAGATCGTAGCGGATGTGCAACTCGGCCTGCGTGACGGTCTGATTCCACCGCGATATCTGCTGGAGAAGGTCGCCCTCCAAGCACAGGATATCGCTGACAAGTCTCCGCACGACAGCCCATTCACACAGCCTGTGTCTAAGTTCCCCGCAGGCATTTCGGAGGCTGCTCAGAAGCGCCTGCACGATGCCATCCTCGCCGCTGTGAAGAATGAAGTGGCGCCTGCGTACGCGAATTTTGCCGCCTTTGTACGCACCCAATACGCTCCTAAGGGAGGCACGGAAGTTGGCATTTGGGCATTGCCGGAGGGTGACGCCCGTTATCGCTTCGACATGCGACGAATGACGACTACTGATTTAGGCCCGGAAGACATCCACAAGCTGGGGCTCAAACAAGTGGCTGAAATCGAGACCGAGCTGCTCGAGATTGCTCACCAGCAGGGCTTCAGCGACTTGGCGAGTTTTAACCAGCACATCCGGAACGATCGCCATCTCTATGCGAGCTCCGGTCAGCAACTTCTCGGCCTGTACCAACATTACACCGACCAGATGTATTCCAAGCTTCCGCAACTTTTCTCTCATTTGCCGAAGAACAAACTGGAAGTAATTCCCATGGAGGCGTTTCGCGCTCCTGATGCCGTCCCTGCCGATTACTCACCCGGAGCCGGTGACGATTCACGCCCTGGCCGCATCAACGTCAATGAATATGATCCCCAGCATCGGCTCCTGCTCAATGTGGAAGCGATTGCCTATCATGAGGGCATACCTGGTCATCATCTGCAGTTCTCCATCGCGCAGGAACTGGCTAACCTTCCGCCCTTCCGCAGATTTGCTTCTTACAATGCGTATTCCGAGGGTTGGGCGTTTTACGCGGAGCGATTGGGCAAAGAAGCCGGTTTCTACCAAGATCCCTATAGCGAATATGGACGGTTGGAAAATGAGATGTGGCGTTCTGTTCGCCTGGTTGTGGATACAGGTGTGCACTACAAGCACTGGTCGCGCCAGCAAATGGTGGACTTCTTCCGCCAGCACACCGCCATGGATGAACCCAACATCCAGACCGAAGTGGACCGCTACATCGCGTGGCCCGGGCAGGCGCTGGCTTACAAACTCGGCCAGATGAAAATTGTCGAGCTGCGCCAACGCGCCCGGGACTCCCTCGGCGACAAATTCGATATTCGCGCCTTCCACGATGCCGTGCTCGCCGACGGACCACTCCCCCTCGAGGTGCTCGAAACAAGAATCAATGAGTGGATTGCTGCACAGAAAACAGGCAGATCCTCCGCAAATTAACGGACCGGTGGGATTGGAAGGTACCCTGTTTCAACGCTGATTCTACGAGGCCTATAGGGTCACACATGGGCGTCACAACGCCGCTGGATTCATCGATGTCGCGACTGGCCTCGGATTTTTCAGAGCCTAATGCCAGGGCCGGGGCGACTTAAATTGCCCCGGCCCCTCGGTCACTAGCTGGTTTTGACTTGCCCATCCGGCCCAACTATCGTGACGACGTGCGCCGGAAGCGGGTCCCGCCCCTTGTCGAAGTGATCGACAATTTCGACCCTGGGGGGGTCCGACTTGACCTGAACTTGTGTCAAGTGGTCCGGACTGCCTATGTTTACCGTTTTACCCATTGCACCCTCCTTTCTGATCAAGGCCGGCTATCTCGCGTTGGCCTTGGTCTGCTTTCTCTCTGGACGTATAATGAAGCTGAGTCCTCGAACGCGCCAAGAGCCAGATATAAGCCCCGCTTATACGGAGTCGGCAAGCTATGGAACAATCAGATTCAGGCGCTGGAGCACCATCCGAACAAAGACCACAGCGTCTTTCCGAACGCGGCCTGCGCCACGAATTCGGAAAGCTGTTGAAGAGAAGGCGCCTGGAGTTGCATTACTCTCAGGAGGACGTTGCCCGGCACCTACGAATCACTCAGCCCGCGTATTCGCAATACGAGAGTGGGACCACAGTGCCAACCTTTTCCCACCTCGATAGGCTCAATAGGCTCCTCCACTGCCACTTGCAAGAGGAAGCCCGTCGGTCCGGCGACGCGGCGCGGCTGGGCGTCCACCCCGAAGATCTTTGTGAAAAGTATCTCAACCTTTCAGCACGACTTGCGGAACACCCCGGGTCGGCGCACGACTGGCAGGAGCAGTTTCAGCAGGTGGATCCAGAGGAGTTGGTGACCGTCTCTTACTACCTAATGGGAAAGGACCTGAAGGGTTACAAGAGGATGGTCCAGCTGTATCTGGGCGCGCCCGACCTGAGGATGGGAATCGCTCACTTTTGCGCTTTGTATGGCAGACACGCTCCTTCCCTCGTCGAAACCTGCTGCGATTGGATCATCCGCGAGGCACGGAAAGTGGGTGGTGCGGAAGACCGCTTGATCGAGGCACAGTCCCAAGTTACGAAAGTGGCCCTGTACGCCAAAGCGTATCGGCCAAATGACGCACTGGGCGCACTCGAGGAATGCCGGTTGGTGGAGAGTTGTCTGAGATCTCGGCCGGAGTGGCGTTACCAACTCGAATTGGCGAAAGCGTTCGCTTGGTATGAGAACCGTAATCCTCGCGCGGCAAGGACGGCCTTCACAGAGGCCGATAGGATTCTCGGCGAGAAAAGCACCAGGGATGTAGACGCGGGTCTTTTCTCGTATATTCAGGGCCTGCTTTGTTTCGAGGAGTGGGCCCTGGATCGCACCAGACTGGACAGGTCGTGTGACAATGCAATAACCCGTTTTAGGGAGACACAGGACCTGGCCCGCAAAGAGAAATGGATGCCCCGGGTCGATTACTCGGCCAGCGCGACGGCAAACGTACTGATCGCCCTTGGCGGCCCGGAGCAGCTAAACGAGGCTAGCAAACTCCTCGGCGGATGCTACTTGAGCAAAACATTCAGAGTGGAGCCGGACTTCGCAGGCTGCCTTGACGTTTCTAGTGCGGTACTCAGCTGGAGGAGGGGAGAAGTGAACGAGGCTTTGAGGCATTCTTTCGATGCCGCAATGCACTTTGCCCAGGGCACGGAGCGGCCGCGAGAACACAAGGCACGAGACCTCAATAAGAAGATTAACGAAGTAGAAAATCCCGCGCGACTAAGCGGCCGACATTTTGCCGAATGGCTGCTCTGAGGCGCCACCGTGGGAGATGCTCGCCCCCACCGGTACGCCACCGGTGGCGGCAGCGGTCGACGGTTTCGCCGAGGGGCACCCGCAGTTCTTTGAGTCACCTTCCCGCATTGCTGCGGTGTACGATTCTCCCGAGGAAACCCAGCCGCGCCGTGAGGCTCTCGCGATTTCGGCAAATGTCTTCCTCGCTAACGCGGGTGTACAACCTGGGAAGCGCCTCCATGCTGCACGGCTTACCGAACAGTTAGCTGGCGTGACCCAAGTGGGGCGTCTCCGCCGCCACACCGTTGGCACACCTTCGCGTTGAATCTATATGGGCTTACCTGTATACTGGGCGCTTGTTGGCACCGGTTTTCGGTCAAGGTGAGCGTGCGAACAGTTGCCGACCCATCCTGTCCCCGCACCTGTTTAACCCGACCGTCATACGGCGGCGTAGCGGGCAAAGCCACCTTAGTACGGGGTTTCATGAGTGCGCTAACGTGTTCGCGCGGGGGATCGAAGGGCAGTTTGCCACGGCGCGCCCTTGGGTCACACAACCCGCCCTGAGAGTGAAGTATTCTTTTCGAGTGCGCGACAATCCGACCTGAACGGGCCTCTGCTGCGCCGTTGTCGCTGAGCAGCGCGGGCGGGCTGCCTGCAAACGCTTCATGTCGATTTCCGAGCAGGTGCGTGACCGCGGGCAGAGGATGACGGAGTTGACCACCGGTCACGAGCACAGTTTTCGTGGAGACGAGCATGAAAATCCCAGGTCTTGCGCCCTCAGACTTAGATTATCTCCGCCCTTACTTCATGGGCGAGAATGCCGGTCCCGAATGCTATCGGTACGTCGTCTGGATCGACATCATGGGCGCACGCGCCAAGCTTCTGCGTTCCGTTCGCACAGCAGCGATTCCCATTATGAAGCTCCATGTCGCCGCGTTGACAGCGGTCCGGAAGAACAAAAAGACGCCGCTGGAACTGTTTCCGATGATCGACGGAATATACATCGTCTCGCAAGAGGCCGATCCGGTGAGGTTCTTCTTCTCTGACGTGTTCCGCTCGATGGCCGCCGAGTTTCTCGCTGTTGAACTTTGGGAACGCTCAGTTGTACGCGCAGCTGTGGCGTACGGACCTGTCATACTCGGCCGAGAATGTAAAGCAGGCGCTCAGATTCTCCAGGAAAGCACGTATTCGGACTCGATGCTCATAGGTATGCCGCTCGTCCAGGCCTTTGTTTCTCAGACGAATGCTCCGCCATTTGGAATCTATGTTCACGAGTCAGCCAGAGCGTTCGCGCCCGCCGGTTCAAAGCCGCTTTCGCATATCTTATGGCGATGGTGGCTGACGGATAAACCCGCCGGCAAATTGGCGCGCGCGCTCTTGAAGGAGCTGGATGCATATTACGATCACTGTGCCGCTTTCCCGACCACGACCGGTTACGCGGTCGACAGGATAGCCGCACACCGTAGGCTCGCGCACGAATACTTTGCGGAGTTCGAACAAACCCAATCAGTGAGGAAGCCAGGCAAGCCTGGGAAGGCGGGCGCGTGAGGGTTCGACCGTTTCTCAGCGGCGCCGCTGAGCCGAGACACAACAAGACCGACCAAGCAGATACAACACGTTCGGCTTGCTGGTATCCAGGGTGGCGCCATCCGGTTCGTAATCCGCTGGCCGTTCTTCCCGAGTCACGGCGTACTCCGAAGGTGCCCGGAGCACGCCGCAGGCGAGAGCCCGCGCTTAGCGTGTATCGTTCGCAATACGTGCCTGAATTTCTGGAACTGTGTACTTAGCTACCAAGGTAGTGAGTTGGGCAATTGGGTACCAGCCGAATGAGGCTGGAGAAAGATCATGAGTCAAATGAAAGCAGCAGTTTTTTACGGGCCGCGAGACGTGCGGATCGAGGATGTTCCGAAGCCCACGGTTGGAACCGGGGAGGTTGTTTTGCGGGTCCTGCGCTGTTCCGTGTGCGGGACGGACAAGCGCATTTACACCCATGGGCAGAAGAACGTAGTGCCGCCGGCGATCACCGGGCATGAGATTGTTGGAACTGTTCACGAGATTGGTTCAGGTGTAGGAGGTGGGCTGCACATCGGCCAAAAAGTTGTGGTCGCCACCGTGGTTGGCTGCGGAAAGTGCGTTTACTGCAAGCGCAAGCAATACAATCTCTGTGACTCCTTCACAGCGCTGGGTTACGATTACGCCGGGGGATTCGCGGAGTACGTCAAGATTCCTGCCCTTGCGGTGGCGCAAGGCAACGTGATTCCAATTCCGAATTCCATGTCCGTGGAGCGCGCGGCGCTGATCGAACCGCTTTCCTGTGTCCTGAACGGCCAGGAGTACTTATCTCCTCAGCCGGCAGATCGTGCCGTGGTCTTCGGATCGGGGCCCATTGGCCTGATGCACGCCAGCATTCTAAAGGCGCGAGGTTGCGACTCGGTGATGGTGGTGGACGTGTCGCAGGAACGTTTGAATTATGTTCGCGAGTTTGGGGTCGGTCTGCCCGTGAATACGTCCAGTGGGGACGCTGTCCATAAGATTATGGCGGCAGGCGGGGAAGAGAGATTCGATGTGGCCATAGTCGCCTGTTCCGTGAAGGCGGCCCAGGCTGATGCGCTGAAGCTGGTTCGCAAGAAAGCGCGAGTTTCATTCTTTGCCGGCGTGCCCAAGGACGACCCGGTTTTGGGCATCGACACCAATTTCATTCATTACAACGAGATTTCCGTCTTTGGCTGCTTTGCTTCCAACCTCCAGCACTACCACCAGGCCCTGGAAATGGTCTCCCGCGACGACTTGCCCTGGGATCGCTTCCTAACGCACCGCTTTAAACTGCAAGATATGGTCAAAGCCTATGCCGTGGTCGAGGCGGGACAAGGAATCAAGGTCGTCATCGATTGTGAATAGTAACCACCACGATGGATAAAGAATCTCTGGCACAATTAATTGCAATCTCTCGCGCGGTCGGCGCTAATCCGGACTACGTCCAGGCGGGCGGCGGCAACACATCGGTGAAATCTCAGGACGGGCGGACCATGGCCATCAAGGCCAGCGGTACGCCCCTGACGGCGATGAGTGAGTCCGCCGGGTGGGTGGAACTGGATACGGCTGGAGTCCTGAGCATTTTCGATCGGAAGGACCTTGCCACGCTGGCGACGAATGCCCGCGAGGCGCGCGTGCTGCAACATCTGTCCTCCGCAGTCAGCGGCGGCAGCGGGCGGCCATCCGTCGAGACCGCGCTCCACGCCATGCTCGGCAAGGTGGTCATCCACACCCACCCCGTCGCGGCCAACGCCCTGAATTGCGGGCCGGGGTTGAAGGCCCTGGGGGAGATTACGCCGGCGAGTGAACTCCCGCCGCTCTGGGTGCCCTACACCGACCCCGGCTGGCGCCTCGCAACCACCATCAAGTCTGCTGCTGAGGCTTACGAAAAGAAACACAACCATCCTCCGGTTGTCATTTTCATGGAGAACCACGGCCTTCTCGTCTCGGCTCCTGAGGCACGGACATGCCTGGCGCTCCACCATGAATGGGTGGGACGTTGCGGGCGGTACTTCCTGCCGGAAGCGCCGCCGGTGCGCGCATCCTCTGGCCTGGATTCTGCGGCCTTACGCAAGGCCATGGTCTCGTTGCGCCGCACGTGGCGAGAGGCGCGAGGAGGCGCTCCTTTCGCCCGCTTGACGAATGATACGGAGTTGGCCGGGGTGGCGTGTGACGAGAGGGCGGAGACGTTGGCCGGTGGCTCACTGACACCCGACCATATTGTTTACACTGGCTCCCGCGCCGTGCTGGGCGAATCACCGGACGAATTGGCCGCGAAGCTGAAACCGGCATTGCGCGAGAAGGCTCCGCCAAGGGTAGCCATGATTAGAAATGTGGGGACCTTCCTGCTGGCTGAAAGTGCTACCAAGCTTGATGCGGCGGAGGCGCTGGGGGTCGCCGCCGCCAAGATCACGCGTTTGGCGATGGGGCGGGGCGGCGCGCACAACCTCGGCCCGGCTTCTGCCGAATTCATCATTAATTGGGAGGCGGAACACTACCGCTCGGCTTTATTTGGCGCCGCCGCCGCTCCGCTGGCTCGGAAGGTTGCCTTGGTGACAGGTGCGGCCTCCGGTCTGGGCTGTGGGATTGCCCAGGGTTTGGTCGAAGCGGGAGCCGCGGTGGCCTTCTGCGACCTTGACGACAAAGGCGCCGAAGAAGCGGCAGCCACCTCGCCGGAACCCTCGCGCGCACTCCCCGTGCACATGGACGTCACTGACGAAGGCGCTGTGGCAGGCGCATTTGACACGCTTTTGCGGCATTGGGGAGGTCTGGACATCGTCGTTTGCGCGGCGGGGGTTGCGCCTGCTTACGAGTTGGTAGACATGCCGGTGAGTAAGTGGCGGCAGGCGCTGGAGATCAACCTCACCGGTTATTTCCTGGTGGCGCGGGAGGCGGCTCGCATTATGCGCGCACAGGGTGACGGTGGCGCTATGGTGATCCTTTCCTCAAAGACCGGCTTGGACGCTTCCCGAGCCAACTCTGCTTACAACGCTACGAAAGCTGGCGAGCTCCACCTGATGCGTGGCTGGGCGCTCGAGCTGGGGGCGGATGGCATCCGCGTCAATGCCCTCGCCCCAGGCAACGTCTTCGAAGGGTCAAAGATCTGGAACCCGGAGTACATCAAAACCGCCGCCCGCAAGAAGGGGATCAAGCCCGAAGAGGTCATCCCCTACTATGTTTCGCTGACCGCACTGAAGCGCGATATCAAGCGCTCGGACGTTGCTGCTGCCGTCGTCTTCCTCTGTTCCGATGCAGCGCGCTGCATCACCGGCCAAACACTGGTGGTGGACAGCGGGCAGGTCATGGTTCGATGAACAGCCCGGCGCTCGAAAGAACGGTCGAACTCGAGACGGAGCTTTACCAGGGAGGGCTCGAACAGCGCTTGAGCGCTCTCCGCCAACTTTGCGCCCAGCTCGGCCCCAGACCGCACCGTGGAACCAACTGCCACATCCACACCAGCGAGTCGTTCAGCGTCTTTCGCTCCCCGACGGAAGCGGTGTGGCAGGCGGCGCAGGAGGGCCTCGCAGTCCTGGGCATCAACGACCACTACACGATTGCGGGGCACGAGGAGTTCCGCCGCGCCTGCGAGATTGCGGGCATTGCAGCGGCATTTTCTCTCGAGGCCGTCGCCATGGACCGTGACGCCGAGGCGGACGGCCTGCTCCTCAATGACCCCGATAACCCGGGCCGTGTGTATCTGTGCGGCAAAGGCGTGACCAGGGATCCGCCTGATTCCTCGACCGAAATGCGCAACCTCGCGCGCCTGCGGGCGGCCCTCGAGCGGCGGAATCGTGAGATGACCGAAAAGGTCGACGCCCTCTTCAAGGATCGACTGCATGCCGATGGCCCGACCTGGGAGTCCGTTCGTGGGTTGACGCCGCGCGGCAATGCCACAGAACGGCACGTGGCCTGGGCAACGCTGGCGCGGTTACGCGAGTGGGCCGCAGTGCAGGGAGTATCCCTTTCAGAAGCTCTTTCGGTTTGTTGTGGGGCTGCTCCGCGGGCAGCGGCTGACGACGCCGCACTACAAATCTTCCTTCGCGCCAAACTCCTCAAGGCGGGCGCTCCTTGCTTCGTGCGCGAGTCCGAGGAGGCTTTTGTCTCCGTCGAGGAGCTGCGCAGGATCTTCCTGGCTTTCGGATCTATCCCAACTTACCCGGTCCTCGGAAATCCGGTTACCTCCGGCGAGCGGGACATCGAGGCTCTCCTCCACCGATTAGAGGCGACGGGCTTCTACGCCATTGAGGTCATCCCGCACCGCAATACGCGCGAGCGTCTGTCCGAAATTGTCTCGACCGCGCGGCGCCGCTGGTGGCCAGTCTTCAATGGCACGGAACACAACACGCCGGAGGCCCGGTCCCTCCTCGACCCCTTCGCCCTCGACCCGGAGTTCGAGCCCTGGTTCCGCGAGAGTGCCGCGCTGCTGCTCGGCCACCAACAGCTCGTCGCGCAGGGTGAGGGGGGGTACGTTGATCTTGAAGGCAGACCCACGATTGCCGACCCACGCGCCAGGTTCGAGCGCTTCAGTCAAGCGGGTGGTTCTGTGAGCCGGGAATTGCCCCGAAGGGGCATGCCGTGAGTAGTCCCGCGCCTGCGGGACTGCGGCTACTCAAGGAAGGCCCCTTCGGGGCCTTGGCCCCCCCCAAGGCTCTCGACTTTGACGGGACCAGCACCACGGTGCAAAACCGATTGCAATTTCATGCCTGTTGGCGGAACATAGCAGGTTTGGTTTGATGAATTGATTTCCTGCCTAAGAAGCGGAGGACGAGAAAAGTGACAAAGAAAGAGATTCCAATAGCAGAACCGAAAGGGAAGTTAGGTGTTCTTACGGTCGGAATGGGGGCAGTCGCGACCACAATGATCGCAGGGGTGGAAGCGGTTCGTAGAAAGATTGCGCTGCCTATAGGTTCTCTTACACAAATGGGTACGATACGCCTGGGAAAACGCACGGATAAGCGGATTCCCAAGATCAAAGATTTCGTGCCCTTGGCTAATCTCGAGGATCTGGTTTTTGGTGGCTGGGACCTTTTCACTGACAGCGCCTATGAAGCAGCCATTAAAGCCGGGGTTCTGGAAAAAGCCCAGATTGACCAGTTGAAAGATTTTCTCGACGAGTTGCGGCCGATGCCCGCCGCGTTTGAACAGAAGTGGGTGAAGAACCTTCATCCCAACAATGTCAAGACCGGCAAGTCAAAAATGGATCTTGCCGACCGAGTGATGGAAGACATTCAGCGCTTCAAGAAGCAGTCAGGCGCAGACCGCCTGGTCATGATTTGGTGCGCATCGACGGAAGTTTATTCGAAGCCGCATCCTGTTCATGACACCCTCGAGAGCTTTGAAGAAGGGCTAAAGTCAAACAGCCCGGACATCTCTCCCAGTATGATCTATGCCTACGCTGCCTTGAAGCTGGGCATCCCGCACGCCAACGGGGCACCGCATATCACCACGGATATTCCTGCGCTCACCAGCTTCGCCGTCGAGAAGAAGGTTCCCGTCTGCGGTAAAGACTTCAAGTCAGGTCAGACCTTCATGAAGACCCTCCTGGCGCCCGGCATCAAGGCCAGGCTGCTGGGACTGAAGGGTTGGTTTTCAACCAACATTTTGGGTAACCGCGATGGCGAGGTGCTGGACGATCCCGAAGCTTTCCGCAGCAAAGAAGAAAGCAAGCTTTCGGTGCTCGAGTACATCATTCAGCCTGATCTCTACCCCGAGCTTTATAAGGGTTACTACCACAAGGTGAGAATCGAGTACTACCCACCACGGGGCGACAATAAGGAAAGTTGGGATAACCTCGATATCTTCGGTTGGCTGGGCTATCCGATGCAGATTAAGGTGAATTGCCTCTTCCGGGATTCGATCCTGGCCGCTCCCATGGCGCTGGACCTCGTCCTTTTCATGGACCTCGCTCAACGCTGCCCGGACCTAGCGAAGATGGGAATCCAGGAATGGTTGTCCTTCTACTTCAAGAGCCCCATGTGCGCCGCCAGCGTTTACCCCGAGCACGACATCTTCATTCAACTCATGAAGCTCAAGAACACTCTCCGCCATCTGCGAGGTGAAGAGCTGATCACTCACTTGGGATTGGAGTACTACGACTAACCAGGCAACCTTGCGCGGCCATGACGAGCGAAGTTTCCGGGGTGACCCCCTCACCCGTCCCGATCAGATCGGGACACCCTCTGTCGCCGCGGCGACAGAGGGGCAGGGGGTGAGGGGGTTCTAAGGTCGAACAGTGAACAGCCTCCTTGAAAAAGCTTAAGTGAACAGCATTGGCCCTACACGCCATTTCACGCGTCGCCGATGGGTCTGCGATCTTTCCCATCACACATTTCATGTTGCGGGTAGCCTGGCGGAAAATGCCGACCGGGAAAGGAGCGTCTCTGTGTCGGTTCCTGCTTATATGCGCGCACTAGTTTTGGATGGGGTTGGTTTCGGTCACCTGCAAGTGCGACGAGTACCGACTCCGCGTCCTAGCCCGCGTCAAATGCTGGCCCGAGTAGATGCTGCGGGGATTTGCACGTCGCTCATCAAGCTGGTTGAGCAGGGTCCGGACCACAAACAGTTGTATGGCTGGGACCTCGAGCGCTTTCCACTGATTCTCGGAGACGAGGGGTCCGTGACGCTTGTGGAAGTGGGGCAGGAATTGAAAGACCGCTACCATCCCGGCGAGCGTCATGTCATTCAACCTGCAGTTAATCACCCACCGATCAACCACCCGGAGCGATATCGCGACGAGGGCCGAGGCGTCGCCAAGGTCGCTGTCGGCTATACGCTGCCAGGACACCTCGCGGAATATGTTCTCGTCACGGAAGAGACTGTGGCAGCGGGGTGTCTTCTCCCGGTTCGAGACGCGGGTTTCCCATTCGCCCATGCTGCCATGAGCGAGCCTTTGTCCTGCTGCGTCTCGGCTCAAGACCGCCATGTGCATTTGGTGCAGGAGACACCTCTGGGACCGCGCAAAGTCATAAAAGGGCTCAAGCCCGGAGGAGTAACCGTGGTGATAGGTGCAGGGGCTATGGGCCGGATGCACGTGGACTTGGCGCTTAGCTACAGACCTCGTGCCATGGTGGTTGCTGACCTCGCTGAGGCACGGTTAGAGCTTGTAAGGACTCTGTTGGGACCGCGGGCAAGCAAGGCCGGAATCGACCTTCAGGTCGTCAACCCGGGGACAACTGATTTGAACAAGTTGGTGAACCAGCTCACGAATTATAACGGGGCCGATGATGTGATTGTGGCCGTTGGCTCCAAGAAGGCCATCGAGAGCGCTCAGAGCCTGGTCGGTCGGGGCGCCGTCCTGGACCTGTTTGGTGGCTTAAAAAAAGGCGAAGAGGTTATCGGCCTCGACACTGGGATTGTCCATTACAAGGAAATCAACGTCACCGGGTCCAGTGGAGGTTCCCCTTGGGACATCGTCCGAACGCTGGAGTTGATGCTTACCGGCGAGATTGACGCCGGGTGCCACATTACTCGAATTGGCGACCTGGAACACGCTATCGAATTCTTGAGAATGGTAATGGCTCAGGAAATTGACGGCAAAGCCGTGGTTTACCCTCACCGGCGCACCGCTGAAATCCGGGCGGTGAAATCCTGGAGCGCCCAGGATGAGCGGGAATACCTGCGAGCGTCGTCCTGAGCAGCTTCACAACAGTGACAAGTGACGAGTGACGAGCAAAAATCAGGAGACAAGAAGCAGTGTTCGAGGGGTGGAGACGGCCAAAGACCCCCGCCCCTAGCCGCTAGCCACCTCCCTCAACTGACGACTGATAAATGACCACTGACAACGGACAAACGACTTTGGAACTTGTGGGTCAACGCACGTTTGTTCGCTGATAGCTGAGAGCTGAGAGCCTCCTAATGACTTTGGGAGTTACCGGTCAACGCACATTTGTTGGCTTTGGCTTCGGCGCCATCCAAGCTGGACTGTTTCTTTATGAAGCCTTCCGGTCCGACAATTTCGGCCGGCTGATGGTTTCGGAAGTGGTGCCGGATGTCGTGCACGCGGTGCGCGCCGCCGGAGGACGTTTCTCCGTGAACATCGCGCACTCGGACCACCTCGAGGTCGCGGAGGTTGGGCCCTTGGAAATCCAGGACCCGGGCTCTGAATCTGACCGGCGCCGCTTGGTGGAAGCGGTCGCGGAAGCGGAGGAAATCGCCACCGCGGTGCCCAGCGTGCAATTCTACACTTCTCCTGATCCCGGGAGCATACATGGCCTTCTGGCTGAGGGGTTGCGACGCAAGGCAGCCGCGCAGGGGCCACAGGCAATCGTTTACGCGGCTGAAAACCATAACCATGCGGCGGAGATCCTGGAAGCAAGAGTTCTTGAAGAGATTCCCGAAGAGGAAAGAGAGCGTGTGCGCTCTCGTGCCAGATTTTTGAACACCGTGATCGGAAAAATGAGCGGAGTCGTTTCCGACGCGGACGAAATCAGATTGCAGAGCTTGGCCACGATAACCCCCGGCGGCCGGCGCGCCTTTCTGGTCGAAGCGTTTAACCGAATCCTGATTTCCAAAATCCGATTTGCGGGTGTCGGTGAGGCCCCGCCTATTCAGCGAGGCATAAAGGTTTTTGAAGAGAAGGATGACTTGTTGCCTTTCGAAGAAGCCAAGCTATACGGCCACAACGCCACCCATGCCCTCGCTGCCTATGTCGCCGCCCTACGCGGCGTCGAACGTATTGCTGACCTCAGCAAACACCCGGATATCTTCGCTTTCCTGCGTGCCGCGTTCATTCAAGAATCCGGAGAGGCGTTGGTCCGGAAGCACGCAGGTGAAGATCCGCTCTTCACTCACCAAGGCTATCGGGAATACGCTGACGACCTGCTTGCCCGCATGGTTAATCCCTTCCTTCACGACAGCGCGGAAAGAGTTGGGCGCGACCCGCAGCGAAAACTGGAGTGGGACGACCGCTTGGTGGGAACCCTGCGCGTGGCGTTACAGCAGGGCGTTCACCCATCTCGTTATGCTTTCGGTACGGCAGCCGCACTCGCCGTGCTGGATCGTAACACCCTGGAAACAAATATTCCGCTGGAAACATGGCTTGATCCGCTCTGGCAGACCGCCTCGCCCGATAGGGAGGAAAGAGAAAAGGTCCTCGACCTGATCGAAGAAGGCCGCCATCGACTCAAAAGATGGCGGGAGTCCGGGTTCCGAAACCTGGAGGACTTATTCTCGAGGGAAGGTTGAGCCGGCCTGAGCACCGTCAAATCTATCAACAAATTCATGTCGCCTCGGCGCGAGAGGACTGTTGCGCAAGAAATCATCGATTATCTTTATCGTATCGCTCAGGGCTGTGGTCCCACTAACGGAACTCGCGAGGCGCGTGCGGCATTGGGCAAATCATTGTCGAGCGTCATCAAGGGAGTACTTTCCCGCATCGCCAGTTCAAGATAAGCCGCATCGTAGACCGTGAGTCCGTATTGCTCCGCCACTGGGAAAGCCCTCTCGCGGACTAGATTCTTTGTAGTTGTGTCGACACGAATGGGAAGGAATTCCAAATCCTTGAGAAACTGGTGGGCATCCTCGGGAGAAATGCGCTTGCGACGAACCGCAATCAGCAATGCATTTGCAACCTCAAGGGGCCAATGTGCCGGGACAATTGCTTCATCACCCGTCCGTAGGTGGGTCAGCACCGCATTGGTTGCCTCGGTGCCTTCGTCGGCAAAGCACCAGGGCAGCGTCGCCGAAGCGTCGATAACGAACGCCGCCATCAGTATTTGTGCCCTTCGTGAATCAAATCTTTGATCTTGAGTCCGCCCAGGCGGTTACGCTTCTGGATTTCCAGAATGTCGGCGACCGCCTCAGCGGGAGTTTTAGTCGCGGGGCCAAGATGGAAGGGAATGGACTGTTTTTGCGCGAGGGTCTCCAGAGCCCGCTCGATGACCTCTTCGGGCGAGCGATAAGGACCGCGTGCGAGCTGCTTTTGTAGCAATTCCTCGCTGTGAGGTGTCAGGCGAATAGTACTCATGTGTAGAGTATACGCGAAATGTCAGATGCCTCGCAATGAAAAGGCCTTTCCGGCAGGGCAGGGCTCCAGCGCAAGGGCGCAGGCGTCGAGAAAGCGCGGTGCGCGCCTGCTTGACGGTAATTGACAGAAACCCGGAAGCGGCAGAGAAGGCGCTCATGAACGAGTCGTGAGATGCCGGCCTCTATCCTATTCCAGCACGAAAATGTTTTTCTTTGCGCAGATCTCCTTCAGGACTTTCGGCCACACAGTTACGCTAACCTCACCCAGGTGAGCCTTTCTGAGCAATAACATCAGCGTGCGTGATTGGCCGATGCCGCCGCCCATCGACAGAGGAATGCGGTTGGTCAAGATCCCCTGGTGGTACGGCAGCTTCATGAAATCGAGTTGATTGGCCAGTTCCAACTGTTCTTTCAGAGTTTCAGCAGTCACGCGGACACCCATCGAAGTCAGTTCATGCCGCCGTTTTGTAACGTGGTTCCATACCAGAATGTCACCATTCAAGCCGTGCGTCGGCTTGCCGGTTTCTTTACTCGTATCCGTGACCCAATCGTCGTAATCAGCGGCACGATTCTCGTGGGGATAACCATCTTTCAAAGGCCAGCCAATCCCAATGATGAAGATTGCCGGGTACTCCTGCAGTACCTTTGTCTCCCGTTGCTTGCGCGGCAGATCAGGATACATATCGAGGATTTCTTCGGCATGCAGGAAGGTCAACTTCTCAGGCAGATTAGGATATCGTGCGTCGCTCAACTGAGGGAACATCTCTTGTGCAAAGCGTTCCGCACCTACAAGCACCCTCCAGATACCTTCCACTACTTCCTTCAAAAAGGCCAGGTTACGCTGTTCGGCGGTCATGACTCGCTCCCAGTCCCACTGGTCGACGTAGGCGCTGTGGTCATGATCAAGGAAGTAGTCCTTGCGGACGGCTCGCATATCCGTACAAATGCCCTCGCCCACTTTGCAATGGAACTGTTTCAGCGCGACTCTCTTCCATTTCGTGGCCGCCTGCACGACCTGAGCGTCGATGGGGTGCTTGTCGTGATCGTTTGAAATATGGAACGAGATCGGCGTGCGCGATCCATCCCGGTCCAGCATGTCATTCACGCCGCTTTCGACGTCCACGATCAGCGGCACCTCGACCATCATCAGGTTTAGTTCTTTACAGAGGTTATCTGCGATGTACCGTTTTACATGGAAGATCGCCTGCTGGGTTTCTCTCTCGGTCAACAGGGAGCGATAGTCTGAGGGGAGAATCCTTTCCAATTCGTTGTAGTCGCCAATACCCGGGCCTGCGAGATCAGCTTTCTTGTTCGATATGACTGTATTCATTATCTTCATCCCTTCCTTTGCGGATACTCTTTTCAGTTGGTGCGGTTCGACTTACCTGCGAGACTGGAACTTCCAGCCAATGCAGAGACACAGAACTCGTCTCCCTATTCTCGAAACGCAAGTTCGCCACGTGTCACCGCGCGTGGAGTGTATCGGCAGATCATGCTTCGCAGAGTACCAAACTTTCTCACCAAAATCACTGCTTGAGAGTTTCCCGGGGAAGAAACAGCTCTATTCACTTCTCCTTGGGCCAGTGCCGGATTCGAGGCCCCCGTGATTCAAGCTTGAGTTGACAGGGCGGCTGGCGTATGCTCCTGAGAGAAAACAAGGCTGAAATCGGAGATCCCGTTGGAAAGCCCCTCCACATTACCATGGCCCGGCGAGGCAGGCAGCCGCACCACCAGCTCTGCCACCTTCTCCTCCGACGAACTGGTTGCCGGCCGCTACAAGATCGTTCGCTTCATTGGGCGGGGAGGCATGGGAGAGGTCTACGAAGCTAATGACCTGGAACTACGGCAGCGTGTGGGACTCAAGACTGTGCGCCCGGAGATCGCACTGGACCAGCAGGCAATCGAGCGCTTCAAGCGGGAGATCCGAATCGCCAGACAAGTGACGCATCCCAACGTCTGCCGAATCTTCGACCTCGGCCATCACCGCAGGGCGCCGTCCGGGGACGAGATCACCTTCCTGACCATGGAGCTCCTTCCTGGCGAAACCCTTGCCGAGCGGCTCCGCCGGACGGGGCGGATGAGCACTGCCGAGGCCCTCCCGCTGGCCACACAAATCGCGGCAGGGGTAGCGGCGGCCCACGCGGCAGGCATTGTTCACCGCGATCTGAAGACCGAGAACATCATTTTGGTTCCTTCCCAGGAAGGGCAGCAAACCACACGCGCCGTAGTCACCGATTTCGGGCTGGCGCGTGCCGGCGCTGCTGCCGACCGCCTGGCAGAGCTATCAACCGCTTCAGGCAGGATCGCGGGGACTCCCGCTTACATGGCTCCGGAGCAGGTCGAGGGTGGGAAGGTCACCGCGGCATCGGATATCTACTCGCTGGGTATCGTGCTCTATGAGATCGTGACCGGTGCTCTGCCCTTCGTGGGCGACACGCCCATCTCCACCGCAATTAAGCGCCTGAAGGAAGCACCTCCCTCCCCCCGGTCCCTTGTATCGGACCTGGATTCCAAATGGGATGCTGCCATCCTGCGCTGCCTGGAGCGCCACCCGGCCAACCGCTTTGCGAGCGCCGGGGACGTGGTAAAGGCGCTGGGCGGCGAGACTGTGACACCGGGAAGGCGGGCACAGCGACTTCGGCTTGCCATAGCTGGGGCCTTGCTGGTCATCCTCTTCACTGCGGCGGCGATCTACTACCTGCGTGTTACGCGAAAAGTTCAGCAAGGCGCACGACCCACCGTCGCCGGTCTTCCTGCCGCGCCTGTCAAGACCCGACGTTCTGTTGCCGTCCTTGGCTTCAAGAACCTTTCGGGGCGCGCGGAAGCATCCTGGCTTTCCACGGCACTCTCCGAGATGCTGACCACCGAACTCGCTGCTGGGGAGAAACTCCGAACTATCCCCGGTGAGAACATCGCCCAGGTAAAGATCAACCTCTCGCTCGCCGATGCAGACAGCTACTCGAAGGAAACGCTCGCCCGGATACGGACAAACCTGGGGGCAGACCTAGTGGTGCTCGGTTCGTACCTTGCCCTGGGAAAAGAATCCGGCGGGCAGATTCGTCTTGACCTGCGCCTTCAGGACGCGCTGGCGGGGGAGACCATCGCCGCGACGGCGGAAACCGGCACGGAAGCCAAACTCTTCGAGCTGGTTTCGCAGGCGGGGGCGCATTTGCGCGACAAGCTGGGGGTAGGAGAGGTTTCCGCAAGGGAGGCAAAGGTGGTGAAGGCCTCGCTGCCATCCAGCCCCGAGGCCGCGCGACTCTACGCGGAAGGGCTGGCGAAGTTGCGGCTGTTTGACGCGCTGGCGGCGCGCGGCCTGCTGGAGAAGGCCGTGTTGGCCGATCCGCAGCATGCCTTGGCGCACTCGGCATTGGGGGCTGCCTGGTCGGCGCTGGGCTACGACGCGAAAGCCACAGAGGAAGCGAAAAAAGCCTTTGATCTTTCCACCAACCTCCCCCGCGAAGACCGCCTCTGGGTCGAGGGCCGCTACTGGGAAACTGCCAAGGAGTGGGAGAGGGCGGTCGAGATCTACAGGACTCTCTGGATGTTCTCTCCCGATAACTTGGATTACGGTCTTCTTCTGGCAGAGGCCCAAATATCCGCGAGCAAAGCCAAAGATGCGCTCGCGACAATCCAGGGCCTTCGCACGGCGCCGCCGCCCGCGCGCGACGATCCACGAATTGACTTGGCGGAGGCGAGAGCCGCCGATGCCCTCGCAGATTTCAAACGCGAGCAGCTTGCAGCGGAAAGGGCAGCTACCAAGGCCGGGGCGCTCGGGGCGGGGCTCCTCACTGCCCGAGCGAGACGCCTTCAGGGCCTGGCGTTTTATAACCTCGGGGAGCTCCAAAAGGCGCTTGCCCTGTTCGACGACGCGAAACGCATCTACGCTGCCGCAGGAGATTGGGGGGGTGCAGCTTGGGCGGTGAATAGCAGCGCGAATATAGTCTCAGACCAAGGGGACCTTGCCGGCGCAAGAAAGATGTATGAGGAAGCCTTGAAGATCTGGCAGGAGATAGGTGACAAGCACGGAATGGCGGCCGCGCAAAATAACATCGGGGGCGTGTTCTTGGCGCAAGGAGACTTGGCCGCCGCAAAGAGGATGTACGAAAAAACGCTGGCGATATCCCGCGAAACAAACAACAAGACCTGGATGGAGGCGGCGCTGAGCAACCTCGGGGTTGTGCGCTTTCAGCAAGGGGACCTCGCGGGTGCGAAGCAGATCTACAGCGAGGCTCTGGCTGATTCTCGGGAAATCGGCGATGAGGTCGGCGTGGCAATTCTGCTGACCAATGTCGCGTCGACCCTCTACCTACAAGGGGATCTCGCTGGGGCTACGACGACCTACGACGAGGCGTTGGGGGTATGCCGCAAGATCGGCGATGACCACTACCGGGCGAGTGTCCTGAAGGGATTGGGTGAGGTCCTCGCTGCCCGGGGAGACCTGATCGGCGCCCAAAAGAAGCATGAGGAAGCCCTGGCGATCACGAACCAGCTTGGTGAGAAGGGAGCGTCGGCGGAGATTCGCGTCGCGCTCGCGCAGCTTGCAATTGAGGGTGGTCATCCAGCCGTGGCCGAAGCGCCCGCAAGGGAAGCGGCCGAGGAGTTTCGCCAGGAGAGAGCCACTGATAGTGAAGTCTCAGCGCACATCGTCCTGGCGCGCTCCCTTCTTGCGCAGGGAAAGTACCCCGCCGCACAAGAAGCCATTGACCGCGCGAAGGCGCTGTTAAATAAGAGCGAGAACCTCGACACGCACTTCTCCTTTCGGATCACCGCTGCCCGTGTGCGCCAAGCTTCGGGTAGACCCTCTGATCGGCTGGAAGCCGCGAATAGCCTTGAGGCTGTCCTCGGGGAGGCGAAGAAGACCGGTTTCCTCGGTCACGAGCTCGAGGCTGGCCTCGCCTTGGGAGAAATCGAACTGCAGTCTGGCAATATAGTCAGGGCGCGCCGGCGGCTAGAGGCTCTTGAAAGGCAAGCTGCGGCTCAAGGGTTCGGCCTGATCGTCCGGAAGGCCGCCGCCGCGCGAAAATAGATGTTACCTTCTCAAGGCCCGCATAGGCATTGAGTAGCGCACACCTGTTTTGGAGGTCTGCGGTTCGTCCCCAATTGACAACAAAAAACCGCGGACCTAAACGACCGGTCCGCGCTACGCTTGCTGCTGCATTTTGTCTCTTGACAGGCGGAACTTAATAGGCTAGGATAGTAGGTGGGGTTGTGGAAGAAACAGAAGTCAGAAGTCAGGAGCCAGGAGTCAGAAATCAGAATGAAGAGCATCTGCTCTCCGCCTTCTGCCGGCTGCCTTCTGCATTTGAGGGAACTTCGAGTTGGCGGGGCTCTGGGCCCGTTCCACAGTCCACGACAAGATGTCGCAATGGCCGAGAAAGGAGAAACACTAGTAACTTCAAAAAAAGACAGAGCGACGCGGGAATGTCTATGAAAACAAAGGGTCGGCTTTCAGCAGCCCAGGGCGAAGCTGGAATGTCTATGAAAATAAAGGTACTTACGCGTTGAAAGCGGGAATGTTGTTGAAAATACAGGTAGTTAGTAGGTTGTAGGTGGTAGGTGGGGGAAGAACAGGAGTCATGAGTCATGAGGCAGGAGGCAGAAGAGCCGGGGGCAGGTTTCAGCGGACAGGGAAAGGGGCGGGTCAGCGCGACGCCGCAGGGCGAATCGGCTCGAGGCTCATGAGGCAACCGTCAGGTCCCGAGGCGAAGCGGACGGTGACTACGTCGCTTGGGCCCAACTGCACCCCCATATGCTCCATTCGCGCGAGGACAAACATGCGCAGCGCATTCTCAAGGACAAGGGGATGCCAAGTGTAAAGGCCCACCAACTCGGGGGAGACACCTAGCCGGCTGGCAGCGGCAGAGCGCAGGGCTGCAAGGGCGGGCACTCGCTCGCCCTCCCGGATCTGCCACAGGGGTTGCAGCGGGCGCTTCAAGGTTAAGCTGTGAGTGGCCGGCAAGTAAGCGAAGACTTCCGAATTCCCTTGCGGTCGTGTAACGGAGAAGTAGAGCTCTTCTTTCGTCTGGGGCAGGACTTCGAGCCATTCCGCATCGACGCGAATGGAGACGCTCGGCAAAGCCAGGCGCCGGCCACGAGGCAGCGCTGCAAGGCTGGCGGCGAGGGCGGCTTCGTCCTCAATCAGGCGTGGGAGCGGCAGTGTACCAAGGGCGTCCGGGGCGGGCTTGCGGGCATCGCTGGCTGGAGCATGGGTTACTCCCGCAGCCTCCGGCGCCGGCTTCGGGTCAGGGGAGACAACCTGACTTGGTGGAGGTCGGAGGCTCAGTTGTAACTTCGGCAACGCCGCCGCAGGGGGGGCAACTGGAGCGGCGGCTTCCGCCGGTGGGTCCGCAACTGGCAGCGGATGCGACTCTTGGGCCGGCTGGTCCGGATCAGAATGAGGCGTTGCGTTCCCGTGGGAATTCAGGAGCGGTGGGTTTGCGGGCAACCAGAGTGGCCCGCGTGCCATAACGATTTCCGAGATGATCTCCGCGTGCGCAGGAGCAGTCGCGCTCATAGGGCGCGCCAGAACAACGGCCAGAACCACAAGCGCGCTCGAAAATCCGAAGGAGAGGGCGAGCGCTCCGGGACGTGGTGCACGCGCATCGAGCAGTACAAATTCAGGGGCGTCGCTCGAAGCAGTGTGGGGGGCGGCTGGGGCGGCCATTGGGTATGGCAGATCCGCCCAGGTTTCAGCTTTGGTAACGGGAAAAGTAGCCGGCATAGCTGTCCACCGAGCTTGCATACCAGTTAATGTAGGCCCACAGGTCTTGAGAGTAACTCCGGTCGAAGACTCTGGGGCCAGCGACGTATTTAGCGGCGGCGCGCGCCCAACTGCCTTCTTCCTGGTAGTAGCGGGCGAGCAGCCGGGTGCCCAGCCAGGCGTTAAATTCCGGCTCCTTCAGACGCTTGGGCGGCCAGCCTTCAAGGCGACAACGCTCCGGCAGAATCTGGAACATCCCCACTTCGCCGGCGGCCCCGTGGGGCGGATAGGTCTGCAAGCGAGACTCAATCCATGCCACGCCCAGGGCCAGTGGCACCGGCGTACCATTAGCCTTGGCGCAGCGGACCACGCGAAGGTAGGCTGAGCGATTAACTGTTGCATTCGCGAATCGAGACCCCCTCACCCGCCCCGCCCCGGCTGAGGAAAACGCCGGCGGCGGGCCACCCTCTCCCCCAAGGGGGAGAGGGGAGAGTTGATCCGAGAGGCTGCCGCGATGCCTACCCAAGGATGCTTGCGGGGCCTCAGCGTTTGCCGGAGGGGACTCATTAGGCCCCTGGTTGGCCGGCGGGTTGGGAGGTTCGCCGGAAGCATCATGGAACAGGTGCCAACCCGGGTGTGCCGATGGGGGGTTCTTGGAGTTTTCATCCCGCAGGCCAGCGCGCACCTGCTCGACCGTGCGGCGCAGTTCATCGTAGAAGGCGCGACGCGCGCCGGCATCGTCGCGCAGGCGGCTGAGCTCATCCTGGATGCGCTGGGCCTCAGGATCGGGAGGGTTTGAGTCGCCGTGCGGGTTGGCGTTTGGCGTGGGCGTGAGCGCATGGGCAGCCGCGGGGGTGCGTCTTGTGGCGAAACCCGAACCGGCAGGAGTCACAGCCCACGGCTTCGTAACCGTCGGCTTCTTTCCCTCTACCTGCGCTCCGAGGAGGGGCGACTTCGCGGGCGGCGGAGCCTCGGAAGGCGGCAGCACAACTTCGGTTTGGGGCGGCGTTGAAGCTGGCCCGGAATGCCAGGCGGGCTTCGTCGAGTCGGCGCGCCTGGAGAGCGAGGGGGGGCGCACGTTGGACCCCTCCTGCGGCGCGCCCAGTGGCGTCGCGATCCCAAAGAGATACAACCCTGCTACGGCGAAGGCCAGACAGGTGGATGCGTCGATGCGTCTCACGCGAGTCATACCTCCTCCTTCGACCGGGCGTGATTAGCCGTCAGCAGTCAGCGCGAACACCGCAATGTGGCTAGCGAAGGCTGACGGATGTTTGCTGATAGCTGAGGGCTGATAGCTGACAGCTTCATCGTGATGGAGGTGCGCTCGCCCCCACCCACTTTCGCCGGTCGATTTTCACTTTCTGCCCTTTGGAGTGGGCCTCCACAGGTTGTTTGACGTAGTAGGCATAGCGCTCTTCGAGTTTGCCGGACTCGAGTGGCTTGTCGGGCAGGCCGCACGCCTGGGCGCCATACTCGATGCGACAGGACTCCGAACGTATGGCAAGGTGATTCACGTCGTTCTCCAGGTCCGCGAGCGGGGTGCGGGTGGCCTCGAGGTAAAGCGCCGCACGCTGTTTGCTCAGAGCTGCGGGCTGGGAGTCGGTGCTCTGCGCGCGGCTTGAGGCGGCAAGCGCCAGAACTAGCGCCCCGCCAGCCGCCATCATGAGAACCCACCGCGCCGCCGCCGAGCCGCCTGAACCTGATTCTCTATTTGTGTTCATAAGCTACTCCTGGTGCGCCTGGCGAGCCTTGTCGTGACAAGCCTTCACGTCGCCTGACTGTTGAATGCAGCTCCTCAACTGCTCCAGATCAGTTTCCGACTTGGCGCTTGACCCTGAGCTGTTGAGCGTCTTATCGACCTCTGGGCTGGCCGAGAGGTGTTGCACCGACTGCGTGGCTTTGCGGCCTTGCTCGAGCACGTCTTCTGCCTGGGCGCGGACCACGTAATACTCGAGCCTGTCGGCCAGCCCCAGCCGGTTCTCGCGGGCCGAGAGCGCGTCTGCCGCGAAGGCCTTTGACTCTTTCTCGTAAGACTGCTCGAGAGCCTTGAGCTTGGCGAGTTCTTCAGCGGCGCCTGCCGCTTCCTCCTGAGCGCGAGTCCGCCGGGCAGGCAGATCTTTCTCAAGGCGCTCGGCCTCGGACAGCCGCCGATCGATTTCGCGCATCTGAGCCTCCGTCTCAGGTGACTCAGGCTGATGGGCCAGGTTGGCGAGGGCCACCTCGAGATCCTGGGGATTGACGCCCACGTTCTGCTTGCTCAAGTCGTCCAGCGTCTTGCGGCGCTTGTCGATGAAGTCCTGAACCGCCTGCTGCTTGCTAAGCACCTCGCGGGCCTGTTCAGCGTAATCATTGGCCAATTGCTCGCTGGTCTGCTCGCGATCGAGTTCGTCCTTGAGTGCCACCTGCACCTTGCGTGGGTCGGCGAATCGCTCCAGACCGGGATCATTCCCACTCGCCTTGCTGTAGGAAGCCATCTCGAGCTCGCGCTGGTCGCGACGTTGGTTGTACTCATCTAGGCGGCGATGGACGCGAACATCGAAGGCTTCAGCATCCAGTGGCGTTTCGCGTGCGCCCTGCGTATTTTCAGGCGCCGTCTCGGGAGTTTCAGAAGCTGCGGGGGGCGGCGCCTCCGACTCCGTTGTGCCAGGCGTGGGCGGCGGGGGCGCCACGCCGGCAGGGGGCGGGGGTGGCACGTGGGTTGTTGGAGGCTGCTGGGCAAGCGCCACGCTGGCGAGCGCGCACCCTAGGAGGGTCAGAATCAGTGTGGGCCTCATTGGTTTTCCTCCACCAGCGCCGCCTGCACCTGAGGATCGTTCAGGAGCGGGTCGCGTTCCCAATCCTTCTCCGTGGCACGCAGGATGAAAACAAGGTTGCGCGCCATCTCGGCGCGTGCCGCCGGGGGCACCGCAGAGTTCTGCGCGGCACTATAGGCCTCTCGCATCACGTTGAGCGTATCCTTGCTGTGGTCACCTTTTTGGAAGCGCGCCACCGCCTGCAAGTACTTCGCAAAGGCGCGATCCACACCCGGACGGTCCTTGAACCTGATCTGCTTCAACTGCTGGAGCACGCCGTCGGGATCGGAGTCGAGCTGGTCAGCCAGCGCCAACAAATCCTCCGAAGGCGGGATCACCTGGCCGCGACCCCACGTGGACGGCTGAAGCTTGGGACTATCATCGACGACGTCACCCATGGCAACGAGGGAAACCGGCCGGCCAAGCACAAACTCGAGCACGGTGCCGGCGGGAACTGTCAGATCGGGGCCGCGCCGCGCCACTGTCCAAATCGCGGCTACAATAAGACCACCGCCGGCGCCTATGGCTCCACCTACCGGCCCGGCCGCCGCGAAGCCAGCACCCGCGCCGATCACCACCGATCCAAAGTCCACAGCGCCGTCCTTCACCAGTCCCCTGTGTCCGTGCGCCGTGCCCTCGCGGTCCACCTTGCGACGGTTCAAATCCGTGGGGTAGCCATCGAGGGGGATCACTTCACCGTCCGGTGTACGTACCGAGTAAAGGCCCAGCCGCAAGCGGGACCTACCCATTATGTGTCCGGCGCGCTTGCTCTCGAGTACCGCGACACGGATTTTTGTGCCTGCCGGCAGCGCCACCTGCCCGTCGGACGTAACCAAGTCCTGCATTAGCGCTCCGGAAACCGTGCGCACGTTACCAAAAGAGTGCCATTGGTAAAACTCTTTGGTTCCTACGCTGCTTTCGAGCCGGACGGGAATCTTCGTGCCCGGCTCGATCCGAAGCCGCTCGGTGGCTCGGATGGGAGAAATAAGAAACGCCAACACCAAAATAATCGTGCTTGAGGGGATTAATTTGATTCTCATGGTTTTTCGGGACCTCGACCCAGTTGGGGCAATTTGGTGACCAGAACACTAAAGCGGCTGGATTGATGGCTGGGGACGCCAGGGGGCGAGTGATTCTGTGGGCGGGCCATGTTTCCTCGGCAAGCCCCCCGAAGCGAGTGCCAGACATCATGTGAGGTATGGCACGTCAGCGTCAGAGGGTAGGCGAAAACGTTGACCTGCTTTGCCTTGCGGGTAGGCACGCCGATTCGTGACCCTGCTGCCCTGCAGCTTTGAGGAATTTGACCACTGTTCCCCTACTCATCGCAACCCGAGGCCGACTGTCCCCTCTCTGAGACAGTACTTTCGACGTTTCCCGGTGGAAGCTTGCGGACACCGAGGGGCGCGACATGGGACTGGCCGATTTCCACCAAGCTGGCTGACTTCGGCCACCGGAGTGGTTACTTTGAGCCTGCCAAGCCGTTGCATGCCACATCTCAGTTAACTCTTGGCAGATGTTCACATTGTCGACGATGACCTGGGTAGAGGAAGTGGTAGGTTCAGTTCAGACCTCAAGGGAGATCTCGAAAAGACACGCCGGCTCACTGGTGCTGCGACCGTTCCTGTTCGCCCTTTTCGAGTTTGGCAAGGAAACCCTTGAGGAGCGGAAACAGTTCACCATAGGCTTCGAGTTTTTGCTGATAGATCCGATGGCGGATTGGATCCGGCTCAAACACCTTGTCGGGTTTGACGAATTGGCCTACTCCTTCGGCGGGATGGCGAAAGACTCCTGTGGCGATTCCGGCGAGGATGGCAGCCCCCAGGACGCTTGCTTCAGTGACGCGTGGCCGCACAAAGGGAACACCAAAGATGTCAGCCTTGAGTTGAAGCCACTGGTCCGATTTCGCTCCGCCCCCGGTGGCGACAAATTCCGAAGGATTCACTCCAAGTTCTTTCAAGGCCTGCAAGCTTTCGGCAAAATAAAAAGTGACCGATTCCATGATGGATTTGAGGATCTCACCGCGCGTGGTGCTGGTTTTGAGCCCCACGATGACGCCGGAAGCATCGGCGATAAAACCAGGTGGACCGGTAATCTCAAAATAGGGGAGTGTGAACAAGCGCGTAGGCTCGGGGGGCATTTCGCGGGCCAAGGCGTCGTAAATGTCTTCGCCGGCAGGCAACAGTTTGCGCTCCGCGCCGGCGAAGGTGTCGCGGAACCATCGCACCAGGGTCCCGCCTTGGTTGCAGATGAAGGAAACAAAAAGCCCTGGCAGGACGTGATGTTCAAGATTGAGGCCGTGGCGCAACATCGCCGCAGCGTCCGGGAGGTGGTCGTAGGTGGGGGTAATGCATTCGAAGGTTCCAATGCCGCAAACGGCTTTTCCAGCCTCGTAGACGCCCGCGCCCAGTGAACTGCAGCACTGGTCGTGGCCGCCGACCACCACGAGCACTTCTTTCGGCAGATTCAGCTCCCCAGCAACGCGCTCACAAACGGTACCGGCGACAGCGCCGCTGGGCATCGGAAGCGGAAGCTTGGCGCGTTCGATTCCAGTCAATAGAAGCAATGGGTCAGACCAATCCTCTCTGCGAATGTCGAAAAGGAGCGTGCGATTGGCATGGGAGTAACTGGTAACCGGGTCGCAGCCGAGCATGAAAGCCACGAGGTCCCCCCAGAGGAGAAACTTGTGGGCTTGCGCGTAAAGAGCAGGCTGATATTCTCGCCGCCATAAGAGTTTAGGGAGAGAGTATTGCGGGCCAAAAATATTAGGGTTGATGCGGAAGAAGGCCTCCTGAGGAATCTGGCGCGCCAGAGCTTCAACGTATTCCATGCCGCGCGTATCCGAGGACAGGATACAGGGACCAAGAATTTGCCTGTCCTTGGACACGGGGGTCATGGCTTCGCCCATGGAGCTGACGCAGAGCGCCCGAACAGGATGCTGGGTCACCCGACCCGACACCTCGGCGATCGTGTCCCGCACGCAGTTCCACACCTCGCGACTGTCAAGTTCTGCCCAGCCCTGGCGCGGGTGCAAGGTGGCATATTCACGGTAGGCGCTGGCGAGACACTCCCCGCTTTCCAAAAAGGCCGCAGCTTTGCACCCTGAGGTTCCGACATCGATCCCCAGCAGACTCATACCGATGTCACCTCGTATCCGAGCTCCGGATTAATCAGCCGTCGGGAACCTTGAAGCTCGAGTTCTTCAGCCAGCACTTGCACCGCGGCGTCGTACGCCGCCTTCTTGGCAGCCTCCAGCGATTCTTTGAGAGCTACCTCATAAGGCTGGCGGATTGCGGTGGCGATGTTGATCTTGGCGATTCCACGATGGATGGCTTCCTGAATGTACTTTTTCTTGATCCCACTCCCACCGTGCAGAACCAGAGGAATTTGAACCGCTTCGTAAATACGCTCCAAGTGCTCAATGTTCAGTCTTGCCTCGACCTTTTTGTTGTGCCGCGTGACCTCCGCAATGGCCCCGTGCACATTCCCCACCGCCACCGACAGCCAGTCGACTCCTGTTTCCTGAACGAACCGGCGCGCGTCCTCTGCGGCCGTGAAGCCCTTCCCGCTTGCGAAGAGTTCCTCGTAAGGAGGAAGCGGACCAGCCTCGTGACCAAACACGGCTCCCAATTCGCCTTCCAGCGCAATTCCTGCGGCGTGCGCGAGGCGAGCGATCTTCTTCGTCGCTTGGATATTCTCATCCAAAGGGAGACGCGAGCCGTCCACCATCACCGACTGATACCCGAGTTGGACGGCTTCCTGGATTACCGCCTCGTAGTCCACGCTCAGATTGTCCTCATCGATTACGGGGACATGATCCAAGTGCAAGCGTGTAAATCGTTCGTCCTTTACCCGCTGGTACTCCTGATAGATGGCTCGAACACTTCGAGCTCCGAACTTCATCCACTCTGGCCGTGCCACGGCTATCAGACCGAAACAATCGGTAGCATGCAGTGCCTCGACAACCGCTTCCATCATGGGCAGAAACGGGATGTTGAATGCAGGGATGGCTGTCCCTGCTCGTCGGGCGTTCCACATGCAGGCGTTGGTAGAAAGTAGTTTCATGGCGACAGCATCACGAGCGCGTCAGCCGCGGAATCCACCTGCGCACAGCTCTGCGGTACTCCTGGTAGGAACTCCCAAATTTCCGTGTCAGGGTAGGTTCTTCGTAAAAGAGGACGAACAGATGAACAAGAGGAAACAGCAGCAAAGCAAGGAACAGAATCGAAATCGAACGCTCATAGAGACCGAAGCCGATGAGGAGCACCAGCCCCCCGATATACATTGGGTTGCGAACGTACTTGTAGGGGCCGATGGCGACGAAGGCTCGCGGAGCATCAAAAATAGCGGGTGTTCCTCGTCCTCGGGAAATGAAAACACCCGCGCACGCGAGCCCAAGAGTTGCTCCGATCACCAGCAAGATAGCGCCGGGTATTTCGGTCGCAGCAGGTAAGGAGACTCCAAAACTCTGGTCAAAGGTTCGCACCAGCAGGGCAATCCAGCCAAAAAAAAGCAAAAAACCGCTCATGTAGATGACAGATCTGAGTGCGAGAAAGAGAGTCTTCATTGCGTGTCTCCAATGGAAACTACGTGTGGAACAAGAAGATTATCGTGACAATCGCATCCAATTACCAGCCCTTCCTGGACATGGTTCGCATGCGCACGCTGCCATTTCGGAACATGAGAGTGACGCAACGGCTGGCCGGGCCGCAGCCCAACCTGTCACGCAGTTCAAACCGGTTGCATTTTAGTTTGCGCGATACCCGCTATTGAATTCGTTCGGGGCTTGGCATATAGTGGCCCCGCCGAATGGCATAGCCTTGCCGCCTAGCTCGGAGAACCAGCCGGTGCAAGGAAAGAGGCAAGAGAGAACAAGTGACCCAAGGGGTTGACTGGAGCCGCGACTCAGGGTCGCAGGCCGAATAATCCATGCCCTCACTCCCTCAGGAGGTAAGCAGATGCCGAAGGGGGCCATTCTCTTTTTCTCTGGAAGAGTAGCCGGCGAAATATAGAATGTCAGGATGGTCAGATTCAAGGAAACGGAAACAAACAAGACGATTCCAGGCGTCCGCGTCGGTCACGCCAGTGACTTCAAAGGGCTGACAGGATGCACAGTTGTCCTCTGCGAAGGGGGCGCGGTCTGCGGAGTGGATGTGCGGGGCTCCGCTGCGGGAACGCGCGATTTGGCTCCCTGCCTTCCCGGTCATGTGGTGGAGCGCGTGCACGCGATCTTCTTGAGCGGAGGGAGCGCCTTCGGCCTGGACGCTGCAGCAGGGGTTATGGAGTATTTGGAGTCACGCGGCGTCGGATTCCCTGCCGGGAAAGTCCGGGTGCCCATCGTTCCCGGGGCGGTCATCTTCGACCTCCACTTGGGCTCGTCAAAGGCTCGACCAAACCGGAGGATGGCACTTCGAGCCTGCCGGAGTGCAACCGAGAAAGTTGTTGAAGGGTCGGTGGGGGCGGGGACTGGGGCGACGGTTGGAAAACTCTATGGGATTGGTCAGGCCACCAAGGGTGGCTTGGGGTTCGGGAGTCGCGGGTTGCCGGGCGGGGTCCGCGTGCAGGCGCTTGCGGTGGTGAATGCCTTTGGCGATGTAGTCGATCCCAGGACGGGTCGAGTGATTGCCGGAGCGCGAGTGTCTCCTGAATCACCTGAATTCGCGGTCACTGTGGAAAGCATGTTCAAGGGGGGAGTGCCCAAAGGCTTTGGAGCTACCCACACGACGCTGGTCGTCGTCATGACCAATGCCGAGCTGGACAAAGTCCAGACGACCAAGGTTGCGCAGATGGCTCACGATGGACTGGCACGCGCCATTCACCCCGTTCACACCCAATTGGACGGCGATCTGGTCTTTGCTCTTTCGCTGGGCAGAAAGCGGGCTGACTTGAACAGCCTCGGGACGGCGGCGGCGGAGGCGACCGCGGAAGCTATTGTCAGGGCAGTAGAAGCCGCGCAAGGGCTGGGCGGAGTTCCGTCATGCCGGGAATTGAGGGGCTGGGGGCAATTCTGAATCGTGAATTCTGAATTGTGAATTGAAGAAGTGCAGCGGTCAGAGGCCCTGGGCGCGGCGCGCAAAGCAAGTTTTGCATCCCCAATTCACCATTCACCATTCACTATTCATAATTCTTCTCCTTACTCCTCTCCTGACTCCTGCTCCTCAGTGGCTCGGCTGGGGACCCATGTCAGTGGGGTTTGTGGACGGGGATGGCGTGGGACCTGCGGTGTCCCCATGCGGAGTTGTTCCGAGCATGCTGGCGGTCGAAGTGGATTCCACCTTCCATCCATTGCCCGATCTGCGCAGCTTGTACTGTACGCCAACCGCCATGTTGGGCGCTTGCTTGCTGCGGAACTTCACTGGGGCCTCGGCAGTGTCCCCGCTGAACGCAACGTCGCCAACCTCCACGGTCATGTTCTGGAAAACGACGTTCGGCTGCTGCTTCAGGTGTTCCTCGATCGCCTCCTGAACCGCCGCTTTGGAATGAACCCCGCTCAACCGGTTGCAGGCGGCGAAGCCTGCCCATGCCATGACCACAAGACCCATTACTAGAACGCGCATCCGAACCTCCTCTGTCTGAAACAACCCTACCCCTGCGCTATAGGATTGTCAAAAAGAAGCAGGCGGTGGGGCCGCGCATCGCTTCAAGTTTGACACGCTCACACGCCTGGTTTAAATTGACGGTTCAGCTTCCAGGAGGTTGCTGAAAGGAATGAGGAGTCGACATGCTCGATCTGAGTTTTGTGCGCGACAATCTGGAGTTTGTGAAGCAGAAAATGGGCGAGCGCGGGCTAGGGGACCCGCTCGGAAGCTTTGAAGCCATTGACCGCGAAAGACGCAAATTCCTGGTGGAGGCAGAAACGCGCAAGGCGCGCCGCAATAAGGTTTCCGAACAAATCGCCGCTTTGAAAATGGCGAAGCAGGATGCCTCTGTCCTGATCTCCGAGATGAAGCAGGTGGGCGCGGAGATCCAGGCGCTCGATGAGAAAGCCAAGGAATACGATGGACAATTGCAGGAGCTCCTGCGCAACATTCCGAATGTGCCTCATACGAGCGTTCCCGTCGGCCGGTGCCCAGAGGACAACCAGGAGGTTCGGCGTTGGGGCCAGCCGCGCCAGTTCGACTTTGAACCCAAAGCGCATTGGGACCTAGGCCCTGCCCTAGGTATCCTGGATTTCGAGCGCGCCAGGAAAATAGCCGGGGCCCGCTTCGCGGTTTACAGCGGCTTGGGGGCAAAGCTGGAGCGAGCTCTGGCAAACTTCATGCTCGATCTGCATACAAAGGAGCACGGCTATACCGAAATTCTTCCTCCTTTTGTCGTGAACTCCGCAAGCCTTTTCGGCACCGGCCAGTTGCCGAAGTTCAAGGAAGACCTTTTCAAGCTCGAAGGGACTGATTACTGGCTGATCCCCACCGCGGAAGTCCCCGTCACTAATCTGTACGCGGGAGAGGTGCTGGAAGCCGAAAAGCTGCCGGTGAAGCATTGCGCATGGACCGCCTGTTTCCGGAGTGAAGCGGGCTCCTACGGCAAAGACACGCGTGGAATCATCCGCCAGCACCAGTTCCAGAAGGTCGAGCTGGTAAAGTTCGCGCTTCCTGAAAGCTCTTACGATGAGCTCGATTCTCTCACCCACAATGCCGAAGTCATCCTCCAGCGCCTTGGGCTCCCTTATCGCGTGGTGGCCTTGTGTACGGGTGACCTGGGCTTCAGCTCCGCGAAGACCTATGACCTGGAAGTCTGGCTTCCCGCTGCCCGCGAATACAAGGAGATATCTTCCTGCTCGAACTTCGAGGCATTCCAGGCTCGCCGGGCGAACCTCCGGTTCCGCCGTGGCAAGGCGGGCAAGACGGAATTCCTTCACACTCTCAATGGCAGCGGGCTGGCCGTGGGACGGACCTGGGTTGCGATCATCGAAAACTACCAACAGGCCGACGGCTCGGTCATCGTTCCTGAGGCACTGCGGCCCTACCTTGACGGCCTCGAGAGGATCACCGCGCGGTAGGTGGTAGATGGTAGGTGGGGCGCGTACTCTACATACCACCTACTACCTACCTATTTCTGTCCGCCCTCCGTGTTCGGGGCGGGTTCCGGCATATACCGATGAAAGTCGCCGGGGGGGTGGGTGTGTTCGAATTGGACGGTGGAATGCGTGATGCCGAACTCGCTGGCTAGAACGTCGCGAATTCGCTGGCCAATTCTTTCACTCTCTGAAGTGGGCATGTCAAGGATGTGGACGTGGCAGGAGAGGGCGTGAAACTGGCTTCCCAGGCTCCAGATATGAATATCGTGGACCTCGCGCACGCCGGGGACCTGCAGCAATGCCCTCGCCACCGCTTCCAAACTCATGCCCTTGGGCAGGCTTTCCAGCAAGATGTTCGCCGATTCCGTGATCACCCCCAGAGCTGTCCATACGATCATGCCGGAAACCAGGAATGCGATCAGAGGGTCGATCAGCCATTGGCCAGTCCTTTGGATCAGCCAGGCTCCGGCGATGAGAGCGAGGTTGGAGAGCGCGTCGCCCAAATTGTGAATGAAAACCGCGCGCAGGTTCAAGTCGCTGCGGCCGGATGCCAACAAGAGTGAAATGCTTCCGTTGATGACAAAAGCTGCGATCCCCACCACCAACATGGCTTGAGCGGCGATCGGCTGCGGCCTCAGAATTCGCTGGTAACCCTCGTAGCAGATGAGCACGGCAACTGCCACCAGCAGCAGGGCATTTACAAAGGCAGCCAGCACACCCGCGCGTTGGTAGCCGTAAGTTCTCTGATCATCGGGAGGCTTGCGTTCGAAGTAGAGGGCAATCCAGGCGAGGACGAGCGTTGGAAGGTCCGTCAGCTTGTGCCAGCCATCACTGATGAGCGCCAGGCTGTGCGCGAGATGACCGGTCATGAATTCGATCGCAACCAGGGCCACCGTCACGACCAAGGCGGTCTTAACAATCCAGTCCGGTCTTCGCGCGTGGCTGTGCGTGTGCACACGAACCCCCACCGGAATTCTATTCCATCAGGGAATCCCCACGCAATTCGGAAGACAGGAGTCAGAAGTCAGGAGTCAGGAGAAGAGTAAGGAGCAGAATTATGAATAGTGAATCGTGAATGGTGAATTGGGGATGCAGAACTTACTTTGCGCGCCGCGCCCAGGGCCTCTGGCGGCTGCACTTCTTCAATTCACAATTCAGAATTGACAAAAGAATTGCCCTAGTCCCCAGCCCCTAGCCTCGCTTCTTCAACTGACCACTGACCCGCCGCGGCGGGACGACTGACAACTTCGCTCCCCATGACGTGCGAATACGTTTCTTCCCAGGGGAGCGTCAAACCAGCTTCGCCTCCAGCGTGATCGGGGTAGCGGCGAGGGCTTTGGATACGGGGCAGCCTTTCTTGGCGCCTTCCGCCTGCTGCTGGAAGGTCGCGTGGTCAATGCCCGGGATCTGGGCTTCGGTATGCAATTCAATCTTGGTGATGCCAAATCCGCCCTCGACAGGTTCGAGGTGCACCTTGGCCGTAGTATGTACCCGTGTGGGCGTGAAGCCGGCCTTCGACAAGCCGGCAGACAGAGCCATGGAAAAGCATCCGGCATGCGCGGCGGCGATCAACTCTTCGGGGTTAGTCCCTTTCCCGGTTTCGAATCTCGAGGCGAAGGAATAGTTACCTTCATAGGCACCGCTCCCCAGCTTCACAGTGCCCTGCCCTTCCCGTAAATTCCCTTTCCATTCGGCTTCCGCAGTTCGAACAGCCATAGTGGTGTGCTCCTTTTGAAGAATTTAGAAAGAATGTGTGGGATGCTCGTCAATTAGGCCCCAGACGCCATAGCGCCACGGCCCGCCCTGAATACTCTTGCCCACTAACCCTAAGGAATCAGTATACCACGCTCGCACGCCGCTGACTCATGGTGACTCAAAGCCGGGTGTGCGACATAAGAGTGGGAGTCCTGCCGCTGGTGCGTGACATATTTGTGAAAGCTCACGGTAGCAGCAGGGTGGTCCGGGGAGCCCGCCTAGCGGGCGACAGAACTTAGCCCAGGGCGCAAGCCCTGGGAAACCTAGCCCCAGCGCGGGTCAAGCCCCGCAAGGGGCGGCAGAACCAGGGAGAGTTCCCGCGTCGAAACCTCTTCTTTCGCCCCGCTGGGGCTCCCGCGAAGAAGAGGGCTTTGTGGACCCAGGGCTGGCGCCCTGGGCTAAGTTCTTTCGGCCCTCCGGGCCTTTTTGCCCTTGCGTACCAGTACGTTCAGAAGCGTGCAACAAATCAAGAAAAATGCCCTGACCTCCACTTCTACGTCGCGCACACCCCAAAGCCGTGTGGCGCGCGGGCAACTTCAACCCGAAAGCGCGCCGCATCGCGTCTCAGCGATGCTCTTCATCCACCCCAGCGCCCATCGGCACCGAGGACTCGGAGGAGATTTTCTCCCAGGCACTGGTCTTCCAATTGTCAGCCCGTCCGGCCGCAACTTTCCAGGCAGGGTAAGGCATTAGAAGCCGCTCCGAAAACCCATTAAGGTAGGGTTCATACGTGGACCGCAAATCCCGCAACTTCTGCTCGGCGGCCGCTCTGCTGCACACAGCCACACGCGCCGATGCAAGAAGACCGCGCAACTGCTCGAGGTCATTCTCGGACAGGCGATCTGCGACGGGTTGTTTTGGTGGAATGTGCATGACCTGAGCAAGGTCCACAAGAGCGTGTCGTGAGATCGCGAAGGTAAGCTGCGCCTGCCACTGGAGAGCGCCCTCCGCGCATGATTTCAGCAGGGCGCAGGTGTCCAGGACGGCGGTAAGAGCGGCAAGCCAGGATTGGTTGTCGTGCTGCGAGCGGAAATAGCACAGCACGGGAAAAGAAAGGTGGCTCTCCATGAGTTCAGCCGACCACGCTTCCCAATCGCGAAGGAATTGGCCGAGCGCTTCCAGGTTCTGACCGCAAACGTGCCGCCGCACAAGTTCTGCAGCCGTGGGAGGAGAACCAGCACGCGCGTCCAGAAGCGAGATATTCACTTCTCGCCGCGAAAAGGCGCCGTAAAGCACTGGCAGGTAAGAGATGACAATGGCGAGGAAGCCGAAGCCTGTTCCTGATTCAAGCACGGTAATGAACCGCGCGGCCCGGGTGTGCGGGGTGATGTCGCCGAGGCCCAGCGTGAAGAAGGTCGTCCCGCTCATATACATGTCAGTCCAAAAGGCGGACGATTCACGGAACGAAACCTCTGCGGACCCGGCGGCCCAGTGGAGCAAGGCGAAACTGAAGATCAAGCCTACTGCCCACATGAAAAAGAGCAGCAAAAGAGAGAGCGGCCCGTAAATGCTGAGAAGTGTTTCTCGGCGTTTTCCGGGCTTCATCCACCTGGCCACAGTCGACCAGGGAATCCAGGTGCAGCGATAGAAAAGCCTCGTTAGCCGTACACGGCGCGTGACCCGCCGGGGCAAAATAATAGTTTCGAACCCGTCCCACAGGATAACCCCGAGGAGGAAAATGCCGGCTATGGCTGCAATGCATCGCATTCGCTTTCTCTCGGCAACTGGAGAGGGCCTTCAAGCTCGGGGAAAGATAGAATCTTACCTCGCCTCTCGACTCAATGGTGAGAAGATTTTCGGTTGTGGGTCAGTTTCCGGCAAGAGCGTTATCTGACCCAGCGCCCCGCTGCTCAGAGAGTGGCAAGATTTCTTCCGAGCGCGCCGTCGCTCGCCCGGAACTTCTGATCACCCCTGTGGATTCGTCGATAAACACTTAGTGACCGTTAGTGATGCCAAGACCGATAGGAGTCCGGCCGGTTTTCGAAGTGCAGTCGCATTATTTTCCGGGTAGGGGGTTTATCGGGTACTTCTCCCAGCTTGCTGCAGAGTTCGGAGAATAAGCAGCCTATCTTGGTTGACTTGCCGCAGGTTGGTATCTAGAATGCCCTCTATGGCGGAGCCCCCTTCTCTCATTGGCCAGACCATCGCGTACTTCTGCATTCTTGAAAAGCTCGGGGGTGGCAGTATGGGCGTGGTCTACAAAGCCGAGGACACGTGCCTGCATCGCCCTGTTGCGCTGAGCACCTCGGCACCGATCATTACCGTGAAGATCCGGAAATCTGATGCTTGACCGGTCCCTTCTTACTTGCATACAATTGCTTCCGGTTTTGCGAGACTGAATTGGCTTCCCTACTGACCATCGTGTTCATTGACGTGGTGGAATCGAGCGCCGCCAAGCGCGACGTATCGCTGGGGCGGGATAGCCGCGAGCGCGACCACGCCTATCTGGAAAAAGTCCAGAGTCCCTATTTCAATCTGATCCGCGATTGTTACCGTGCCCATGGGGGGAAGGAAGTAAACACCATGGGCGACGCCTTCTATCTCGTGTTTGAAGATCCTCTGCAGGCAACGCGCTGCGCGATGGAGATTCAGAGAAAGCTGGTTGCCGAGCCCATCGACACACCGCGCGGGCCTTTGCAGTTGCGCATTGGGATTCATTCTGGCTACCCGGAGATGTTCGAAGGAACATACCACGGCACGGACGTGGACACGGCAGCGCGGGTGGAAGCCTTGGGCACGGCGCAGCAGATCTTGCTTTCCTCCGCCACCTACGAACTGGTTCGCAACATGACCGACGTTCGGTTTCACCGGCTGGGCGAGTTCACGCTGAAGGGGATAGGCGGGGAGGTCCTGTGGGAGGCGGACTGGGACGGCAGGGGTCCACGACCGACAGCGGTCCCGCCGTTGACCGTTCAGCCCAGAAAAAAGAGGCGGGGCCGGTTTGGAGTTGGGGCGGTAGCGTTACTTGCCCTCGTGTGCGGCATTGCTTATTTCTTTGCGCACCAACGGCACTTGAGAGGGCTCACCGAAAAGGACACCGTAGTCCTGGCCGATTTTGCCAACAACACGGGGGACGCGGTTTTTGACGACACGCTGAAGACCGCCCTGAGCGTGGCGTTAAACCAGTCGCCGTTCTTGAATGTCCTGCCGGACAGCAAAGTGGCAGCAACCCTGAAGCTGATGGCGCGCCCGGCGAACACGACATTGACCGCCGAGGTGGCGAGCGAAGTGTGCCAGCGGGCAGGAAACAAGGCCTACCTGGCCGGGTCGATCAGTAATCTGGGCAGCCAATATGTGCTGGGCCTCAAGGCGGTGAATTGCCGGAGTGGCGACGTGCTGGCCGAGGAGCAGGCCACCGCTGCGGCCAAGGAGAAGGTGCTGGACGCGGTGGGCGGCATGGCGGCGAAGCTGCGCGGGGAACTGGGCGAATCGCTGGCGACGGTGGAGAAATTTGACGTGCCGCTCGAACAGGCCACCACGTCTTCGCTGGAGGCACTGAAGGCTTACAGCCTGGGTAGAAAGTCGGTTAACGAAAAAGGCCCTTCTGCTGCGCTGCCCTACTTTCAACGCGCCATTGAGCTCGATCCCGACTTTGCCATGGGGTATCGGGAAATCGGTAGCCAATATTGGAATCTCCAGGAGCTCGGGCGGGCCAGCGAGTACTTCACGAAAGCGTTCCAGTTGCGTGAACATGCCAGCGAGCGCGAAGGGTTGCTCATTGCGGCCACCTACTACTTGGAGGTAATGGGAGAACTCGACAAAGCGACACAGGCAAACCAGGAATTCCTCGGTAGCTATCCGCAAGATGGCCGTACCTACAACACGCTGGGCAACATCTTTGCGATGCAGGGCCGGTATGAGAAGTCGCTGGAGGCCTATCGCCATGCTATTAGCCTCCAGCCTGATTTATCCGCCCCCTCTCTGAACCTCGGTAATAATTTGCTGGCCTTGCAGCGGTATGAGGACGCGCGGCAGGCGATCCGGGAAGCCCAGGCACGGCAACTGGACGACTTCCTGCTCCATGTCCAGCTCTATGCTTTGGCTTTTCTGAAGACGGATGCGGTGGGCATGGCGGAACAGCAAAAGTGGTTTGTGGGCAGGCCGGAAGAGAACTTTGCGCTGTCGCTGGCCTCCGATACCGAAGCGTATGGGGGGCGTCTCACCAAGGCGCGGCAACTGACCCGGCAGGCCACCGACTCCGCCATCCGCGCCGACGCCAAGGAAACCGCGGCGATCTGGCAGGAAAATACCGCCCTCCGCGAAGCCGCCTTCGGCAATGCCGTAGAAGCCAAACAGTACGCGGCGGAGGGGTTAAAGCTTGCTCCAGCGAGTCAAGGGGCGGGAGTGGAGGGGGCGCTGGCCTATGCGATGGCGGGCGATACAGCGCGGGCCGAAACCTTGGCCCAGGACTTGAACAAGCGCTACCCCGTGGACACGCAGATGCAGGCGCTGTGGTTGCCGGCCACCCGCGCGCGCCTGGCGATGAATCGCCGGAATCCCACGGAAGCTCTCGACCAATTGCAATCGGCGACTGGCCCGATCGAATTTGGGCTCATTCAGTTTCTCTCGAATGTCTCCTGTCTCTATCCAACGCACATTCGCGGCGAGGCGTATCTGGCGGCCGGGCAAGGCAGTGCGGCTGCGGCCGAGTTTCAGAAAATTCTCGACCATGGCGGCATCGTGTGGAACTGCTGGACGGGAGCGCTGGCGCACTTGGGCGTGGCGCGCGCGAATGCTTTGCAGTCGAAGACTTCGCAGGGCGCGGACGCCGACGCCGCCCGCGTGAGGGCTCTTGCCGCTTACAAGGACTTCCTTGCACTTTGGCAAGACGCCGATCCCAACATCCCCATCCTGAGAGAAGCCAAAGCGGAGTACGCGAAATTGCAGTAGTTGGGAGTGAACGGCAGCTTGTCTATTGGGCTAACTCCTGGCAAGTCGGTACCTGGAAAATGGCCGATTGCCAACATAGACCCTCTGTAACCCGGTAGGGTAGAGCGAAGTCGCTCAACTCCTGTATCGTCGCCTCAACGGGAAACTAACCCACTACCAGAACCAGGTTTTCGCAAGGTCATTCGCGCTTGGCCCTGGATGCTCCGTTAAGGGATCAGGATGATCTTGCCGTAAGCGCCGGGTTCCATGACCGCCCGATGGGCACGCGGTGCGTCCGCCAGGGGCACCTCGCGGCCGACGACGGGGTTCAACGTTCCGCTTTCCAGGCCCGCGATGAGCGCCGCGTGGATGCTGACCAGCTCCTCCTTGGTGGCATTCATCAACGTAAGTCCAAGGATGCTCAGGTCGCGTTGCATGGTGGCCCGAGGATTGATTTCAATGCTGCCGCGGTTTCCGATCACCACCACGCGGCCGCGCAGGGCGAGCAGGGTGAGGTCTTTGGCCAGATTCACGTTAGCCAGCATTTCAAGGATGACGTCAAGGCCGCGGCCCTTCGTTAACGCCATGATCTCCTCCGCGTAGCCCTCTTTGCAGTGATCCACTACGTGCTGCGCGCCCTGCTCGAGCACCAACTTTCGTCCCTTCTCCGTCCCTGCCGAACCGATGACTGTAAGCCCGCCCGCCCGCGCCATCTGCACTGCGGCTATGCCCACGCCGCCGCTTGCCCCATGGACGAGCACAGTCTCCCCCGGCTGCCCGTGCGCGCGGTTGTAAAGCGCCCGGTAGGCCGTGGCGTAGGGAACGTTGACACCGGCCCCTTGCGCAAAGCTCACCCGTTCCGGCAAGCGGTGAACCTGTGAGGCGTCGCACAGCGCCTGCTCGGCGTAGGCGCCGCTCAGCGTTCCGGCAACGTACACACGCTCACCCACCTCGACGCTCTCCCGTTCCCCGACCGCCTCCACTGTCCCCGCGGCGTCAAAGCCGGGCGTGTAGGGTAGCGGGGGCTTTGCCGCATAAGCGCCTGAGCGAATGTAAGTATCCACAGGGTTCACACCGACCGCCTTCACACTCACAACCACCTGGCCCGGGCCAGGCGTAAGGTCCGGCACTTCCTCCAGTTTCATTACTTCCGGGCCACCGAATACATGAACGCGAATTGCCTTCATCGTCTGCCTCCTGAAATGGTATGTAGCAGGTGGTAGATGGCAGGTGGGGAAAGACATCCGCCGCACCTACCCATAACTACCTATCCCCCTACTTGCCACTAACTTCTTTGGTCACAATGACACGCTTAGTATCTTTTTTAGTATGCCGCTAAAGTTGGAAACTGCGGCAGCACTGTTGAATCGGGCGCTGGCCTCTCCAAATGCTCTCCACACGGCGTTCAACCTTGCTTCTCCAGCGCCTTGACTTTATTCAGGCGCCGCACGTGCCGCTCCTCGCCCGAGAATGTCGCCTTCATGAAGGCGGGAGCGAGTTCACGGGCAAGCGCCGGCCCGATCACACGCGCGCCCAGGACGAGCACATTCATGTCGTCGTGTTCCACACCCTGGTGCGCAGAATATGTATCATGACAGACTGCTGCGCGGATACCCTTAAGCTTGTTGGCGGCGACCGAGGCGCCAACGCCGCTGCCACAAATCAAAACTCCCCGCTCAGCCGCACCCTCCAAAACCGCATGTCCTATCGCCGCCGCATAATCGGGATAATCCACAGGATCTTCGCTGTTCGTCCCGAGATCCACAACCGTGTAACCCAACTCCCCGAGGTATTTCACCAGATCCTGCTTCAACTTGAAGCCCGCATGGTCCGAGGCAATCGCGATTCGCATCATTTTCCTCCACTCCAGGGGCACTGGGGACAGCGTTGCGTTGTTTCTGCTTTCGCGGTTTGGACCCCCTCACCCCCGGCCTCTCCCCCAAGGGAGAGAGGGGCGAATTTAGAAAATCGGGGCCCTCTCCCCAACGGAGAGGGCTTCTCCCCCGTATTCTGCCCTGCTTCCCGTTTCACAGACCCGCGTCCTCCGCCACCACTTTAGCCAGCGCCGCCCAATCCATTTCTCCCCATCCCCGGGCCACGGCACTCAGGTAATGGTCCCGGATCACACTGGCCACGGGCATTGGAACAGCAACTTCATCCGCCGCGGCGAGCACCAACCGGACATCCTTGAGGCCCAGGTGCAACGCAAACCCTGGGGGCGAAAACTTCTGCGCAATAATGATTTTGCCGTAGTTCTCATAAATGGGCGATTGGAAAAGAGAACCGTTGAGGACCTCCAGAAACTTCGCTGGCTCGACACCGGATTTCTGAATCAGTAGAAATGCTTCCGAAAGGGTTTCCAGCATGGAAGAGATCAAGAAGTTGCCGGCGAGTTTGAATGTGTTTGCTTGGTACGGTTCCGTGCCTATCACGAAGAGTTTCCGGCCGATTCCTTCCAGCAGCGGCCGCACGCGTTCGACCGCCTCATCGGGACCCGCGACAACCACCACCAGCCGCGCCGCCGCGGCAGCATCCGGACGCCCGAAAACCAGGGAGGCAATGAAACTCTGACCGCGAGCGGTGTGCGCCACGGTAAGCCGCCGTGAGAGCGCAGTGCTGATGGTGCTGAGGGAGAGGTGAACTCCTCCGCTGGCCAGGGTGTTAAGGATGCCTCCGTCTCCGAGAGTCGTCTGCTCAACTGCCTGGTCGTCAGCCAGCATGGTCATGACGACTTCGGCCGTGCTGGCTTCGGTGAGAGAATTCGCCACCTTGGCCCCCGCCGAGGCAAGCGCTTCAGCTTTGCTCCGTGTCCGGTTGTAGACAGTCAATTCATGGCCCGCCTTGAGCAGATTGCGTGCGATCGGCAGCCCCATATTTCCTAATCCAATGAATCCGACTCTCACCGTTTATTCCTCCTGAAATTGCCATTATCTATGGCCTCGGGCCCCTCCAAAGGCGTTGCGGAGCGCGCCGGGGAGCCATCCGGCGCGGCGCGCAAATACTGCACTGGCCAAGAGAGCTTCTGGCCCAGTTCCCGCGCCGCGCGTAAAGGCCAGTAAGGATCGCGCAACAACTCACGAGCCAAGAGCACAAGGTCGGCTTGGCCAGTGCGGATGATGTGATCGGCCTGTGCAGGCGACGTGATCATGCCGACGGCGCCCGTGGCCACTCCGGTCTCGCGACGAAGGCGTTCGGCAAACGGCGTCTGGTAGCCGGCACCGATTGGCATTCGCGCGCTCGGAACGCTACCGCCCGACGAGCAGTCGATCAGGTCCACACCCAGAGGCCTGAGCTGGCGGACCAGCTCGACGGATTGCTCAATATCCCAACCGCCTTCCGCCCAGTCGGTGACAGAAATCCGTATGAGCAACGGAAACCGCTCCGGCCACTTCTCGCGGATAGCGGCGGCGACTTCGCGAACCAAGCGCGTGCGGTTCTCGAACGACCCGCCGTAATGGTCAGTTCGCTTGTTACTGAAGGGCGAAAGGAACTGGTGGAGAAGGTAGCCATGCGCGGCGTGAATCTCCGCAACTCGAAAACCAGCCTGACGCGCTCTCCCTGCGGCGTCCGCGAACCTTCTGATAACCGCGCCAATGCCGTCTTCGGTGAGCGCCTCGGGTACCGCGTAGCCTTGGTCAAACGCCATGGGGCTCGGGGCGACCGGTTGCCAGCCGCCCTCCGCCGTGGGTATCGCTCCTTGCCTCTTCTCCGAGGGACGGTAGGTGCTCGCCTTACGACCGGCGTGCGCAAGCTGGATGCCCGCCACGCTTCCCTGTTCATGGATGAAGCGCGTGATGCGCACGAAGGGCTCGATATGGTCGTCACTCCAGATGCCCAGATCCTGCGGGCTTATGCGCCCCTCGGGGACAACTGCTGACGCTTCGGTGAGCACAAGGCCCGCCCCGCCCACCGCGCGGCTGCCCAAATGAACGAAGTGCCAATCGCTCGGGAACCCGTCCACGCACGAATACTGGCACATGGGGGAGACGGCGATGCGATTGCCTAAATTCACTTCCCGCAGAAAGAGACGATCAAACAGGTGCGGCATTTTCAACCTCTGTCGATAGTGATATCAGAAAAACGACTCGCATTATTTTCGTTGGATCAGTTGGGGAAGAAGCGAAGGCAATAAGGAGTCGCCAGTACGCAGAAGGCCATGAAACCGGGGCTTGGTGTTGGCGGACTGCCTTTCCCTAGCCCCTAGCACCCAGCCCTCAGGAGGCCCGTCTTATTCATCGCGACCGGCCCTCGATTCTTGCGGAACAATGGGTATGGTCCTCTTCTCGCCGCGGCGGATCACTGTCACGACGGCTTTGACGCCCACTTTCTCTTCGGTCAGCAATTGGTGGAGCGTGTCAATTCCTTCTACGGGACGATCATCATAGCCGACAATCACGTCTCCTTCGAGCAGGCCCGCCTTTTCAGCAGGGCTCTGTGCCTCCACGGAGACCACCAGCACACCACTTTCCACTCCGAGGCCATTCAGCCGCACCACGCGGCGCTGAAAACGCCCTTCCCTTGCTGCGCGGGAGTCCCGTTGGATACCCTTTCCAGAACCGCTGGCATTAATCCTCCTGTTTCAAGGGTCGGTCACTACAATCCATTAGATTCCCCCGGCGCGTTTCGGTTTCAAGTCCCGCCCTCCCGCCTGGGACCACAAATAGTACCTTAGGGTAAAACCGTCAACTACATCAGGGTCGCGTCAAGGTCGCGGAAAAAGCGGCTCTGCCGCCTGCTGTGCGGAAAGCCTCTGGCTTTCCGGCGCAGACAGCCTCCCTTCTTCACCTCGGCTCGGCTGGAAGGCTCAGCCTTCCAGCCGAGCCGAGGGGGTTAGTCAGGGCGGAAGCCCTCGGAAAGGCGAAGCCTTTCCGCACAGCAGGCGGCAGAGCCGCTTTGGGACGGTACCTTTCGGGGACTTTGACGCGACCCTAAACTACATACGCCCGGCTACACTCCGTGACACGTTTGAGGTAAGATAGCAATTGGCAAATTCGGGGACGAATTCCGATTCAGAAACAAAGAAGGAATGACCGTATGCGCCTCCTCAACCCGGGACAAGCGAACAGAAGCCCAGCGCGGCGCAATGGCCCCAAGAAGCGTGTTTTGCGGAAGTTGCCGCCCCTGGTGTTTCTGGTTTGGCTTTGTGCTCTGACGTTCTATCTCCTTCGGGCGCAGAACCCGCCTCCCGGCTCAGCGGTGTCTGGCGGCAACAACCCTGCTCCGCAGACTTCCACTCGGCCAATCGAGGCCGGCCCCCCGGCAAGCAAAAACAAGATTCGCGTGCGGGTCGAAGTAGTGAACGTCCCGGTGACCGTCATCGGCAAGCGCGGTCTCCCCGTCATCGACTTGACGCAAAATGATTTTCGGGTCTTCGAAGACGGGAGGCCCCAGGCCATCCGCTACTTCAGCCAGGAGTCCCACCAGCCACTCCGCATTGGGGTCATGCTGGACACCAGCAACAGTGCGCGCCGCCAACTCAGCTTCGAAAAGGACGCGGCGACCGAGTTCGTCTTCCGGATGCTGGAGGGGAGGAACACAAAGAACCAAGTTTTCTTGGAGACGTTCGATGCTTCCAGTTCTATTATCCAGGATTTCACCAGCGACACTGAGCTTTTGAACGAAAAGATTCTCGGGCTTAAGGCAGGTGGTGGGAAGGCTTTTTTTGACGCCATATATAGCGCGTGCAAGGATAAAATGATGCACGCCGGAGAGCCCGAGAGCACGCGGCGGATCCTGGTTTTGATTAGCGACGGCCGCGACGTCCAAAGCCAGCATTCACTGGATGAAGCTATCTCCATGGCGCACAAGGCCGAAACGATGATCTATGTCATCGGTAATGCAGCTTATGGCTTTGAGAATCCGGGGGACGAGATCCTGCAAGCGCTTGCGGAGGGAACGGGCGGTGGGGCGTTTTTCCCGCTCAGGGAGGCGCCCGGCACTGACTTGGCAACAGGCTACCTGTCCCACGGGCAGATTGGGGAGACATCTCAGAATAAGGGACTGGGCGCTGAGACCGGGACGTTTTCCGCGCAACGACTGATCCGAATTGCCGATGCGATGGAATCAATTGGTCATGAGCTGGGAGCGCAGTACGAGATAGGATATACGCCGACCAATGGCGCCCTCGACGGCACCTACCGAACCATTCGCGTCCTGCTGGCGCGCAAAGGCGTCACATACCGCTGGAAACCAGGCTATTTCGCCACAGCGGAGTAAAACCAAACCGATGGACGTATCCAATCTGCTCAACAGCCTTCGCGGCGCCCGGATCATCGATCTTAGCCAGACCCTGGAAGAGCACATGCCCCACTTCCCCACGCATTCCATGTTCTATCACAACCTCTGGGGTTCATACTGGCATGGCGGGCGCTCGCTGAGCTACCAACTGGTGATGCACGAGCACAACGGGACGCACGTGGATGCGCCGGCGCACTTCATCAGCGATGCGAAACCGCAGGCTCACGTCACAATAGACCAGATCCCCGTGGCCTATCTGATCGGCCGGGGCGTTCACCTGGATTGCCGCGCCTGCAAGGAAGGTGATTACGTCTCGAGCCAGCAGATAATCGACTGGGAATCTCAGCACGGCGCGCTTGTGGAAGGGGACATCGTGCTGTTTGACTTTGGATGGTCAGCGCGCTGGGGGCTTCGTCCCCATGATCAGCCCTACGTTGAGCACTGGCCCGGGGTCAGCATGGAAGCCGCAGAGTACCTTATCTCCAAGTCAGTGGCTGCAATGGGCGTGGATACGCTCTCCCCTGACCCGCCGGAAGCGTTGCGTGCCAATCCTATCCACCCCGTCGTGCTGGAGAAGCACCTCCTGATTATCGAGAACCTCACAAACCTGGGAGAGCTACCGGATTTCTTCGTGTTTGTGGCTTTGCCACTTAAGATCCGCGCCGGCTCGGGCTCGCCCGTCCGAGCTGTGGCGCTCTTCTAACTCACTTCCTTTAAAGGGATGCTGAAAAACCCGTCGAGCCTGTCATTCCGAGGAGTCCCGATCTGATCGGGACGACGAGGAATCTCGCAAGTCCTCTGTTTGCAGGGCGAGATTCCTCTCCCGCAGAGCGGGATCGGAATGACAGCATTCGCCAAGGTTTCTCAGCGTCCTTTCAAAGACCCACGCGCTGCTGGAGAGCGCAGAAGAAGGATGAGGACTGCGCTCAAGAAATAGGCAGCGCTGAGCAGGCCGAAGGCGTGAACAAAATTCCCCGTGTGTTGGTTGATGTACCCTATGGCCAGGGGGCCAAAGTACCCACCCAAGTTTCCGAGGGCGTTCACCAAGCCCATCGCGGACCCCGACACGGACCGGGGCAGCGTCTCGGTAGGAATAGCCCAGAAAGGCCCTAACGCCCCGTAGGACCCTGCCCCAACGAAGGAGATTGCAAGGAAAGAGAGAGAGGGAAAGGAGCGAGTCAATAGGACGCTGGCCAGCATGAAAGCCCCACCCCACGCCATTGCGAACGCCACATGCCAGCGCCGCTCGCGCCTCTTATCTGAATGGTGGGAGACGATAATCATCCCCACGGCGGTTATGAGGTAAGGGAGCGTGAATAGGCCTCCGACCTGCGCGCTGCTGAGCTTCCGAGCCTTTTCCATGGCGCTCGGCAGCCAGAAGAGATAGCCGTAGTTTCCACTATTCAGCAAAAAGTAGAATCCCACCATCACCAGCAACTGGGGGCGTAGAAGGGAGCGAAGCAAAGGTTCGGGCGTGACAGGATCGAGCTCTGTGGACTCGCGCTCCAGTGTGGTTTCCAGGTGGTAGCGTTCCTCCGCAGAAATCCAACCGGCCTGGCGGGGATGATCGTCGATAAACCACCACCAGACCAGCAGCCAAAAGAACGGGATGACGCCTTCCGAGATGAGGAGCACGCGCCAGTCCCAGCGCCCCAGTATCCAGCCGGAAAGAGGTGAAGAAACAACCACCGCGATGGGAAGGCACAGCATCCAATAGGCATTGGCGCGCGCCCTTTCAGCGCGGGGAAACCAGTGGGCTAGTAACACCAGGGTCGCCGGCCAAACGCCGCCTTCGGCTACCCCCAGAAGAAGCCTCATCATCCAGAACTGGCGGTAGGTGTGGATCAGCCCGCAACCCATTGAGCAGGCTCCCCAGAGAACCAGCAGGATGCTCACGAAGCGCTTGGCGCTCCAACGCTGCGCCAGGTATCCGCCTGGGATCTGCAGCAGCAGGTAGCCCCAGAAAAAAATCCCCGCTGCGCCCCCAGCCTGTGGGGGCGACATGTGCAGAGCCCGGCTTATGGAAGGCAACGCCAACGAAATATTCGTCCGGTCGATAAATGCAATGGTGTACATGATGAAGGCGACCGGGATGATGTGCAGCCAGCGCTGTGAGGGCATGACAATCGGACCCGAAACGAGGCCGCAGCATATCAGCAGTCGCGCTCGGCTTGCAATGGCTTCTGAAATGTTCCAAACAAGCCTGGATTCCTGTGCCTATGAGACGGAATACGGCCTCGTTACCAGGGTAGTGACCAGGGTAGTGATTGACAAGCCTCACCGCCTGTGCTAACTAAAATCTGAGAGGCGTAGCGCCCCGACTGGTCGGGGCACGTGCCCCGACCAGTCGGGGCGCTACACGAGAGATATCGTATGGGCGTGGAAGAGTTCCAAGCCGCGTGGGAGTTGCTCAAAGAAGCCTATCAGTATCAGATGGGCGGGGACTACGATATGGCCGTCGAGCTCTACAAACGCTCGCTCGATCTTCATCCTACCGCAGAGGCTTTTACCTTTCTGGGTTGGACCTACCGTTTCCAAGGAAAAATCGAGGATGCCATTGCCGAATGCAAGAAGGCGATCCAGCTTGACCCTGAATTCGGCACCCCCTACAACGACATCGGCGCCTATATGATTGAAAAGGGTGAATTCGACGAGGCGATTCCGTGGCTCGAACGGGCGTTGCAGTCACGGCGCTACGAGTCCTATCACTACCCCCATTACAACCTCGGGCGGGCGTACATGGAAAAGGAAATGTACGTCAAGGCCCGCACCCACTTCGAACAGGCGCTCAAGCTGTCACCGGATTACACGCTGGCCAAAGAGGCTCTGGAAAAGGTCCGCAGAAAGTTGCAATAAGTTTTCAGCTATCAGCAATCAGCCCTCAGCTTTCAGCCGATGGCGGTCGAAGAGACAGGACGTGGCATCCGGGACTACCCCAGAGTACAATAGGAAGTGAAGTGCGGCGAGGTCATTTGGACGAGGTCAAGCGAATACTCGCATCTTTCATCCAGAAGCTGAAGACTGATAGCTGAAAGCTGACAGCCCAGCGTAGAAAGACATGTTCCGCCCTAGACCGAGTCGACAGGGAAAAATGGGCCGCTGCTGTGTCACTCAGTATGCCCTCTGCATTACCGACGCCGAACCGGACTTGCAACCGCGAAAGGTTTACAGGATTCTGCCGGATCGGATTGCAAGCAAGGACAACTACTTAAGGGTGATCGACGAGTCCGGCGAAGACTATCTCTATCCGGACCGATACTTTGTTCTCATCAAGCTCCCCCAGAAGGCCGAAAGCGCCCTTTCGGTGGCAACGTAGCCGGCGTGACATCTAACATTTGAGGGAATCATGCCCAAGGCTCAATTGCAGTATTTGACCGATGAATTGAACAAGCTGCGCGAGCAGAAGCTCTACCAGAAGCTGCGCGTGCTCGAAACCGAGCAGCTTCCCGTCTCCCGGTTCGATGGCCGCGAGGTCATCAACCTTTCCTCGAACAACTACCTGGGGCTGACCACTCACCCCAAGCTCCGCGCGCGCGCCCTGGAAGCGATCGAGAAATGGGGCGTAGGCTCCGGCGCCGTGCGCACGATCGCCGGCACCATGGCGATCCACATGGAGTTGGAGGAGAAAATCGCCAAGTTCAAGCACGTCGAGGCTTCGGTGGTTTTCCAATCCGGATTCACCGCCAATGCGGGAACGGTGCAGGCCATCCTGGGACGCGAAGACATCATCGTCTCGGACCAGCTCAATCATGCCTCCATCATCGACGGCTGCCGCCTCTCGCGCGCCGAAATAAAGGTTTTCCCGCACAAGGACATGGAGGCCTGCGAAACAATTCTCAAGGGGCTCGAAGGCCGCCCTTGCCGCAAGCTACTCATCACGGACGGGGTTTTCTCCATGGAGGGCGACATCGCCCCCTTGCCGCAGCTCGTCGAGTTGGCCGAGAAGTACGGCTGCATCATGATGATTGACGACGCGCACGCTTCCGGCGTCCTGGGACGCAACGGCCGCGGCACCGTGGATCACTACAACCTGCACGGGCGCGTGGATATCCAGGTCGGCACACTCTCAAAAGCCATCGGCGCGCTGGGCGGGTACATTTGCTCGACACGCGACACGATTGAGTTTCTCTACCACCGCGCCAGGCCCTTCCTCTTCTCGACCTCGCATCCGCCTTCCGTTGCCGCCACTTGCCTGGCGGCTTTTGAGGTGCTGGAGGAAGAACCGCAACTGATCGACCGGCTCTGGGCCAATACCAACTTCTTCAAAGAAGGTTTGAAGAAGCTCGGGTTCAACACCGGCGTGAGCGAAACGCCCATCACGCCCGTCATCGTGGGCGATGCCGCTCTGGCTCACGAGTTCTCGCGCCAGCTTTTTGCCGCCGGCGTGTTTGCCCAGGGTATCGGCTTCCCCACTGTTCCGGAGGGCAAAGCCCGCATCCGCACCATCGTCACCGCCACCCACACCCAGGAAGAATTGACGCGCGCGCTCGAGATTCTGGAAAGCCTCGGAAAGAAACTGAAGATCGTCTGACAGCCACCGCGGCGCTAGGGGGCCTTCGCCGGTGCAACTACATACACGTATTCCAACGGCTCGTCGCCGGTGTTCGCGACGTTGTGCCGCGTTGCAGGAGGGATGTAAACGAGCATCGGCGCCTCAATTGCGCGCCCTGGCTGGCCTTCGACGCGGGCCTCGCCACGGCCGCGCAGGACCACTAGCGCCTCTTCGTTTTGGCCGGTGGTGTGCCAGCCGACTGATCCTCCAAGCTTCAGCCGGACAAAGCCGCTGCGCATCCCGGCTGTCTGCGGTATCCCTTGAAGCAGCGGGCAATCTCCCTGCGCGCATTTAAGAAGCAGCGTCTGCGGCTGTGGGGGGTGCATCTGGGCTGAAAGAGGTAGCAGAGCTAGGGAAAAGAGAAGCAGAGTTCCGGCGAGAAGACTCAGCACGATTTGTTTCATGGAAAGAGTGGGCGTGTCAACGCCCTTGAGATAGTCCGCCCAGTGCGTCTCGGGATGAATATTAGATGGCATGGTTTCTGTCCTTCATATCCGAAGTGGCGTTTCAGCCGGGATCTCTGTTTTGGAATCTCGGTAGTCTTGAGTCTACATCGCACTGCCCCGTTTTGGAACGTTTCAGCAGCGCCGCCCGAGGCCGTTCTGAATTGATCCGCCATCCAATGTTTGACCTGACTGAAGTAGGTTTGGAAGCGGACGTTCTCCACCCCGCACGCATGTGCCCCCAGCCCCTGGCACCTGAAGTCTGAAACCTGGCACCTGAAACGTGATGCCTGGAACCTGCCTTTACCTCTTCCTGGCCCCCGACCCCTGCCTTAGAAGAGCCGCAGGTCCAGAGGGCGGGACCTGCGCTACGCCCCCGACTCCTGACGCCTGAATCCTGAATCCTACTCTTCCCGAGCCACCACCTACGACATACCATCTACCCGCTTTGTTTTCAGCAACATTCCTGCTTTCAGCGCGTAACTACCTTTGTTTTCTATAACATTCCCGCTTCGCCCTCACTTTTTCCACAGCGATCCTTTGTTTTCAATAACATTCCCGCGTCGCTCGTCATTTTTTGAAGTTACCAAGGTTTCTTCTTTCCCCGCCAGCGTGACATCTTGTCGTAGACTGCAGTACTTGCGAAGAGCCCTGCCAACTCGAACTCCCCTCAGATTCAGTAGGCAGTCGGCAGTAAGCAGAAGGCAGAAGCTGGAGGGCAGAAGGCGGAAAGCGGATGGTCTTCATTCTGACTCCTGACTCCTGACTCCTGAATCCTGGTTTAACCCCTGCTCTTCCCCCACCTACCACATACCACCTACCATACCTATCCGTGCTTCAAGGCATTGAGCTTGGAGTTCTGCTTGGCGGCAGCGCTGCGCGGTCCGGTGGAATGCTGGGCATTCTGGCGCGCGGCGGCGAGCAACGCGGGCGTAAGTTGGGGTGATTTGCGTAAGGACATGGTTCCTCCTGGGGCGGGATGTTAGATTAGCGACGTAGGGCCGGGGCTTGCCCCGGCCTGGCCGCCCCAAGGGGCGGCCCTACATCGTAACCTGGGCTTTTCACATAAGTAGGCTACCACAGGGGCGGGGCGTTGTCAAGAGACAATATGCACACAGGTGTAGCCCAGGGATTCTTCAATTGACTCATTGATTCATTGGGTCATTGAAGAGGGGCTGAAGGGCAAGAGCAATTATGAGTTGTGAATCGGATTGTGAATTGTCGTCGAGACGAACCTCTGACTCGATCCTGCCTTCAGTCGGGTTTTCACGCCCCTCGCTGATTTTTCAGCCTTAACCCTCTGACTCAAAAATGGGGAGAAGTCCAGGAACCGACGCTGCAACCTGGACATGCGGTCAATCTACGCGCGATGCCGTGCCGAGGCAATGGTGAACCGAACGGGCGAAGGCTTGCGAGCGCGAAAAGCCGCGGATCTACAAATCGGGTCCGCGCTACGCTTGCTTATGGATTTGAGAAACTGACCGTGATGGCTACCCGACGTGTGATATAATTTGGTGATATTCTCCCCGAGGGGGTTCATATGTCCCCGTCATTCATTCTCGATCCCGTAATGCAACAGCACGCTCTGGCAGTCCAAGCTCTGATTGAGGCCCACAACAATACGGGTCTGACGCGCCTTGAAATTGGACGACTGCTAGAAGGTGCTGCACCGACAGATCCCCAGGCCAGAGCAGATTATGATCAAAGGGTTGACTCTCAAGCAAACGAAGGGTTCGACCGCGTGCGCATGATCTGCCGGGCAATGTTCGACGGTTGTTTTGAGGGATGGGGCCTGATCTGGAATCGGCACATGGGCCCAGGAGAACGTCAATGGCACGTCCTTGCGAAAGTGATCGATAGTTTTAGAACACCCATCCTACATTGGTTTCCGGCGCATCACATCGCCGAAACCGCAGGGAAGGAGTTCCGAACAAGACGTCGTTCTGCAACCCGAATTGAGCTCACGCGCTTAAGATCGCTAGAAGCCTATGCCCGGACACTCCCGGACGCGGACGACCGGAAAAGACTCTTTTCTGAGCTTAACTCTCGCATGAATGAAGTCGAGATAAGATGCATGAGGCTGGCAGCACTCAACATGGATAGCGGCATGACCCTAGATGATTTCAGACAACTTGCAAACCCTAGGGATCGGCGCCTGCAGCTTTTTGCTAAGCAAACAAAACGGTACGTTGAATTGCAGGAACGAGCCAACAAGGAGCTCCGCGACCTCTGTGAAATGTACGAAGTATTTAAACAGATAATCGGTCGTGACCCCAAACTGCTCGGAGAAGAGGCTGGAAAGATTGACCGTGCAAAACCCTAACATTATGGCAGAACAACTTCGTGATATTTCGGTCGAAGACATTATCCCGGACCCAGAGAATTTGAGAAGGGGGTTTGACTACGCAGACATAGAAGCCCTGGGAGAGAACTTGGCAGCGGTTGGGCAAACGGACCCCATTCAAGTGTTTGTGCGCAGTGAAGAAGGCGGCCGAGTTATATATGATTTATTCGATGGCGAGAGAAGATGGCGCGCCGCGAAGCTAAAGGGGATTGAAAAGCTAAAAGCCGTTGTCGTCCCGCGACCGAGCGATGCTGACCTGCTGGTCCGCAAAATCAGCCGGATGATGCAGACTCGGGACTACACATTCCAGGAGCAAATCCATGCTCTTGAGTCTGGACTTAAGGCATTGAATGTGTTGGATGACCCTAGCAAGTGGGGTAAGGCGGCACCAAGACTCGGAGTGAAACCGGAAGAACTTCGGGAACGAATGAGAGTATTGAATCTCTCCCCCAGTCTGCAGGAGCGTTTCTTTGCCAATGGGCTTGACTATACTATCGCACAACAGCTTGGCCGTCTGGGTGATCATCAACGGCAGGAAGCAACTGCGAAATTCATTGCTGACCATCACCTCTCCAATCGTTTTGTGACCGCCAAGTTCACGACAGCTCTTATCAAGAATCCCGATAAGCCGCTTATAGAGATTTACGACATAGCTCGCAAGGACCTTGCCGACGCCGTCTACGCAAAAACTCGCCTAACCGACGAGATTCCTCGGACGCTGCAACAAGAAATCGACCTGTTCGTCGATTCGGTCATGGGCATCGAGAAACTGTTAGAAAAAGGTGCGCGTGATGGGTTCTTCCGGGAAGCATTTGGAAAGGACTTTGAACGGCATCGAATCGTGGGCTCGCTGGTGAGATTGAAAAATGTCATTGACGGTTTTCTGAAGGCAGCTGACGACCTCGGCGAATCTACCATTCCGACCTTGAGCGAATTTGACAGAAAACTCTTAAAGGACACGAATGAGACTTCGGAGCGCACCTAATCAGCCGAAATTGCGCTTCAGCAAGCGCAGACCTGTTTTTCAAGCCTTTACCCATGACCACAAACCCACGGTCGGCAAACCAGCGACCGTGGCTACCCGCTCGTCGGCGCTGAGGTAATTACCGTGTCTAAGCTAAAGAAGCCGATATCCTTCGAGACTACGTTCGGGACATATGTCGTCGATGAGTTCCTCGGGGAAGGTGGTGCTGGGCGCGTTTACGGTGGTGTCGGTATCGATCAGTCGGCAATCGCACTCAAGGTTCTCTCCGAAGATCGGGCATCCACGGATAAGCGGCGTCGGTTCAAAAACGAGATCGCGTTCCTTGCCCGCAACAAGCACCCGAACATCGTCACCGTAATGGATCACGGCATTGCGCGTGGCGGCGAGGTTGTCGGGCCGTTTTACGTAATGGCTAGGTACCATGGCAACCTGCGGCACCTGATGCGGGAGGGCATAGCGCCAGACCGTGTATTGTCAGTCTTTAGCCAGATTCTCGATGGCGTTGAAGCGGCCCATCGGCAAGGCGTAGTTCATCGCGACTTAAAACCAGAAAACATCCTGTACAACGGGGATGCGGGCGCGGTGGCAATAGCCGACTTCGGAATAGCCAGCTTCACGGCGGAGTTTCTCGCCACTCTGGTCGAGACCGACCCTCAGCAACGACTCGCCAACTTCCAGTATGCAGCCCCAGAGCAGCGCGTCCAGGGTAAGCCGGTCGGTGTTCCTGCCGACCTATATGCCCTTGGGCTGGTCCTGAACGAGATGTTTACGGGGGCTATCCCCTACGGTACTCAGTATCGGTTGATCGGCCAAGTGTCGAACGACCTGAGCTTCCTCGACCCCATAGTCGCAATGATGCTAAGGCAGGCACCAGAGGAAAGGCCTGCTTCCATCGGAGAGATCAAAGGGCTCGTGCAGCGGCACCGGTCGGAAGCTGTATCTCTTCAACGATTGAGCGGGATTGACGGAACAGTCATCAAGTCGACCGAGGTGGATGAGCCATTAGCTTTGGACCCGCCCCGCCTCGTCGGTTTTGACTGGGACGCTGGGCGGCTTACCCTGATCCTGGACCGTCCCGTATCTCCAGAGTGGGTCAGGGCGCTACACCAGATGGGAAATTACACCTCCGTGATGGGAAAAGATCCATCTGGGTTTTCCTTTCGGGGAAACCAGGCCTCCGTCAACGCTCAGGAACATGAAGTTCAGGCCGTAATTGGCCACTTCAAGAATTGGCTACCTAATGCTTCGCGAATGCTAAAATCCCAGATGGAACGGACCGTCCAGCAACAGGAGGCCAATAGAAGAGAACAATTGCGCCGCGAGCGAGAGGCTGAGGAACAACGGCTTCGCGTGCTGCGCAATACCAGGATTTAGCGGGTGGCCAGCGCCGCGCGGTCTATTGGCGCCTTCGGTTATGAAAAAATATCAGTTGCCGGAATTCTTGGCGTGCGTCGTTTCACAGGAGGTGTACGAACGCTGGCTGCATCGAAAAGCCGCAGCACACGTGCGACGGGATAGGAAAAGAGGCAACACGACAGCCGCGAACGAGCAGTATAAGGTTGCGATACACAAGGCCGCTAGAGACTCGAATGGTGTTGATGCTTATACGGGCGAGAACCTCGATTGGACGCTGATAAGCAGATACAACAATGACCAGTCTAAGAGGGGTGGAAGAGGATACAAGAAGAGATTCGCGTTACTGCCCACGGTGGATCATCTGGGAGCCGCAACGAGGAAAGCCGATTTCAGGATCTGCGCGTGGCGAACCAATGATGCCAAAAACGACTTGCCGTATATGGAATTCTTAGAGTTGTGCAAGAAAGTGGTTACCGCCAGTAAGCGGGTAGCAGAAAGCAGGTAGCAACGGTCAGTGCTGCCCTGACCGTGGGCCTTTCTCATGCCTGATACCCCAGCGGCAACCGCACGCCGTCAGTCGGGATGGGGCATGCCGCTGAAAATAAGTCTTCAGTTGTCAGTTTTCAGTTATCAGGAACGACGGCTGGCAAGGCTATGGCGGACAGCGGACAACTGATCCCGAATCCCCAGCCCCTAACTAGTCCTCAGCCCTTTCCGCGTTACCTGCTCAGCATCATAGCCCGCGCAGCGGGCGAAAGATGGTGGGTGCACGAAGCAGAAGTAGAGGTCAGGGCATTTTTCTTGACGCGTTGGACGCTTCTGAACGTACTGGTACGCAAGGGCAAAGGCCCGGAGGGCCGATCCTGCCTTGCGGGATAGCCCAGGGTGCCAGCCCTGGGTCCAAAAAGCCCTCTGGTTCGCGGGAGCCCCAGCGGGGCGAAAGAAAAGGTCTCGACGCGGGAACTCTCCCCGGTTCTGCCGCCCCTTGCGGGGCTTGACCGGCGCCTGGGCTTGGTTTCCCAGGGCTTGCGCCCTGGGCTAAGCTCTATCGCCCGCTAGGCGGGCTCCGGACAACCCTGCTGCCGCCGTGCCCTTTTCAGTCTGTTCTCGGGGTCGAGCTACGATGCGGAGGGCAAAGGCCAACTGCGGAGATTCTTCGCCCCGACAAGTCGGGGCTCAGAATGACAGGCGTTTGGAAAGAGCGTCCTTGATCCTTTCCGGTGTCATTGGCAGTTGCAACAGCCGGGCGCCGGTGGCATCAAACACCGCATTGGCGATCACTGCCCCCATACAGATTATGGGAGGTTCTCCACCCCCCTGACAGGGTGAGTCTTTCGCGTCCACTATTACCGTTTCGATTCGCGGCAACCAGGAGAAACGTGGAATGGTGTAGGTGTCGAAATTAGAGTGCAGAATTTCACCGCCCTTGAATCGAATCTCCTCGCTCAAGGCGTATCCCAGGCCCATGGTAATGGCGCCCTCCATTTGCAGCCTGGCGCCTTCCGGATTGACGCACAATCCCATCTCTTGCGCACAGACCACCCGGGTGACCACTACGCTCCCGGTCCTCTCGTTCACGGCAACTTCCGCCATATGCGCGACGTAGGTACCAGCATCGATCCCGCAAGCCACCCCATAGCCGCGCTTGCTCGGAGCCTTCGCGGGTGACCAGCCGAATTTATTGGCGGCGGCCTGCAAGACGCGTCGCATTCTCTCATCTTTCAAGTTCTTCAGTCGGAACTCGACGGGGTCCATTCCGGCCTTTACCGCCAACATGTCGATGTGGGACTCTCTGGCAAAGCTATTGGTATTGCTGGCGGGAGCGCGCCAAGGTCCCGTGGCAAACGGATGTGACCCTGGGGCCGCAGTCCACCCGGAACCATAGATGACCGTGCGATGATGTGGGATGTTGTAGAACTGCTGCGCGCCTCTCTCTCCGGCAAAATACACACCGTAGTCCCAAAACGTAATCAGCCCTGATGCTGTGACTCCGGCCTGAATTTTGACAAGGGCGGCAGGGCGGAAGGTGTCATAGAAGAACTCCTCGGCCCGAGTCCAGACTACCTGGACAGGTTTTCCGGTCAGCTTGGCCAGCCTGACCGCCTCGAGGGCTTGCTGATTGTTGCTCTTCCCTCCGAAGGCCCCGCCGATATAGGGTGTGATGACCCGCACATTCTGCGCAGGCAGGCCGAGAAGAGAAGCTGCCGCGTCCTTCAGGGCGAAGGGCGTTTGCGTGGAGGCCCAGAGGGTTAAACTGTTTCCTTCGATCTTGGCCAAAGCGGTGTGCGTTTCGATGGGGGCGTGAGAGACGTAACTGTTCAAGTACGTTTGCTCGAGCACATCGTGAGCTGCATTTCTCCCCTCGGTAAGATTTCCACCTTCCGCGACGGTCTGTCCTTGCGGCGCGACTTTGAGCAGGTGGTCAAAGATCGTCTTGTCATCCACAGTGGGCGCCGGCCGATCATATTCCGATTTGATTTTCGCCAAGGCTCTTTCCGCCAGGTCGGGATACGGATGAAGGACGGCAATCAGATCTCCGTCCTCCACGATCTGGACGCCTTCGATTTCTCGCGCGCCCGAGGTGTCCGCATGAATGAGTTTGGCGCCGTGAACCGGAGGCCTCAAGATGCGGGCGTGCAGCAGGCCCGGCTCCCGTACGTCCCCGGCAAACTTGGCTTGGCCGGTGACCTTCTCTCGAGCATCTCTTCTTAAGACGGGTTTCCCTATCAGGGCGAAGTCGGCGGGGGTCTTGGGTGCCGCGCCTTTCACGTGGCGCAATATCTTTTTTCCCTTGGCAAGCTCGGCGTAGCTTACTTTCTTTTGCCCTGCCTCCTCATAAACGACGCCCGCCTTGGTTTTCAGCCGGTCTTTCGTTACCTGCAATTGTTCGGCGGCCAGCTCAATGAGGACGGCCCTGGCTTCCGCGGCGGCGGCTCTGAAGGCCGGGCCGAAAAAGCGGGTAGTCATGGAACCGAACGTACCCCGGTCCCAAGGGCAAAGATCCGTATCACCCATCACCATGTCCACGGATTCCAGGGGGACGTCGAGCTCCTCAGCCAACATTTGGGCTAATGAGGTTATGACTCCCTGGCCGTACTCGACCTTTCCGGAAAAACCGGTCACCCGGCCGTCTTCCCCGATCCTGAGAAAGGCGTTGAAATCCTCAGGCAGCTCCTGGCCCATCCCACGGCGTCTCTCGCGCTCTTGGAGTGCCAGCGAATCGGGGATGGAAAAACAGACGACGATGCCGCCCCCCACAAGTTGCAGGAACTGTCTGCGGTCAAAGCGTAGGGGCGAGCGGCGCTCGCCCCAGGGCCGAACGCTGTTCGGCCCTACCTCGTCAAGTTCCAGGTGTTCTTCGTAGACGCTTCGTTGTCCTTTGTTTTCGCGTTTCATCTTGGCCCTCCTCTCATCTCTTTCGCAGCCGTCTGTATAGCCTCGACGATCCGTTGATGAGCTCCACAGCGGCACAGGTTGCCGTCCATATGTTCGATAATCTGACTCCGCGAAGGTTGAGGAGTATTCAACAGCAAGCTGTAAGCATTCATGATCATTCCAGGAGTGCAGTACCCGCACTGAAGGGCATCGTGCTCGACGAAGGCCTTCTGCAAGGGGTGAAGCTCACCGTTTTTGGCCAAACCTTCAATGGTGGTGACTACCTTGCCCGCCACGGCTTTAACCTCGAGCAGACACGAGCGCTCGGCTTTCCCATCCACAATCACCGTGCAGGCCCCGCAAAGCCCCTCTCCACAACCGTACTTTGTACCTGTCAGACCCAGGTCATACCGCAGAACCCATAGAAGTATGCGACTGGGATCGACTTCAAAACTCACCGGCTTTCCGTTGAGGCTGAATCCGATGGTCTCTTTCATGCCTACACCTCCCTGAAGCGCCTCGAGTGTGCCGCGAGGTTCTCTCGGCCATGAGACCCTCGATATGAAGCGTGCTTTGCCGCGCTCCATTATAGTCCCACCTAACGCCTGGGCAAACGAGCTGTTTCACACCCCAACCTTTGGTACACCAATCCTTCCCTCTGGCGAAAACCGCTGGTTGCTCTCAGGGCGGCCTCAGGATAGAATCCCAGTCTGGCAGTTATCCTCATTAGTGGTGGTTGTCCATGGCAGAGTGGAGTGGTCCTCTCAAGATAAGACCCGCGCGGGTTGAAGACGCAAAGGAAATCGCGCGGATTTACAACCAGGGCGTGCAAGACCGCCTGGCAACTTTTGAAAACACTTACGTCACGCCTGAAGAGCGTTACCTCTGGTTGGCAGCGCGGCCGGACAAGTTTCCGGTGCTGCTGGCGGAGGTCAAACACACGCTGATGGGTTGGTCTTCGCTCAATCCTTACAGCCCGCGGCACTGTTATGATGGAATCGCGGAGCTGGCAATCTACATTGAGCGCAGCCTGCGCGGCCACGGCGTGGCACAGGAATTGATGAAGGCCATGCAGGACATCGCCCGCGAGAAGGGCTTCTATAAGCTCATCGGGCGAATCCTGGCCGAGAACCAGCCGGCGCGAAAGCTCTGTCAGGTGACCGGCTGGAAGGAAGTGGGAATCCACGAGAAGCACGGCAAGCTGGGGAGCGAGTGGCACGACCTGGTGTTGGTCGAGTACCTGATTCCGGAGAACTTGAAGTAACTCGGGGATGCCGTCTTGCTTCCCTGCCGTAGGATCCTTGCCGGCGACCGTTCAGCCCGAATTCGAAAGTTGGGAGCCGCCGGTCGAGCCGAATCACTTGATTAGAGGCCCGTTTGACGCAGATACCGGAGGAACAAAATGGTGCGGGGTCGGGCGTAGGGGCACAGCGCGCTGTGCCCCTACAAGATGTACGTGGCACCCACGCTAACTTCCGAATTCGGGTTCAGCTGCTCCCATATTTTTGAAGCAGGTCTCCTTCCTCATGACCCGCAGCTACCGCAACGCGATACTGGGCGCGATTACCATTGCGGGACTCTGTGTATTCGGTCCATCGACTCCTTCTTTTCCCAGCTTACCGAGGCCTTCGCGTCCGAACTCTTCCTTGGATCACCTCGCGGCAATCGCCCCACGGCAGCACACATTGATCTTCGTGGGCGATGTTATGCTCTCGCGGGGAGTGGGCGGGAAAATGGACGCCAAAGGCGATTGGGGTTACCCCTTCCGGCGAATCTCTGGAGTGTTGCACGGCGCTGATCTGGCTTACTGCAACTTGGAGTGTCCGATTTCCGACCGGGGGCGTAACCTCCATCACCTTTATTCTTTCCGCGCCGATCCGCGGGCCCTGGAAGGTCTGAAGGCGGCCGGCTTCACAATCGTTTCCGAAGCCAACAATCATGCCTACGACTGGGGACCGGCGGCGCTGGTGGACACGCTCGGGCGGCTTCATTCCGTGGGCATCCACACGGTAGGCGCAGGTGAAAACACACTGGAAGCTCACCACCCTGCGGTGGTGGATTTGGGCGGACTCCGGGTGGCGTTTCTGGCTTACGTGAACATCGATCCACCAGACGCGGCGGCCGGAGTCGATCATCCGGGCGTGGCGTGGCTAGACGTTGAGCAGGTTACGGCAGATATTCGCTTCGCCCGGAACCTTGCCGATTTGGTGGTGGTCTGCCCGCACTGGGGCGTGGAGTACGCCACCGCTCCCACGCGCCAGCAGGAAGAGCTGGCCCGGAAGATGATTGACGCCGGGGCCGACCTTATCGTGGGCAGCCATCCGCATGTCATTCAGCCACTCGAGCAGTATCGCGGGTGCTGGATGGCTTACAGCCTCGGCAATTTTATCTTCGACCAGAAGGACCCAGCCACACATCGAGGCCTCATGCTGAAAGTAACGGTCCGCGATAAAAAGATTGCCGAAGTGACCAAGGTCCCCATTGAGATCAATGCGGATTGCCAAGCCCTGCTCGCCACTCCGAAAGCGCAAGTTTCCCAGCTTCTTCTTGCGACTCGCCTCCCGCATCCTTGACCCTACGGTCAAGCGTTGAACCCGAACCCGGAAGTTGGAGTTGCGCAGACGCGGCGCATATCCACGGCGTGTCATCCTGAGGAGTCCCGATTTGATCGGGACGAGGAAGGATCTCCGCAGTTCGCGGGCCACATTCGCTGGCTGGCCCTTCAAACAAACTGCAGGGATTCTTCGTCCCGACAGGTCGGGACTCAGAATGACACGGGGTCGGCTTTTTTGTCGAGATGCGGGTTGCTTGACACTGGCCGAGGGTTCGGATAGCTTTTCGGACGAGGAATCCGGCGAGATTTCTTCCGATATGAGAAAAAAGTACCGACGATGGTTGTGGCTGGGTATCGGAGCCATCATCATCGCACTCATTTTTTACAACCTAAGCCGAAGTCCCGAGTGGGGAAACTTCCGGTGGACGCGCCTGTGGGCTTTGCTCACCGGAGCCAGCCCGGGTCCGTTGCTGCTGGCGCTGATCGCTGTCTTTTGCACCTACTTCGTCCGAGCCTGGCGGTGGAGATTCTTCCTCAGCCCGATCAAGAAGGCCTCGCTCTGGGTCTTGTTTGTGGGCCAGATCCTGGGTTTCAGCTCCATCTATCTTATCGGCCGGCCAGGAGAATTCGTTCGGCCTGCTTACATTGCCAAGAAGGAAAATGTTTCCATGAGCACCATGCTGGCGGTGTGGGTACTGGAGCGAATCTTCGATATGGTGTTCGTTGTGTTGCTCTTTGCCGCGGCGCTGGATTTCGCGTCGGTGGAGCCTGAAACCGCGCGCGGGACGAAGGTCCTCGCCACCCTGCATCGTGGCGGGGACGCCATGCTTGTTCTCGCCGCCTTGTTGGTCGTGGGGTTGCTGCTGTTCTGGTTACGCTCCAGACAGTTTGCCGCCTGGATGTTGCGGTTGTTCCGCTTCCTGCCCGCAGCGGCGCTCAGGCGATTCGAGCGCTTCCTGCGGTCATTTGCCGAGGGGTTGAGCGTCATCCGTAGCTGGAAGGTCCTGTTGGGAAGTCTGGCCTTGACCGCCGTGGTGTGGTTTCTCAATACCTCGGTATTCTGGCTGGTTTTCCAAAGCCTGCATGGGGAGGTGGCGGACCTGCCTTGGCCGGCGGCTGCTGTGGCTCTGTTTTGCGCCGCGCTGGGACTTGCCGTGCAGATCCCGGGGGTCGGTGGCGGCTACCAGGTGGGCATTATCCTTGCGCTGAACGCGCTTTTCAACGTCCCGGCCGAGGCGGCCACGGGCGCGGCGATACTGGTGTGGATTGTCATGTCGGTCCCATGCTTGGCCTCGGGGTTGGTGCTGCTGGTGCACGAAGGGCTGACGTTCAGAAAGTTGGAGGCCCTCGCCGAAGAGGAAAGGGAGCTCGCGGAGACTAATTAGCACGGTGTTGAAAGCAGATTAATCCCGGCAGGCACAAGCTGTGTCCGCCTGCTGCCTTTGAAGAGCCGCAGGTCTCCCGCTCTGCGGGACGGGACCTGCGCTACACTTGCTGCCTGGTGCTTACCGCCTACTGGTGACTAACTATGAGGTGTCCATTCTGCGGTCACATAGAAGACAAGGTTGTGGATTCACGCGAGGCAAAGATCGGCGACACCATTCGCCGTCGGCGCGAATGCGCGAAGTGTGGTCGCCGTTTTACCACCTATGAGCGGATCGACGAAATCCCCTATATGGTGGTGAAGAAGGATGGCCGGCGGGAGAAGTTTGACCGTCAGAAGATTCTGGCTGGCTTGCTGAAAGCCTGTGAGAAACGGCCCGTCCCGATGTCCAAGTTGGAGGAGATTGTTAATGAGGCAGAGGCACTTGTGGCCGAGTCGGCAGAAAGGGAGCTCCCGGCCGGGGAGTTGGGTGAACTGGTTATGGGCCGCCTGAAGAAGCTCGACAAAGTCGCCTATGTGCGATTTGCCTCGGTTTATCTCGACTTCAAAGACATTCGGGAATTCATGGACGAGTTGAAGGACCTCTTGAAAGCCAAGGGTAAGTGACGAACAGGATTCAGGATTCAGGCACGACTTCAGCTCTCAGCCCTCAGCTATCCCGCCGCGGCGGGTCAGCTTTCAGCACTTGAAAAATGGAGCGAGGTGCTCTTCCTGAATGGTGAATAGTGAATTGTGAATTTAAGAAGCGTAGCGGTGAGTGGCCCCGGGCGAGGCGTGCAAGGCAAATTCCGCCTCCGCAATTCACCATTTACTATTCACTATTTACTATTCATATGACTATTCATAATTCTGCCGCTCCTGAATCCCGAATCCCGAATCCTGAATCCTGTCTTTTTAGGGGCGGTTGAAGACGAAGGCGCCGAAGGTGCGGAAGGTTTTGAAGCCGAGGCGCTCATAGAGGCGAAAAGCGCCCGAGTTGGCGTCGGTGACGGTCAGGGAAACCCGCTGGTAGCCTGCCCTGGCAAGGTCGTTGAACGCAGATTCCAACAACGCTGTCCCCAGGCCGATTCCTTGCAGCGTCCTCGCGATGGCAACCTGCGGTATGTGAGCTGTATCGGAACGGACGGCGGTCACGGTCAGGACCCCGACGAGTTTGCGTGTCAGGCGATGAATGGCGACCTTGGAGACTTGCTCAAGAAACTCTCCGCAACCCTGGTAATGGACGATGTTATCGAGCAGGCGTGTTGCGCCTGCCAGTGAGCTGTATTGGTCATTGATCGCCGCATCGACGTGGTTGTGATAGGCGCCAAAGAGGAGTTCCGCGGCCTCGCGGGCATATTTCTTATCGCATGGCGTGATCCGGAACTCATCCAGGCTGGCAGTGGCGCGCCGTGTGGGATCAGAAGGGCCGGGCCCGGACGAGGCATGGGGTTGCCACTCGGGGAGGAACAAGGCCATGAAGCGGCGCCGGTAGCCGCTGTACTTCCAGGAAGTGAAGTGGCTCTCAAGATCCTCGAAGGTGTAGTGCGGAAGCTGCGCTTCAACGCGCCGCAGGCCGGGAGTTGCGAGGAGCGTTTCGTTTGCGTGCTCCAGTAGTTTCAGGGTCTGATCCAAACCCGCTGGCGCCGGGCTGACAAATAAATCTCCCATGAGGCCCTTTTCCCCGTCGCAGAAAAAGAAGCAGTAGCCACGAACGACGCCATCCAGAACCAGAGCATACCCTGCGAGACGCTTTTCTTCCAGGCAGGTGGAAATCACGCGAGCCGAGGAAGTGAAATCCCAGTAAAGCTCTTCGTTCCAGGCCCGCGATTCTGCCTCCAGCAGCTCCGAGAACGCCGACAACTCAAAGTGGCGAATATCGATGATTTCAGACCCCACGACACTTTCCTCTTGGACGGCCGGAGTGAAACCTGCCCTCGTGCAAGCCATCCCGGGAGGCCAACAGTCTAAAAACGGCAAAGCCTCTTGGCGCTCGCAAAACGATGCAAGTATAACCCAAAACCTGAAGCTCGCAGACACAAGGACAGGATTCAAATGATAGGAAAGGGCTAAGAAAGAAAAGTTCTTGTAGGCGGGAAAATGGGTTGTGGTAACATTTTGAGTCTGCGAGTCAAGTGCTCAGTTTCTTCTTGGAGAAGCTTTCTCTCAAGGCTGACTGAGATACGCGGGCTTCGACGGCGGAGGGTGAACCGACGCCGGCTGTAGAAGTTCCGCGTCCTCAGAGGGAGTGTGGGGTATGGACCCAACCATGGTCACCAATTCCGCTACCCCGCCCCCGCGTCTGAACCTCGCCCAACCATCGCCGCGTACTTCCTTACGACATCGGATGGAATACTATGCTGCCCTCATCTTGCTGAAGTTGCTTGGGGCGTTGCCGCACCGTTTGACGCGGGCGCTCTGCGCAATTCTGGCGTTTCTGAGTTACTGGTTCTGGCCCCGCCTGCGCACAGTGGGTCTGTTCAACTTGAAGCTGGCTTTCCCTGATTGGCCCGAGAGCCAGCGCCGGAAAGTGCTTTCCGGCTTGTTTCGTAACTTTGGCAGGATGCTGGCAGATTTTGCGCATATTCCACGTTGGAACCGCGGCAACATTGAGAACCTGATAATCTATGATGGGTTTGAGAATTACGCCCAAGCCCAGAGTCAGGGTCGCGGCGTGCTCTTTCTCACCGGCCATTTCGGGAGCTGGGAACTTAGCTCTTTCGCTCACGGGGTGTACGGCTATCCCTGCGACTTCGTTGTGCGCGCCCTTGACAATCCCCTGATGGATGAACTCATCAATCGCTATCGGTGCCTGGGTGGCGGCAAGGCCATCGAAAAAGGTGATTTTGCGCGCGGCCTTCTGCGTGCTTTCAGCCAAGGTGACGCAGTGGGAGTGCTCATTGACCAGAACATGTTGCTAGGCGAGGGGGTCTTTGTGGATTTTTTCGGCCTCCCGGCGTGTACTACCACCGGCCCCGCGCGTGTGGCGAAGAAGACCGGTGTGCCCATCGTGCTGGGGCTGGTCATCTGGGATTCTAAACTCAAGAAATATCGACTGCGATTCGACCCCGTCGAATGGATCAATTGCCAGGATCCGGAAGAGGAAATCCAGGTCAATACTGCGAATTTCACCCGCCTGATTGAAGATTACATTCGCCGCTTCCCGGATCACTGGCTCTGGGTTCACCGCCGCTGGAAAACACGCCCGCCGGGTGAACCGCCGCTTTATCCGGAGTAGGGAATAGGAGTAGGGAATAGGGAACAGGAGCTATCAGCTATCAGCCGTCAGCTTTCAGCTCTCGAAGAGATGAAGCGAGATACTGCGGGCTAGAGCAATTCTGAACTTAAGACTCCATACTGCCTTCTGCCTGCCATCCCTATTCCCTGTTCCAGAGCTGAAAGCTGATGGCTGATAGCTGATAGCTGACGGCTGATCGAGGCGAACTATGAAGACTTCGGAGCTTGCCAAGTTGTTGGGGGGAATACTGCACGGGGAGGAGGCTCGGGAAGTTCGCCAGGTCGCGGCTCTGGCAACTGCCGGACCGGATGAGCTGACCTATGCCGAAGGCGCCAAGTTTCTTGACTTGGCAGCCAGTTCCCAGGCGGGGTGTATCCTCGTGCCAGAGGGTTGCCTTCTGACAGGCCGGACGACTATCGGGGTCGCGAACCCTAAACTGGCTTTCGCTCGCGCCGCCGAGGTCCTTTGTCCCCCCCGCAAGGTCAAGCCGGGAGTCCATCCCACGGCTGTTATTGCTCCGGACGCGCGCTTGGCCGAGGACGTGACCGTTCGTCCCTATGTGGTGATTGAGTCAGGTGTAGATGTGGGGCCGGGGACGTATTTAGGAGCGGGAGTGTGCTTGGGCGAGGGGGCTCAGATAGGTTCGCATTGTGTCTTGCATCCACGGGTGAGCGTTTATCCGGGGGCAAGGATTGGCAACCGGGTCATCCTTCACTCCGGCGTGGTGGTTGGATCCGACGGGTTCGGTTACGTTTTCGCCGAGGGCCATTATGAGAAATTCCCCCAACAGGGTGGGGTGGTCATTGAAGATGACGTCGAAATAGGCAGCAACAGTACGGTGGACCGTGGCTCGCTAGGGGTCACGGTGATTGGTCAGGGGAGCAAGATTGACAACCTGGTTCAGATTGCCCACAACGTGAGGGTGGGGTGCCACTGCGTGATCGCTGCTCAGACGGGCATTTCAGGCAGCGCAGAAATTGGCGACTACGTGGTCATGGGCGGCCAGGTTGGTGTTGCGGACCACATTCGAATCGAAGAGCGGGCAATGGTCGGTGGACAGGCGGGAGTCTTCAGGGTTATTCGCAAGGGAACTAAGGTCTGGGGGACCCCCGCCCGCCCCTTGGATGAGTTCAAGAAGATGTATGCCCAGCTTGCCAACCTGCCGAGCCTCGCCAGGAAAGTGAAGGAAATCTCACGGCAACTTTCAGAACGCGATTCGTATAAAAACCCCAAATAAAAGAGCCGACAAGTCCACCTTCCGAACCACACCCTTGCTTCTTCAGCGGGGCAGAATCACGGAGTTTTTGCGCAGCACGGGTGGCAAGAATCCCCAGCAGCGGCGCCCATCGGGGGTGTTTTCACCCAGCACAAAGGCGCGACCCCATCATCCCTGGTCACCGGGAGTCTGTCGGAAGTATGGCTTGTTCCACGAAGAATCAACAGCTTACAGACGTAACCAATTTGCTAAGTTGTTGATTCTACGTGCGGCAAAATCTGTCTCCCATAGGCTCCTAGCCGCACTTGCGGTCAGAGTGTCATCTCGGTGGCAACTGTGAGTCCGGGTGCTTTGTTGCAAAATACCGCAGGGAAAACTCAGGCGGGCGCCAAAGTATCCCTTTTACGGGCCTCGTAGCGCTCGATGGATGGTTCGATTGCCTGGTTGGGCGCTGCACACTTTCGGAAATGACATAAAGCAACTGCCTAGGAGACTGGCAGGTGGAAAAACCCGGCTTTGGCTGGCACCTTGCTTGAACCAACCCCTGATCTATAGTTTGCGTGGCCAAACAATGAAGTAGGTTTATATTAAACTCGGTTGAGTAGTTCTCACTGGGCGCCGTCCGCGGGCTGGAGAAAGGCCATGGCAGATAGCAACATGCCCGAAATGATCAGCGAATTGCTGGGGAGTGTGCAAGTCTTTTCCTCGGCCGTGCGAAACGTGCTGGAGGAAAAGCTGCTGCGCGAGACAGCACGGGGACGGCTCACCTTCTCCGGCCTAAAACTCCTCAAACTAGTAGCCTTCACCGACTCCAACACCATTGGCGACGTAGCCGCGTTCCTGGGCGTGAGTAACACCGCCGCGAGCAAGGCGGCGGACAAACTGGTGCGTCGCCGGCTTCTTCGTCGTGCGGAGGGACACGCTGACCGGCGCGCCAGCGAGCTCTCGCTCACCGGGGAGGGCCGCCGCCTGTTGAGCGCTTACGAGGCTGCCAGAGACCAGAAGCTTACGGAGATCTTCGGCGCGTGTGTGCCGGAGCAACTGTGTGGGATGGCGGCGACACTGGACCGCCTTTCCGCCAACATTGTGGACCATACTGCCAATCCGCAGGAGGTATGCTTCCAGTGCGGCATATATTTCCGCGAAAAGTGCCTGTTACGCGAATTGGTCCAGCGCACCTGCTTCTATCAGAAACACAAGGTGCGCAAGGCTGCGGAGTCCGCTGTCGAGCGGGTCGGCGGGACGGAGACTCACATCCAACCGCCGGCGCCTGAGACGGCGACATAAAAGAGGAGGGACGATGGCGAGTGCGAGAGTGGACGTAATTCCGACCAAATATCACGCGCCAGTTCCAGGGAGTCTGCCCGCACCGGAGCGGGAACTGCGGCGGAGGTTCCTCGCGGAAGCTCAGGTCGTGCCAGGGGGCGACCGGATTTCCCAGTGCCTGCAATGCGGAACCTGCACTGGGAGTTGCCCGGTAAGTTACGCGATGGACATATCCCCCAGGATGGTCATCGCGCTATTCCGGGCCGGGCAAATCGAGGAGATTCTTCGAAGCCGTACGATCTGGATTTGCGCTTCCTGTTACATGTGCACGACGCGCTGTCCGCAATCCATCAAAATCACCGATCTGCTCTATGCCTTAAAGCGCACCGCGATCGACGCCGGACTCTATCCCGAGCGATTCCCGGTGTACCTGCTGTCGAAGAATTTCGTTCGCGTCGTCAACCGGTACGGTCGCAATCAAGAGATGCTCTTGCTCCTGCTCTATTACCTGAGGCGAAATCCCCTGGGACTTTTGCGGATGCTGCCTCTTGGGATAGCGATGCTGCGAAGAGGAAGGATTTCGCTGTTCCCAAAAAAGATCAAAGGGGTAGGGGCGATCCGCACGATTTTGCGGGCCTCCAAGCACTTCGAATTGCCCCGCGAAAAGGAAGCCGTCCCATACACTGAAGGAATGGTTGGATACCGGGCAGTGGGTAAAGACCAGCCCGAAAGAACGAGTTGAGAGGCACCCATGGAGTATCTTTATTACCCCGGCTGTAGCCTTGAGTCTTCAGGGAAACCTTACGACGAGAGTTTAACGGCGGTATTTCGCGCCTTAGGCATCGGGCTCCGCCAACTGGAAGACTGGAACTGCTGCGGCGCGACCATGTACATGAGCGTGGATGAGGCCCTGTCGATGGCGATCAGCGCAAGAAACCTGGCGCTCGCGGAGCAGGCCGGGTTCCGAGACCTTATCGCGCCTTGCAGCGCTTGCTACACCGTGCTGCTCAAGACCAACCGCTTCCTGCGGGAGAGTCCGGAGTTGAGGGCCAAGGTTGATCAACTGCTGGGGCAGGTGGGCCTGAAATACAGTCTGGGCGTCAAGGTGCGCCATCCCCTCGACGTTCTGGTCAACGAGGTGGGCGTTGAGGCGATTGCTTCGGCTGCCAAGCGAAGCCTGGAGGGCATCGCTTTCGCCCCCTATTACGGGTGTCAAATCGTGCGTCCCGAGCGCGGCTTTGACGATGCCGAGTTCCCCTTAACCATGGACACGCTCTTCCAGCGGCTGGGCGCCAGAGCCGCGTACTTCCCTTTGAAGACGCGCTGCTGTGGCGGAATGCTGATGACCACCTTCCCGGACGTGTGTCTGCAACTTGTGAAGGATCTGGTGGAATGCGCTGCGGAGAACGGGGCCCAGTGTATCGTCACCACCTGTCCCCTGTGTCAGGTCAACCTGGAGGCGTACCAGAAGCGCGTAAACAAGATGTTCGGAACGTCGTATCAAGTCCCCGTGATGTACTTCACTCAACTGCTGGGGGTCGCATTGGGCTGCTCCGAGAAAGAGCTTGGATTACACAGGAATCTCATCCCGTGGAGAGCCCCGATCTCAGTACTAGCCGCTTAGAAGGAGGAAACAGATGGACCAGAATGGGCACCCGCGCATTGGGGTTTATATTTGTCATTGCGGGCTCAACATCGCCGGAACGGTGAACGTGAATGAAGTCCGCGAATTCATCTCCCGCGCGCCTAGCGTCGTGATCGCAAGAGATTACAAGTTCATGTGTTCGGACCCTGGACAGGCGCTCATCCAGGACGACATTCAACGACTCGGCGTCAACCGGGTTGTCGTTGCCGCCTGCTCTCCGCTGATGCACGAGCTCACCTTCAGGAATGCGGCCAAGAAGGCGGGGCTCAACCGCTATTTGGTCCAGATCGCCAATATCCGCGAACACTGCTCCTGGATCCACGACGACGTGCGCATGGCAACGGAAAAAGCCAAGGCGCTGGTCGCGGGAGCGGTCCGACGCGTGGCCCTGCACCAGCCCCTGGAGCCGATGCGCGCCGAAATCAACCCCAACGTGCTGGTTGTGGGCGGCGGGATAACCGGTATACAGGCAGCCTTGGAGATTGCTGAATCAGGCACCACGGTGTATCTGGTCGAGCGTGATGCAACCATCGGCGGGCGGATGGGACAATTTGATAAGACGTTTCCCACCCTGGACTGTGCTGCTTGTATCTTGACGCCGAAGATGGTCTCGGTCGGGCACCGTGAGAATATCAAACTGTTGAGCTACAGCGAAGTGGTTGGATTTTCAGGATTCATCGGAAACTTCAAGGTGAAGGTGAGGAGGAAAGCGAGGTTCGTGGACGAATCCAAGTGCACCGGTTGCGGTCTGTGCTGGAACACCTGCCCCGCCACACGGGTCCCGGCAAAAAGGACCATCAAGCTCGGCGATCAGATCGTGAAGCAGGTGTCTTAATGAAACTCGAAGCGGTACGAAGGATTCTCGACTGCCAGGTGATCACCGGCGGTGACAAGCTGGAGGAGGAAGTAGGGGTGGGCTGCGGCGCGGACCTGATGAGTGACGTCCTGGCCTTCATCAAGCCCAATGCGCTGTTGTTGACTGGTTTGACTAACGTGCAATCGGTACGCACTGCCGAGATCGCTGAGGTCAGAGCCATCGTGTACGTCCGCGGGAAGCTGCCGGAAAAGGACGCGATCGACCTGGCGAAAGAAAAGGGCATCGTTATGCTGTGCACGAATCTTCCCATGTACGAATCGTGTGGGAGACTCCACCAGCACGGTCTGCCCGGGGGCAGCGAACTCGAGGGAGGCCTGCGGGATGCCGAGCGAGCCCCTCTTCTGTCAACGCTTTGAAATTCACGGGAGGGATTTCGTTGACGCAGGAAAGGCCTCCATCACAATCAAGGGGATTCTAAGAGAGATCGGGATTCACCCGGCCTTGATCAGGCGGGCGGCGATTGCTTCCTATGAAGCGGAGATGAACGTGGTGTTGTATGCCTGCAAAGGAACGATGGAGTTGAGAGTGACCCCAAAGGATATCCGAGTCACCGTGGAAGATGAAGGCCCTGGCATCCCGGACATCGAGCTGGCAATGCAAGAAGGGTATTCCACGGCGTCCGACGAAATTCGGGAGATGGGGTTCGGGGCAGGCATGGGCCTGTCCAACATCAAGAAGAATGCCGATGCCTTTTCCATTCATTCCGTGGTGGGTAAAGGCACGACTTTGGAAATAACGTTTCGGCCTTAGCATGGGGGATTACTTTCATTCCGTTCGGGTTGTGCCGGAGCGATGCATCGGTCGAATGGCCTGCCTTAAGGTCTGTCCTACGGAGGCGATCCGGGTGCGGCAGGGCAAGGCGGAGATACTCGAAGACCGCTGCATCGACTGTGGCGAGTGCGCTCGGGCGTGCCGCCACAACGCGATCGTCCCCCAAACGAGCTCCTTCACCGATTTCTCGAAGTTCAGGCACACCGTTGCGCTTATCTCGCCCGTGCTCTACGGGCAGTTCCGCAAGGACGTTCTTCCCAGCACAATCCTGGCTGGGGTGAGAAAAATCGGCTTCGATGATGCCTGTGACGTAGCTTGCGCCAGCGAGGCCGTCAGCGCGGCTATCGACGAGTATCTGGCCAGTTATCGCGGGCCGCTGCCGCTGCTCTCCCCTTTTTGTCCCACCATCGTGCGTCTGATTCAGGCGCGATACCCCAGCCTCATTGATCTCCTGATTCCCATTGATTCTCCCATGGAGATAGCGGCGCGAGAGGTGCGGAACAAGAAGATGAAGGAACTGGGCTTGCGGCGGGACGAGATTGGGGTCATCTATCTGACGCCCTGCCCCGCCAAAATGGTCGCCATCAAGTATCCTCTCAGGAAAAGAGCCTCCCACATCGATGGCGCAATCGCCATATCCGACATTTACCGCCCCCTCCTTTCAGTGCTCAGCGACATGAATAACAGTGCGCACCAAATCGAAGAGTCAGTGCGGGGCATGGGCCTGGGCTGGCCAGTCCTCGGCGGGCAAGTTTCCTCCTTGCGGGCCGAAAGCAGTCTGGCGGTGGGCGGTCTTGGGGATGTGGAAAGGATTCTGGACGAAATTGAGCGCGGAAGACTCGGTGATATCCAATTCGTTGAGTGCCACGCATGCGCGCAGGGATGTTGCGGCGGTTCACTTACCGTGGGTGGTCCCTATGTTACTCGGGGCACGATTCTGAGCTTGGTAGCCCGGTTCGGGAATGTCCCCTGCCAGGACCGGGCAAAGATACGAGAGTTGTATCAAAGACGCTATTTCTCGCTGCCCGGCAAGATCTCTTCAAGGCCTTTCGCCCCACTGGATAAGGACATTGGGAAGGCCATCGAGAAAAGGAAGCGCATTCAGGAAGCACATGAAGGACTGCCGCAGATCAATTGCGGGGCCTGCGGCGCACCCACCTGTCTAAGCTTTGCCGAAGACGTGGTCCTGGGGCGCGCCCAGTTTGAGGACTGCGTGGTCCTCACCGCGAAGCAGGCTCGGACGGCGGTCGGTGCCTCTTCCGGGCTAGCCAGCAACCCGCAGGTGCTCATTCTATGACGATCCGGGAGGTTGTCGACAGTTCGCAGCTCGAGATTCTGGGGCAACACGATGGCCTCGACAAGGAGATAACAGGAGGCTATGCCAGTGACCTCTTAAGTGACGTTATCGCCCACAGCAAGGCAGGCAACCTTTGGATCACCATGCAAACGCATCGCAACATCGTCGCGGTGGCCACGTTAAAGGATCTGGCCGCGGTCGTGCTGGTGAACGGGCGAACCCCTGATCCTGAAACACTGGAGAAAGCCCGAGAGGAGAAAGTTATCTTGTTGGGCAGCCGGCTTCCGGCGTTCGAGCTGGTGGGAAGACTGTACCAGATGGGCATCCGGGGGATTCTATGATGCCGCGAATCTTTAAAGCGGATTTGCACATTCATACGTGCCTCTCCCCTTGCGCCGAGTTGAACATGGGTCCCAAAACGATCGTAGACCAAGCCCTCCAGCAGGGTTTGGACGTGATTGCCATTTCCGATCACAACTCCTCGGAGAACGTGCCCGCGGTCGTGAGGGCCGCGCAAGATAGAAACCTCACGGTACTGCCAGGGATGGAAGTGACCTCGAAGGAAGAGGTGCACATCCTGGCGGTTTTTGACACCGTCGATAGGGCGCTCCGGCTACAGGAAATCGTGTACGAGCATTTGCACGGAGAAAACAATACGGAAGCTTTCGGGCTTCAGGTTGTCGTGAATGAAGATCATGACGTACTCGGCTTCAACAACCGGCTGCTGGCCGGCGCGACCGAACTCTCTGTCGAGCAGGTAGTGGATAGCATTTGTGGCTTGGAGGGCCTGGCGATCGCGGCTCACGTCGATCGCGAGACGTTCGGGATCCTCGGGCAGTTGGGGTTTGTCCCTGAAGAATTACACCTGGATGCTTTAGAACTGTCTCCAAACACCAGCCTCGAGGAAGCAAGGCGGCGCTTTCCGGAATACGCTGGCTATGCTTTCGTTCGTTCGTCCGACGCACATTCGGCAACGGATATCGGCAAGGTCTGGACTTCGCTGCTGCTCTATGAGCCCAGCACGCGGGAAATCAAGAAGGCCCTGCGCGGGGAAGACGGCAGACGGGTGATGCCAGAGGAGGCCGGTGTTGGCGCTCCTCGGCGAGAAGAACGGGCGTTGGGATAGGTTTCACATGGAGGATCTTTCCCTGCACGTACTGGACATTGCGGAGAATTCCATCGCAGCGGGAGCCAAGCACGTGGAAATCCGGGTGCGGGAGAGCCGCCGAGAGGATCTGCTCTCCATCGAGATTATCGACAACGGACGTGGAATGAGCGAGGACATGCTTCAGAAGGCGACGGATCCCTTTTTCACCACTCGAACCACCCGCCGGGTGGGGTTGGGCCTGTCCCTTTTTGAGCAGGCAGCAAAGAGGGCCGGGGGCGAATTCAAGATCGCGTCCTGTCCCGGAGCGGGAACAAAGGTCACCGGCGTGTTTCAATACAATCATGTTGACCGGCAACCCTTGGGGGATATGGACCAGACACTTCTTGCCCTGGTGGTCGGAAACCCTCAAATCGAGTTGACATACTTGCATCAAGCCGGCGATTCGGAAATCTCGTTCAGCACAAGAGAAATCAAGGCTCAACTGGGAGACATACCGATTAATTCTCCCAGAGGAATATCGGCCGTCAGGAAAAGTCTGGAAAAGTGTAGCGCCGCCCTTTAGAGCCTGCCCTGAGCCCATTCGCTTCGCTCAGGGTAAACTTCGCGAAGGGGCGGCACATGCCGGTCCCGCAGACGCGGGACCGGCGCTACCGAGGGAGGTAGGTGCATATGCAGTTGGAAAAGGTTGATAGGATCATTCAACAACACAACATGCAGAAAAACGCGCTCATCGCCATGTTGCAGGACGTGCAGAACGAATACAGCTATTTGCCGCAGGATGTTCTCACGTATATATCCCGCACTATGCACGTACCCCTCAGTCGCACTTACAGCTTGGCCACCTTTTACCGGGCCTTCAGCTTGAAGCCCAAAGGGAGGCATCCGGTAGCGGTTTGCCTGGGGACGGCCTGCCATGTTAGGGCTGCCGTGAAGATCCTCGAGAAGTTCGAACGGCAACTCGGTATCAAGTGCGGGCAGACCACGCCAGATCTCAATTTCGGTCTGGAGGTGGTCCGCTGCCTCGGATGCTGCGGGCTTGCCCCCGTGGTCACCGTGGGTCCAGAACTGTACGGCAAGGTTTCTCTCCCCAAAGTAGACCAGATCATCAAGCAATTCTCAAAAGAAGGAGCCCGAGATGCCAAAACTTAAGTTGGAAGACTTAGCGGAGGTCCGAGAGAAAGCCAGGAAGTCCATGTCCCTCCGCGAGGGCGCCGCCCGCGTCAAGATGACGGTTCACATGGGCACTTGCGGCATTGCGGCGGGCTCGCGGAAGATCCTTGAAGCTGCCTTGCAGGAAGTAGAGGGGAGAGATCTCAGGGACGTGATGGTGACCACCTCTGGTTGTGCAGGTCTGTGCAGTCGTGAACCGATGGCTACGGTGGAGGTGGTTGGCGAAGCTCCTGTGAAGTATGTGGACCTGACGGAGGGAAAGATCAAGGAAATATTCACGGAGCACGTTCTGGGAGGAAAGATCGCGCAACAGTATGCACTCGCCATAGGGAGCGAACGGACCTATTAACGATTAAGAGCGGAGAATCCTGGAGGAGATCCAAATGGCGTATCGAATGCACTTAATGGTTTGTGCGGGGACGGGCTGCGTCTCCAATCGTTCGCTCGAGTTTAGGGACGCCTTGCAGAAGGAGATCGAAAAGCGCGGGCTGGATAACGAGATTCAGGTAGTGACCACGGGTTGTAATGGTTTTTGCGGCGTCGGTCCTCTCATGGTCGTCCAACCGGATGGGATTTTTTACCAGCAGCTCAGCCCCAAAGACGTTCCGCATCTCGTGGAAGAGCACTTTCTGAAGGGCAGACCTGTCAATAAGCTCATGTACGTTCCACCGGAGACACGCACGCCGGTTCCTAAGATGATGGACATTCCTTTCTTTGCCCGTCAAATGCTCATCGCCCTGAGGAACCGAGGTCTGATCGACCCGGAAAGCATCGATGAATACATCGCCCGAGACGGTTACGCGGGGTTAGCAAAGGCGCTTTCCCAAATGACCCCGGAGGAGGTCCTTAATGAAGTCAAGATTTCCGGGCTGCGAGGCAGGGGAGGCGCAGGGTTCCCGGCGGCGAGGAAGTGGGAGGCCGTTCGGGACGCGGAGGGAGAGCCGAAGTATGTGATTTGTAACGGCGACGAAGGGGACCCGGGCGCCTTTATGGATCGCAGCATAGTGGAATCGGATCCTCACTCCGTTATTGAAGGAATGCTGCTCGGGGCCAGAGCCATCGGGGCCCGCTGGGGCGTGGTTTATATCAGAAATGAGTACCCCTTGGCCGTCCAGCGAATCCACATTGCCATCGATCAGGCTCGAGAGTACGGCCTTTTGGGGGAAAACATCTTGGACACGGGGTTCGATTTTGACATCTCGGTCTCGAAAGGAGCCGGCGCATTTGTCTGCGGAGAGGCAACGGCGCTGGTGGCGGCCGTGGAAGGCAGACTCGGAGAACCGAGAGCTCGGCCCCCTCGGCTGGCGGAAAAGGGACTCTGGGGGAAACCCACCTGCCTCAACAACGTCGAAACGTGGGCGAACGTCCCTCCCATCATCAACCGGGGTGGCAATTGGTTTGCCCAGATCGGAACCGAAAAGAGCAAAGGCACGAAAGTCTTTTCGCTCGTCGGCAAGATCAAGAGCACCGGGTTGCTCGAAGTCCCCATGGGCATTACTCTGCGCGAGATCATTTACGACATCGGAGGGGGGATTCCCGGCGGCAAGAAATTCAAGGCTGTGCAGACCGGGGGACCTTCCGGCGGGTGTATCCCCAACGAACTGATCGACTTGCCGGTTGACTTCGAGACCCTCACCGAAGCTGGCTCCATGATGGGCTCGGGCGGCATGGTGGTGATGGATGAAGACACCTGCATGGTGGATGTGGCCCGGTACTTCCTTGGCTTTACTCAGGACGAGTCTTGCGGCAAATGCACTCCCTGTCGCGAGGGGACCAAGTTGATGCTCGATATCCTGACCAAGATCACCGAAGGCCACGGGACGATGGAGGATCTGGAATCCTTGGAGGAAGTCGCCAAGATCGTCGCAGAAACGTCGCTCTGTGGATTGGGAACGTCGGCCCCGAACCCGGTCCTGACAACCCTACGTTATTTCCGCGATGAGTATCTTGCGCACATTGAGGCGCACAAATGTCCCGCCCATGTCTGCCGGCAATTGAACACCTACCGGATCGACCCGGAGGTCTGCGTTCAGCGCGGACACGGTTGCGGTGTGTGCCGGCGCGAGTGTCCGGAAAAAGCGATTTTCGGCGAGAAGAACCAGCCGCACAGGATCGACGCCACTTTGTGCAGCAAGTGTGGGACATGCGTGGATATGTGCCACTTCAATGCGGTGATTGTGGAATGAGAGGTGGAGCGTGATAAGCCTGACCATTGACGGAAAAACAACCGAGGTGGCGAAGGGGACGACCATCCTTCAAGCGGCGAAGTTCCTGGACATCAAGATTCCAACTCTCTGCTACCACCCGCTGATTAAGCCCTTTGCGGCCTGCCGCTTGTGTGTGGTGGAGACGAAGACCAAGTGGGGAGACGAGTTGGTCCCCTCCTGCCAGGTGGCCTGCCGGGATGGCATGGTGGTCAATACCAACAACCCGCACGTACTCAAGGCCCGGCGGTTCATCCTGGAAATGATGCTGGCGCGATGGCCCAATGTGCCCATTCTCCGAAAGTACGCCGAGGAGGCCGGGCTCAAAGCAACGCGGTTCACTAGCGCACTCAAGGATGAGCGCCAGGACGCGTGCATCCTGTGCGGTTTGTGCGTGCGGGCATGTGACGAGGTGGTCGGCGCGAGCGCCATCAGTTTCGCCGACCGAGGAATTCAGCGCCGCGTTTCCACCCCCTTTAACCTGGAATCGGAGGAGTGCATTGCGTGCGGCGCCTGCGCGCTGGTATGTCCCACCTCGCACATTAAATTCGAGGTTGAGGATCACAAGGGCAAGACTCCTGAGTTCCTTCTGGGACCGAACACCGCGATCTACGTACCCACGCTTCAATCGGTGCCCAGAGTGCCCGTGATCGATGCCGAGAGCTGCATTCATTTCAAGACCGAGGGCTGTCAAAAGTGCGTTGAGGTCTGTGAACCGTGTGCCGTCAATCACAAGATGGTGGATGAAGAAATCGAGCTCAATGTCGGGCAAGTGCTGATCGCGACGGGCTTCGATGCGTTCGACCCAACCCCCATGGCTCAGTACGGTTACGGGAGACTCGACAACATTTACACGGGCCTGGATGTGGAACGAATGCTGAACGCCACAGGGCCTACGGGAGGGCGAGTTCTTCTCAAGAACGGACAAGCCCCGCGCGCCGTGGGGATCCTGCACTGCATTGGTTCCCGGGATGAGAACCACCACCGTTATTGCTCGCGGGTCTGTTGCATGTTCGCGCTGAAGTTCTCCCATCTGATTAAGGAGCGCACTCAGGGAGAGGTTTACAACTTTTACATTGATATTCGGGCCTTCGGGAAGGGGTATGAGGAGTTCTACTCACGCGTTCTGCATGAAGGCGCCAACGTCATTCGTGGGAAGGTAGCTGAGGTGGTCCAGGCGGGCTGGTCGAAGCGTGACGAAGGCACACTGCTGATCCGCTGCGAGGACACGCTGATCGGCCGGTTCCGCGAGATCCCGGTCGATATGGTAGTGCTCTGCAACGCCATTGAGCCGCGCCGGGACGCCGAGCAGGTCGGGCGTCTTTTCGGCCTCAGCCGCAGCCCGGATGGTTTCTTCCTGGAGCGTCATCCGAAGCTGGATCCGGTGGCCACCACCACGGACGGCCTCTTCGTCGCCGGGTGTGCACAGGGACCAAAGGATATTCCCGACTCGGTGGCCCAGGCCAGCGCGGCGGCGGCCCGCATGCTGGCCACCATCGCCAAAGGGGCGGTCGAAATCGATCCGGTGCGGGCCGAGATCGACGAGCTGTATTGCAGCGGCTGCCGCATCTGCAATGCGCTGTGCCCCTACAAGGCGATTGATTATCTCGAGGAAAAGAACGTTTCGCGGGTCAACATGCCACTGTGCAAAGGCTGTGGCACCTGCGTGGCCGCCTGCCCGGCGGGCGCCATCACCGGCAGCGGCTTCACCGACAAGCAGGTCTATGCGGAACTGGAGGGCGTCCTCAGCGTGTAGACGAAGGGAGGCAGCGAAATTGAAGACGAACAGCAAAAACTTTGAGCCCCGAATCGTCGGATTCTTGTGCAACTGGTGCTCGTACACGGGGGCCGACCTGGCTGGAACCAGCCGGATGAAATCGGCGCCCAACTTGCGCATCATCCGCCTCATGTGCTCGGGGAGGGTGGATCCCTCCTTCATCTTCCGCGCCTTTCAGTTAGGCGCCGATGGAATCCTGGTGGCAGGCTGTCATCCGGGCGATTGCCACTACCAGGAAGGCAACTTCAAGGCGCTTCGGCGGGTCCTCCTGCTGAAGCGGATCCTGCGAGAATTCGGCATTGACGAACGTCGCCTGCGGCTGGAATGGATCTCGGCTGCGGAGGGCGAAAAGTTTGCCAAGGTCTCTACCGAGTTCACCGAGGAATTACGGGCATTGGGGCCGTTGCGCCTGGAGACCAGCGTGCTCCCGCAATCTCTAGGAGGGGAACTGGAAACCCAGGAGGTGGCCGCATGAGCAAACCCAAGCTGGCTTTGTATTGGGCGGCGAGTTGCGGCGGCTGCGAGGTCGCCGTGCTGGACGTGGCAGAGAAGATCCTGGATGTGGCGGGGTTTTTCGACATCGTATTCTGGCCTTGCGCCATGGACTTCAAGTATAAAGACGTGGAAGCCATGGCGGACGGCGACATCGACCTCTGCCTCTTCAACGGCGCCATCCGCAACAGCGAAAACGAATCGATGGCGCACTTGTTGCGCCGGAAAGCGAAGGTCCTGGTAGCGTTCGGCTCCTGCGCCGTGGACGGATGCATTCCCGGCTTGGCCAACCTGACGACGCGCGAGGCGATTCTCGAGTCGTCGTATCAACTAACTCCCTCCACGCTGAATCCGGAAGGAACCCGGCCTTTGCCACTGGTTGCGGCGCCCGAGGGGGAGTTGGATATTCCGAAGTTTTACGAATCGGTGCGGACTCTGGCGCAGGTGGTTCCGGTGGACTACTTCATTCCGGGCTGTCCGCCCCAGCCTCCTCAGATCCTCACGGTGATGTCCGCGATCATGCAGGGAGCGGTACTGCCGCCTGCGGGGTCTGTGATCGGGGCGGGAGAGAAGACCTGCTGCGAGGAATGCGGCCGCCCCCGGAAAGAAAAACATCTCAAACACTTCTACCGGGTCTGGGAGATTGAAACGAAACCGGAGGAGTGCCTGCTTGATCAAGGGGTCATTTGCATGGGACCGGCCACGCGTAGCGGCTGTGGTGCCCTGTGCGTAAAGGCGAACATGCCCTGCCGGGGATGTTACGGAGCGGCGCCCAACGTCATCGACCAGGGGGTGAAAATGGTCAGCGCCATCAGCAGCGTGATTGACTCCCAGGATGCGGCTGAAATTGACTCGATCCTGGATCAGATCGCCGACCCGGTCGGAACCTTCTACCGGTTCAGCGTGCCCAATTCGATACTGCATCGCAAGCAGCCAAGTGCCTAGAGTGGAGGGAGAGATGCGAAAAATCCTGATAGATCCTGTGACGCGGCTGGAAGGCCACGGGAAGATTGCTATCTTCCTCGATGACGACGGCGAGGTCGCGAACACCTATTTTCAGGTGCCGGAGCTGAGGGGCTTCGAGCAGTTCTGTGTGGGGCGCCCGGTCGAGGAAATGCCGCGCATCACGACTCGAATCTGCGGCGTTTGCCCGGAGGCGCACCACATGGCCAGCGTCAAAGCTTGCGACGCCGTTTTCCACGTCGAGCCTCCGCCCGCCGCCAAGAAGCTTCGCGAACTCCTTTATTCGGCCTTCTTTGTGGGCGATCATACATTGCACTTCTACGCCCTGGGCGGACCGGATTTTGTAGTGGGTCCCGACGCGCCCCCGGCCGAGCGAAATATCCTGGGCGTAGTGAAAAAAGTAGGTCTCGAGGCCGGACAAAAGGTGATCGAGCTGCGAAAGAGAGCCCAGCGCGTCGTCTCCCTGATTGGCGGGAAAGCCATTCATCCGGTTACGGGCGTCCCCGGCGGCGTGGCCAAGCGGCTCACCGCTGAAGAGCGCGACGAGATTGTGGGACACACGGCTTATTTCCTCGAGTTCGCAAAGTTCACGATCGGCGTTTTCGATCAGGTGGTGCTCGGCAACCAAGCCTATGTGGACATGATCTTGAGCGACACTTACACCCACCGCCTCTACTCCATGGGGACCGTGGACGAGAACAACAAGGGGAACTTCTACGACGGGAAAATCCGCGTGGTGGACCCCGACGGGAAGGAATTCGTGAAATTTCCTGCCCGCGATTATCTCCAGGTCCTGGCCGAGCACGTTGAGCCTTGGACGTACCTGAAGTTCCCTTTCTTGAAGCAGGTCGGCTGGAAGGGTTTTGTGGAAGGCAAGGACTCCGGCGTATACCGTGCCACGCCTCTTTCCCGGCTCAACGCCGCCGATGGCATGGCTACCCCCCTCGCGCAGGAACAGTACGAGCGGATGTACCAGACGCTAGGGGGCAAACCGGTACACCAGACGCTGGCCACACACTGGGCTCGGGTCATCGAGTTGCTCTACGCCGCCGAGCGGGCCGCCGAGCTGGCGCGGGACGACGAGATCCTCAGCGACAAGATACGCACCATCCCCACGGCCACTCCCTCGGAAGGCGTCGGTTGCGTGGAAGCTCCGCGCGGCACCCTTTACCACCATTACGTCACGGACGAACGGGGCATCCTGCGAAAAGTCAATTTGATCGTGGGCACGACGAACAACCATGCGCCGATTGCTATGTCGATCCGCAAGGCCGCTCATGGCGTGATTCGGCGCGGAGTGGAGATCACGGATGGGGTGCTCAACCGGATCGAGATGGCTTTCCGCGCGTATGACCCCTGCTTCGGCTGCGCCACGCACTCTCTGCCAGGGAAGATGCCGCTGGAAGTACAGGTTTTTGACTCGCATGGAAACTTGCTTACCTCGCGCCGACGCGAGTCCGTATAAGTCTGGAAAAACTGCCATCGTGGGTCTGGGCAACCCATCGCACGGGGATGATGGGATCGGACCTGTGGTGGCCCGGCACGTGTGCGATCTCCTTCGCGGCAAGGCGAACGTCGATCTCCTCGAACATGCTGCTTCCGCTTTTAGTCTGGTTGAACGGCTGGTTGGCTATCAGCGAGCGGTGATCATTGACGCCCTCACCGGCGTGCAGGCAGAGGTGGGGACGGTTAATCAGGTGGAAATCCAGGAACCCTCCAGTTGTTCTTTTTTGAGCTTCCACACAGCGGGCTTCCACGATATCCTAACTCTGGCGCGGATGGTAGGTCTTGAAGTTCCAAGTACCATTGTGGTGTACGGCATCGCGATCAAGGAACCCGAGACCTTTTCTGAGAATCTTAGTGCCGAACTGACTGCCAGGCTGCCGCAAATCGTGAAGGCCGTTGCGGCGGAGGAATTGCTAGAGCACTGCAAGCCGGCGGGGGGCACGTGAATGTGGGGTTGGATTTCCAACTCCGAGAATCCAAGACCTGTGCACCACGGGGGGAACTAAACACCTCCAGGGAGGCTGCACGGGGGAGGGACAACAATGGAAACACTAGAGAAGGTTTTGAGTGAGCATCCGTTCTTGAATGACTTTCCAGACCGCCACCTCGAACTCGTAGTCGGATGTGCCTCCAACGTCCGCCTTGAGGCTGGACAGTTCATTTTCCATGAGGGTGAAGAGGCCAACACCTTCTATCTCATCCGCCAGGGGAAGGTGGCGCTGCAGATATTCTCCGAACGCCGTGGCCCCCTCACCATCCTGACCCTTGGAGAAGGCGAGATTCTGGGATGGTCGTGGTTGTTCCCACCTTACCGATGGAAGTTTTCGGCACGAACCCTCGAGCCGACGCGTGTTTTTGCTATCGACGGGCAGTGCCTGCGCGCCAAAGCTGAACAAGACCACGAACTCGGTTACGAACTCCTGAAGCGATTCGCCTATGTTGTCGAAGATCGCCTCGAGGCGATGCGGTTGCAACTCATCAACGTTTACCAGGACCGATAAGTCGGGTGTGCTGCGGAATCCTGTCCTCCTAATTCGCGGCACGGGCAGGGGTGGTGTCATGGAGATTCACAAACAAGATGCTTTGAATTATCACAGCCAAGGTCGCAAGGGGAAGATTGAAGTCACGCCGACCAAGCCTTGCTCAACCCAGTGGGATTTGAGCCTCGCCTATACACCGGGGGTGGCCGAACCCTGCCTGGAAATCCAAAAGAACCCCGCGCTCGCATTCGATTACACGGCCAAAGGAAACCTCGTCGCCGTGGTGTCGAACGGCACGGCAGTGCTGGGCCTCGGGAATATCGGCGCGCTGGCGGGAAAGCCCGTCATGGAAGGCAAGGGCGTGCTGTTCAAGCGCTTCGCAGACATCGACGTCTTTGACCTTGAGGTGGGTTCGGAGGACCCTGAAGATGTCATCAAGGTGTGCCAACTGCTGGAGCCCACGTTCGGGGGCATCAACCTCGAAGACATCAAGGCCCCAGAGTGCTTCTACGTGGAAGAAACGCTGCGCCGGACAATGGCTATTCCGGTCTTCCACGACGACCAGCACGGAACAGCCATAATCTCCGGCGCTGCCCTGTTGAACGCCCTCGAGATCGTGGGGAAGGACATCGAGAAGATCAAGGTGGTTATCAATGGCGCCGGGGCGGCAGGACTTACCTGCGCACAGTACTATATTCGGTTGGGGGTGAAGCGAGAAAACCTCATCATCTGCGACATCATGGGCGTCATCTACGAAGGGCTCACCGAGGGCATGAACCCTTACCGGGCCCGCCTCGCCTCCAAGACCACGGCGAGAACCCTGGCGGAGGCCATGAAGGACGCGGACGTCTTCGCAGGACTCTCCGGCCCCAATTGTGTGACGCCGGAAATGCTACGCTCGATGGCTGACCGGCCCATTGTTTTTGCCCTGGCCAATCCGGTGCCAGAGATCAGTTATGAGGCCGCGAAGGCAGCAAGGCCGGACGCCATCATGGCGACTGGGCGGTCCGACTGTCCCAATCAGGTCAATAATGTTCTTGGTTTCCCCTTTATATTCCGGGGCGCCCTGGATGTTCGAGCCCGTGCCATCAACGAGGAAATGAAGATTGCGGCGACTCGCGCCCTCGCAGCTCTGGCTAAGGAAGATGTTCCCGACATGGTGCTGCGCGCCTACGGACTTGGCCGGCTGCACTTTGGTCCGGACTACATCATTCCCAAGCCTTTCGACCCGCGCGTGCTCCTTTCTGAGGCCTCCGCGGTTGCCCAGGCGGCCATGGAGAGTGGAGTGGCGCAGGTGAAAGTTGACATTGAAGAGTACCGCGACCAACTCTCGCGCCGGCTGGGGCGCACCCAAGAAGTCATGTGCGACGTACGTCACAGGGCGAAGGCTGCGCCCAAGCGGATCGTCTTTTCCGAAGGCGAGCACGAGAAGATCATCCGGGCTTGCTACCAGCTAGCAAACCTAGGAATCGCGCATCCGGTGCTGCTGGGACGGCCGATGGTCATCGAGGACAAGTTGCACGAATTGGAGCTCGGGAAGCTGTGCTTCGACATCATCGAACCGGATCGCTCGCCCAGGCTCGACGCCTACGCCGAGGAATTCTACCGGCTTCGCCAGCGCCGCGGCGTCACGCGCAGCGAGGCGCGCGAGCTGATGGCCAATAACAACTACTTTGGCGCCATGATGGTCCACATGGGCGATGCGGACGGCTTCGTCGCGGGCGTCTCCCAACATTACCCCGACACCATCCGACCGGCACTGCAGATCATCGCGACTCGCCCCGACGTCCACAAAGTCTCCGGCCTCTACGTTATCGTAACCAAGAGAGACGTGTTTCTCTTTGCCGACACCACCGTCAACATTGAGCCCACCGCCGAGGATTTGGCGGAGGTCGCCCTGCTTTCGGCGGAAGTGGCCGAAAGCTTCGGCATCGAGCCGCGCGTGGCGATGCTCTCGTTCTCGAACTTCGGCAGCACGCGCCATCCCTTGACCGAAAAGGTCCGCCGTGCAACCGAACTCGTCAAGCAGCGGAATCCCGAGCTTATGGTGGACGGTGAGATGATGGCGGATACCGCGGTGGTCCCCGAACTTTTGGCGGAGTACCCCTTCTCGACACTCCGGCAGAGGGCCAATATCCTTGTCTTCCCAAGCCTCGAAGCCGGCAACATCGCCTACAAGCTGATGCTGCGCGTCGGCGGTGCGGAATCTCTCGGGCCGATCCTGATGGGGCTCTCGAAGCCGGTCCATGTGCTGCAACGCGGCTCGACCGTGGAAGAAATCATCGATGTGGCCGCCATAGCCGTGGTTGACGCTCAGAGGAACGTTAAGCAGCCAAGCGTGCAACATTCCAAGGCCTCCGCAGCGTGACTTTGGGGTCGCGTCAAAGTCGTGGAAAAAGCGGCTCTGCCGCCTGCTGTGCGGAAAGCCTCTGGCTTTCCGGCGCAGACAGCCTCCCTTCTTCCCCTCGGCTCGGCTGGAAGGCTCAGCCTTCCAGCCGAGCCGAGGGGGTTAGTCAGGGCGGAAGCCCTCGGAAAGGCGAAGCCTTTCCGCACAGCAGGCGGCAGAGCCGCTTTGGGATGCTACCTTTCGGGGACTTTGACGCGACCCTGAGCGTGACTTTGGGGAGCTTCGAGATTTGGACAGGAAAGCAGCAGATTCTGCTCTCTCTTTGCGCGGCGGCGAATCAAGAACAGCCTAACGAAGTCCCTTCAAAAACCTTTCCACGATCTCCGAGAATGCCTGTGGCTGCTCATCATACATGAAGTGTCCCGCGCCCTTAACCACTTCAAAAGAGGAGTTCGGGAAACACTCAGCATAGAGCCGGTCGGCTTTTTCGGGCTGCAAGTCATTATCGCCATGCACTACCAGCACGGGAGCCTTCACGCTCTTGAGGGCTTGGCGATAATCATGCCGCTTTCCCATGCTCATGTACATGGCGTAGACCATCCACCCGCCGTTCTCGGTTATCCCGCTCCCGGCAGGCGGGGTGAGATTCCTGGCGCGCAGAGCAGCCCCGTAATATTTGGGGAATTCGCTGTTGAGTGCCACCAGGTCTGCCTCGCTTTTTGCGAAGATATGGCTGAAGTCGAAGTACCGCTTTCGGAAATCCGCATAGTCATTCTTCAGGTTGGCCGGCAGCAGATTGCCGACCTGCTCGAACAGGTCGCTGTCCTCGGACGGCATGACCACCAAGTTAGCCGGCGCCACCAGAACGAGGGCGTTTACCCTTTCAGGAAATTCTGCTGCATAAAGAGAGGCCAAAAAGCCACCGAATGAATGCCCGATCAGCACGAGCTTTTCTTCTCCGAGGATCTGGCGAATGCGCTCAATATCCGCGATCTGTGCGCCCAGGCCGAGCGTCTTGTCCAGCGCCTTCATGTTTGTGTAGAAGTTGGGAGAGGTGAGCCTGTCAATGGGCCTTGTTGACTTCCCGCATCCGCGCTGGTCGTAGTAATTGAACTTGTAGTTGCCTGCCAATGGCTTCAGCCCCGCCCAAGGATGGCGGATTGGGTACCCCGGGCCGCCGTGAACGATCAACACATTCTTCCCAGTTCCCTCTGAGAAATGATAAAGCTTGATGTCGTTCTCAACGTTCCAGAGGCTGTCCACGCCCGACTGCGCCGGCGGCACTATGGAACTACGGAGCCCTTCCCCGCGCCGAACCATTCCGGGTTCGTACAGGGGCTTCCCGGTAAAGTAAAAGAAGAGTAGTACCGCTGCCACGATGAAGAAGAGGACGATTGCTAGGATGACTAGAACCATTTTCATTGGCTGGCTCCTTAAATGCGCCTACTCCGGAAATTCCAACTGGATTTCCAGGTTTGCAATACACAAGAGATCATCTGGCCGGGATTTTCATCTTGGAATCCCGGCAGGCCGAGATTGTACACCCTGCGGCCTCGTCATGCATCGCTTCAACTCAGCTCCTCATCAATGTGGTCCCTATTACGAAAGCGATTTGGTTGTGGTAGGCTTGCGGCATCGGCGTCGATATAAGTTTTGGGATCGAGCGTTCTTGGGTCTTTGTTCAGACGCATCCCTCGAGGTTCACATGCCTGCGCCAGAAGAAATGTTCAAAATGAGGATTGTTTACACCGTGCCGGGGATGGAGGCGGTTACGGTGCATCGTGATCTTGTTTACAGGACTGCCGGCCAGACGCAACTCAAGATGGATGTTTACTGTCCGGCCGACATGCGGGGAGGTTCGCGAGCGCCTGTAGTCATGCTGGTCCACGGGGGACCCATTGGCATGCCAATGAGCCCCAAGGATTGGGGGGGTTTCGTATCTTACGGGGAGTTGCTCTCGGCCTCGGGACTTGTCGCCGTCACCTTCAACCATCGTTTCTACAGCCCTTCCCATCTTCATGAGGCAGCCAGCGACGTCGCCCACGCGATCGACTACGTGCGCGGCAATGCTGACTCGCTGCATGTGGATAAAGATCGCGTAGGTGTGTGGGCGTTCTCTGGTGGAGGTGTTTTCCTCAGTCTGCCCATGCGCGACCTGCCCGACTTCGTCCGGTGTTTAGTGTCGTACTACGCCGTCTTGGACATTCAGTTGCCACCTCCAGGCAAGGAAAGCGAAATCAGTGAAGAAACCCGAAAGGAATTCTCTCCTTTGTTTCACCTCGCGGTGAACCCGCTCAAGATCCCCCCGATTTTCATTGCGCGGGCTCGGCTGGACAACCCGTGGTTAAACGCCACGGTGGACCGATTCATACATGAGGCAATCGCCAGGAATGCGGCACTTGAAATCATCACGCATCCTGGCGGACACCATGGCTTCGACATACTGGATGACGACGCGAGGTCCCGCGCCATCATCCAGAGGACGCTCTTCTTCCTCAAGACCCACCTCGAGGAACGGTAGCTATCGGTTGCCTGAACGCAGTCAGGTGAAGGCTGCGGTCACAATTGTGCTTCCTCCAAGCGCACTCCGCTCTGCTATACTACGCCGCCCGCCGAAAGCTTTTGCTTGCGCCAGCCCCTGGTCCTACCTGAACGTGATGCCGACGCGAAACGAGAGGTAGTGATTCCCGGGGCCAAAAGAACGATTGTTACTGACGTGGTCTCGAACCTCCAAGCGCAGTGCGGCAAGCTCCTGGAACCACAGGTTGACGCCGCCTCCGAAGTTGCCCGCGGGCGCGCCACGAGCACCGTGACTGGTGGGGGCGTACATCGTGGCGCCGCCGAGCACAAATGGGTCGACCCGCGCACGCGCCCTGTTACCTCGAAAGTGATAAGACACATCCCCTGAAGGCATCCACGCCTGGTTCTCATTCGCTCCCCAATGCACATATCCGAGCTCGGCGCCCAAGCCAACCTTGTACAAAAACCCTTCTCCGCCGAAGCCCAACTGCCAAACGGTGGGATGATAGAACGAATAGCTCATCGAGGTTCCCAAACCAAAGAAGCCATAACCCTGGCCGTGGTACTGACGGTCAGCATCCTGCGCCGACGCGAACATAGGAACCAAAAGTAATAAAGCCGCTCTTGCAATGAGTTTTTTCATGTTACACCCTTCGGAGAGACTGTTTTCGCAGGAATGTCGCAAGCTGGAACTCCCATTCTTGGCCGCCTTTCGGACCGACACGCGAGCTGGCGCACAATGCGCAGCGGTGCGCGCTGAGCGTTTTGGCATGTGCTGCCCGGTCCTACCTGAACGTCATACCCACGCGGAAGGCTACGTAATGGGTAAATTGACTGTAACCGTGAAAGCCATTGATGCCGCCCTGGTGTCGAACCTCCAAACGCAGGGCAGCGTGTTTGATCACCCAGAGATTCACGCCGCCCCCGAGGTTGAACCCAGACTGCGTCGTTGTCCGCTCCCCGTAGTAAAGGCTGTAGCCTCCGGTCGCAAAAGGCTCGACCCTCCTGCGGCGCTTATTGCCGAAGAAGTGGTAGGACGCATCGATTGAACCCACTCCCACCGCTGAACCTTTTCCGTTAAAACTCCAATCGGAGCCCGCATATCCAAGTTCGACGCCCACCCCCAGCCCTTTGTCGATCCCTTTGTCGATTAACACTTCTCCGCCGAAACCGGTGTTGTTCCCACCCACCTTGGTGAAGTTAATGTTCGAGGGCACCGGCTCCCCGGGGAGGAACACCACTCCGATGTATGCCGGATTGACATAGTATTGGGTATTCGACACAATCGGGGCAGTGAAGAAATAGAACTGTCCCTGAACCGAATTGCCGTCAGCGTTCCCTGCCCGGACTAATGCCGGTACCGTGAGCAACAAAGCTACTGCCGTGATGAGTTTTTTCATGTTCTCACCTCCTCCGGTGGGATCGATCCTGCGGGAGATCCCAAGCCGGAGTTTCCTTTTTGGCCCTCCAGGAAGTCATCGGCTTTCAGCCGTCAGCTTTGAGCTACGACACTGGGGTGCTCTTGCTGATTGCTGAAGGCTGACGGCTGAAGGCTTTCAAAATGCACACACGTGCCCCCGGTTGTCACAGCCCCGATCCTGGCGAACGCCAGGCGAAGGCCATGGCACAACTCGAAAACTATGTCGTTGCGTAGTGCGTAATAAGTCGGCGCGTGCCGACCCAAAGATCGGCGGTACTACGGCGAGTGAGCATGCGGACGGCCCAGGAAGTGGCGCAGAAGAATGAGGGCCAGACCGATTACACCAAGCAGGGTCACGCCCGTCCAGAAATAGAACGGAAAGTTCACCAACAGGTAAGAGTGGGGTGCAACGCCGGGTAGCGCGTGGGTGGCCATTAGAAAGTCGCGAAAGTCGCGGGTCTGGCTCGGGTCACCGTTCAGGATGGCGCGCTGGAAAATATACCAGTAGGGCCGATAGGTCAGGTAGATTGTGGCGGAGGAGAGCAACAAACCCACCGCCCCGGCTAAGGTAACCACCGTCGCCACGGGCTTGGCGCGCTGAGCGGCGGGCCGTGCGCCCCGGCGACTGCCGACAATCACGACCGACCCGGCGACCACCACAAGCCCGGAGAAGATAAGCATCATTAGGCCCGAGATCTGCAAAACTGCGGCGTTCCGCCTGGAGACATACCGCCCGAAGACCCATTGCCCGCCCAGCCTTGAGTCCTCTCCCACGGCGGGCGTGACCCTTCCTGCGAGGTAGCCGAAAAGTGCGGCCTCGTCAGCACTCCCTTCCTTCTGGGAAAGCGCCTGGAGTTGCTTGTAGGCTCCTGCCTGAAGGCTTGAGCCCATATGGTGTTCAAAATCGGTATGTCCCTGGGAATCGATGACCAGGCCGAAGCGCGCCACAGCCCAGTATTTTTCAGCCGCTCCCCTCCTGTCGCCTCGGGCTTCGAGATTCTGCCCCGATTGGAGAAGGGATTTCGCGAACTGCTGGGAATCGGAAAATGCGTAGGTCGGCAGGTCAGCCTCCTCTCCGGACAGCAGTTCATACGGATCGTTGAACCGGTACTGCGACACCACCCTTTGGTCGAGTTCCTTCAAGCGGTCCAGATAATCGTCGAACTTCGGAGATGCGAATGCCGCCGCCATGGCGCTCTGCCAAGCCGGGTCCCCTTCCATTTTCTTTCGGAATTCCTTCGGCGGCACCTTAGATGCTTCGCCAATGTGATCGATTTCAATCGACTGGGCCGCGATCAAGTGAATAAGCGCATTCTGCGGGTCCCAACGCTTAAGTTTTGGCACCCACTGGCTAATCTCCGGCAGGTCGGGATGACGCACCGCCACAACCGCGTAAACCCAGATCAGGTTTGGCGCAAGCCGGACGGCCTCCTCTGCCAGTCGCGCGCTCTCGCGGCCATCCCGAAGTCTCGCTGCTGCAAAAGTCAGCCCCTCCAGGGTCATGCCGTGTCTCCGCCCGTTTGGAGAGAGCTGCGAGCCCCGGCTGGCCATGCGACGGCGTCACACGGAATACGTTTTGCCACCCCGCCAGGGAAACTCGGATTCCCTGCCGGAACGGCGGGGCAGCGAAAAACAAAAGTGCCGCCAGAATGCATCCCGCGCCGGTGACCAGCACCGCCTTGCGTACGGAAACATCCTTGGCGAAAAGCCCTGCGTCGGAGGGGATGCCCTGCCCGCGGCGGCCCGGGATAAAGAGGGAGGCGAGGGCGCGTTTGGCGAGAACACTCGCACCGCCGAGCGCCCACATCACCGCCGCCCAAGGGCCTTCCACGTGGATGAGCTCGCCGCGCATCGCTTGGCCCCAGTCGCGCGTGTCCGGCGGCGCGATGCGAATCGCGTATTCCAGGAGCACTGTCGCAGCTTGACGGAGATGCGTTTCCAGCATCGTTGTCACCCACTGCAAAAGGCGGGTTGCTGCACCATCGAGCGCTGGCGCGCTTCGGTCAACTGGGCTCTGGCCAATTCCAATCCATTCGGCGTCAACCGGTACGTGTGCCGGGGCGGCACGCCGTCTTCGGTCGCCACCCAGCGAGCTTCCAGCAACGAGTGCTTTTCGAGACGCATGAGAATGGGGTAAAGCGTCCCGGACTTCAACCCAGTTACACGGCTCAGCTCGTAACCGTAGCGCCAGTCGGTTGGACGCTCCACGAACCTTTCCAGCACCAGGAGAGTCTCGGACGATATGCGTGGAATCTTCACGGCTCAAAGTCTATATATGTAGATTTAGTTTGTCAAGCCTTTTTTCCGGATCGCCTACTTCAGGGATTCTGGTATCATCCGGGCATGTCGCAGCCACATAAAGCACCGATCGCCATCGGCGGTTTCTATCAACGTTGGTGTCCTCCTATTGCTTTTATCTCTGTCGTTGCGTGGGCTGTGTGGATTCATTATTTCAACCCGAGCCTTCCGGTTGGAACCTACGTTACATTTCTCGCGTTTCTGGCGGTGGTTGTGACCATTTGGCCTCCGGAGAACCGATGGAATAAAACCGCTTGGATAGCAGTGTTTTTCTTTCTGATGCTTTTTGAAATCCACAATCTTTATAGAGACAGAGCAGAGCATGATAAGGAGCAGGCGGAGGCTCGCGAAAACGAAAGAAAAGAATTTCAGTCAATTGCAGACGGGCTCAAAGTTGCTATAAATCAGAGCGAATTAGCATTTGCCGCGACGATGAGACGCCTAGGGCATCTTGGCCAATTATCCTCGGAGGAAATTAACGAGGCTACAGGTGGAGATAGTTTCTGTTACGTGGATATGGGTGGGATCTCTGGCGGAGGTCTTATAGCTAACATCGTCCAATGCGGATTCCGGGGCAAGGCGGTCACGATTCCGAGATCATTCCGGTCAGCATTCCGAAATGAAGCCGGGCACGATTCCGGGATGAACCCGGGCGCCGATTCCGATTTCAAGCCGGTCACTTTGAG
>JBEKHR010000008.1:0-154022 GCA_050012175.1 Terriglobia bacterium | reverse complement strand
CCTGCCACAGACGCGTCGTGAGATCCAACGCCTGTTGTTTACCTGGACCGGAGAGTGCGCGTATTGTGGCAGCGTAATTCGCAAACGAAACCGCCCACCTTAACTTAACGTAGTAGTACTAGCACCTACTACCTACCACCTAACTTCGGATTCAGGCCCTTTTCGCGGGAGGCTCCCTTTTTGGGAAAGCGTGTGGCCAAGGCTTCCGGCCGACCAGGCTGGCGAATAGCCGAAAGGCTTGATTTGAGAAGGGCAATCTTGCGGCTGGCCCGCTTGCCGAGTTTCTGGTTCAAGAAGCGTCCTTTGTTCATGGAATGACGAGTGAAAGTCGGGAAGGCAGAATCGACGGAATCGCTAGGCTTTCGATTCCACACCTTCGCTCGGCGCCTCCTGATTCACGGGAGTTAAGAAAGTCCCAGATATCCAATCATGCCAGGTAAGGCCCTCACCATCCACTAGTGCCCAGAGGAACCCTATCATCAAGGCCGAGATCGACACTAAGTAACCAAAAGCGCGCAAGAGGGATTCCCGGGGTGCGGGTGGCCAACCTTCCATGTTCCGAACTTCAATACCCATCCAGATCAGGCCGGGCGTAGAGAAGGTGAGGGCCGTGAACAGCCCAAAATATGCCCAAACGAAAATGATCGCGATAAGCGCGACGATGGCAAGGTTCGGAGGGACCGGAGTCAGATGGCCGCCGGCCCTCCAAAAAATGAGCGCGAATAGTCCCGCCCCGAGCAGGAGAACCAGTCCATCCACCAAGCCCGCCAGGAACCTGCGGCCCAGGGGCGCCACGGGAAGGGCTTGGAGTTCTAGTTGTGAGGCAGCCGCTGGAGCGTCAACTTCCGGCGGCCCGACAACGATCTCCAAACGATTGCCTGCCGGCGATGCCGGTTCGATGGCGAATTCGTCTGCTTGAGCCAGCGCAGAATCGAGAATCTCCAATCCCTCGTCACCTTTTTCCAGGGTTTCCGCGTCCGAGTGTTGCACGTCATCCTCAAGCGCCGCAGGGGGGGTAATTTCCGCGTCAACGGTAAGAACGTTCTGCGGGAATTCCAAGATCTCTTCCACGCCCGGCTCCGGAGGCGGGCTCGCTTCTCTCGGTTCGAATTCAAAGTCGAGGGACTCCTCCCGGCCAGGTTCGTTTCGTAGACGGGCGCGACGCTGGCGAAAGCTCTGGACACGCTCTGAAAGCTCTTGCCTCCAGGGCGCAGGTTCTTCCGCTACGGGGGGGGTTGCTTTCTCTGCCAAGGGTTCGCGAAGATTCCTTACGAATTCAAGTTCGGCGTTATCCGGCATGGTCCGAGGTCCCTTGTCTTGCGGGGGTTCTTTGGTGGCTCTGCTCTGAGCTGGATCCATATTGGCGGGCGGTGCACCTATAGCTTTTCCCTCGAGTTGCGGCGCAGGCCCAGGCTGGGCGATGATGGTCGTTTTAGTGGCGACAGATGGCGGCTGCGGCGCGGGCACAAAACTGGCGCCGCACTTCTTACATTGTGCGAGTCCGGGGTAGCTGACAAAGCCGCACTTAGGGCACTTCACCGGGTGCTTAAAATCCTCCGGGCAGCGTTATACGCTCTCTACCGCATCTTAGCAAATTGATTCGTTCGAGCAAAGCTGCTTCGGGTAAAATAAGGCGTCTGTGCTTGCTCATGAACTCTGTGAACGTTCCCTTCTCCCGCCGGAAAAGTAGCGCGCCTGTTCCTTTGGGGTTGTTCGTCGCACTGGGCATGGCCTTGATCTCATCGGCGCAACAGCAACCCTCCGTGCCGCTGGAATTAGGGAATCCCGACAAAATCATCACCCTCCGCGCGGATTCCCAGGAGAAAGACAAGGATATTGACCGTTTTCGCGGGCACGTGGAGGTGACTTACCGTGGCATGAAACTCACGGCAGACGAGGTTACATACGACGGAGCGTCAGGAGAAGTCGTGGGCACGGGGCATGTGCTTTTCATCGATCCTCGTAGCCATATTGCGGCCGACGAGGTCCACTACAACATCCGAACACAGAAGGGATGGTTTTCAAACGGCCGCGGCTACATCCACACCACGCGCGCCCGGCCTAAGGCGCCTAACACGGAGAATCCCTATTACATCCAGACTGACCGGTCTAAGGTGCTTTATTCAGAGAATCCCTTTTACATCCAGGGAGAGGAAATTGAGCGCCTGGATGAGAATACGTACACGGTAAAACATGGCAGGTTTACGACTTGCGATTGCGAAGCCAAGGGTTGGTCCTTTTCCGCCAGCGACGCCAAGGTGGAGTTGGACGACAAGGCCATAGCGCGTGGTTCGGTCATCCGATTCCTGGGCGTCCCTCTTTTCTACCTCCCCTTCATGGGCACCTCCATCGCCCGCAAGCCTCGCCATACCGGCTTCTTGCTTCCACACATTGGGACTTCTTCGCAGAAGGGGACCGTCGTCGGCGCAGGGTTTTTCTGGGCTATCAGTCCCAGCATGGACCTGTTGCTGGGTCTGGAGGATTACAGCCTCCGAGGGGTTGCCCGAAGGGCACAGTTCCGGGCGACACCCAGCGATAGCACCAAGCTCAGGGTGGACTATTTCGGGGTAAATGACAAGGACACGGTTAAGGCAAATCGCGCCCCCGGCCAGAGCCTCAAGGCGGTCGGGGACGCTGAGGATTTCTTCGACGGATTTCGCGGCGTCGCGGACGTGGACTACGTTTCCTCGCTGGCTTTCCGCGAAACCTACTCGCCGACTTTCACCGAAGCGGTCAATTCCGAAGCCCACCAAATCGGTTTCGCAACCAAGGAGTTCGGCGCTTACAGCTTCAACATCTACGCATCCCGATACGAGGACTTCCTCTCCACGCAACTGGTGCCAGGGAACGCTGTTATCATCCGGCAAACGCCTGAATTCTCGTTCCTGGGGATGGACAAGCAGGTGGGTGAGAGCCCGTTCTACTTTTCGTTCGGGACTTCTGCTGGCGCCCTCGGGCGCACGGAACCAGGACTCGACCTTCCCTCACTCTCGGAGCGGCTGGACCTTCACCCCGAGGTCACCCTCCGTCTCAAGGAATTCTGGGGCTTCCACCTCACCCCTTCGGCGGGAGTCGAGGCGACCCGATACGGGACCAGCCTGGAAGCGAACTACGACCCCCTCACCAGGCTGCTGGGCGACTTCGCGCTCGATCTTCGGCCGCCTTCCCTCGAAAAAGTCTTCGCGCGGTCCTTGTGGGGCCGGCGCCTTAAGCATGTGATTGAGCCTGACATAGTCTATCGTCTGGTCAAAGCCAGGGATCCGGAAGAGCTTGCCAACGTTGTTCGGTACGATGATCTGGACATCCTCTCCCAAACCAATGAAGTTGAGTATTCGCTGACCAACACTATCCTGGCCCGCAAAGACGTTCCTGCGGGAACAACGGATACACCCCAGGCTCAGGAGCTGATTTCCTGGCGCATCTCGCAGAAGTATTATTTTGACCCCACGTTCGGCGGTGTCCTGGGACCGAACAACCCCATTGTTTGGGAGCCGACGCTCTCGCTCACGGGATTTCACTTCATTCCCGGCAAACGTTTGTCGCCGGTCGTCTCTGACCTGAAGATCGCTCCCTTCTCGTTTTACGACACCGAGCTGAAACTTGATTTAAGCCCGAACGGTCAAGGTATTCTTGACGCTGGCATTACTTCTCGTGTCAGGCACGGCGTTTATGGGCTGGCCTTTACCGACTTCTTCATCAATAAGAATACGTATTCTAACCTTCTGAGCGGGTCCACCAGTTCCCCCTCAACAACAACTTCCACTTCCTCCTACCACCTTTTGAACCTCCTCGCGACCTATGGGGACTTCAACCGCAAAGGGTTGAGTGGCGCGTTTGGCGTGAACTACAATCTTGTTCAGAAGATTGCGGCCGGCGGAGTCGGCCAACTCAGCTATAATTTTGGATGCTTCGGATTGAATGTTGAGTATCAACGGTTTTCATTAGGAACCATTAGGCAAGAAAACGTCTTCCGGGTGGCAATCTCGTTAGCCAACATCGGGACGTTCGGGGATTTTAAACCGCGCGACAGATTGTATTAGCTGAAGTGGCTAGTGGTTAGTGGCTTCGCTCCCCTAGCCACTAACCACTAGCCACTAGCAACTTAAACACAAGGAGCATGCCATGTCTTTCCCAATCCATCGACCCCGCAGGTTGCGGCGCACCGAGACCCTTCGCAGCCTTGTGCGCGAGAACCAGATCAACGCCCGGTCTCTTGTGTATCCGCTCTTTGTTTGTCCTGGATCGAAGGTTAAGGACGAAATCAAGTCCATGCCAGGAAATTACCGCTGGTCGGTCGATGGGCTGGTGGGCGAATGCAAGTCGGCGCATGACCTGGGCGTTCCTGCCGTAATCCTGTTCGGTATCCCGGAAAGCAAGGACGAAGTGGGCTCAGGCGCCTACGACCCCAATGGGATCGTGCAGCGGGCGGTGCGGGCGATCAAGAGAGAGTTGCCGGATTTGTTGGTGATATGCGACGTGTGCCTGGACGAATATACGAGTCACGGTCACTGCGGCCTGATTCAGAACGGTGAAGTTGACAACGATTCCACGCTTCCACTTCTGGCAAAGACAGCCTTGACCCAGGTCGAGGCCGGCGCCGACATCGTCGCGCCATCCGATATGATGGACGGGCGCGTGGGGCGCATTCGCCAGGAGTTGGACGCCCGCGGCTTTACCCAGACACCTATTTTGGCTTATTCAGCCAAATACGCTTCGGCGTTCTACGGACCCTTTCGGGAGGCCGCAGACTCGGCGCCAAAGTTTGGGGACCGCAAGGCCTACCAAATGGATCCCGCCAACCAACGCGAAGCCATGCGAGAGATTGCCCTGGATGTAGAGGAAGGCGCGGACATCATCATGGTGAAACCCGCGCTTCCTTACCTCGATATTATCGCGCTCGCCCGCCGCGAGTTCGATGTCCCCATCGCCGCCTACCAGGTGAGCGGCGAATTCTCCCTCATCGAGGCCGCGGCCAGGATGGGATGGATCGACCGCGACCGGACAATGATGGAAACCCTCACCTCAATCCGAAGGGCCGGTGCGGATATCATCCTGACCTACTATGCCAAAGAGGTCGCCCGCTTGCTGGGGTAGCGCGGACCCGTCAGCCGACGGGTCCGCGGCTTTTAGCTGTCTCGGGCCCGGACCATTGGGGAAAGGGGTCCGTCGCCCCTTTCTCTCCTTGACAGGCATGGTCGGTGAAACGAGCTTGTTTCAGAGCCGCGGGCCTCAAAACCGGAGGTTCTCGCCTGCTTTCCGTGACCACATGCTACCTATTAACAACCTTTATTTTCAACAACATTCCCGCTTTCAACGCGTAACTACCTTTGTTTTCTGTAACATTCCTGCTTCGTTCCCGAGTTTCGAAATCCGACCCTTTGTTTTCATAGACATTCCCGCGTCGTTCCTTCATTTTTAAAGAATTCTTTTTCTCTTCCGCTTCCAAGAACGGACTCGTAGTCCGCCAGTGACCGAAAAGTTTCCGGGCTTTTGGCCCCATGTGCGACACTTCCCAAAGCCGATCGGAGTCCGCGGCAGCATTCGCCAAGTGTTCCCGGGAGACCATCACCACCTCCATCTCTTCAACCCACAACTCTAGCCTATACGATTCGACTTGTCAAGAGACACGGTGTCCGCCTCGGTCCCCCGGAGGAAGTAAGGGTAGGGCCGCGCTTTGCTCACGGACACACGAGTGGGCAGCGCTGATTTTTCGTCCGAACCCCGATGGGGTTGAAGATGAGTAGCCGTGGGCAAGGGCACGGTTTTTGTGCCCGCCGCCCACGGATTGGGTCCCATCCAAGTTTCCCGACCCTGAAAGGGTCGAACCCGTCAACTGACGGGCCCCACCAGGCTGCGACGTTTCTTGCGCACCGTTCCCGTGGGCTTGACCCACAAGCTACATTGATGGCCTGCGAGGAGCGCACAGTCTCGGCCCTCAGAGACCCTGCGGCTTTTCCTTCAAATTCGCGCCCGTTCGCTCGCCGGCAACAGTACACGGTCAACGGCCAGAGTGCCACTCGCGCTCACCGCCGTGGTCATCACACTCCCCGTGTAGTCGTGCACACTCGACCACGGCCAGCCCTCGGGGCGTTTGACAGGGCACGCTCTCACGGGGTTGAGGCGAATGCATTCCACTTTATTATACGCGCGATTCCGCACGCACAAGCCGCAGAGTCTCTGAAAAACGAGACTCTGCGCTACCCGCTCTTTGGTCAGCCGGCGCGCGCTTATTTTTGGGCGTCAGCAAGCTCCCGAATCCAGATATTTCGGAAGCGGACCGGGTGGTTGTGGTCTTGCAGTTTCAGAGGCAATTTGGTTGGGGTTTGCCTGTAGGGCTCATGCTCACCATCTGTCAGACCGAGGACGGCGACGTGGTCCTGGACCAGCACGCCGTTATGCAGCACCGTGAAAGTCGCGGGGCGGACGACTTTCCCTGCCATGTCGAACCGCGGACCATGGAAAACGATGTCGTAGCTCTGCCACTGGCCGGGAGGCCGGCACGCATTGACCAGGGGCGCATACTGGCCGTAGATTGCCGCTGCCTGTCCGTCCGGGTAGGTTTTGCTTTCATAGGAATCAAGGACCTGGACTTCATAGAGGCTCATCAGGTAAACCCCGCTATTCCCGCGATCCTGATCTTGACCGTGAGGCGGGTTGGGAGCTGCCCACTCGACGTGGAGCTGGCAGTCGCTGAAAGCCTGCTTGGTTTTGATGTCGCCAGTGCGCGGAGCTACCTCGAAATAACCGTCTCCAACTTTCCATAGGGCAGGCCCGCCTTTGACCGATTCCCAGCCGGAAAGGTCTTTGCCGTCGAAAAGAATAATGGCGTCTGACGGGGGCTTTCCCGGTTGCTCTTGCGTACTTGCTTCTCCGGGCGTGATAGCAGGCGGTTGTGACGCGTTTCGATCGTGTTGCACCCACTGTTGAACCACGCCAGGGGAAGCCTGGCGTGAATAACTGCTCACATTCATCAGGGTTAGAATCACGGTCACTGCTGTGGCAACAAAACACGCACCGATAAGAACCTTGCTTCGCATCGAGTTCCTCCTCCAGGGCTATTGCCCGCGCTCCGGTGGGGCGCCTTCCGCTCACTCACACGGACCTTCAGAATCCCCGCAGGTTGGTGCTCTGCCGTTCGGGCAGGCCTTCTTTGGGGGTCCGTTTCAAAACGATGTATTCAATGCCGTGCTCTTTGCAAAAGGCCAGCTTTTCCGGCACATCACCATCTTCGTTCACCGCGTATAGGTCCGGCTCGATGAGGGCAACCTCCGGTTCGGCATCCATCCAGCCAAGTCCTGAAGATACCAGGGCCACCTTGACGAAACGCACGGACTGAATCATATAGCGGCGCTCGTCCTGTGGAAACATCGGGTGACCTTCGCCCTTCAGCAGCTTGACGTTGGCGTCGTGCCCCACCACCACGTAGAGGTCGCCCAACCCGGAGACTTCCTCGAAAAACCTTACGTGGCCCGAGTGAAACCAATCGTAGCAACCGGTCACAATCACGCGCTTTTGTGACGAGCGCGCACCCTTAGGATCGAACGGCAACGCCGGGAAGCCTCCCAGGTCTTTCTTCTTGAAAACACGATATTCAACACCGTGGGACTCGCCGTAGGCCCGCTTCCGGGGATCGTCGCTCGCCTCCTCCACAACCCAGATTTCAGGATTGATTCCGCCGACCTGTGGTATGGAGTCTTGGTGCACCTGCCCGGTCACCAGCCTTACATCTTTGACATACCTATTAGCCTGGAGCAGATATAACCGCTCCTCTTGAGGAAACTTCGGGGGGTGGCCCTCGAGGGCGCGCACGGTCTCGTCCGACCAAAGAAGAACGTGAACGCCCCCGAGCTTCGAAGCCTCCTCGAGAAAGCGAACGTGCTGGGACTTGAAATCGTCAAAACCACCGGTCACCACAACTGTCTTCACGTCAGCCATTCTTCTTTGAGTACCTGACCTTCACACGGATTCCCCCAGGCACCGGCTCGTCCGACACAACGTAGAGGTATCCGCCACCACACCCGGAGTACATGGCTCCGGCATACCGGGACTGGTAGTAACCCAGGATTCCCGCCAAGTCCACGGTGACGGCCGGGTGCCTGACGGTGTGGGGCAGAATCGTCTCCCAGCACTCCATGCACTCATTCATGGAGGCGCCCAGCGCCTTGCAGTCTTTCGTCACGATGGCATCAAAGCACTGCTTACCCGTCTCGCCCAGCCTCTGGATCCACTTCGGGTCGAGGTTCTTTTTCTCGAGGGGATTGTAGCCGGCAGGACGCGGTGCGACCGGCACCACGTGGACCACGTCCTCCAACCAATGGGCGACTTCGGGATCATTGTGGGACTCGACGTGGACGGGGAAGTGGCCGCCCTCGTAGCTGTAGTCATAGTCCAGTCTGTTCACTCCGGGGTAAATCAAGCCCGCCATGTCCTGCGAACCGGAAGGGTCCGGCTTGCCCTTGTTTTCTGCCTCGTACAGCTCGCGGGTAAGTTCCCTGGGATCTTCATTCGGCAGTTTGCCGTTCCACAGCTTGCGCGCAACCTCGCGCGTACTGGTGGCCATTCCGCAGCGATCCATGTACCGGAAGGTGGGCTCCAAACCGACCACCACCATGGAACCCGGTGGAGTGGGATTCAGTTTCGAAACGAAGGGTTGATCGATCCAACCGCCGGCAAATGCCATTCGATAGGGAATTTCGCTGATGATCGAAGTGATTTCGATCACCTGTTGTGTGTGCATGGACTTACGCCGCTTGATAGTTTTCTCGCACCGTGACTTTGCCGGCCTTTCGGTCCTGATACTGCTGTTCGATCCAGGCGTAGGTCTTCGCCAGTCCCTCACGAAATGGGGTCCTGGGCTCCCAGTTCAGGATGTTCCTAATCATGGTGTTGTCACTGTTTCGGCCGGTGACTCCCTTGGGCGCGGTCAAATCATATTTGCGCTGGAGCTTTACCCCGCCAATTTCTTCCGCGATGCTGACCAGGTCGTTGACCGAAATGAGCTCATTGGAGCCGAGGTTGATGGGTGTTGCGATCAGATCCTCGCAGTGTGCGATCATGTCAATGCCCTTGGTGCAGTCATCGATGTACATGAAGCTGCGGGTCCGCGTGCCATCACCCCAGACGACAATTTCGTTCTTGCCGGTATCCTTGGCTTCGATGACCTTCCGGCAAATGGCCGCAGGAGCCTTTTCTCGCCCGCCGTCCCACGTGCCGTTGGGACCGTAGACGTTGTGGAAGCGGGCGATGAAGGTCTTCAAGCCGCGCTCCGCCCAGTATTCCTGGCAGAACATCTCGGAGATGAGTTTTTCCCAGCCGTAGCCCCTCTCCGCCATGGCGGGGTAGGCGTCCGACTCTTTCAGTGCCCGACAGTGCGGATCTTTCTGGAGCTCGGTGTTGTAGGCGCAGGCGGAGGAGGAGAAGAAATACCTTTGCACGCCCGCCTGATAGGCCGCTTCGATCAGGTTGGTGTTGATCAGGATGCTGCGCAGGCATTCGATCCTGAACTTCTCGATGAAGCCCATGCCCCCCATGTCAGCAGCCATATTGTAAACCTCGACGGCGTCCTCGCACGCCTTTACACAATTCTCCCTCTCACTCAAGTCCATGCAGAGGCTTTCAACACCAGGCACTCTCTGGTACCAGTCCGGCAAAGGTTTCTTGTCAATGGCGCGGATCCTGGTGAAACCGCGGTCGTGGAAGTATCGGGTGAGCGAGCCGCCGATAAAACCGCCCGCTCCGCCGATAACGATCAAATCGTCTTTCTTCGTGGTCTGTTGCATACTCATTTCCATCCCCCTTTCGGGCTTCGGATATTCCCTAACCTCGGCCGGCTCGACCAGGTCAGGCCCAACGGTATTCCGAACGCCACGTTCTTTGCAATAAGATTTGCCGAATTGTTCCCTCGGGCAGGAGCGACCGGTTGCCGCCTTCAAAATCTCGCTGCGGTACCCCTGACGAAATAGGAGTGGCGCCAAGCCCGTTCACCTTTACCACTTCGCGCCTCAGGTGTTGTTTCGGACCTAAACAGAAAACCTCTGCCCACCACTTTGCCACCCATTGGATGTTGTTTGCAGAGGCATTTCGTTGCGGAGCGAAGGGACCGTCGCCGACGTGCCAGTGCGACCTTGCTATTCAACTCCAGATGGTACCGCGACAAAGATGTGATTTCAATTCATGCTTCACACCGCGGTACGCGACGCGGAAGTGAGGCTTCGGCAATTTCGTCCTCTGGAGCGTATTACCGAGCGTATTGAGTGCGCTAGGGAAAGGCCCGGAGGGCCGAAAGAGTTTAGCCCAGGGCGCCAGCCCTGGGTCCAGGAGGCCCTCCGGTTCGCGGGAGCCCCAGCGGGGCGAAAGAATGAGGTTTCGACGCGGGAACTCTGCCTGATTCTGCCGCCCCTTGCGGGGCTTGACCGGCGCTTGGGCTTGGTTTCCCAGGGCTCGCGCCCTGGGCTAAGTTCTATCGCCCGCTACGCGGGCTCCGGACCAGCCATCTGCTGCCGCCCTAAGCTTTCGCAAACATGTCATGCACCAGCGGCAGGACTCCCACTTTTATGTCGCATATGCTTCACACCCCAGCGGCGGCGCAGGCGCGCGATGCCTTCCACAACTCCAGATAAGGCCTGAGGTCGTTGGTCAAGGCCCGGAACTGGTCGAGGGTAAGAGATTGCGCGCCGTCGCTGAAGGCTTTTTCGGGAAAAGGATGCACTTCGATGAGCAGGCCGTCCGCGCCCACGGCCACGGCCGCGCGCGCCAGCGCCGGCACCAAGCTGCGCTTGCCGGTGGCGTGGCTGGGATCGACGATGACGGGCAAATGGGTTAGCTCGTTGAGCAGTGGCACGGCAGCGATATCGCAGGTATTGCGCGTGGCGGTCTCGAAGGTCCGGATGCCGCGCTCGCAGAGCATGATGTTGGGGTTCCCGTGGGCGGTAATGTACTCGGCGGACATGAGGAGTTCCATGATGGTCGAGCTCATGCCGCGCTTCAGGAGAACCGGCCGGGGACATTCACCCAGCGCCTTGAGCAACATGAAATTCTGCATGTTGCGCGCGCCGACCTGCATGATGTTCGCATGCTCGGCAACCACCTCCACGTCCTGCTCGCTCATCACCTCGGTGACGATGGCCAAGCCGGTAGCCTGCCGCGCCTTGGCCAGGAGTTTCAATCCCTCGAGCTCCAGGCCCTGGAAGTCGTAAGGAGAGGTTCGGGGCTTAAAGGCGCCGCCCCGGAGAATCTTGGCCCCGGTAGCCGCCACAGCCTCGGCTGTTTCCATGATCTGCTTTTCGCTTTCCACCGAACACGGGCCGGCCATGATGGCGAATTCGCTGCCGCCCACTTCCACGCCATTCACAGGGATGGTGGTACGCTCCTTCTTGAATTCCCGGCTCACGAACTTGTAAGGCGCGGATATGCGGACGGCGCTCTCGACTCCGGGCGCGGCCTCCAGGGACTCGAGGCAGGCGGTGACGTCTCCGACCCCCACGGCGCCGATCACCACGCGCTCCTCGCCCTGGATGGAGTGAACTTTGTAGCCAAACTCCCCGATGCGCTCACAAACGTGCTCAATCTCCTCTTTGGTGGCATGAAGTCTCATGGAAATAATCACCGCCAGCCTCCTTAAAATGAAAAACCCACTCTTTCGAGTGGGTTGGCTTATTACGACTTGTTTCCGGGTTCAGGCCAACACCACTCTACCCACTGGGGCTAAAGCCCCAAAAGCGGTAGCTAAACCAATTGGCGTAAGCGCTGAACATCGGCCAGGAGTATACCGCAGGTTGAGAACAGCCGCAAGGATAATTTCCGCTTGGGCTATCCAGCCTGTTTAGGAATGTCCTCCTTGCTTCGCTCTTTCCAGGTGTCCAGTTCCCTTGTGGCAACTTCAGGATGTGCAAACCTGAAGGCCGCCGATGCTTTCTTGACGGCGCCGCTGCACGAAACCCGAATCCCAAGAGCCTTTTTTCTGGTAGGATTCTAGCCGCTGGAGTCTGTGCAACTTGTCGCACGCATTTCCAGTCGGTCCACTTTTGACCTTGGACCGTTGACTCTTGACTCGTGTCGAGCAGCAACGAGAATTTTAAATACGTTTCATCAGGATTCCACCATGCGAACAACCATCACCGCTGTTCTCTTCTTTCTTCTTTGCGCTCCGGCGCGCGCCGCCCAGACTTTGCAAGTGTATTTCATCGATGTGGAGGGCGGCCAGGCCACGCTCTTCGTCTCACCTTTGGGGGAAACGATGCTGGTGGACGCCGGCTGGCCGGATGCCGGTGGCCGCGACGCCGACCGCATCGTCTCCGCCGCCAAACTGGCGGGAGTGAAACAGATCGATTACCTGGTTGTGACGCACTACCACGCCGACCACGTAGGAGGCGTGCCGCAACTCGCAGCCCGGATCCCCATCCGCACCTTCGTGGACCACGGGCCGTGTGTCGAAATCGGTGTGGAAGCTGATCAGCTTTTTTCGGCGTATTTGACAGTGCGCGACAAAGCCAAACATCTTCTGGCGAAACCCGGTGACTGGATTCCAATCCAGGGGATCAACGTTCAGGTCCTGACCGCCGCCGGCAATGAGATTTCAGAGCCCTTGGCGGGAGTGGATGCGCTCAACCCGCTATGTGCCGGAATGAAACGAAAGGCCAATGACCCTTCAGAGAATGCCCAGTCGATTGGGATGCTCATCACCTATGGCAAGTTCCGCATGGTTGATCTGGGGGATTTGACGTGGAACAAGGAACTTGGACTGGCTTGTCCGTATAATGTGATCGGTACAGTCGATGTGTACCTGAGCACGCATCACGGCCTCGAAGTCTCCGGCGCACCTCCTTTAGTACAAGCTTTGCATCCCCTGGTAGCCGTCATGAACAACGGCGCGAGGAAGGGTGGCTCACCCGAAGCGTGGCAAACCATGCGCACTTCGCCCGGCCTGGAAGACATCTGGCAACTGCATTATGCGCTTGAAGCAGGCAAGGCGAACAACGCGCCCGAGGCCTTCATCGCCAACCTGGAAGAACATTGCCAGGGGAATTGGATCAGGCTTTCTGCGGAACCGGACGGCCAGTTCACCGTGACCAATGGCCGAAACGGAATGACGAAAGCCTATAAGCCGGCTGCCCAGTAAAGGCCTTGCCGAGCCTACGCCCAGAGGCGGCGACACTCCAAGGACGCCTCCTCGAAACGGCTGTTGGTGGATTTCATAGTCGGAGCGCACGCGATCTTGAAGGCAGATCGTTTGCTTGCTCCGGACGCGGCGCGCTACCAAGTCGCGTTCCCCAAGCTCGTCACGGTGCCGTAGCAGCGAGGAGAAAAAGGCCTGTAACGAGCAGGTAGGCACGGTCGGCGCGGGTCTCCACCTGATAGAGCCCGGCGAGGTCCGGGCTTAACATCACGTTCTCGTCACGGATGCAATAGATGCGGCGTTCGACGAGTTCCAAAGGCACCGGTCTTCATGTTGTCCCTCCTCAGGAAGATGTGTTTCATCGGGAAGCCAGCAGGCTTCCGGTGGCGCCATCCCTCGCCGGTTCGTGCGCTTTGCGTCCATACACCCGTTCGTAGGCTTTGCAGTAAGGGCAGACGCTGCCTTCGACGCACCGGACGAACCAGAACGCCAGCCCCCTTTGAGTCTTACGCGCGTGACCGCAGACGGGGCATTCAAGACATCTCTGGGCCATTGCCCGGTCTCGTTCCGTGATGGTGTCGCTAGTCATGAATTTCGCCTCTCATCTGCCCTGCTGACGCAACACCACGTAATGGCTGATGGCGTAACCCAGCACCGCGCCTGCGAAAACATCAGAAGGAAAGTGGGCCTGAGGAGGAACGCGCGAGAACCCGACCAGACCCGCCAAGCCGTAAGCCAGCCAAGGGACCCAGCGATGCTGGTGATAACGGTTCGCAAAAACTGTGGCAATGGAAAAGGCCGCGATGGCGTGACCCGATGGAAAGCTGCCCGCTCCACTGATGAGAGGGCCACGAGATTTGAACCATGTATGGGCAAAATCGCCATGAGGAATGTCGCTGGGGCGCAGGCGACGGTCAATGTCCTTCATCACTAACGTGAGGATTTCCGCGTCGGCAACCGCTTCCCCCGCCAACAGCGAGGTTTGCTGAGCGTATCGGTCGTGCCTGGTCAGCCCCACAGCGTAAAACGACAGCGGGCCAATTGCCATAGCCAGCGCAGTATTCGTGCCGCTGAAGGTATTATCGAAAGCCTTGAAACTCGTAGTGCGACGGAAATACGGTGTGTCGTGCGGATCGAGGGCCACCAGCCCCGCCGTGGCCAGGGTCAGGCCCACAACCGGCTTCAGGTCTTGTCCCTTAACCACCTTTGCCGGAAACAGCCAGATGGGTTTCTGATCGTGAACGATGTTTGGGATGAGGAGCTTCCACGAGATGGGGCGCTCCGCATTTCGGACAATAGAAGGTCTGCTCGAGGAGGAAGCTGCGTCGTTCCCGGTGGCTGCTGGCGTTGACTGCCCCCAGGCTCGCGGCAGCGTTCCCGCAAGAATCAAAGAGAGGTATATTCCGAAAATCTTGGAACAGCCTGTACTCACTGGATAATGGCCAGATTTATTAGTTTCACCCGATCAGCAAACCTTGTTGCAAGATTCCTCGCCTGGATAGGGATGAAGAAAGTGAGCCAAAGGTTGGTCGCTGGGGCTGGCACGAAGCTGCGGGACTTGATAAGCTCCTTCCTGCCATTCAAATTGAAACCTGTTCAGCCTTGATTCGCTCCGGCCTCAAGGGCTGGCAAAGGCAGACAGGGCTACACCAAGATGGAGGCAATATCCTATGATTAAACGACGAGAATTCCTGAAGGCGGCGGGTGTATCTGCTGTTGCAATGGGCAGGCCCCACGTGCTGAACGTGGCGCAAAGCAGCGCACCGGCTTCGGTCCCGGGCGACGCCAAGTACCCGAAGCTGGCGATTAAAACGCGTTATTCACCCCAAAGGCTGGCGTTCGCTGCCTCGGCAGGTTACGAAGGCGTGGTCGTCGACTTGGATGATTTCTTCGATCCCGACAAGCTCAGCGACAATCAGATTGACCAAATCTTGGCCACCGTGCGGGATACCGGAGTGCGCATTATCAGCATCGAATGTATGCTGAACCACCTTGCGCCCGATTCTGTGGAACGGCGCCAGACACGCGCCCGCTTCATCCGATGCCTGGAGTTAGCCCATCGGCTGGGGTGCAAGTTTGTGGGCACTTTCAGCGGGGGCAAGAAGGGCGCATCCGTGGATGAGCAGGTGAAAGAACTGGCGGAAGTCCTGAACGAGCAGTACCTGCCCGTGTGCGAAAAGCTGGACCTGGGAATAGGTCCTGAAAATTACCCCTGCGATGTGAATTTCGCCACGGCCCCGGCCACCTGGGAGAAGGTGATGGCCCTGGTTCCCAGTCATCGCTTCGGCCTGGAATTCGACCCCTCCCACCTCGTTCGGCAATACATTGATCCTATCCAGACGGCCTGGGACTTCCGCGACAGGATTCTCGCCGTGCACGCGAAGGACACGGAAATCATCCAACCGGTTCTCGCGAAAGTCGGCATCCACGGAAAAGGCTGGTGGCGTTACCGCATTCCCGGCCAGGGGCTGATTGACTGGCCCAAATTCATTACGGTGCTCTTGCAGGCGGGATTCCAGGGCGGAATGGCGGTGGAACACGAAGATGAGTTCTGGGATGTTCCGCACGGCGACAATGGTCCGGAAATGGCGCAGGGACGCAAAGATGGGTTTATTCTGGCCGCGCGGTTTCTCAGGCAGTATCTACCAGGACGACTGAGCTGATTCGAACGGGTAATGGCGCGGTGCGAAAGGCGCGTCCGCAGCTTGCTGAAAAAAGCCATTGGAGTGCCATTCTGAGAGGAGTATGACGTCCAGATGAACAATCAACCCATGTCCAATTCAAATCCGCGCCGAAGGCGAAGGTTGGTGAACTGGATTCTGGCCGCCGCGTGTCTGCTGCTGACAACCGGGCTCCAGGCCCAAGCACCCCCAGAAAAAGAAGCACCGGATATTCTCCGCCAATTAAGCGACTCCTTCGAGGCGCTGGCCAAGCGAGTTTCCCCCTCGGTGGTGCAAATACTTGTGACGGGTTTCGGACCTGTGGAAGAGGATGGGGCAACCGCTACCGCGTTGATCGCCAAGCAGCACATCACCGGCTCCGGCGTGATCGTTGACGCGAGTGGGTACATCATCACCAATGCTCATGTGGTGGAAGCGGCGCAACGGGTTCGGGTGATCATACCCTCGCAAACGGCCAGCGGGTCACCTCGCTCGACGACCAGACCTCCCGCCCCCGCTATTGATGCGCGCATCATCGGTTTGGATAAAGACATCGACCTCGCACTTCTGAAAGTTGAGGCTGAGGGATTACGGGCGCTCCCACTGGGTAACTATGCCGCGCTCCGGAAGGGTCAGTTGGTTCTGGCTTTTGGCAGCCCCGAGGGGCTAGAGAACTCCGTGACTATGGGGGTGGTCAGCTCCGTCGCCCGCCAACCCGATCCCGACCGCCCGATGGTGTATATTCAGACGGACGCTCCCATCAACCCGGGCAACAGCGGCGGCCCGCTCGTGGACGTGGAAGGAAACATCGTGGGGATCAACACATTCATTCTGACGAAGGGTGGTGGAAGTGAAGGCTTGGGCTTTGCCATTCCGAGCTCCGTGGTGAAGTTCGCCTACCCACAACTGCGCAAGTATGGGCACGTGCATCGCGGCGAGATCGGCATCAATGTTCAGACCGTCACCCCTGCACTGGCTGCGGGGCTGGGACTCGCGCAGGATCATGGTGTCATCGTATCAGACATCGCCCCGGGAGGCCCGGCGGACTCAGCAGGCCTGAAAATCCAGGACGTAATCGGGGCTGTAGACGGCAGATCGGTGGAAAGTCTGGCTCAGTTTGGCGCCATCATGTATCTGCGCAAGGGTGGCGAAGCCGTGAAGTTCGACGTCATCCGAGGCTCGCAAAGACTTATCTTGGAAATCCAGGTCGCTGAGCGCCGAGACGAAGTCCACCGCGTGGCGGACCTGGATCCCGAAGGGAATTTGATAGCCAAGCTGGGAATCCTGGGGGTCGCAATCAACAAGAATATTTCCGAAGCGCTGCCGGGACTTCGCATAGCCTCTGGGGTCATCGTGGCCGCCCGAGCCGCCTACGCCGCCACCGTGGAGGCCGGTCTTCAATCGGGAGATATCATCCACGCGCTGAACCGCGTCGACATTATCAGTCTCGACGGCCTTCGCCAGGCCCTGGACAAGCTGAAAACCGGCGACTCCGTCGTCCTGCAGATCGAACGCCAGGGTGAATTAATGTACCTGGCGGTCGATATGGAATGAGGATCCGCTGATCCGACGGGGAGAAGATAACACAGCCAGCGTAAGCCAAAGCGCAGGACCAGAATCACCGGCCCTCGACGGCTCTCGTGTTTACCATGCCCAGAGGCGCAGGCCGATGATGTGCCAGTAAGCGAGGTAGGCAGTCACCCCGCAGCAGGCGAGTGCCACCAGCAGCGAATGCAGGCGGACGGCCGGTTTCATCTCGAGTGAATACGAGCGCAGCCCCGCCACCAGACCCCAGATCGAAAAGATTGCGAAGAGCCAGGTGAGGGCGCAGAAAGTCAGGCTGGAAGGACCTCGCAAACCCATGTTCGTCGTACTCATCGCCTCGAAGAATGGGACGACGGCGACAATCAACGAGACAACAGCAAGTAAGGGGAGCATCCTTGAGTGTCCAGACGCTGTCTTCCGCTGACCTTCTTGATGGCCACAGTTTCTTGTCTTTCCGCCCACGCGGAGGAGGAGCTTTTACGACCAGTGAATTTGCGCTGCGAGCATCACCAGAACCCGCTCGGCCTCGATGTGCGGTGGGCTTCCCGTGCGGCAAAGGAGTCTACAATGAAGAGTCCAACTCTTGCGGGGGCGAAGACTAACTTGCGGTTTGCCATCTGCTGGGGAACAGCATTCGTAGCCGCTGTTCCTATCCTCATTTGGATTTCGAGAGGTTCAGGAGGCCCTTTGCGAAAAGGGGAGAGCACCTTATCCGCCGTAATCCCCCAAACCTTTGGGACCGCCGGTAAGGAAGGACTGCTTTACCCTGACCGCGAGGTAGTGCTCTTCCAGCATGAAGGCGCCGGATATTTGACACATATGTGGTTTGGCGGCGACTGGCCGGGATATGACCGCACCCGAATTCGCTTCTATGTCGATGGAGAAACCAAACCCTCGATTGATATGGAGCTTTTTCTTGGCCACGGAATCGGCTGGGGCGATCCCTCCGCCCCCTGGGGTTCCGAGCGCCTGGGAAAGACCGGCCATCCCAGCGGTCTCTATAATACTTACCGAATCCCCTTCGGTAAGAGCATCCGGGTTACCGGGCAACTCGGCGCGGGCGTCGAGAAACCGCAAGTGTTCTGGTGGATCATCCGGGGAGTCGAGAACCTCCCGGTTTTCCTTGGGAATATCCGCCTGCCAGATAACGCACGGTTGCGGCTCCAAGTACGCGACAATGTCGAGTTAGAGCCTCTCCAGTTTTTCGATATCTGCCAATCATCGCGCGCCGGCGCCCTTTACCAAGTGACCCTGGCAGTCGCCAGCAAGAATTTCAACTTTCTCGAAGCCGTCCTTAGGGCCTATTTGGATGGCGCAAAAGAGCCCCTTTTGCTCTCCTCGGGAACCGAGGACTACTTCCTTGGCACCTATTACTTCAACCGCGGCATGTACCACTTCCCTATCGCCGGCCTAACGCACAAAGAGCAAGACGCCGACGGCACTTGCCGTTTTTCTGCCTACCGTTTTCATGAGGAGGACCCGATTCTCTTTCAAAAGGGGCTTCGTCTGGCCTGGCGAAACGGCGAAGAAAAAGGCGGGAAAGCTTATGGAATGCCGCAGCGCAGCCGGGCCACGAGCTATGTCTGGCTCTATGAATGGTGAGCGACCTTGCTGGGCAAAGCCCCCCAACTCATGGGAGGGCAGATTGGCGAAGTTGTAGCCGCCAGAGCCCTGCGACTTCCACAGATCTCCCCAGGGGTAAAATAACATATCCTCTCTACGCGGCGTCTCTGCGGTCGTGCAGCAACCCCTGCGCGGCCAGCACCTTTTCAAGCTTGGCGCGGTTTTCGGGTTTCATGGGAACCATGGGCAGGCGGTAAACTTCCTCGATCATGCCCATCATGGCGAGTGCGGCCTTGACGGGAATGGGATTGGTCTCGATGAAGTTCACTTGCATCAGGGGCAACAGGCTGAAGTGGAGTTGGCGCGCTGCCTCGAGTTTTCCCTCCAAAAGCAGGTGCGCGAGTCTGGTCATCTGGCCCGGGATTTCGTTGGAGATGACGGAGATGATACCCACGCCACCCAGCGCCATGAGCGGGAAGGTGAACGAGTCGTCGCCTGAAAGCACGCGGAAGCCCGGCGGTACGGCGGCAAGGACTTCCATTTGTTGCACGATACTCCCGGAAGCCTCCTTGATGCCGATGATGTTTGGGATTTTCGAGAGGCGGGCCACGGTGGGGGGCTCGATATTCGACGAGGTGCGTGCCGGAACGTTGTAAACAATGATCGGAAGGTCGGTAGATTCCGCCATGGCCTGGAAGTGCTGGTAAAGGCCTTCCTGGGTAGGCTTGTTGTAGTAAGGGGCTACGGAAAGGATTCCCTGCACGCCCAGCCCGCGCACCTCGGCGGCAAGATCGATCACTTTGCGGGTGTTATTTCCGCCGACTCCCGCAATCACGGGAACCCTCCCCGCCACTTCCTGGACCACGGCGCGGACGACGGCGAGGTACTCAGCGTGCTCGAGCGTGGGGGTTTCTCCCGTTGTACCGCAGGGGACAAGGAAGTCGATGCCGGCGCGGAGTTGGAACTGAACCAAACGCCGCAGGGCATCAAGGTCCAGGGAGCCATCCTTCCTGAAGGGGGTCACCAGCGCCGTGCCGCAACCACGAAGTTCCAGGCTCATAAGACCTCCTTGCCACAACCGAAAGCGGCGGCTTCTGCACCTTATAGTAGTTCAACCTAGGCCCGCCGCAACTCCTCCTGAAACTGCTCCGGCGTCAGTTCGATCTCGCGGAGGATCTCCCGAAGCAACGGACGCGCCAGGTTTCTTCCGGGGTAGTTGGGAACTGTCGTTGTCCTCCCGTCGGGCTGGCGGTAAAAGACGTGGCTGCCTTTCTGGCGAACGGCCTCAAAGCCCAGACGGAAAAGAACCCTCTCCATCTGCCGGAAGCCGACCGTTGGCAAGCGGCTCACGCCAGGACCTCAATCTGCTGCAGCCCCACGAAGTGAGGGAGCTCGTCGAGTGAGCCTTTGTATTCCTGGAGGCACAATTCCAGGACCTCTTTCAAATTCTTCTGCAACTCGTCGAGCGTAGCAGCCTGAGTATGCGCCCCAGGAATGCCGGGCACGATCCCAACATACAGCGCCGATTCAGGGTCCCATTCGACGTACGCTGAAAACGTCTTCATAAGCCGCCTTCTTCCTCCTAGCCTTGAGGGTGAATTCAAACTCCGTCAGGATCGCAAAATGGAAATCCTCCATGAAAAGGCTCAGCCTTTAACTGGGCTTCAACACCTCCGCGAAGCTGAAAAAGCCCTTCTTGCCCACCACCCAGCGTGCCGCGTAGAGGGCGCCTTCAGCAAACCCCTGGCGGCCGCGGGCCGTGTGCCGGAGGATAATTGTATCCGCCTCGGAGTCGAAGCCCAACTCGTGCGTGCCGGGAATGTAACCCGCGCGCACGCTGGTCACGGGAATCTCGCGGCTTTTGAATTCGGGTTGAATCTGGCGTTTGATTTCGAGCGCCGTGCCGGAGGGCGCGTCCTTCTTGAACTTGTGATGAGCTTCGGTGAGGTAAGGGTCGTACATCGCGAAGGGGGCAAAGATTTCCGCCGCCGCGCGGGCCAGCCGGTAGAACAGATTCACGCCGATGGAAAAATTCGCGGCGTAAACCATGCCGACGCCGGCGCTCTCGATGATCTTCCGCACTTCCTCCAGCCGGTTATGCCAACCCGTTGTCCCTACCACGAGATTCACACCCAGCGCCGCGACACGACAGATGTTCTCGAAAGCCGCATCCGGTGTGGTGAAGTCCACGCAGACGTCGATACCCTGGAATCTCTCGCGCGTGATGCCCCGGCCTTGCGCGTTGACGTCAATATCCATCACCAAGCGCACTTCGAAGCCCCTCTGCGGCGCAAGCTGCGCCAGCGTCTTGCCCATTTTCCCGTAGCCGAGCAGTGCGAGGTTGATCATCATTCACCACCGAGGGGCCTGAGACGGATGCGGTTCCTCAGCAAGATACGCAGCGTACCGCAAAGCTTCGTCGATGTCCCCAGCCTCCAGGTAAGGATAGGCCTTGAGGATCGATTCTTTGCTCTCACCGGAAGCGAGTAGCCCGAGGAGGCGGGAGAGCGGAAAACGAAGTCCGCGGATACAGGGTTTCCCGGTGCATACATTGGGGTCAATCGTTATGCGTTCAAACTTCATTCGCTTCGTCCTCCCATTTTCTCCACTTCGGCAGCAAATAAGCTTCAGGGTGAGGGGGGTTGACCCACAACTTACCGCTCGCTCACGAAACTCGCCTCTGCAACCTTGCGGGGCCTAATCCAAATACCCCTCGGACTTCATCAACTCCGCATTCAGTAGAGCCGCGCCGGCAGCGCCGCGAATGGTGTTGTGGCTGAGGGCGGTGTACTTGAACTGAAGCACTGGGCATAGCCGCACGCGACCCACCACGATGGCCATCCCGTGCTCGACCGCGAGGTCAAACTTGGGCTGCGGGCGGTCCCGCTCTTCGCGCACGATAATGGGATGCTTGGGGGCAAACGGCAAACCTCGCTCCTGAGGAAGCGAGCGAAATTTCCGCCACACCCCAATTAATTCCTCCACTGACGCCTTGCACTTCAGAGAAATCGATATCGACTCGGTGTGGCCGTCCTCGACCGGCACGCGGTTGCAGTGGGCGCTCACCACGAAGTCGCCGGGCTCGACCGTTTCATCCACGAATTTCCCCAGCAGCTTGCGCGTCTCGCGCTCCACCTTTTCCTCTTCCCCCGAAATATGAGGGATCACGTTGCCGAGAATATCCAGCGTGGGCACGCCTGGGTAACCGGCGCCGGAAACCGCCTGCATGCTGGTCATCAGCACCTTCTCGAGGCCGAAAGCCTTTTCTAACGGAGCCAACGACATCACCAGACCGACCGCCGTGCAGTTCGGGTTGGTGACGATCATGCCCTTCCACCCGCGCCGTTTTCTCTGGATTCGCACCAGGGCCAGATGCTCGGGGTTCACTTCCGGAATCAACAAGGGGACGTCCGGTTCCATGCGGTAATTGCTGGAATTCGAGACCACCACGTGGCCCGCCTGCGCAAATTCCCTTTCGACTTCACCCGCAACCTTGGAATCAAGCGAGGAGAAGAGCAACTGCGGCGCGTGGCCCGGTTTGCATTCATGCACGGGAAGCTCGCCTGCGGCTTTGGGCAGGGGTTCGCGCAAGCGCCAGTTGCAAGCCTCCGCATAAGTTCTCCCTGCCGACCGTTCCGAGGCTGCCAGCCACCGGGCTTCAAACCAGGGATGGTGTTCGAGCAAGCTCACAAAGCGCTGGCCGACCATTCCCGTCGCGCCCAGGATGCCGACTTCAATCTTCTTCATAGCTAAATTCGACCGCCTTTCTGCCCACGAGTCGAGAGTCGAAGGTCGAGGGACAAAAGTGAATCGTTCCGCCGGGACCTGTCGGGCCAACTCGGCGGCTTCTCACCGGCCCATCTCGAACGAATTGCGAACCTACAAATCAGCTTGGCGCTATCTCACTGTCGACTGTCGACTGTGGACTGTAAACTGTCTTTTTCAGCTCATGGACAAGCCGGCAATAAAGGTCGACGGCCTTGACCAACTCAGCCTTTGGAACACACTCATGCTCGGTGTGGGCTACCAGGATCGAACCCGGCCCCAGCAACACGGGCCGGCCCCATCGGGTCAAGGCCGGCAGGTCGGTGGTGAAGGAAACTACGTCGGTCTCGTAGCCGTCCAGTTTCTCCATGCGCAGGGGCGGCGTATCGCGGACGAACTCAAACTCACACCGCCCTCCGAGCAACTCCGAAATATTGCGCCGCAGCTCCTCCGAGCCGTTGACGGTCCGAATCAGGATCTGGGCCGCGGCCTGGTCCGGCACAACGTTTGCAGCCCTGCCGCCGGAGATGACCCCGATGTTCAGCGTGGCAGGGCCCAGCAAGGGATCGTGGGGCAGCGGAACCTTCCGCAAATCAACGAGCACATCGAGCAACTTATCAATTGCGGATTCACCGAGGTGCGGGTAAGCCGAGTGCGCCATCTTACCTTTGGATCGAATGTCCAGCCGTAGGTTACCTTTCGACCCCACCACCAGTTTATTTTGCGTGGGCTCACCATTAATAATGTAGCGGGAGCCGGGTGGATGCAGGTTCGCCTCTCGCGCGCCGTCGCTCGTGGTTTCCTCTCCGACCAGGCAGAGCAGGCCGAAGTCAGTCACCCCTTCGCTCACCAGCCGTTCAGCCGCTACGATCTGCGCGGCCAGGATCCCCTTGGCGTCACATGCTCCGCGCCCATAAATGAACTCCTCGTCCTCGCGGGCAAGAAGGAAAGGAGGGACGGTGTCGATGTGCGTGCTCAAAACAACATCCGGCTTTCCTGTCTTTGCGAACACGTTGGAGCGCTCTCGTGAGACCGGCTGGAACTCCACTTGGAAGTTTCTCGCCACAAGATAACCACGCAGGAACTCGGCGCAGGCGCGCTCGTGGCCCGTCACGGATTCGATGTTGATTAAGGCCTTAGTGAGCTCAAAAATCTCCATCACATTTGTCTTCCGCTTGTTTGATGCGGGACGCCGCTCCAGGTCTCAAGTTTGTCAGGACGCGCCCGCAAATAGGCCCTCCGCTAGACCTTAGCTCACAAATGAAAAGAGCGTCAAGGCCATTCGCAACGAGGGTAGTGTAGGAAGTTGGGTCAGAAAGGCGTCTCCGATGCGCGACGCGAATTCGGCTGGCAACCGAATTGCTCGATCCATGAGGTGCTGTGAAATCCCACCATGATTGGGCGGGGGGCTCGGACAAATGGTATGAGTCTCAGAGGCCAAGAGCGTCTTTTGGTCACTGTCGGCACTGTTGGACGTATGAGGTGCTGTGAAATTCCGCCATGATTGCGTGGGGCCTCGGACAAATGGGATGAGTCTCAGAGGGCAAGAGCGTCTTTTGGTAACTATCGGCGCTGCTGGCCTCGCTGCTTTCCTCCTTGCTGTGTCCCTGGAAGCCCAGCAGCCCAAGCCCTTGCCGGGAAGCGAGCCGTGCATGGGTTGCCACGAAGCCGGCCCTCGCACAGGCAAGCGGCAGCCGGGAATGCCACCCCCCTTCAACGAGGCTACCCTGCGGGCCTCGCCGCACGCTACACTCGAGTGCACAAGTTGCCACGCTGATCTGGCTGGAAAGGAGTTCCCCCATCCCGAGAAGCTCCAGCCGGTCGACTGCGGCGCGTGCCACCCCGATGAAACAAAGCAGTATGGGGAAAGCTTGCACGGGAAGGCGGCGAGGCGCGGTGACGCGCTGGCCCCTCGCTGCACGGATTGTCACGGAACTCACAACATCCTGCGGCCTTCCGATCCCGGTTCTCCCACCGCGACCACCCAGATCCCCTTTTTGTGCGGCCGCTGTCACCATGAAGGCACTCCCGTCCAGCTTACTCACAACATCCCTCAGGACAAGATCCTGGAAAACTATACCGAAAGCATCCACGGCGAGGGCTTGTTGCGCCGTGGCCTGATCGTCACGGCGGTTTGTACCAGTTGCCATACTGCGCACTTCGTTTTGCCGCACACCGATCCCCGGTCTTCGATCTCCAAACAGAACATCGCCCGTACCTGCACGAAGTGCCATGCGCTGATTGAGACGGTGCACCGCAAAGTCATCCGCGGCGAGTTGTGGGAGAAGCGGCCGCACCTGATCCCCGCCTGCGTGGACTGCCACGAGCCGCACAAGATCCGGCGAGTCTTTTATGCGCAGGGGATGTCGGACTACGACTGCCAGCGCTGCCATGGCAACCCGGAGTTGAAAACCGCTGGTGGTGGCCACATGCGCTCGATGTTCGTCAACGAGCAGGAACTCTCCGCCTCGCGGCATGCCCGGGTAGCTTGCGTGCAATGCCATACAGGCGGTGACCCGTCCCTGCTCCGGCCTTGCGCCACTATAACAGCCCGGGTCGATTGCTCGATTTGCCACGCCAATGAAGTCGAACAGTTTCAGCAGAGCATTCATGGACAGTTGTTGGCCAAGGGCAGCCCGGATGGGCCCACCTGTGCGGACTGTCACGGCACACATGGGGTCCTGAGCAGGAACAATTCCCGCTCGCCGACCTTTTCCCGCAATGTTCCCGCTCTGTGCGGCAAGTGCCATCGCACGGGGCAGCGGGCGGCGGTCCGTTATAAAGGCACGCAAACCAACGTGGTGGAAAATTACGAGGAGAGCATCCACGGCAAGGGCTTGCTGCAAAGTGGCCTGACCGTGACGGCGAACTGTGCCGACTGCCATACGCCTCATGATGAGTTGCCCAGTCGCGATCCACGCTCCAGCGTGAATCCCAAGAATGTGGCCACGACCTGCGGTCGGTGCCACCAGGGAATCTACGAGGCCTTCACCGCCAGCGTCCATTCGGCAGCAGTGACCAAAACGGCCAAGCCTCTGCCGGTGTGCAGCGACTGCCACTCCGCGCACACCATCAAGCGGACCGACCTCTCGGACTTCCGCCTCCACATCATGGAGCAATGCGGTCGTTGTCATGAGGCCATCGCCAAGACCTACTTCGAGACCTACCACGGCAAGGTCTCCAAGCTGGGTTACGTAAAAACCGCCAAGTGCTACGACTGTCACGGAGCTCATGACGTCCGCGCGGTTACCGACCCCGCCTCCCGGCTCAGCCGAGCGAATGTCGTGAAGACCTGCGGCCAGTGCCATCCAGGCTCCAACCGCCGCTTTGCGGGATACCTGACGCACGCCACTCACCACGATCCCAAAAAGTATCCCATCTTGTTCCTCACCTTCTGGGGGATGACCTCGCTGTTGATGGGCACACTGGTCGTGGCCGGTATGCATACGGTGGCTTGGCTGCCGCGCTCGCTGAAGTACAGCCGGGAATTGAAGGCGAATGGCAAGGCGAACGGCGCGGCCTACGTGCGCCGCTTCCGACCGTTCGACCGCAACCTGCATCTCATGGTCATCGCCAGTTTCTTGGGCTTGGCCCTGACGGGCATGACGCTGAAGTTCTCCTATACGCGCTGGGCGCAGGTGTTGTCACACTTGCTGGGAGGGTTCGAGGCCGCCGGGGTCATCCACCGGTTCTGCGCTGTGCTCACCTTCACCTATTTCGGCTTGCACCTCTGGGACGCGGCCCGCCAGCGCCGGGCGAGCGGCAAAAGCTGGCGGCAGTTCCTCTTCAACTCCGAGAGCATGGTGTTCAATCGGAACGACGGGCGGCAGTTTATCGCTTCGCTCAAATGGTTTATGGGCAAAGGGCCGCGCCCCGACTACGGCCGCTGGACGTACTGGGAGAAATTTGATTACTTCGCGGTGCTTTGGGGCGTGGCGGTCATCGGCGCCACTGGGTTGTTACTCTGGTTCCCGGAATTCTTCACGCGGCTGCTGCCCGGTTCGATGATCAACGTGGCAACCATCATCCACAGTGACGAGGCGCTGCTGGCCGTGGGATTCATCTTCACCGTGCACTTCTTCAACACGCACTTCCGGCCGGAGCGATTTCCCATCGATACGGTCGTGTTTACGGGCGGCGAGCCGCTGGAAAAGTTCAAGCTCGACCGGCCGCGCGAGTACCGGGAACTGCTCGAGCAGGGTGAACTGGAAAAACGTCTGATGCCCGCTCCGCCGCCGGTCGTCGTTCAGTTTTGGCGACGTTTCGGCTTCACGGCCCTGACGATCGGGCTCGGCATTATCGCCCTCATCCTCTATGCCGAGATCTTCGCTTACAAGTAAGGTCCTTGCTCATACATTTTCCTCTCGTGCGGCGTTGCTTTCCGGGCCGAAATGATGCGAATCACTTCCTCGCCCTCCTCCTCGTAGAAGGTATGGGCGGCGAGGAGCACCACAATCCCGCTGACCACCCGCAGTGACATCCGTGCACTCCTCCGCCATGCTGTCATTCTGAGCGCAGCGGAGCGGAGCGAAGAATCTCGCCCTGGACCCTTGCTGCCGGCCACTGGCGTGCGGGGGATCGTTGGGCCAGGGCTTGCCCTGCACCGTACGGCACAGGGCTTGCTGTTCGGTATCATGACATCCTTTACGGGTTGTATCAGGACATCCTTTGCAGGTGGGGATAGAGTATCTCCCTGGTCTTTACCCATATCTTGGGCTGGACACAGGGGGCAGAAGTCAGGAACTTAGCCCTCTCCCTTGGGGAGAGGGTGGCGATCCCGCAGTCGCGGGAGAGCCAGGTGAGGGGTTACTTGGTTGTGTCGGCCCATCCAATCCCTCCCCGCCGTGCAAGTGACCCCTCACCCGGCCCACGTCCCGATGAAGTGCGTCGGGATCGCGGTCCACCCTCTCCCCTTGGGAGAGGGCGGTTTTCCTAACTTCAACGCGCCCCACAAATGAGAGCCCTCTCCCATGGGGAGAGGGTGCCCGACGGAGGAGGGTGGGTGAGGGGTTATTCCGTTCAATAAAACCAGGAACCTCGTCCAACTTACGAATTGGGGCTTAAGCTCTCTGGGCTGGAAGTCGACATCGAAGAAACGTCGCCGGTTTGGGACGGGATCACAGACAGTTGCTTACGAATAGGCCATCATTCGGGACTTGATCGGTACGGTCAACACTGCGGCGTTTATGGGGAGTAATCCGCCCGCGGCCAGTCCCAGTTTCGTGGCCGGCGCCTTGGCTGCTGCCAGCCCTGACAGTACCTGCTCCCGGATCGGTTCGCGCTAGTGGAAAGCATTCCCGGCAGTTGGGTGGTTTCACGCCGTTGTTGAACTCCATGCCCGAGGCATGGACACCGCGTCGAAATTGTAGTAGAAATTGTGGGTACGGCTGTCATCTTGGGTATCGCATGGAGGATATCGGGATTTGCAGCAACCGCGAGCAGGGATTGTCAGACTGCAATTGCTGACCGAAAAATGAAATGAATAGACAGTTTAGCGACCTCCTACAGTCAGTGCGTCTGAGACCTTCACGCGTAAAAAAGAAGCGCGATTTGTCGGAGGAAGTCCTAAGTGACTCCGGTCGTATCATCCCATCGCCGCCATTTCGACGCCTTCAGTCGAAGGCGCAAGTCTTTTCACTCGAAATCAATGCTGGCGTCAGAACGCGCCTGACTCACTCAATGGAAGTAGCACTCTACGGCCGGATACTCGCCGGACAGGTATTTAGGAAGCTTTGCGAAAGACAGATGATTGCGAAAAAGCTTCAGGTCCCTTTCATCAGCACGGTGGAGAACGCCTGTCTCCTGCACGACATTGGAAATCCTCCGTTTGGTCATTTCGGTGAGTTCACGATACAAGCATGGTTCTCAGATAGAGAAATAGGAAGACAGCTTGCAAAGGTCCCAGAGCCCTACTTCTCAGATCTGCAGAAATTTGACGGCAACTCACAAGGATTCCGAATCATCAGCAGGCTGAGCTGGGCCGAAGATGAATATGGGCTGAATCTCACTTGCAGTCTTCTCCTTAGCTACCTGAAATACGGGAGCGATGGATTCACGAAGAAACGGGGCTTTTTCACGGTAGACAAAGAACGGGTCAAGGGGGCGAGGGACAAACTGGGCCTGCAAACACAGCGCTTCCCTCTTACCTTCCTTATGGAAGCGTGCGACGACATTGCATACTGCCTGAGTGACATTGAGGATGGCATCGAAAAGGGACTAACCGATTTTCGAACAATGGAAGAATACTTGGATGATCGAGTTAAATCCGAGAGCCAGGGCGAAATGCTATCCACGCTCCTCTCAACAGCAAAAGATATCGATTCGTCAATCTGCGGCACTTCCCTCCGACAAAAAACGAAGTTCCTCAAATTTAAAATCGCTCTAGTACGAAGCCTCATCAACATGGCAGAAACGGCCTTTGTGGACAATTGTGGGGCCATCTTGGACGGGTCACATCGCAGACCCCTTCTCAGCACCGACGAGGGAACTGTTTTGGGCGAGCTCAGGAATTTTGCCAAGGATTACCTCTTTTCTTCGAAGGAAGCTTATGACCTGGAACTCCTTTCAAATGCCGTCATCAAAGGGTTGCTGGAGAGCTTTCTGCCTTTGCTAAAGATGAGAACATACGATTTCCAGAGAGTGCTTGAGGGCAAGACGGAAAACGGAAAACGGGAGCTGGAGAAGCGGCTCTGCATGATGCTACCAGGACGCCATGTTCAGAACTACCGCTGGCAGACGAGTGAAATGGCACACCCCGAGCCTGCCCTGCGGGCACACTTGCTTCTCGATTACATCTCGGGAATGACGGACACCTACGCGCTTGAAGTCTTTCAGATTCTGAATGGAGTCAAAGCGACAGCGAGAGCTTAGTTATGAGTGAAAGCCACCCCGCCGAGGTCGTCGAGAAGCTTGCGCATGATTATGGCGACGACATAACTCTCCAATTTGGAATCTACATCCATGTCCCGCAAGCTCTTGCAGACGAAAGAAAGATTCATGACATCCATTTTCACGACATGAAATCTTGGTTCAGAAGTGCTAGTCAGGGTCTAGCACCTCGTGAGGAAATTGCGCTGCAGTCGATCGTTCGGATTGGACGAAACGAGTCAGCGATGCATCTTCCAATGGTGGACTTCGACGTGTCCGCTACCTTGGACGATCTAAAACGGACCATTGGCAAGCTACGCGACTACGGCCTTACGGAGTTTTTTGCGTATGATTCCGGGCGGTCATTTCATCTCTACTGCCTCCCGCTCATCCAAGAGGAAGAGCTTTCTAGGTTTTTCGGACGCCTTCTGCTTCTCAACGAACCCGAGCACCATCCAACGATAGATTCGCGATGGATCGGCCATCGCCTCATTGCCGGATGTGCTGCTCTACGGTGGACCGCAAATAGCTCCCACTATCGAAAAACGCCGACCCGAATCGTGCTCTGAGCAAGCTTGCCGGAGTCCAATTAGAATCCATAACCCTGCCTTTCCACTCCCTTTATTGGCTAGAAATGCACACCTGTTTTGTAGGTCTGCGGTTCGTTCCCAATTGACAACAAAAAGCTGCAGATCTTGCGGATAGGCCCGCGCTACGCTTGCTAATGGCTTCACGCCCGCAGGACCGGACGCCCCAACCTTGCGAATAGTGTTTAATGGAGAGGGCGCGAGTGGATCTCCGCATTAATCTGATCGTCAAATTCCACAACCGCTCGGGCGACATCAATTTCTAGTGGCGCAAAGCGTTTGTCTACGGCCCAGTATTGGACCAGCGCCCTAGCTGGATTTTCGTAACTGGCGATGCCGAAAGCTCTTTTCTTCCACCGCTTTATTTTGTAGAGAGTGAACTTGGCACGCCCCTGTGCCTGCCATTCATGGTAGGCACGATCTAGGTCTGCCCCCCTCATGCCATCCTTCATAAGTTCGGCGCCCTGCTCCCGCCAGAACTGCGTGTGTTGGAGGTTATAGTCAATCTTTTCTTCATCGTCAGTCTCGCCGAGATACCCAAGGCATTCGACGGTCTGAACAATGCGGTCTACAAGGTCCTGTGACAATACTCCCACCAATTCACGAGGGTTGCTATCTATACCATCAATCAATTTTCGGCGCAGCTGATTCAGAGACTCCTCCGAACCAAATGCAAGGACCGGATCGCGCATTTCGAAGCGCTCCAAGAAGGCCGTGTCTTCGTTGTGCACGTTCGGAGGGAAAATTACATAGGACCTGAACCTCAATTTGACTGTAAGGTCGGCAGCAGTAGCATAAAGCAGCTTGCACACAGGAAGCAGGATTTCCCTGCGGAGGTGTTCCCGATGGAATGCCTCACAGCGCATCTTATGGCAAATGCAGACAATGTCTCGCTCGTCGGCGGTGATCCGGTTAAGCCGGAACTGGAGAATGCGCGCCTTTGGCTCGAACTCTTTTTCGGCATCTCTACGCTCGTCGTCTGAGTATTTCGGCCCAAGGCCTGCTCTGTACCATTCGTCAAGAGCAGGCTGGTATCTAGGTCGCCAGTAATCGTGGTAGGCAAAATCTTCCTTGAGCTCGCGACACATCATCAGTTCAACAGCATTGTCGAGAAGGATTAGAGCGAGGCGTAGTTGCAGCAAGGAGCCGGCGAGGATGTATTTCCTTGCCTCCTCGATCTGTTCGTATATTAGGCGGACTCGCTCCATGCAGACGATTTTATCACTGTCGGACACTTCCATCGCAGGTCGCCTCTCTGGCGTCCAACCGTCCACACGATCGGAGAAGAGGACCTGGAAACAGCGAGTTGCCGCACGGTTGGCAGATCTGTCCTCCGTGGTCGCCTTGTGTTTATCAACGAATCCGCAGGGGCAATCCGAAGCTCTGGCCGGGCGACGGCGAACTCGGAAGCACTTTTCCCTTAGGTTAACGCTTATGGGGGCCTGCCCTGGCCCTGGCCAATCCCGCACGGCGGGATTGGCCCTACGGCGCCGTGTGTGAAGGCGGGTTCTTGCTCGCGGCCTTTGGCTCCGGAGCAGCTTGGGGCGCGGCTTCTTCCTCTTCTTCTCTCACCTCGTGTTCAGGCGCGCGGCCGCCCACGAAGGTCCACTTCAAGGGGTAAACGTCCGGATCAAAGATGACGGCGTAGAAGTGCCAGATGACAATGGCGAGAGTGGCCAGAATGGCCTCGTAGTAGTGGACGGCCGTGGCGATGTCGAGCCAGACCTTGGAGAGGTATTCAAGCACGAAGTTGTGCGCCCAAAGCAAAATGCCCGTGACCGCCATGACCACGGTCCCCCAGACCAGCGCTCAGTACTCGAGCTTCTCCGCGTAATTGAATTTGAAGTAAAGCGGAGCCTCCCGGCGGTACCCCAAGTTATAGCCCACGGTCTGGACCGCCTCGCGCACATCTCGGACCTTGGGCAAAATGGCACGCAGGTTTCGCCGCCCCTCCGGAGTGAAGACGAGATAGAGAAGGTGATAGAAGCCCGCGCCGATCAGCACTACCCCCGCGATACGATGCACGAGGCCGCGTATCGGCAAGCCCCTCTCCCACCTCACCAGCGGCGCCGCCCAGAAGCTTTCCGGGAACTTCAACATGAAGCCCGTAATCACTAACGTCATGAAGCTGATCAGCAGCAGCGCATGCTGGCGCTGGCCCCGGATACGCACGCCAAACTCACCCAGTTCCTTTTCGAATGGGCCGGCAAGCACGGCCAGGCTACTGCTGACGGTCTGCGCATCACAGTGCACATGACCCATGAGGAAATCGCTCGCAACATTGGCGCCTCCCGCGAAAGCGTTAGCCGCATCCTCAGCGATTGGAAGCAACGGGGAGTAATTCGTGTGAGCGGCGGAACCATTACCATCCCCCACCCCAAAGAATTTCGCGAGGCTATGGCTCCCGTGCGCTCAAGATAGAACCTCTTGTCCCACTCTGCTTGCACGACGAAAAGATGCTTGCGGTTCAGATACCCTCTGCCAACCTGTCCTCCCGCAGAAAACCGGGCGCGAGACAAGATCCAGATTACGGGATTGTGAGTAGCGGCTTGCCGGCAGATCCGGCGGGTGCGGGTTACACCCCCCCATACACCCACACGCCTGTGTCCGCCGCGCCATCGCCTTAGTTCTCACGCCCTTCCCTGAAAATGGGACGAGTGCGCGTTGAAAGCGGACGAGACTCCCGTCGGCTTGGCATCAGAAATGAGTAGTCGCCATGTGATTACGGATGATTGCGCCTGTTCGGCCAGATTCCGCCTCATGCCCTGGTTGTCATGTGCCGTTCCATCCAGCTCATCATGGGCCAGCGGATAAGGAGACCGCTAGCCATGAAGAGTAAAAGCCCAAAAAAGAAGGTGGCCCGCCCAAAACGAATCCTTCGCCTTCCCGATTTGGACCATGCCAAGGTAACTGTCCTCAATACCCTAAGCTCGCCCGATTCTCAACGCTCATACCGATTCGCAATTGACGATTTCATCGCTTGGTACTGTTCCGAGCCCAGACTGGCCTTCAATAAGACCGTCGTCCTACGTTACAGGCTACAGCCGGAAGCCCGTCGCTTGGCTTCGTCCACGATTAACCTGCGACTAGCTGCCGTGAGAAAACTGGCCTATGAGGCCGCCGATACCGGCCTGCTTAGCCCCGAGTTGGCGGCTGGCATTCGCCGCGTGAAGGGGGCAAAGAAACTAGGTGTCCGGCTGGGCAATTGGCTCAGTTCTGATCAGGCCAAAGCGCTGCTGGGCTCTGCCGACGTCCAAACGGTCCGTGGCAAGCGCAGCCGAGGCATCCTCGCGGTCTGTCTCGGCTGCGGCCTTCGCCGATCGGAGTTGGCACATCTTACGGTCGAGCATCTGCAAAGAAGGGAGGATCACTGGGCCATTGTCGACCTGATAGGCAAAGGAGGACATATTCGAACAGTCCCCATGCCGAATTGGGTCAAAGCTGCCCTGGACGTATGGATGGAGGCCGCCAGCATATCCAGTGGGCGAGTCTTTCGCTGTGTGAATAAGAGCGGATTCGTATGGGGGACAGGAGTTACTGAAAAGGTCGTCTGGTCTGTGGTGAGGGAATGCGCAGCCAAAGCAGGAATTGTTAAGCTGGCGCCTCATGATCTTCGCCGCACGTGTGCCCGGCTCTGTCACGTCGCGGGCGGGGAGCTTGAACAGATCCAGTTTTTGCTCGGCCATGTGAGCGTACAGACGACGGAACAGTACCTTGGGTGCAGACAGAGGTTGAAGAACGCAGTGAACGACTGCATCGGAATTGAACCCGAGGAAGAACGCATTGGCGGATGAGCATTGAGTCTCAACGAAAGTGGCGAAGAGGCGACTTCCCAGGACGAATCCCCTACAGGGCTGGAACTATTCGCGTAGCCGCAACTTGCAGTGAAACAAGCCAACAATTTCTTCCGCGACCTGCCGGAAAGTAACCTCCGAGTGGGCGACGATTGGGGCGGAAAAGGTCTAACCCACCCAGACATCCGATGACCGCATTAAGTCGGGGCTCTTCCCTCCTGCGAGCTGAGCAATTTGATACACACATGAGCATGCTGCCAATTGACAATCATAATCGCTACCGTTCGGCTATGGCGTGGGGCCTGCTTATTTGTAGCTGACTTATCGGCTGTCAATCGAACTCGACTTCGGGGCGTCTGCGGGGGAGATTTGGCGGACTGGCATTTTCGAATTCCGCCCCAAGAGCTGGCGCAGTCCACACCGGCACTTCGATAACAGCTCAAATTCGTATTTCCGAGAGTTACGTTCGAAGCATAGAACGATCAGACCCCCAAAAAAGAGCCGAGGGTAATTAAATGACGACAGCCACACTTCAGAGCGCGCCCGAACATGCCGACCAGAAAAAGCAGGCAGTCGCAGCCGATATTGCGAAGCCAGGCGCACCCGACGTTGCCAAGCCGGGCGCACCCGATGTTGCAAAGCCGGCTGCGAAACCTAGCTGGGCGCGACGACACCGAATCGTGATGATCGTATCTGGCGTGGTCCTCATTGCGGCGGCGATTCTTATTTGGAAAGTCTTTTTCGCTGTACCCGCTATCCCGGACAGCATTGTTGTGGTGAGTGGCCGGATCGAAGGCGATGACTCCGCCATTGCTTCCAAAACCACCGGACGCTTTCTTGAGGTTCGCGTGCGTGAGGGTGACAGCGTCAATGCCGGAGACACGATAGCCATTCTCGACGACGCGCAGATCCGGGCGCGTGAGGACCAGGCTCGTGCAACTCTTCGGGAAGAAGAAGCAAAGGCTGATGCCGCAGAAGAGCAGATCGCCGTCCTTCGGGAGCAATTGGAGCAAAGTCGATTGCAAGTGGGCCAGTCGAAGTTCGATACAGAAGGGCATATGGGGCAAGCGCAGGCCAATCTGGCAACGGCGCAATCCGAATTGGCGCAGCAGCAGGCGGCTTATCAGCTTGCCGCGTTCGATAAGGACGCCTATACGCGCCTCGCGAAATCCGGAGCGGTGTCGGAGCGCCAGGGACTGCAGGCCGCGGCCACGGCCGATCAGCAGGCCGCGGTAGTCGCTGCTTCGAAGCGCCGTGTTGAGGCGGCACAAGGCGCACTGACCACAGCAGAGGCAAGTCTGTCAAACCCTGGTATTCGCGAACCGCAGGTTGCCTTGGTTCGAAGACAAATTGAAGAGCAGGAGACCGAAGTCGCGAGTGCAACCGCACAAACGCAACAGGCTCGCGACGAACTTGCAGAAGCGGAAGAAAACCGCCAGGAGCTGACCGTGAAGGCGCCTTTTTCCGGAACGGTGATGACGCGTGCGGCGGAGCCAGGCGAAGTGGTGACCGCGGGAACCGCAATTATCACACTCTTGGATTTGAGCAAGGTGTATCTGCGCGGGTTTGTGCCGGAAGGCCAAATCGGCAATGTTAAAGTGGGGCAGACGCGATGCCAACGCAAAACGGTGTCGGGCGTAACTATGGTTTCGATTTCCTTAAGGGCCTTCCGACCCAGTACTTTTCCTTTGACGGCCAAGCGACGCCGCTGGTCATCGTTAAGCAGAATCCGTTTCTTGCCGAGCTTATGCTTGAGCGCTTGGTTCTCTATTAGCAGGTACTCGATGATATTTTGCTGTTGGCGGTTGATCCAGCCTGCCAGGATGAAAAGCAGCAGTTGCCAGGGTTGAAGGACAAGGTTCATATCTCACCTGATGTTGAGCTCGTCCAAAAAAAAGGCGGCATCGGATATCTTCAATCGCGTGTCAACCATAAGACCTCCAAGTTCTGGCATTGGCTCTACTAACAACTCGGCTGAGTATTTTGCACATATGCGCGGCCAATTCAAGGCGGCGATGGAAAGCCACGTCTCGGCCTGGGGAAGCGAACGTACCGCGATGGGCCGGCGGTCGGCCATGGGGAAGCGCACCAGAGCTTTCCCCGATAAGCGCACGGAAAAGGCAGGTCCGCCATCCTCTACTGCCGATGGACAGACATGGATGTCCCGCGGGTCCACGAGATGAAAGGCGCAGCCCAGGGCCTTGGCGACGGCTTCCTTGATAGACCAGAGCAGCGCCGCGGCCCTGGCCAAGTCTCCGCCCGCCAACTCCAATGCCTGGTGAAGCTCTTGTACGTGGAAGACCCGGTGCACGGGGTAGCCTTCCTGGAATTCGGCGCTCCCGGCCACATCGATGCCGATATCCGACTCGTCGCCACAGAGGGCGGCCCAGACTTCTTCGCCCGCCGTGCTGAAGGAGATGGCCGGGCCCCGGCGTTCTCCCAACAGGAGATGGGGCCGGCCCAGCGTATCGTGGACTATCTGAATCGGGAGTGCCGCTCTGTTGGAGAAAGGGGAGCGTTTCCAAAGGGGACTTTCCTTCGCCCGCAGGTATTCCCAGAGGATGGTGACGAGCTGGCGGCGGTTTTCCGTCCGACTGGCCGCGCACCCGGTGGAGGTTGCGGAGTTCCCTGGCACGGAGGCATAGAAGACGACGCCCCCGCAAGGAACGAGACACACGGCCTGAACGATTACTTCCTGGCGATCCTGTGCCACGGCTGCCCCCATCTGTTCGAACCGCGTCATGCCGAAACCCAGTGCATGCGCATCGTACGAACCTGCATTATAGTGCGGCCTTGATCGTCAATTCCCCTGGCGTCCCAGGCGAGAGATTCCTCGTCCTGGACCCGCAGGCGGGCCTCCAGGGTTATCTCTTCGCCCGGCCGGCATTGGCGCAAAAACTGCATCTCGCCGATCTCTGTGGGCAGCACCAAGCGGCGATCCTGTGGGTCTATGGCCAGCATGTGGAAGCCGGCCAACTGCATAAGCGCCTCGAACAGGTAGGGAGAGTATTGGTAGCGAGAGGCGTGCAGATGCGCGAAATCACAGGTCTCCCGGTAAATGGTTCGGCCCCGTATCAGCCCCGGACCGGCACCGTCAATGACCTCCAGCACACGATACCTGCCCTCGAGTCCGGTGCGGTCTTCGTACCATTTGAGCACTTTCTCATGATTCACGGGCTGAGTCCACAGTTCATCCGGACGGACAGGAAAATCCTGGAACCATTCGGCGAGTTCTCCACGCCCGCCACCGAGGAGCACTTGGCCCGTGCAGTGCGGGATGAAGCGGTCGGCCAGCCGGCCCGTGGGGGAGATCTCTTTTACGGATAGGGAGGCCTCGCATACTACCTCCCGAGGGTCGGCGGCGGCTCGTTGGCAGGAGATTCTGGAAGACCGGGGAACCTCAGGAGGACAGGAGATCATGTCCATGAAACGCACCTGGCGCACCCCCCGCACCTGGAGGTGGGGATAGAGGATGCGGGCGGATTCCATGAAGGTCTCGAGCATCATGGAGGCGGAGACCAGAGGATGGGCGAGGGACTTGAGTGGCCGGTGATCCGCGATCCACAGATCGTTCTGCCTGGAGAAGGATCTGGAGGCCTCCAAGTGTTCCCTGCGGAGGTCCAGGCAAGAGAGGCCATCGATCATGGGGAAGTCCCGAGGGCTGAAGGCCATAGGGCCGCCATCCAGTTGTCCGCTGAGCGCGGGATGGCTGATATCACCGATTGGTGCCGTTTTCACGGCGGGCAGGGTCCTGATGAACATGACCCAATCGTCGTCGGCCGGGGCGACGAAGAGTTCCCGGCAGAACAGGCCGGCAAGTTCATGGACATGGACGTAGGCCACGCCTCTGCGTCTGAGCAAGTCCCGGACCTCCGGGTCCTCGGCCATGCCCGTCCCCTCGACCGGGGGCAGCATCAACGCCTTGAAGCGGATGGCGCCGTTCTTGCGGCGGAGGTATCGGAGGAGCGCCGACATCATGCGGTTGGCGGCAGCGTAGTTGGTCTGGCCGGGATTTCCCTGGATGGCCGCCACCGAGGAGAGGCCCACGAAGAACCTCAAGCCCGCCCCCTCTGCCACCGAGAATAGATTCCAAGCTCCCAGGAATTTAACGTCCGTTACCAGAGAAAAATCCTCGGGGGTCATTTGGTCGAGGAAAGCGTCGCGGAGGACGCCGGCGCCGTGAATGATGCCGTCGATCCGGCCATAGCGGCCGGCCACCTCGCCCAGGGCAACACGAACGGCCTCGGGGTCGGTTACATCACAGGCCAAGTACGTGGCTTCGATCCCTGAGGCATGCAAATCCGCCAGGGTCTGGGCGATCTCGCGGGTTCGGGATTTGTCAGGAGCAGATGCAGAAGACGAAGGTTCGGAGTGCGGCTCCAGGGGATGGGTGCATGGATCTACTTGGGTCCTGCCAAGAAAGACCAGGCGAGGCGCGAAGGGCACCAAACTGCGGGCCAGGTGGGCGCTGATCCCCGTGGCGCCTCCAGACATGACTACAACGTCTCCGGGGTTCAACTTCAGACTTGGCGGATCGCCGAAGACCGAGGGGGCCAGGTGTCCCTGCGAGGTGAAGAACTTGCCTTCGCGATGAATGAGCTCCACCGCGGCGCAGCCCTTGTCCAGAGCGGCGCGCAGGGCCAGGGGCAGGTCGGCGTCTTGGTCGATTTCCAGCGTGCGAAACTGGACCGCGGGGTGTTCCTGGGCGGCGCTCAGGAACAGTCCGAGCAGCCCCTCCGTCAGCAGCCGACCAAGAGTGTCGGTATCCTCGCGTGCATGAATCAGGACGACGAATTTCCTGGTTGGTGATTGGAGAAAGGATTTCAGGAGTTGAAAGAGCCCAGTGAGCAGCCGCGAAACATCCGCCATGCCGGCCAACCGTTCCAACCCGTCTTGAGGCAAGGTGATGACCAGCCCCGCGAGGGAGGCGAGGCCCGAGATTCTCTCTGAGATCGTGGTGACTCCCGCGGCGGTCAGAATGTCGTGGCCCTCTTCGCCCGGCCCCAAGTGCTCTGGCATGAATGGCAGGGGAAATGTGTCAATACCATAATCCTGGCGGAGCAGGTCGCCCGCACTCTTGGCCAGTGCGTCATCCTGGTCGGGCGAGAGGAGGAGGACGCCCTCGCCGGGGCTCAATTCCAAGGGCATGGAAGCTGTCGGCTCCACAGGGGCGAGGTTGAAAACGAGCCGCTTCAGACGCGCCTCATCCGCTGACGGCTCCGGGATTCCGGCCGGCGCCGCGCCGGGGTCAGCCGCCTTGGCGGCGGGCCGCTCGCCGACGCCTTCCTGCCGGGCGACGATTGCGGAGATCCGCTGGCCGATGTCCCTTACAGTGCGGACATGGATAAAGTCCTCCAATTCAATGGTGATCCCGAAGTGGCGTTCCGCGGCATCCATGATGACCGGCAGACGGCTGGAGCGGATGGAGAGGTCCCTTCTGAGATCCATATCGAGTTGGATTTCGTCCCGGTTGAATCCGGTGGCATCCATGATGATACGAATAATCGCCTCCAGGTGGTCCTGACGCTCAGGCTCTTCGGCAAGGGCCGGGGCGGCCGGGGGGCGATCGAGGGGGCGGGGGGACCGTTCTCCGGCTGGGGCGTGGCGGTGAGACTCGGGAGCCTTCCTGAATGCCGGGAGGGAGACGAACCGCGGTTCTCCCCGAACCTGTAGATGCCCGTGGACGAAGAGCTGCGCCAGGGCGGTCTGGTACGTGTGGCTTTCCGCGGTGGGCAGGCAGGTCTGGAGGCATAGCGGTTCATGGAGCGTGTCGGCGATGAGATTGCTCAATATGTCGCCGGGGCCCACCTCCACGAAGAGCCGGACCCCGTAGCCATTCCAAAGGGTCTGGACGTTATTCATCCAATGGACGGTAGATTCCAGGTGAGCCATCAGAATGCGCCTGATCTCACCGGGATCTGATGGATACGGTGCCATGGTTGTGTTGGAGATGACAGGGACCTGCGGGGAATGAAATGGGATGGAGGCAACGTACGCCTCGAGCTCATCATGGATAACCCTCATGATAGGAGAGTGGAAGGCCATGCTGACCCGCAAGAGGGTGAACCGGTAGCTCAAGTGCTTCAGGTCTTGGCCGAGATTTTTGATGGCCTCGGTGTGGCCGCTGAGCACCACCTGGTTCGGGGCATTGATGTTGCCAATATGGACATCCTTCCGGCCATGGAGCATCTTCCGCAGCAGATCCATGGGGGCGTCCGTGGCCGCCATGGTGCCGGGGTCCAGGTGTCCGGCGGCGGCCTTGTCCATGCAGAGGGCCCTCTTATTCACAATTCCAAACCCGTCCTCCGGGGAATAGACGCCAGCCAGGCACAAGGCGGTCAGCTCGCCCAAACTGTGGCCGGCCATAGCCACAGGGTGGATACCAAGAGAGATGAGGTATCGAGCCATGGCGTATTCCACGGTGAACAGGGCAGGTTGTTGCCACCGGGTCTTTTGAAGGTTCTCCTCTCGATCGTGGAACAGTAGGTGAAGGAGGTCGAAGTCCGCTGCAGCCGCAGCCCGATCCATCCACTCTTTGATGATGGGAAAGGACTCGTAGAGCGCCTGGCCCATGCCGGCATAGTGGGCCCCCTGTCCGGGAAAGACCAGAGCAAGCGGCGGCACGGGCGGATCCTCGGGGCTGAGGAAGAGGCCCCGCAGCGCCAGGGAACGCGCTGCCTTGGATGAGGCGACCGCTGCTTCGGCCAGGGAGGCGGAGCGCTCGATGACCGTGAGAGCCTCTTCGGCAGATGGTGCGACAACGGCCATCCGGAAGATGCGGCCGGCCATCTCGGTCCGGAAGAAAGAGACGCCCTGGAGCGCTGCAAAGCCATCGGCTGTCTCCGCGGCGAGACGTGCCTCTCGGCCCGTGGAGACCAGGATCGTGTCCTCACCATCCAGGGCCTGCTCCACCTGGACCACGTAGTTGGAACCTCCAAACCCGAAGGCGTTGACCTGAAGCCTTCTTGGCAGGCCGGCCCGGCGCTGCCAATCAAACGGCTCTGAGGCGACACGGAAGCCCGATCCTTCCAAGTCGATTTCGGGGTCTGGATGGCGATAGTTGAGGGTCGGGGGGAAAACCCCGGCCTTCATAGCCATGACTCCGCGAATGAGGTCGTTAAGGCCCGAGGAGCCCAGGGTGTGTCCGATTTGGGACTTCAATGAAGTGATCACCGTGGTCTTGGAGTGATCGTAGACCGCCCTCAGGGTCCGCACCTCCTCCGCGTCTCCTTGTCGCGTACTGGTGCCATGGCATTCCACCAGGTCCACGGCCTCTGGCCCATAGGGCAAGCCGCGGAACGAGGCGCGCATGGCGATTTCCTGGGTGACACTGGAGGGCTCGACCATGCCCAGATGGTCGTTGCTTGCGCCCATGCCGGTGATGACCGCATGGACCGGGGCCCCTCTGTCGCGGGCCAAGCTCTCGCGCTCGATGACGATCATGCCCCCGCCTTCGCCGAGGACCATCCCGTCTCTTTCGGCATCGAAGGGGCAGGAGGCTTCGTGAGGCGGCCGCGGCCGTCCCGACAACCCGTAAAGAGCGCCCAGGGCGGAGAATTCCAGGAAATGCAGATGCGTGAGGTTATCCTCGCCCCCGCCGACGATGGCGGCGTCGATGATGCCGTTGCGGATCATCTGCAGGGCGCTGTAAAGCGCGACCAGGGAGGTGGCGCAGGCGGCGGAGACCGAATAGCTGGGCCCCATGAAGCCATAGCGGTTGCAGATGAAGCCGGGGGCGGTGCAGTTGAGTCGGCCCAGAAGCGTGGTGTCGTCCGGGGCTATGCGACCGGACTTCACCTCCCGTTCGATAGCGCTCTCCTGATCCGGGGTGAGGGGAATGGCCCGCTTGATGGCGGAAAGGATTTCATGCACGTACTCCCTGATAATCATATCGGTGAGGGTGCCCGCCGCCTCTCCGGAGTTCTGGGAGATGAGGACCGCGATGCGCTCGCGCGGGATACCCGACTCCAGGATGCCGGAGGCCCGGATGGCCCTTTGCGCCAGCCACATGGTGATCCTGGTGGCCGAGGTCATGGTCCGGAAATCCTGGGGGGGGATCTCTAGTTCATTGCGTGAGACATGAAAGTCCACGAAGGCGCCCACCTGGCAGTAGGTCTTGTCCGTGACGCGCGGCCGCGGATCATAAAAGCGGTCGTGATTCCACCTGGAAGACGGCACCAAGGTAACGCCGCTCTTCATGGCCAAGCTTGCCTCCCAGACCTCTTCCGGACTCTTGCCGAGGGCATTGAGGACGCTCATCCCGGTGATGGCCACCCGGTCGCGATCGTCTCTCAGGCGGGCGACGCCCTTTGGTCTCCGGCCAACCCCGGGGGTTGGGGTTTCCGCGGGTAGCGGCGCGTCGGGTGAAGGTGCCGCGGTTTTTGCGGTCGACGTCGCAAAGGGCTGATGGAGCAAGAGCGGGCCTTCGGCCAACTCGCGATGAAAGGACTCCAGCTTCTGGACTTTATTGATCAGTCCGGCGCAGGATCCGCTCATGAATTGCCCGCGTTCCAGACACGCCTGCTCATCCAGCGGCCGCCCGCTTCGGCGGTCCACGCCTCGGGCCGCGGCGAAGAGGCTGCCGGCGGTCATCTCCTCCATTTTCTCGCGGAAAGACTGCTCGTCCTGGTGGCCCGCGGCAAACTCCCTTTCCAGAGCTAAGATGGCGGTCACTCTCGGGGTTCTCAAGGAGCGCACGCGAAGTCCGGTGCTTTGGCCCGAAACGACCGTTCCCCCCGGCGGCGATTCCACGATCATCCGCTGATAGAGGGCCGCCAGGGCGCCCGTTTCAACGATCTCCTGAGTGGCCAGATAGGCCGTGCCCATCTGGATGGCGTCGGCGCCGAGCAGGCCGGCCATGAAGGCGGTTTCCCGATTGAAGATGCCCCCGGCCAGGATCACCCGACAGTCCTGGAACAGGGATGGCTGGCGACGTTTGAGGTCCAGCACCATTTGCGCCAGGGTGAGCGTGCTATGTTGCCCCACGTGGCCGCCGGCCTCGTAGCCCTCGCAGACCACGTAGCGGACACCCGCTTCCAGGGCGAGCTTCAACAGGGCCTCATCAGGGGCGATATACACGACGCCAATGCCGCATTGCAGCAATTCTCTTATGGGGGAGAGATCTCCTCCGGCGATCCAGACAAAAGGGGGTCGGTGTTGCTTTATCCAGTCCAGATGCGTTTCCCGGAACAGGTTCTCGGCCAGGGAGACGACATTCACCGCATACGGGCGTCCGCCCATGATCTCTGGTAAGCGTCCCAGCCTGCGGTCACGGGCCTGGGCATCCATCAGGCCGAGGGCAATGGTGGGCAGTCCGCCGGCATCAGCAATCTCGGAGGCAAACTCCGGGATATCGGTGATCGAGGACATGGCGCCCTGGATAAAGGGGTACTTGATGCCCATCTCCCGGGCTACGGCGCTGTTCAGGAAGCAATACTTCTTCGCCTCGGCTGTGCCGCACAAGTTCAGCATCTCCCCCATGAAGGCTTTCACAGCCTTCTCGGTTCCGGTGCCAAAACGCTCGGCAAACGACGCGGCAAAGGCCGCCTCCACGCCCAGAGGGATGACCTCGCTTTGGGTGAAATGGCTGTCCAGGGGGTGGAGGGCGCTGGCCTGCACTTGGCCGACGAAGGCACGACGGCTTTCGTCCGTGATCTCGGAGGCGCACAGCGAGTCCTCGAACGCCTGGATCTTCTTGAAGGCCAGCGAGTTCCCCTTGTTGAAAAGGCGACACGGAACCTGCAGGTCCAAGCCCACCAGAGCAGTGGAATCCATGCGGAGTCTGGCGAGTTGCTGGCGTTGGCGATCATCCATGACCACCAGATCAGTCAGCCAGTGGACGCTCTCGAAGACGATGCCGGCGGCTCCGGTGGACAGGAAGGCCGCGGCCGCCTCGGGGGTGGAGACGCCGCCCCAGATGAGGACGTCCAGAGACTTCGCATAGGCGTGCAACATTTCCTTGGCCACCGAATAGAGGACCAAGGTCGTCTCCCCGCTTACGAATCCTGCGGCCTCGCAGCCCTTTAGGACGATGCACCCGATGCCCGAACCATCCTTGACCATCGCGGCCAGGAGAGGCACGTCCCCGACAATGGGAAAGCAGCGGTAGTCTTCCGACAAGGTCCGCAGTCGCCGTTGAAAGGCCGAAGGATCCCCCGCGAAGAACTGGGACTGGCATTCTACCCAGAGATTCCGGGCGCCTGTTTCCTTCAGGAGCTGGCCGACGGATGGATTCATCAGGGCGGAGGTGGAAATCCTGATGTCGCTGACATGGCCAGCAGGGTCGGCCGTTCGTAAGAACGAATGCAGTGCTTCCGCCCCCATCGTGGAAAAATCGAAGATGGCCCGGCTGCCCGTGCGTTGCGCCATTTCGGACACCGGCGCACTTATCTCGCCAGGTCTCCAGACAAAAGCAATGATGGGAACTTGCTCCTCAGCCAACATGCCCAGACCTCCAATGCAATGCCAGACGCTTACGTGACGCGGAATTACAAAGACTTTCTGAATATGCGATATCTCTTATATGGTCTTGCGCCCGCTTCCACGGCCAAGGTGTTGACGGCCGCATTGTCCTCCAGGGTCCAGCCCAGCTCCAGAGAACGGTATTTGTCCTTTTGCCGCACAACCTCAAAGATGTGGTGGAAGGCCAACATGGGGATTCCCAATTGCCGGTACTTGTCCTTGATCCCGAACAACAAACAACGCAATCCGGTGATCTCCCGGCGATAGAGGAGCGCCTTCAGCAAACCCAGCAGGCCGATCCGCCCGTTGAGACGCTTGAGCAATGGGTTGATGTCGGGGAAGATTACACAGACCGCCGCTGGTTCGTCCTCGTAATAGATGAAGAAAGCCAGGTCGGGATCCGCGAAGGTCATCACGCTCTTCTGAATGTCCCGAATCTCCTCATCGCTCAGGGGGACGAAACCCCAGTTAGCGGACCAGGAGTCATTGTAGATCTCCTTGATCAGGGCAAACTCGGCGTCCTCATCCTTGGGACGAAAGGGCCGGATGCGGATGCCTTTTTTTCGAGCTATCCGCCCAGCCAGACTATCCATCCACTCGGGAAGCCGGTAATCGCCATCGATCAGGAAGGCGAGCAAGTCCTTCTCTTTGGCGAAACCGCACGATTCGACCAAGCTGGAGTAGTACGGCGGGTTGTAAGGCATCATCAACGCCGGCAGATAATCGAAGCCCTCGACGAGCAACCCGAGCTCGTAATTGGTGGACGGGTTGAGCGGCCCCCTGAGGAAGGCCATGCCCTTCAGGCGAGCCCACGTCTCCACGGCGGAAAAGAGGGCTTTGGCCGCCGCTGGATCGTCAGCGCATTCGAAGAATCCCCAAATGCCCATCCGTTCGCCGTGGAACTCATTATAGCGACGATCAATTATGCCCGCGATCCTGCCCACCACCTGCGAACCGCGCAGGGCCAGAAAGAGCCGGCGCTCGGCAGACGACCAGAAAGGGTGCCGGCGGGGATCCAGCAGCCGGCGAACCTCCTTCTTAAGGGGAGGAACCCATCTGGGGTACTCGGCATAGAGATTCCAGGGGAGGTTGATGAAGTCTTTTAGTTCCGAACCTCCTTCAACAACAACGATCTCGATGCCGGCCGTGAGCGTTCCGTCTGAGACGGGATTTTCCATATGACTGTCACCGCACGATCATCATGGAGGAATTCTACTTCATTATCTCTCGTTCGCGTAGTACCGCAAGCCAAATTTGGGCGATGAAAACCGCCTGTCCCGACCAATTTTGCAGAAGCCTTTTCAATCGTTGGGCCGGCGCCGCCCAGCCGCAAGTATTGGTCTTAAATGGAGAACCGCGTATAATCCCGACAAGAGTCATGGTTGGTGATTGTTGCCGCCCGGCAGAGGTACGACGATGAAAACCAGGGATGCAGAATCCGTGCTGGTCACCGGGGCCAGCGGCTTTATCGGACAGCACCTGGTGCGCCGGCTGATCGAGCGTGGCGACCGGGTGTCGTGCCTGGTGCGGGCCACGTCGCGCATCGACGAACTACGATCATCAGGCGCCCAACTCATCGTGGGCGATGCGACCGATCGCGCTGGCATTGAACGCGCGCTGGCGGAGTCGCAGGCAGGCGTGGTGTTCCACTTGGCGGGCCTGGTGAAGGCCCTGCGGACAGAAGATTTTCTACGCGTGAACGCCGGCGGCGTCGAATCCGTCGCGGCTGCCTGTGCGGACCGCGCCCAGCGGCCGGTGTTGGTCGTGGTTTCCTCGCTGGCCGCGGCGGGGCCTTGCGCCGGCGACCAACCTCGCGTGGAAGGCGATTCGCCCGCGCCTGTTTCCGCCTACGGTCGCAGCAAGCTAGCGGGCGAGTTGGCGGCGGCCAGGTATGCCACCAGGCTGTCGATCAGCGTGGTGCGTCCGCCGATCGTCTTTGGTCCCGGCGATAGGGGCGTGCTGGAAATGTTCCGGCCGATCGCCCACTCGGGGCTGCATGTCGTGCCCTGCTGGGAGGAACGACGCGTTTCGCTGATCCACGTGGCCGACTTGGTCTCACTCCTGCTCCTGGCAGCCGAGAAAGGCGAGCGTCTGCACCCCGACAGAGCGCCGGGCCAGGGTGTCTACTTCGTGGCGGCGGAACACGATCCGACGTATGCCGAACTGGGGCAGGCCATGGCTAAGGCATTGGGAAAGAAGCGGGCCATGGTAGTGCACATGCCGGGACCGCTCGCGCGACTGGTCGGGCTTTGCGGCGACGCGCTGGGGCGCGTGCGGCAACGTCCCGGTTGGGTGAATAGCGACAAGATGGCCGAAGCCCTGGCCGGGTCGTGGACGTGCTCATCCGCCAAGGCCCGTATGCAGTTGGGTTGCTCCCCCGCGGCCACGTTGGCCGAACGCCTGGGCGAAACGGCCCAATGGTATCGCCGGGCCGGATGGCTCTGAGCCTGCGCGGCAGTTTGGATCCTGCGTCTGGCCGATGGCCCGTGCGCCCGTGTCGGTCAGGCCTGGAGATTCCCGACAGAGGGGAAGAATCGCAGATAAAGCCCGGCCCAGGCCGCGCCCAGCGCGATACCGGCAACCAAGTCAACCGCGACGTGCTGCTTGGTGGCCAACGTGGCATACAGGATGCCGAGGCACCAGAGCCAGCTCAGGCTGCGAGCCAGACCGCGATCGCCGAGGCTCCGGGCCAGGCGATCAATGCAAATGGCCGAGAAGACGGCGAAGGCCGCGTGAAGTGAGGGGCAGGCGTTGCCCGGCCCGTCGATGGCGATGAGGGGCCGGTAGGCGGCGCTGTCCGGTCGAGGAATGGCTGTTGGCCAGAAGAGAAAGATGCCGAGTCCCACCAGGCAAAGTCCGCTCACGGCCAGGCAGCAGGCGTTCAGATCCCGCTTGTTTTCCAGCAGCCAGGGAGCAAGGGGAATATATAGGTAGAGCGACAGGTACAGCGGCAAAGCGCCGGGCTGGAAAGCGATCAGCCGGTCCAGGGCGGTGGTCGGCATTTCCCGCACGGGGAAGACGTGGAAGCCGAGCAGCAGGAAGTAACCGATAAAGAAGGCGATGACATTGATCGCCCCGGCCATCAGTTTGAAGCGCCAATGGGCCTTCAGCCTTGCGCCAAGCCAGGCCGTTTCTTGAGTGCTCCGGGTCGGGGTCATGAATCTTCTCTGTTTCGCGGCACGAAAGGGAGGCGGCTACTTCGGTATGATCTTTTCGAAGCGCTTCCCCCCCGTCTGCACGTCTTTTCCGTAGAGCTCGAGATAGTGGACGGTGTGCCCGGAGGCATCGATGTACATCTTCTCGAGAATGGCCGGCCGGCCGTCGATGACGATCTCGGCACGGACGGCGCTGCCCACCTTCTTTACGGTGATCGACCGCTGGGGGGCGGCCACGATAGTCATTTGGTATCCGTTCACCGACGGGTACGGTTTAATGTTGATGCCATAGGCCATCTTCTTCTCGATCCAATTGAGATTCTCCCGGTGGCCGTCCTGGGCGAGCATGACCCAGTAGGCGATCACCGGTTTCTTGCGATCCAGTTTGCCGTCGGCGGTGAGCTGGGCATCGTAATGCACGACGTTGGCGTTCTTGTTGCGCTCGATGATGAAGAGCGGCTGAGTTCCAGCCTGGGCAGGGGCCGATGCGGGCTGACTTTGCTCGACGCCCGGGGTGGGCTTGCTCTGCTCGGTGCCGGCCGGGGGCTGATTTTCCGGCTGGGCTGGGCTGGGCGCGGCACTGCTCTGCGCGATGGTGAACAGCGGCAGAGTTTCTGGCTGGGCACAGCCCAGCGCGGCCAGCAGGGCGAGAATGGCGAACCACCACAGCGTTTTTTGCATGAGGCCTCCTTCCCAGGTTTCGCGGCTCACCTCAAACCCGCGCAGGGCGGCGCTATAGCTTGGCCAGTTCGTCGGCCGTGGCGTGGACCGTAGCGCGGATCTGTTCCTGGCTGTGATTGGTGGTGATGAAGAAGCGGAGGCGGGCGGAGTGGTCGGGCACGGCAGGGTGCAGAATCGGTTGGACGTTAATGCCGCGCTCAAACAGGGCGCTCGCCAGGCGCAGGCTCTTGACCGAGCTGCCGACGATCACAGGAATCACGGGCGTACCGGCGGCCGAGCCGGTGTTGAGGCCGCGCTGGCGGGCCAGCTTCAAGAACAGCGCCGCCAGCTCGCGCAGCCGGGCCACGCGCCGCGGCTCGCGCTGGAGGACCGTCAGGGCGGCCAGGGCCGCAGCGGCGTTGGGCGGGGAGAGGCCCACGCTGTAGACGAACCCGGGGGCGGTGTACTTGAGGTACTCGACGAGCTCGGTCGAGCCGGCGATGTACCCGCCGCAACTGGCCAGCGACTTGGAGAGCGTGCCCATCCATAGGTCGACGTCGGAGCGGGCCACGCCCCAGTGCTCGCCGATGCCCCGGCCGGTCGCCCCCATGGTGCCCAGCGAGTGCGCTTCATCGACCAGCAGCAGCGTCTTGTGTTTCTTCCTGAGTTCCAGGAAGCGTGGCAGTTCGGGGAAGTCGCCATCCATGCTGTACACGCCCTCGATGGCGACCAGCACGCGGCGATAGCGGTGGCGCACTTCGGACAACAGGGTGTCGAGCGCCTGCCAGTCGTTATGGGCGAAGGCGCGACGCGTAGCGCCGGCAAGGATCGCACCCTGGACGATCGAGTTGTGGGCCAGAATGTCGTGGAGGATCAGATCGTCCGGTCCGACCAGGTGGCCGATGGTGGTGACGTTGGTGGCATGGCCGGAGACGAAGACGATCGCGCCCGGGGTGGCCAGGAAGGCGGCCAGGGCCTGCTCGAGATCACGATGCACCTGCTTCTCGCCGGAGACCAAGCGACTGGCGCCGGCGCTGGTGCCATAGCGGTCGATCGCGGCCTTGGCGGCGGCGGCGACCTCCGGATCGTGGGCCAGGCCGACGTAATCATAGACGCTGAAGTTGACGAGCAGTCGCCCCTCGATGCATGGTGCGCTTCCGGCTCCGCCCTGGTCGACGCGGAAATACGGGTTGTCGCCGGCCGCCAGCAGCAGGTGTTGCTGACGCTTCAACTCGCCGTACTCGGGGAAGCGAGCCAAATCGTAATATTCGGGCGGGATCTGGCCGGCGGGAACATCGGGCCTGGGGGCATCGATCAGGTGCTTCTGAACGGCCTGGACCAGATCCTCTAGCGTCCGGGCCTGGCTGAACACCGTGTCGGGCAGGCAGATGGCGAAGGTTTTCTCCAGCCTGGCCACGAGGTCCAGGCTCTGCAGCGAATCCAGGCCCAGGGCGGCAAGGGGTGTGTCCGGTGTCAGGTCGGGCAAAGCTGCGCCGGTCAAGGCGCGGGCGTGCTGGCGGATGGCGGCCAGAGCGGCTTGCCAAAAGTGCGGGGCGGGATGCGCCGTGGAAGACCCCGCGTTTTCGGCGCCAGGGCGGATGGCGGCGCTCGGGCCGGCATTGTCGACCGGCAAGTCGCAGTATTCGGCGAGGGCTTTGAGTTCGCCGGCCAGGAAGGCCGCGTGACAGGCATGGCGCTGGATCTTGCCGCTGGAGGTCCTGGGAATCGTACCGCTGCGCACCAGCACGACCGCGTCCAGGGCCAGGCCATGTTCATCGAGCACCGCCCTGCGAACCGCATCCAGCACGTGCGCGAAATCGACCTCTCCTTTGCGCGCGACCTCCTGCACCAGAACCAGGCGCTGGCGGCCGTGATTGTCCGCGACGAAAGCTGCCCCGTAGCCGGCTACCAGCAGCGGGTGGCTACCGCGGGCGGTGGCCTCGATATCCTGCGGATAGCGGTTCAGGCCGCGGACGATGATCAGGTCATCCAGCCGGCCGGTGACGTAGAGTTGGCCCTCGCGCATGAAGCCCAGGTCGCCGGTCCGCAGGAACGGGCCTCCGCCCGAGTCGCTCAGGCGGGCGTCGAAGGAACGGCGAGTCTGGCCGGGCTTGTGCCAGTAGCCCTGACCGACCGACGCGCCGGCAACCCAGATTTCGCCCACGCGGTCGGGGGCGGCCTCTGCGCGGCTGTGCCGGTCGACGATCACTACGCGCAGACCGCCGACGGGCGATCCGCAGGCCACCAGGCGATGAGCCTGCGGCGCATCGCTGGGCACGGGCTCGACGCGGTTCTCGGCCAGCGCCGGGTCGTGGAAGGTCCCGACGGTCGCGCCGCTGTCGCGCGTCGGGCCGCTGACCATGAGCGTCGCCTCCGCCAAACCGTAGCAGCAATAAAGGGCTCCGGGTTTGAAGCCGCAGGGGGCGAACGCGGCGGCAAAGCGTTCGAGCGTTCCGGGCTCAATGGGTTCGCCGCCGACGAAGGCCAATGCCCAGGAGGAAAGGTCGAGGGTGGCACGCTGCTCCTCGGTGATCTTGTGAATACAAAGATCGTAGGCGAAGTTGGGCCCGCCGGAGATGGTGGCCCGGTACTTGCTGATGGCGGCCAGCCAGGTGATGGGGCTCCGGAGGAACGTGGCCGGCGAGATGGAGACGTTTGTCACACCGGCGAACACCGGGACCAGAACGCCACCCACCAGCCCCATGTCATGGTACATGGGCAGCCAGAACACGCTGCTGTCCTCGTGCTGTATGCCGAAAGCCTGATGGATGGTGTGGATGTTGGCCATGAGGTTCGCGTGACTGAGCATGACGCCCTTGGGCCGGCTGGTCGAGCCGGAGGTGTACTGGAGCATGGCAAGCGTGTCGGGGGCGATGGCTGGTTCTTGCCAGCGCTTGGCCAAGGCGTCGGGAATCTCGTCGGTGGCGAGCCACGAGAGCTGGGAGGAAGTGGCCGCTTGACCGCTTTTTTCCGCTTCCATTCTGGCCTGGAACTGAGCCGCGCCCGAGGTGTTGCTCAGGGCGATGCGGGCCCCGGCATCGGCGGCGACGGCCTGGAAGCGCTCGAGTATGCGGTGGCGATGCGGCGGGTAGGTCGGCACCGCTACGCAACCGGCGTACAGGCAGCCGAAGAAAGCCGTGATGAAGTCGAGGCCGGGCGGATAGACCAGCAGCACGCACTGGCCGGCAAAGCCCATGTCCTGCAAGCGAGCCGCGATGGCTCGGGCTCGCCGATCGAGCTGGGCGTAGGTCAGACTGGCGTGTTCGCCCTGGCCGTCGAGCAGATGGACGAAGGCCGGTTGCCGCGGGCGTTCGTCGGCGTGGCGGCGCAGCACGCGGATCAGGTGGCCGGGAAGCTGATGCGGACTAACGTGGTTTTGAGCGTGAACCGACATAATCCCGGGTTTCCCAGATAACTTTGGCCCACGACCGGCGCGGGCCTCCACTCGTTTATAACTCCGGCCAAGTTCGTTTTCAAGGACTTTGTCCGCGCCCGGTCATGGCCGTGATGGGAAAACCCGGGTTGAAAGTAGTCAGAGTCGCCGTAAAATGGGGACATCTCTGGAGGCGCACTGATGCTCAAACGACGCGTGGTCATAACCAGCCTGGGAATAGTTGCTCCCAACGGTATAGGAACGGAATCTCGGTGTCTTCGAGAACAAATTCCCGGTACGGTTCGCCCTTGTCCACACTGAACCCCGCGAGTGGCTCCCCGTTGTCGTTGGACAGCCAGAGGCTCGGGCCTTCTCTCAACCCTGTTTCCAGACTGCGTCTCAGGCTAACCTTGAACGCGAGTTTACGCGAGTCATTCTGCCCCGGTAATAAGCGAGCGCAAGAAAAAACGACCTCGTCGTAGTGCCCGATTCCGCGTATTATGGACTCCCTGTGACCGAGCCCAAAAAGGTCGAACTCGGTTTTTTCCTCATCGGCAGCATCGTCGTTGCCGCCGCGGCCCTGTTATTATTCGGCTGGCTGGCGGAAGAGATGCTCGAATCAGAGACGCAGACATTCGATGATGTCGTGCGGGCAGCAATCCACCGACTCGCTTCGCCGGCAATGACCAGCGCGATGCAAGTTTTTTCATTTCTCGGTTCGGGAACATTCCTGGTGGCGCTGAGTCTCCTCACGATTGCAATATTGTTATACATCCATCGCCCTCGAGCGGCTGATTTGATGGGCATTACCATGGCGGGTGCGGTCGCTCTTGATCTGGTGTTGAAGCATGCATTCCACCGTGGTCGTCCCGTCCCCTTTTTCGGGACGGCCCCAAGCTCGTATAGTTTTCCGAGCGGCCACGCTTTCGCATCGCTTTGTTTCTATGGGGCGTTGGCAGGAATTCTTTCCGCGCACGCTTCAACGCCGAGGGCACGATTGTTTATCTGGACATGCGCTGCACTGCTTGTCGGGCTTATCGGATTTTCGCGCATCTATCTGGGAGTGCATTACCCGAGCGATGTCGTAGGCGGCTATTGCGCCGCCCTTGTTTGGGTGGGAGCGATTGGTATTCTGGACCATGTTCTTAACAACCGCGCGGGGTGAGGAATCGAAGCCCGGCGAACGCAAGCAAAACCCCGTAAATCTTACGATGCAGGCTCGACACTTCACCGTCATACTTAACAATGCTACCGGCGCGGAAAACCAAGGCAGCCTGCGCGACCGTCTCATCGAAATTCTCAAACAGCACAACATCAATCCCGAGATTCACTTAGCTAAACGCGGCGATGGGATCACCACGATTGCAGAAGCGGCGGCGCGAAACGGCTGTTTCGCGATGGCCGCCGGCCGAGGCAACGGGACAGTCAACGCAGTAGCATCAGCTCTCATCGACTCGGAATGCTGTGCATATTGAAAACCTCGTTCTAATTGAGTTCTTTGATGTTATCGGCTCCCATTGATAAACTCTTTGCATTCCATGTGCAACCTTATCTTCTTTCTGTTAGCGTCCTTCCGTTCCTGGTTCCAAGGCCTGTGGCTACCAAAAACCCCGTTCGCATTGAAATCCATGGATGGCCGTTCGCCGCCGCTGGTTAGCTCTCATTCCTATGTTCAGGCCGCTTGTTTCCGTATGTGCTTCCCTCTGTGCCTCCTTCCGGACTCGGGCCGGCTTGCAATTGGAGATCCTCGCACCGTACCGACAGATCAACTTGCTGCAGGGGTCGCAGCGTGGGCGTGCTCACCTGACCTCGGCGGAGCGATTGTTTTGGACCTGGCTTTTGCGCCTTTGGTCAGGTTGGCGCTCCGCGCTCGCCATCGTGAAGCCGAAAACGGTCGTTGTCTGGCATCGCCAGGGAATCCGCCTGCTAAGGAACACTTTCTGTTGGAGCGAGACGCTGGCGTTGTTCGTGCGCCGGGGTTGCGAAAAGGCTTTCACGTATTGCGGGCATCGGTTTGCCGGATGACCATATCCAAATGGCCTAGTATGAGGCGTCAGGGTTTCGCGGCGGGGTTGGGCTTGTCGTGTTTGATGATTCCTGTGCCCTCCTTAATGGTGAGAATTGATTGGCGGCGATGTTCGTAAATCTCTCCACCTTCTGGTGGTGGGCCAGTGGACCTCGATCAGGTCCACCAGCGGAGCTAGTCCCAAACCAAAATGGAGGCGCAGGTCGCTCTGCGACATCACGCTCGTGCCGGCATGGACCTCATCGATTTGCGCATGCTTTCCGGTCACCACTTTTACGCGCGCGCCGATGGCGGTACGATTACACTGGGTGCCGAGCAATTTGATGGTGATCCAATTGCCGCCGTCGTTCCGCAGAAGCGACGGGTAATCGTTCATGTTCAGGACCAGCACGTCGATGTCACCATCGTTATCGTAGTCGCCGAAGGCGCAACCGCGGCTGGAAAATTCTGCCGTTGCGCCTGGGCCCATTTCCTTTGAACCGTCCTTGAACTTGCCATTTCCGAGGTTGCGATAGATGAGCCGGGGGGAAAGAAAGTGCGCGTCCATATGGTACTCTTCGATTTCCGGATAAACCTGGCCGGTGACGTGGAAGATGTCTGTCCACCTGTCGTTTACGGTGATAGTCTGGGCGATAGGAACCTTGGCGTACTTGTCCGCGATCGCTGTGTGCGGCCAAAAACGCGCCCAGCCATAACTGATATCGGGAAGTCTTGGCTTTTGATCCGTACGGAAAGCGACCTTCCGGCTGCGTTCAAATCTATAATGGAAGAGGTCCGGTGGACCAGTCTGTGCTGATGAGCATGTGGTCGGTACCGGACGACGAAACCCAAGAACTGATGAGTCTGTTTTGCGAGAAGTGGCTTAGCGGGAGAGAAAAACACGATGCGTTGCGTGAGGCGCAACGCGAGATGAGAGACAGGGTCAAGGCACGCTGGGATGGACAAGATCGTTCCTACTACTGGGGCGCCTTCGTCCTCGTAGGGCCTTACGCAAAAGTTCGATGAAACTTATTCGCTCGTCTAACCGCAAGTTGTGGCCGCTCAGAAAGGTCCGGCGCTGGTGGGGATTTGGCCTGAGTCGGCAAACCGTAGATGTGGTGCCCACGTTCGCCTGCTGATCCTGGCTAACGCACTCGGAAACTAGGATGAGTGGGTACTTCCGCGGATTCGGCCCGATAAACGCCCTACCCGGAAAATGGGACGACTGCGCTTTGAAAGCGGACCGGACTCCTACCGGCCCGGCATCAGTAACGAGTAGTCGCCTAGCATTTATTGACGACTCCGCAGGGGCAATCCGAAGTTCTGGCCGGGCGAGGGCTAACTCGGAAGCACCTTTTCCTTTTCCTTAGCTCAACATGGGGAAAAAAGGAAAGATGCCGACCCCGCAGGCGCGGGGTCGGCGCTACTTCAGGCCAGCGGCGTGCGAGGGATCGTAGCGCCGGGGCTTGCCCTGGCCAATCCCGCTTGGCGGGATTGGCCCTACGGCGCTGCGGGCGAAGGCGGGTTCTTGCGTTCGGCCTTTGACTCCGGAGCAGCTTGGGGTGCGGCTTCTTCCTCTTCTTCTCTCACCTCGTGTTCAGGCGCGCGGCCGCACACGAAGGTCCACTTCAGGGGGTAAACGTCGGGATCAAAGATGACGGCGTAGAAGTGCCAGATGACAATGGCGAGAGTGGCCAGGATGGCCTCGTAGTAGTGGACGGCCGTGGCGATGTCGAGCCAGACCTTGGAGAGGTATTCAAGCACGAAGTTGTGCGCCCAAAGGAAAATGCCCGTGACCGCCATGACCACGGTCCCCCAGACCAGCGCCCAGTACTCGAGCTTCTCCGCGTAATTGAATTTGAAGTAACGCGGAGCCTCCCGGCGGTACCCCAAGTTATAGCCCACGGTCTGGACCGCCTCGCGCATATCTCGGACCTTGGGCAAAATGGCACGCAGGTTTCGCCGCCCCTCCGTAGTGAAGACGAGATAGAGAAGGTGATAGAAGCCTGCGCCGATCAACACTACCCCCGCGATGCGATGCACGAGGCCGCGTAAGGGGAGGCCGTTTTCCCACCTCACCAGCGGCGCCGCCCAGAAGCTCTCCGGGAACTTCAACATGAAGCCCGTAATCACTAACGTCATGAAGCTGATCAGCAGCAGCGCATGCTGAACCCGCTCGCTCAGGGTAAAGCGGAGAGGTGTATGGAGCAGGCGGTACCGGGCGACGTGGCGGCGCACCTTTCGCAGCCAGTCCAGAAGATTGTGCAGCAGCATGAACCCTACGACGGTGGGAATGGTAAAGAGATAGAACAGCCGGACGTAGTAAAGCCAGCGACTCTCGGCCGCCGAGGCCGGCTGCACGTGGACAGGCCCGAGCGCAAACTCTTTGCCCGCGTCCGGGTGACACTTCCCGCAGGTTTGGGGCAGATTGGCCTTGGCGATGGTGGAACGAGGGTCGGCGGAGGGCAGAATGTTGTGTACCCCGTGGCAGGACGCGCAATTGGCAACCGTCTGGGAACCGGCCTGCGCCGCCAAGCCATGGTAGCTGTTTTCATAGCTTGACACGCGGCCCGCGGGGAGGGCAAAGCGCGCATTCAACCGCTGGTCCGCGTGGCAGTGCGAGCAGGTTACGCGGGAAATGTTGGACACATAAACCGGAGAGTTGGGGTCGTTCGGAGCCAGGATTCGATGCTCACCGTGGCAGTCGGTACAGGTGGGAGCAGAATCAACGCCCGCCGCCACGGCGCGGCCGTGAATGCTTTCCTTGTATTGACCAAAAACCTGCGTGTGACACTTCCCGCACGTCGAGGCAACCCGGGATTTGTAAATCGGCGAGCGCGGGTCATCCGCCGGAAGGATGTCGTGGACGCCGTGGCAGTCATTACACACCGCGGCATTCATCTTGCCGGCCTGGATGGCGCGCCCATGCACGCTCGACTCGTAGGCTTCCACGGGCTTGGCCACCGCGAACATGTATCTGGCTGCCAACGCGGGGTTCGAGTGGCATTGTCCGCAGGTCCGAGGCAGGTTCAGCTTGCTGACCGGCGAGTTTGGGGCGCTGGCGACCACCACTTGGTGCGCGAGCCCGTGGCAGCTCTGGCAGGTCGGAGCATCCCCGTTCAGGCGAGCGTGCGCGCGGCCATGAATGCTGGACGCGAATTGTTTGACTTCATCTGCGTGGCAGGTGGCGCAGAAGGCCGTGCCGCGAGTGGCGGGATCCACTATCTCGTGGGCGTTGCCATGGCAAGCCACGCAGGTTTTGGAATTATCCGGCTTTCCGAGCGCCGCGTGAGCGCTGGCCACCAACTCCCCGGAGACTTCTCCGTGGCAGGCGAGGCAAGAGACCGATGCGCTCTTTGCCGTGTGCGGGAACTTGGCTGCCCCGGCATGGCAATCCACGCAGCGAACGTCTTTGTGGACGCTATGCGCCAGCGCCTCCGCCTTGACTGTGAGTGGCTTGCCTTGCGAGTTCGTCAAACCGGTGGAGGGTCCGTGGCAGGAAAGACAATCGTCTGAAGCCCGAAGGCATGTACTGCCTCCAAGGAGTAGAATGACCGAACTGAGAATGATCAACCTGCCCAGACTCATTTGAAGGGCCTTTCCGCGCAACGATTCCAGCCCCAAGCCATGTTTTGACCCCACATCAACCACGGCTAGCGATGAAACATCAAACTGCGAATTTCCACCCATGAAGGCGAGCTACATGGGACACTTTGGAACTCCGCACACGCTTTCCCAACACTTACGGACATAGTGTTGCAGTTATCATGCCGTGGACGAGGAGTTTTTCAATACCGCAGAACTGACACAGTGTCACTTGTCAGTGACATGTCATCCTGAAATTCGAGGGCGCGCGATGCGCCTTGCTCCATTATTGCGAGACTTGGAAGCTGAACACGGCGTCCGAGCCGATCTTGCTTCCAGCGGCAGGCGATTGCGTGAAGATGATGCCTCGAGGGCCGCTTTCGGTGGTAATGGAGGTAACACCTGCCACTATGAAGCCTGCCTTCTCGAGGCTGCGACGGACTTCCGCAATGGGTTGGCCGACGAATCTCGGGCACAGGTATGCTTCAGGCGCTTCCCCGACAGAAACCAGAATGTCCACGGCGGGGCTCCTTACCTCGGCGCTTTCCGGTGGCGGATCCTGTGCCACGACTTGATCGGGTTCAGACTGGGGCCAATGAACTCCCACGATATCGCCCAGCGTGAGGGTGCGCTGAATAGCCGTGATCCTTGCGGCGCGAATGCTGGTCCCCAAAAAGTTGGGGATGACGACCTGGGGGGGGCCCAGGCTCACCAGGACGTGCACATGCTGGCCGATCTTGATGCGGGTTCCTGGGGGAGGCATCTGGGACACTATCGCCTGGGGAGGGTATTGGGTGTTGAAGAGCTTATCTTCGACTTTCATTTCAAGACCTAATCCGGTGGCCATGCGTTGAGCATAGTCGAAAGATAATCCGACCATGTTCGGCATGGTCTCCTGGTGGCCCCGGATGGTGAGCCGGATGGTCATGATGGCGCTGACCAGCGCCACAGTCACCAGGACCGTAAACAACAGAAAGAGGCGGAAAAGACTCCGAATGCGTCCCCGAAGGCTCATGTTGACGCCTCCATTCTATCACGCATCTTCCCATGCGGCGCAGATTGATTGGTCACAGAGCGCTTCGTCGCCCACCCCGCGGTTGGAGTTCACCGCCCTCCAAACTCGCCTTGACTAAGCTCGACGCAAACAAGTAGTATGTGGCCCCAGCCCGAGGGAGGTGAAGCTTGCCGAAAGACGCACGCCAAGAAACTCTGTGGAAGAGTCTAGACACTTTCCGAATCGAAACACCGTCCTGGGGATTTGCCAACACTGGAACCCGTTTTGGCAAATTCATCCAGCTTGGCGCGGCAACCTCCACCCAAGAAAAGTTTAGCGATGCCGGACAAGTTCATCACTTTACGGGCATCTGTCCGACGGTGGCCGTGCATGTCCTCTGGGACTTCCCGGAAGGCCTCAAGAGCACGCATGAAGTGAAGGCGTACGCCGCAAAATACGGCGTCGGAGTTGGGGCCATCAACCCCAATGTCTTTCAGGACCAGATTTACAAGTACGGGTCTCTGGCCAACCCCGACCCCGAAGTCCGCCAAGCCGCCTTGCAGCATATCCTGGAGTGCGTAGAAATCGGGAAACAGACAGGGAGCCGGGACATCTCTCTTTGGTTTGCGGATGGATCGAGTTACCCCGGCACCGCCAACATTCGCCAGCGGAAGCAGTGGTTTGAAGAGGGTTTGAGGAAAAGTCACTCCCAGCTCTCACCCACCCAGCGATTGTTGGTGGAATACAAACCCTTCGAACCAGCCTTTTACCACACTGACATTGCCGACTGGGGCATGGCTCTCCTGTTGGCCCGCGCTGCCGGTCCGCGCGCTAAGGTCCTTGTGGATACAGGCCACCACTATCAAGCGCAGAATATCGAGCAAATCGTGACCTGGCTCCTCAGCGAAGACATGCTGGGGGGGTTCCACTTTAACGACCGTCGTTACGCCGACGATGATTTGACGCTGGGTTCGATCGATCCCTATCAGGTCTTCCGCATCTTCCACGAAATCCTCTATTTTGAGTGGGAGGCTGGCCGGCGCGCGGACATCGCCTACATGATCGACCAGAGCCACAACTTGAAGGGCAAAATCGAGGAAATGATCCAGACCGCAGTGGCAGCCCAAGAGTTGTATGCCAAGGCTACACTCGTGGACCACGGGCGTCTGGCTCGCCATCAGCAGAAATGTGAGCTCGTGGACGCCGAAGAGTGCCTCAAGGCGGCCTTCGCTACCGATGTGCGACCTTTAATCCGGGAGTGGAGACGCTCGAAGGGTCTGCCGGAAGACCCCTTGGCGGCTTTTCGCGAGTCCGGATATATGCAGCGGATCAACCGCGAGCGAGCCGAAAAGAACCAATCCGCCGGAGGAAGCTACGCCTAGTATTACAGCGCGGCTGTTGGCCGAAACCAAAACGAGACTCTCCGTGTCCTCCGTGCCTCTCAAGCTTTAACACAGAGCACACGGAGCCCCGCACCGGATGGTTCAGGGCGGAGCATCTCAGTGATCCCGCGCCTGCGGGACTCTTCTGGACACGGAGGACACGGAGCCCCGCACCGGATGGTGCAGGGCGGAGGCGCTAACGACCGCAGCTGCCTGCTTCGATATCCTTCAGCAGGTCCTGGACATGGGGTTAAGGGGGAATGGCGGGAATGAAGAACGGCGTTTATATTGCCGCAACTGATCTGGGAGCGGAAAGCGGCCGTGTAGTCCTTTGCCGCTGGACCGGGGCGGAAGGAATCCTGGAGGAGGTCCACCGTTTCCCCAACGGCGCACGCCAAGAGGCGGGTCACTTGGTGTGGGACCTGGACCGTCTATGGCAGGAGGTCCTCAAAGGACTGCGCCATGCCGCATCCAAAGCTGGGGGCCGCATCGCCAGCGTGGGGGTCGATGGTTGGGGTGTGGACTACGTGCTGCTCGACCGCACTGGAAACCGCGTCGGTCGTTCTTACTGCTACCGGGACGCCAGAAACCTCCCCCAAATGGAGCGTGCTTTTACCCTCCTTCCCCAAGAACGCATGTACGAAATCACGGGGATTCAGTTTCTTCCTTTCAACACCGTTTTCCAGTTGATGGCGCACGCCGCCGAATTCCCTTCGGAATGGGAGCGTGCCGCAAAGTGGCTCACGCTGCCGGAGTATTTCCTTTTCCGGTTCTCGGGAGTCGCCATGGCCGAGTATACGGAAGCCAGTACTACTCAACTCCTCGATGTCCATAAGCGGTCTTGGTCGGAGGAACTGGCCCGCGCCCTGAATCTCAATCTGGAGAAATTTCCTCCCATCGCGCCACCGGGGACGCCCCTCGGAAAAATACGGAAAGAGCTCGCCACGGACCTTGGTCTTTCCAATGTGCAAGTCATTGCACCTGCCTGCCACGACACCGGTGCGGCCGTGGCGGGCATTCCTTTCCCACATGACAAACTGGCTTTCATCAGCTCCGGGACTTGGTCCCTGGTGGGTATGGTTCTTTTGAATCCCGTGGTCACAGGACCGTCCTTTGAGCAGAACTTCACCAACGAAGGTGGCGTGGCAGGGAGCATCCGGTTCCTGAGCAATGTCATCGGGTTGTGGCTGCTCCAGGAGTGCTTGCGCGAGTGGAATGCGCAAGGGCTTCAGTTGACCGCTGCCGACCTGGCGCAACAATGTTCGGACACTCCCGCTGACGGGACTTCCTTCGAGGCGGATGAGAAAGCCTTCCTTGCCCCGGGCAACATGATTTCCCGGATCAATGTTGCTCTCGCAGCGCAAGGGTTTGAGGAAGAGACCCGGCCCAAGGAACTTGCCGCCATCATCTTCCGCAGCTTGGCGCGACGCTACGCCAAAGTTATCAGGGAGCTTCAGAAGATTGCCGACAAGCCCATCGAACGCATCTGCATCGTCGGCGGGGGTGTCAAAAATGAAACCCTTAACCGCCTCACTAGTGAGTTGACGGGCCGTGAAGTCCTGCGCGGACCGAGCGAATCCACGACGATCGGGAACATTGCGATGCAGATCGCGGCGCTCGAGAAGACTAAATCGCTTGACCAGATTCAATCCATCAGCGCTCGACTCAAATTTCCGACGCCTGGTTAACGGCCCGTAACGCCCACCCATTCTCCAAGTCTGCGGCATTTGCCGGGCATTGACCCCAGATGGATTTTCGAATAGCGTGAGGCATTCACGAGGTTTGATATGTCCAGAGTTCGAGTGGCGCTCTTTGTAACTTGTTTGGGTGACCAGTTCTTTCCCCAGGTAGGGGAGTGCGTGGTTAAAGTGCTTCGGCGGTTAGACGTCGAGGTCACTTTCAATCCTGCGCAAACCTGTTGCGGTCAGCCTGCCTTCAACACGGGTTACCGTGATGAAACTCGAGCGGTGGCTTCAAAGGTCCTCAACCTTTTTGACGATGCGGACTATGTGGTGTGCCCCTCGGGTTCTTGCACCTCGATGGTGCGAGTGTTTTATCCCGAACTCTTCGCCGCTGACCCTGACCGGCTTCGAAAATGCCATCAACTACGCAACCGCTTCTTTGAGTTCTCGGAATTCCTGGTGAACGTTTTGAAGGTCGAGGATGTTGGGGCAAGCTTCCCCCATCGCGTGACGTACCACGATTCCTGTCATCTTCTGCGCGAGTTGGGCGTTGAGGAACAGCCGCGGAAGCTGCTGCGCAAAGTGCGCGGCATCGATTTCGTCGAGATGGAAGGGTACAAGGTGTGCTGCGGCTTCGGGGGAACTTTCGCCGTCAAATTCCCCGAAGTCTCAGTCGCCATGGGTCAGGACAAACTCCAATTTGCCACCCAAACGGACGCCGAGTACCTTGTAGCCAATGACTCGGGATGCCTGATGCACCTTGCAGGGATGATTCATCGCCAGAGATTGCCACTCAAGACAATGCACTTGGCGGAGGTGTTAGCGCAGAAATAGTATGTGGTAGGCGGTAAATGGCTGACATGGGCGTTTACAGCGGGTAGCGCAGGCTGGCGATCCCCTCACCCGGCCCGCCTCCCGATGAAGTGCATCGGGACGGCGGCCTTTTGATTTTTGACCCTCGACTCTCGACTCTTGACTAGAATGGCTGACACAGGCGTTCACAGTAACGAAGTTCACGAGCTCGGCAATAAGACTCTCGCCGATGCGCATCTTCAGGAAGCCTATCGCTCTTCGACCCTCCGCCTTTACACCCACCGCTTGGAAGCGGTCGCCGAAGTCCCTGGCTGGGAACGGCTGCGCGAGCGCGCCCAGGAGCTCAAGCGCGAAGTGATGGAGCACTTGGACTTTTACATCGGGCAGTTTGCCGACAACCTGGAAAGGCGCGGCGGCAAGGTACACTGGGCCGCGACGGCCGAGGACGCCTGCCGGATAGTTCTGGAAATCGCGCAGCAATGCGGCGCCAGGGAAATCGTGAAGGCGAAATCGATGGTCGCGGAAGAAGTGGAGCTGAACCATGCACTCGAGGCGCGGGGGATTCGCCCCGTCGAGACCGACTTGGGCGAGTTCATTATCCAACTCGCCGGCAACCGGCCCGCGCACATCGTGGCCCCAGCCATCCACATGACAAGGCATGATATTTCGGACCTCTTCGCCACTCACCTTCACTCCGAGCGTACCGCGGTGCCGGAGCGCCTGACGGCGATTGCACGCCAGGTCCTTCGAGAGAAATTTGCCAGGGCGGGCATGGGCATGAGCGGCGCCAATTTCCTGGTGGCGGAAACCGGTACCGTGGTGTTGGCGGAAAATGAGGGGAACATCCGTTTCTGCACGACGGCGCCACGGGTACATGTGGCGCTGGTGGGAATCGAGAAGATTATCCCGCGTTTTGCGGACCTCGGCGTTTTCCTGCGACTGCTGGGGCGTTCGGGCACGGGACAAAAGCTGACGACTTACACCTCCTTCCTCACCGGCCCGCGGCGCCCGGGTGAAGACGGTCCGGACGAGATGCACGTGGTGCTGGTCGACAATGGGCGCGTGGACACCTTGGCGGACCCCAAGATGCGGGAAGCGCTTTATTGCATCCGTTGTGGCGCCTGCCTCAACACTTGCCCGGTTTATCGCAAGATTGGCGGGCATGCCTACGGTTGGGTTTACAGCGGTCCCATCGGGGCGTTAATCACTCCTCAATTCACAAGCATCGGGCAGGCGCGGGAGTTGCCCTTCGCTTCTTCCCTTTGCGGAGCCTGCCGCGAAGTTTGTCCCGTCAAGATCAATATCCCCGATCTCCTGCTTCACTTGCGGAGTAAGGCGCAGGAAGTGGCCCCTGCACCCAGACCGAAAGGTTCGCTCTTGCGCGAGAAGACCATGATGCGCCTGTTTGCCTGGGCCCTGTCGCGCCCCTGGGTTTATGCGCTCGGCGGGCGCACGGCGCGCTGGGGCCAGTTCCTGCTCGCTCGTTCCGGCTGGATTCGAAAAGTTCCCCTTTACCCGGCGTCCCGCTGGACGGATGCACGGGACCTCCCCGCGCTGGCGCGAAAGTCCTTCCACGACCGGTGGAAAGAGATTCGCTAAAAGGTTGTTGTGTCCGTCGTCGAGAGTGGCAGGATGGTATGCCAGCTACGGCGCTGTGCCGCTGGCGGACGCGCCCGTATCTCTCGTGCTGCCGCTCGCGACAATTGAGGTCGCGCTTGAAAAAGCGGGGAAATACTGAAGTGCCTATCAGCGCGGCGTGCAAACTTGCGAAGGTAGACTCCCTCCCCCATGCTCAAATTCCTGATTGACGAGAACCTGGACCATCGTATTCTGCGAGCGTTATAGGATACATTCCCAGCGTAGACATGGGCCTGTTGCCCAAACGGCGCTCGAAAGCGGACTTTGAGACGTGTGCCATGTTTACCCCTTTGCTATTTACCCTATCACATAGAAAATAGGCGGGATGTCTCTTGACTTCGCCCTCTGATCGGCGTTAGGCTTCGTCCGACGCTGACCCGGCGAAAATCCACGCCAAAAGGGAGGTCCCTATGAATAAGCGACTTGCATTGTCGGTACTTGCCCCTCTCTGCCTCGTGTATCCCATAGTAGCTCAGGCCCAGAGCGTCGTGCTGACGTGGGAAGACGATGCAACCATCCAACTACTCCAAAACTTGGACGGCACCTTAATTGTACCGCAGCCACCTGCCGAGCCAGTGTCGGGAAGTCTGGCTGCAAGATTCTGGACGTACGAAGCAGACTATGGCGGCGGGCCTGCCAGCTTCTGGCTTGGTACGGATGTCAGGCTTCAAAGCAAGTCCTGGTCGGTGACTTTGAATCCGCACCCCTGCGGGGGTCTGCTTAGCGCCGACCTGTCCAACGGCGTGCAAATTGATGTTACCATAGCCTCCCATTTGCCTGTGAACACAGCTTTGTTCACGTCCGTCTTAACTACATCGTCCGCCAGGAGTCTGGGATGCACAGGGTTGGACACGGCCAATGTCGTGTTCCAGGGAACGTACTACACGGGGATGGTCGCCTTCGCCAATGGGGAGCCATTTACTGGCACGACGATTGATGCTCCTGGCGAGGTTCGCAACGCTGAGGGATACATATTTTTTGGCGAGCCGAACCCGTCTGGGCTGATGGGCTACGCCATGATTCGAGGAACGTTGCGGGCAGAAATCTCCGACGGCACCGCCACGCTGGTGAAGTTGCGGCAGGGAATCCCCGCAGGTCCCTCTCCGAATCAAACTTTGCAGGATTGGAACCCACCTTGGGAAGACTTCCAGTATGATTCTGACACAACCCATCCGAAAAACGGCGAGTTGGAAAACAGGATTTACAACTACGGATGTAAACTGACCTCCCTCTCCATGCTGCTGAATTCGGTTGGGGTTCAGACGTTGCCGGTGGCAGGCACCAGCACTTTCGTGCCGAATGACCCTGGCAATTTGAACGCTTGGATGGTAGCTAACAATCTCTACGACAATGAGGCGGTCCACGCAGTTCCAGTTGTTGCTAGCTTAGTAAAACCTCCAAACAACACGAAGCTCGCATTTAACGTTGTAGAACACGATTCGCAGACGGACTTATCCGGTGCGCAACAGTTTTTGGATGACACCTTAAATGTTGCTAACCTGCCGAATGTCGTTGGAAGTCCGGTTCTTGTTGGGGTCGACGACAATTGTGCGCAAGAGAACCCGCCGCAGAAGTTTCCATGTCACTACGTCGCCGTGTGGGGCAAGCGTAACGGAGAATATCTGATTGCGGACCCGAAGCCCACCAATTCGCCCGTTTGCTTGCCAAATTGCGTCAGCAACGGCATGATAGGAAACTCACAGATAGGATACTTACAGACCTACACTCATCTCAAGCTTTCCGACTACGACCACTATGTGACGCTTGGGTACGTCACCGACCCAACAAATCTATCGGGGTTGACTATCTCGACCCCAAGCAACGTGAACCTGGCACTCACCTCCCAATCTGGTGCAGTGACTGGCTTTGACGCCAGCAGTCAGACAGTAATTGATGATATTCCTGGCTCTGGATACTTCGTTGAAAGTATTCAGAACAACGAGGACGCCTCGCTCTCCACCCCTCCGGTCACGGTGGTCGAGGCTTCCGACTTTTCCGGCGGACAGTACACACTAACAGTGACGGGTGCGTCCTCCAGTACATATGCGGTGAACATTATCGTTGTTTCTGAGGATGGCTCCATACAACCGAAGCTCACTGTAAACGGAATCACAGGTCTTGGGTCTGTTTCTAACTTCAAAGTAGGATTTGACACCGGCCCTGGGGCAACCTCCGCTGTAGTCCGCTCGGCGACGCCCGCAAGCGTACTGAACGACCTCAACAACAGCCTGAATTTGGGACTAATCAAGAACCGTTTGATAGCGCTTTTCCTGTCCATCTTGCTTCACAACGCGGAGAGAGCTCAAGCGAGGGGCAACTGTTGGGAGTCACGTGATATTCTCCGACTTTTCATGGCCGAGGTAAAGGCCGTAGAGGGCAAGGTAATCACCCCACTGGCCGCACAGGTGCTGCTTGAGGACGCGGCGTACCTAATTGCGCACTGCGGCAGCTGATGCCTCCGTTAAGTAGAGTGGCCCGATCTCCGGCCACGCCAAGTTCTCACGGTCGTCAGAGGCCCGAGACGGTCGCTTACAGAGCTCCTCCAGAACCACGAATCGTTCACGACGAGCGCAAAGTTCGAAAGGTTCCCCTCTACTCGGCGTCCCGCTGGACGGATGCGCGGGACCTCCCGGCGCTTGCGCGAAAGTCCTTCCACGACCGCTGGAAAGAAATTTCTTAGCGTCCACACCGCGAAGGAGGAGTTAGCATGAACATAAGTGGCATTGTCGGCGCACTCTCAGCGGCGAGGTTCTTTGCTCCTTTGCGCCTTGTTTCCAACCTCCCTGCCCAACACTCCGCAGGTTCCCATTTACGGCCGGTCATATGTCCTCTGGCGCTTGCGGGGGGTCTTCTGCTGGTTCCACTCTTGAGTATGGCGAGCGGTGTGCCGCGAGCCAAGGAGCGATTCGCGAATCTGGATGGCCACCGCATTTATTACCGCAGCTTCGGCTCCGGCAAGAGAGCCATGATTTTCCTATCCGGCTGGGGCTGCGACACCTCGCTGTGGCGGAATCAGGTGCCGGCGCTAGTGCCTTATACTCGTGTGCTGCTAGTCGACCTCCCAGGCCACGGGCGCAGCGACAAGCCGGACATCCCTTACACACTCGACCTGTTTGCGCGAGCGGTTAATGCCGTGCTCGAGCACGCGCGGGTGCAGAAGGCCGCTGTTGTAGGCCACAGTATGGGCGGGATGGTGGCGTACGAGTTCGCACGCCGCTGGCCGGAGAAGACCATCGCTCTGATCTGGGTTGATGGCACATTCGCTATTCCGGTCGACGTCGACCAGCAGATCGCCGGGCTCCGCAAGCGCGCGGAAGATTTCCGCTCGCCGGATTATCAGGAGAAGGTCCGACAGTTTATCGATCAACTCTACGTCCCGCAGACCCCCGCGGCGGTGCGCGACGAGGTGGCGCGCTCCGTCCTCGCCACTCCCCAACACGTGCTGGTAGGCTGCCTGGACGGCCTTGCCGACCGCCGACTCTACGAGCCCCACACCCCCCTTGACCTTCCGGCATTCGCAGTCTTCAGCTCCTTCTGGAATCCCGAGCGCTTCATCGATATCTTCAAGAAGAGCCTGCCGCGATTCCAGTACCAGGTGCTCACCGGCGTCGGCCACTACCCCATGCTCGAGAAGCCGGACCAAGTCAACGCGGCGCTGACACGCTTTGTAGCGAGCATTCAGCCCGAGTTGCGCAAGCAGTAATGCGCGCACCACCCTCCCCGCCCACTTGACCAGGCGACTTTTGGGTGGATGAGCGAAGCGGGTAGCGCAGAGTCTCGTTTTCCAGAGACTCTGCGGCTTGTCCGTGTGCAATCGGCCGTATAATTCGGCTCGCTGTCCCGCTTGCGCCGCCCGGTATTATCCAAGCGACTCCTCATCCTCACCTGCCGGCTCGTATCCCACTGGCGGATGCTTGAGGAAGCCGAATTCGAGGAAAAGCCGCAGAGTCTCTGGAAAACGAGACTCTGCGCTACCCGCTCAAGCGCTTAGATAATCCGTCGATCATTCAACCCAAGCCAGGGGGATTCCTCTCATGACCTTTTCCTGTGAAGTTGGGCCTGAATCAATCAAGCAGAACGGCCTCCAGAGGGTGCGAGGTGGAAGCTGCGGGGTGGCGGGTTCCGCACCCGGAGGGATGGCGCGCCGGCGAAGAGTGTCGAGGTATGGAGCGATCTTATTTGCTTCGTTTATTAGCTGCGCGGTATTCCTGCCGGCAGGCACGCCCCGAGTTGGTGGGCTTCCAAGCCTCAAGTTGACCGGACCTTTGACGATCACCCAGAGCACGCGGATTGAACCGGGCCAATATCACGTGGATGTTCAAGACGGGCAGGCCGTAATCGAGATCGGTGCGGACAACGTTATCTTGGAAATGACCGGGGTCACGCTTGAAAGCACAGCTCGCCGGCCCTGGGAGCGGGTCGGAATAGGAATTCATGCCAAGGGGTATAGTCATGTTTGCGTGCTCGGCGGCGCCATCCGAGGCTATCGGATCAATGTCTTCCTGGAGGGGGAGGCGGGGAGTGGTTCCGGAATGCAAGTCGTCGGAACCGATGTGAGCGGCAGCCGCGCGCAGCGCCTGCTCTCAACCGACACCCATTTCGAGGCGCAGGACTGGGTGAACATCTTCGATCTGGATGCCTGGGAGGCCTATGGGGCGGGGTTGTACTTGAAGAACATCGACGGCGCCTGGATCGAAAACGTGGTGGCGCATGATGCCCAGAACGGAGTTATGCTGGGGCATACCACGCACGCGACGGTCTATAAGTGCGATGTTGCGCGTAATTCCGGATGGGGTATCGCCTTGTATGGTTCTTCCGGGGACGATCTCTTGAACAATCATGCCGACTGGGATGTTCGCTGCGAAGGCAAGACCTACTCCGCAGGGTGTGATTCTGCGGGAATTCTCTTGATGGAGGGAAGCAGCCACAACCGCATCATCGGCAATACCTTTACGCACTCGGGGGACGGATTCTTCCTGAGCAAATCCCCCACCGGCGCGTCGAGCGACGCGAATTACGTGGCCTTCAACGACGGCAGCGACTCGCCGCACAACTCCTTCGAGGCGGTCTTCACACGTGGCAACCAGTTCTACCACAACCTCGCCGATCACAGCGATTATGGCTTTTGGCTCGGTTTTTCGCAGGATTCGGCGGTGATCGATAATCACATCGAAGGGTCCAAACGTGATGGTATCGCCATCGAACACGGGGAGCGCAATCTCTCCGCCCGGAACCAGATCCGCTCCAATGGCGCCGCCGGCATCCACTTATTCCAGAACGCGCCTGTCCCCGACCCCAGCCGTGATTACGTGCTGCTGCAAAACGCTCTGGAGACGAACCGCATCGGCATACTCATCAACCGCACGGAGGACGTTACGATCACAGATAATACCTTTACGAACGATCAGATCGGCATAAAGGTCGAGGAGGGTAGCAGGCTTGTGAAGGTGCACGACAATCATTTCTCGCCTGCCTCGGCAGTCACCGTCGAATCTCGAGATCCAAAAGCCGTGATCGCAGACCAAGGACCATCCCAACAGGTGCATTAATGAAACGAAGAACATTTCTGCAGCATGTCGTGGGCTTCAGCTCCATAAGCGCTAACTTAACTGTCACAGGTGCTTGAAAACCCGCTCGGGCGGGCATCATAATGTAGCTTTCGGAGGTGACTACCGCGAATAGCGCCGCAAAACGCGGTTCTGAATTAAGATTGGGGGAATGATTTATGCTGCGAAACCCCGAACTTTCTTCATTCAGCTCTTGGGCTCCCTTGCTGATTCTTACCGTAACGTGCGCTGTTTCCGTGCAGGCGCAGGGCCCGGCGGCGCCGCTCATTACCGAGGCTACCGACGAAACGCAAGTCGTGGTTCTTCACGGCAACGTGCATCCGCTGGCGCAGGCCCGCTACGACCTGGGAGCCGTCAACGCCCCCGATGCCGTCCAGCGACTATGCGCAGTTCAATGCGGAGCGATCGTTCCTGACTGTCCTTTTGGCGGCCGCTTCGTCAGGGCGATCAGGGGAATCAGAGTGAGAACCAGCAGGCCCAGATACTGAAAAATCCGGATCAACGCAATCATCGTGGCTTCGCGCTGAACCAGGCCAAAGAGGGCAGCATAAGCTTGCTGGTCGGCCAACACAGGGCCGGAACCCGCAAACAAACCCCTCAGCCCCCCGAGCAGACTCAGCACCGAAGGGGAGAGCGGTGTGATATTGGCGACCAGCAAGTTGGTGTGCTCCTGCCCCATGCGGGCGAGCATCGTAGCAACGATGGAAATCCCAACTCCCCCGCCGATGTTCCGCATCATGTTGAACAAACTTGTAGCGTTGCCCATCCTCTCTTTGGGAATGGAAGCCATGGTCAGGATCGTGAGCGGCACAAACTCTAACCCCATTGAAAGACCTTGAATGAACTGCGCCCAGAACACATCCCAGTAACCGACGTTCAAGTTGAACCCCATGAACCGATAGAACGAAAAGCTGGAGATCAATACTCCGCAGACGAATACCTTGCGAGGGTCGAACCTACTCACCAGGGAGGAGGCCACAGGCATGGAGAGAGCCGCCCCTAGCCCCATGGCTAGCATGGCTACGCCCGCTTGCACCGACGGATAACCAAGAAGCGTCTGCAGCCAAATGGAGATGGTGACTTGGCTGCCATACATCACGAAGCCTACGAGTGCCATCACTGCAGTGCCGGCGGCAAAGGGCGCCTGTCCGAACACGCGAAGCTCGGCAACCGGATCTCGTGTAGTTAATTCGCGTGTCACCCATGCCAGGAGCCCTATCGCAAAGGCCACTGCCAGGACCACGATGAATCTTGAATTGAACCAATCCTCTTCCTGCCCCTTGTCCAACATGATCTGGAGCGCGGCCACCCAAAGAACCAGTGTTGCCAGTCCCCAGGAATCGACCGGCGCCGAGGAACGCCGAATGTACGGGGGGTCCTTCACAAACGCTTTGATCATGAGGACGGAGATCACACCCACCGGCAGGTTGATGTAAAAGACCCAACGCCATGAGTAGTTGTCAGTGAGCCAACCACCCAACACGGGTCCGAGTACAGGCGCCACAATGACCCCGAGTGCGAAGATCGCCATGGCTTTGCCGTGTTGCTCGCGAGGAAACGCTTCCAGCAATACCGCCTGAGATAGCGGTTGCAGTGAACCACCGCAAGCGCCCTGAATAACGCGGAAGGTCACCAGCAGACCCATGCTGGGGGCGATGCCACAGAGCAAAGAGGCGACGGTGAAGCCTGCGGTGGAGATAAGGAGCAGATTTTTCCGTCCAAAATGGTTGGCCAGCCATCCTGAAATCGGAATGACAATACCGTTGGCCACCAAGTATGACGTGAGCGCCCACGTAGCTTCGTTGGGTGTGGCCGAGAGGCTCCCGGCAATGTGCGTCAAGGAAACGTTGACGACGGTGGTGTCCAGCACTTCCATGAAGGTCGCGAGCATTACGGCCGCGGTGATGAGCCACGGACCCTCGGCAAGACTCGCGGCGCGCCTGGTTACCGCCGGCTGCCTACCCTGCTCAACTTGGGTAAGGGCGGTCATCAGCTGTCCCCCTCGACGGGAATTCCCAGGTGCTCACAGAGTGCTCGCGCGAAGGGAAAGGTGCAGCGGAAACGCCCATGGGCTCGCGAGAGGGAGAGAAGGGCTTGTTCACCGGCACGGTCTACACAGGTGATACCATCCAGATCGATCTCAACAGCGTCTCGGGTTGAGCAACAGTGGGCGACTGCTTTGGGTAGACATTCTGCCCATTCTGCCACCAGTTGCCCCTTTAGAACAACCTTGGTTCGATCTCGCAGATAGAGGATCGTGGTTCGCAGCACGCCCAGGATAAGTGCAGCTTCCTTACCAAGCGTCGTTGGCGCGTAATCCTTTGTGAATTTGATACTTACCGGCATTCGCGGGGCGTCGGGGGATGTCGCGAATGCCCGCATGATGGCGATTGCCCGGTAGATGGCAATGATTAAGCTGATTCGGAAGGCTGACGAGACAGGCCAATGTTTAGGAGGCGCATTCTAGATTGGAGGGTTGTCCGCTTGAGACCTAATAGTGCCGCCGCGCCGCCCGGGCCACCGATTCGCCCATTCGTTTTCCTCAAAGCTTCCAGGATCGCCTCGCGCTCGACTTCCCGAAGGTTGAGACTCCTGGCTGTTTCCGTAGGGGCTTGCTGAGCTTGGGGCGGCTTCAGTTCCTCAAGGGGCACTTCGAGGCACTCCCCCGTGGTAAGAATCACCGCCCGCTCGATAAAGTTCTGCAATTCCCGTATGTTCCCAGGCCACGTCCACTCGGTCATGGCCTGCAACGCCTGTGTCGGAATTTCTCTGATTCTTTTCTTCATGCGGCTTGCGTATCGGGCGACGAAGTACTCAACCAGAACGGGTATGTCTTCCCGTCGTTCGCGCAGGGGCGGCAACTGGATGGGGAAAACCGCTAGCCGGTAGTAGAGGTCTTCACGGAACTCTCCGCTCGCGACCATTTGGGAGAGATCCCGGTTGGTGGCGGCAACCAGACGGGCGTCGACCTTCAGCGTCCGCGTGCTTCCCAGCCGTTCGAATTCCTTTTCCTGCAAGACTCGGAGAAGCTTGGGCTGAAGGTCCAGCGCGATGTCGCCAACCTCGTCGAGAAAAAGACTCCCCCGGTGCGCCAACTCGAAACGCCCGACTTTCGTCGCCACGGCGCCCGTGAAGGCGCCCCGCTCGTGTCCGAAAAGCTCACTCTCCATGAGGCCGGAGGGAACCGCCGCGCAATTCAACTTCACAAACGTACGATCCCGGCGCGAACTCTTGTTGTGAATCAATCGCGCGATAAGTTCTTTTCCGGTTCCCGTTTCGCCCATGAGCAGGACGGTGGCGTCGGTCTTGGCGACAACCTCCGCTTTGCTCAGGGTCTCGCGCAAGGCACGGCTCTTGCCTACGATGTCTTCAAGGTTGTGGTCGTAGCGGATCTCATCTTCCAGGTAGGTTTTCTCGGTGTTCAGTTGGTTCCGCGCCTCCGCCACCTTCTCATAGGCCAGGGCATTTTCCATGGCCAGGGCCACCTGGTCGCCAACCTGCAGAAGTAAGCCAAGTTCTTCTTGCGCGAACGTGGATTCTCCCGTGCTTCCGAGTGTCAAGATGCCGAGCGGCTTGGAGCCTAAGACCAAGGGAATGGAGACCGCGGAATGGATGTTCTCCGCCTGCGCCGGCGAAGCGAACTTGGGAGGCAGTTGCGCGATCTCCTCGCGGTTTATGAGGCGAGGTGAGCGAGACCGAACCTCCTCAACCTCGGCAGGCGTCAAATCCAATGATTGTATTTTCTGTATGAACCCACGATTGCTGGGGAAGTCCATACCCACGCAACGTAGCTGGCTGGTGCCCTCTTCAAACAGCCATAACCCGGTGTATTCGTGATGAAAGCAATCTCGCAGCGCGGAAGAGACGGCCTGGAAAAGATCACCTAGCTCCAAGTGAGAAATGACGCTGTTGTTCACTTCCAGCAGCAGCCGCAGGCGGTCGCGTTCACGGGTCAAGAGTTGCTGATAGGAACGAGCCTCCTCGAAATTCAGCGCATTTTCCACGGCCACCGCCACATGGGCGGCAACCGTCGTCATGAGCTTCAAATCCTCAGCGTCATAATCTTTCTGGTAAGTAGTTCCAAAGACCAGTACCCCGAGCTGCCGTCGGGGAGACGTAAGAGGGAGGAGGCACATCGACCGAACCCCGTAGGACCGCGCCCGTTCAACGATGTCGGGAAACCTTGTCTCCTTCTCGATGTCATTTAGAATGATTGGTTTCTGCTCTTCCAGTAACATCGTGCCTGCCGAGGACTCGGCCACAGGAATTTCCGTCCCAATTTCTGTGCTGCCAGCCAAAGTGCCTCCAAAAGCATAGAGGCGAGAGACACGGCGCTCGGGATCGTGAAGAGCCACGCCGAGGAACTCGAAACTGACCACCGAGGGAAGAAAGCGAGCGAGATCCTCCAGCACCCCATTTAGATCTGCCTTTGAGGCAATAATGCCGGATGCCTGTTGCAGTGCCTCGTAACGCGTTCGCTGATCTACCCCTCCGTCATGGTCTTTGAATTCCATGCGACCCCCCTGTGCCTACCAAGACCACCATTACTCTAACATGGGAACAGGGTGCAACTCCAAACGCTGCGTGCGACCAGCGCGTCCCCAATTCACCGATAAGATTATCGAAAGCAGTAGACACTGGGTTCGGAGCGCGGGAGGTTAGCGCCGACGGGCCATGCCGGCTTGTTACAATCCGCAGCTTCCTCAGATGACACAGATTACTATCGACAGCCCATCCGACACCACCTCCCCCACCGCAGCCTGACTCTTCTCGGCGAATTGGGGATATGATGCGTCTTAAATCTTGACCCGCGGCCGGAAATCTGGTAGCCTACTGTAGTTGACGTATGCTGAACGCACCGCCAGACCGCTTCCGGGGGATTTCAAATCGGCCCCCGGGCGGCGGGAGATTGGCACAAAATGCAAAAAAGATACTAAATAGACGGAACGAAGCTAAGGATCCCTTGAAAACAAAGGGGTTAACGTTCTGCGAGGCTCAAAAACGAACCGAATTCTGAGTGCGAAAAGCGCCAATCAAAGCGAAAAAACGCCCCAGAATCGACGAGTTGTGCGACATTGAGTGAATCGAGAAACTGGAAATTGGAAAATGGAAAATGGAAATTGGAAACTAAGCCTGCCAGTTTCTAATTTCCAGTTTCTGATTTCCAGTTTCTGCTTTCTCCGTGCCATGCACACCAAGATTCGGCGCCGTAAGGGGCAAGACCATGCAGGGTATCACTTCTACGCCGCGCACCCGAAAAGCTCCCGATCGTTGCTCGCTGGTGGGATTTCTAGTACACTCCTCGCGCCTAAACCAACACGTTTTATTTCTAGCAGTGATGCGAGTCGTCTTTCAATCCGCCGATCGGTTTTCGATGCTCTGGACTGAGGTTTCCAGGTTATGAGGCAGATGATCAAGCGCCTGCTCATTGCTTTGCTGATTCTACTCCTGCTCATCACCGTGGGCGGGGGCGGCTGGCTGTACTGGCGGATCCGCGCGAGCCTTCCCCAACTGGATGGGACGATTCAAGTTGCCGGGTTATCAGCGCCCGTCGAGGTCTTACGCGACGCGCGCGGCGTTCCTCACCTTCGTGCCTCCTCGCTCCAGGACCTGTTCTTCGCGCAAGGTTACGTGACTGCGCAAGACCGCCTATGGCAGATGGACCTGAGCCGGCGGTTGGCGGAAGGAGAACTCTCAGAGGTTTTTGGCGAACGGACGCTCCGGCTTGACCTCGAGAACCGAACATTGGGGTTCCGGCAAGTTTCTCAGCGCGCCCTGGCAGAGCTCAGCCCTGAGGCGCGCGCTCCACTCACGGCGTATGCCAACGGGGTCAACGCTTTCATCGCCAGCCACAGGGACCGCCTGCCCCTGGAATTCCTCTTGCTCAATTACCAGCCTCGGCCATGGGGCGAGAGCGATTCCCTTGGCGTGGCACTGAATATGGTCAAGACGCTCAACACAACTTGGCGGACGGATTTGATGCGCGAACGCATCCGGGCAAAGCTTGGCTCTGAACTTTCCGCCGATCTCTTCCCGGACCACTCGCCGCTGGATGAGCCGGTGGCTGAACTTTCCGCCACTCCTGGCAGGATGCCGAAAAAAACCGCTAGTCCGTCAGCCGACGGATCATTCCGAGGAGTCCCGCAGGCGCGGGACGACGAGGAATCTCGCACGTTCGTTACTTTCAGAGCGAGATTCCTCGCTTCGCTCGGAATGACAGAGGACGTACAGCTCGGAATGACAAGGGAGGTAGACGACCCTACCTTGGCGGCGCTGCTTTCCGCAGGTGGCGACAGGAATCCAGGACTGGGAAGCAACAACTGGGTGGTTAGCGGCGCTCACACTCAGTCGGGCAAGCCGTTACTGGCTAATGATCCTCACCTCGATCACAGCGTTCCCAGTGTCTGGTACATGATCCACTTGAAGGCGCCGGGGCTGAATGTGATTGGGGTCAGTTTGCCTGGCTTGCCGCTGGTGACTATTGGCCACAATGAGAAGATTGCCTGGGGCATGACCAATACGGGTCCGGACGTCCAGGACCTGTACACGGAAAGCTTCGACTCCGGCGCTCCCAACAGGTACCTCCACAACGGGGCATGGGTTGACGCCGAAGTCCGGGACGAGGTGGTCAAGGTCCGCAGGAAGCGGGATTACCGATTCACTGTGAAGGTAGCACGCCATGGCCCTATCGTTGCCCATCCTGGCGGCCGGGACCTGGCCTTACAATGGACGGCGCTCGAACCACACGCCCTCTCGGCTCTGTTCAACGCCGTATCCAAAATCGGCTTGGCGCAGAATTGGGAGATGTTCACGGCCGCCTTGCGCGACTACACGGGACCGATGCAAAACTTTGTGTATGCCGATACGGATGGAAATATCGGCTACTACGCAGCGGCATGGGTCCCCATCCGGAAACAGGGCACCGGCGCTGTGCCCATGCCTGGCAGTACGGATGATTACGACTGGACGGGCTACATTCCGTTCGAGGACCTGCCGCATTCCTACAACCCTTCAAGTGGCATCATCGCCACGGCCAATGGCCGCGTTGTGCCTGACGATTACCCCTATTTCATTACCAGCGACTGGGAATCCCCTTTTCGCACCGCGCGCATCTTTCAACTACTCCGTGCCGGCAAGGCGCTCACCGTTGACGACATGCTGCGCATTCAGACCGACATTGTCACTCTGGAAGACAGTTGGCTCGCCGGGCAACTTCTGAAAGCGGACTTCCACCATCACCCGCAAGACCCCGAGGCCCAGCACGCCATCAGCCTCCTGAGGCATTGGGATGGCGAGGCCAGGATGGATTCTGCCGCTACCTTGGTTTGCGAAGTCACCCGCCAAGCACTGCTCGAACGCATCCTCAAACCCAAACTGGGCGACGACCTCTCGGGCTACCACTGGGGAATGAGCACGACATTCCTCGAGAACGTGTTGGCGAACAACTGGACGCGCTGGCTGCCGCGCGGCGATTCCTCTTTCGAGGAAACCTTGATAAAGAGTCTTGAAGAGGGTGTGAAGCAAATCCCCAGCCGGGTGGGCAGTCGAAGTCACGACGCCTGGAAGTGGGGCAATACCATCCCCCTGACTTTTTACCATCCGCTGGGTCAAGGTTTTCCCCTTTTGGGCAGGCTGCTGGATGTCGGCCCTTTTCCGCAGGCAGGGACTGCCACCACTGTAAAAGCGACAACCACCCGTCACGGTCCTTCCATGCGCATGGTCGTAGATCTCTCAACCCTCGACCATTCGGTCCAGAACATTACTCTCGGCGAATCCGGCCAAGTGTTCAGCCCTTACTACCAGGACCAGTTCGACGCTTGGTACACCGGCCGTAGCTTTCCCATGTCCTTCAGCGATGATGCGGTTGAGCAGGCCACCGTCCACAAACTGGTTCTCGGACCCGAGAGGATGTGATCAGGATGTTTTTTGCCATCCGGATTGGTGGGCGAATCCAGCCGGGGACTGTCGATAAAACCATTCGCCTGATCCTTGAGGTCGCGATTGACCAAGCCCAGCTTGGCCGACCGCCTCCCGACACCTTTCTCCCCATTGGTAACAGGAGCCAACGTCGCCGTCGTAAAGTCGAAGAGAGGGAATTGCCGATTAGACAAAACCGGGCAGTCTCCTTCCACGCTGAACCCGAAGGAAATGGAAAAGACGAAGAACCCACTTGCAGGAGAGAATCATGTCATATCCGACGAACGTCAGATGCGCAGCAACGCACCGAGTGGTCACAACGCTCCTCTTGCTCACTCTTGCCCTGCTGCTTGCGTCCGCACCGGCACTTGGTCAGCAGATGTATGTGTCACGTTACAACCTTTTCGCCGGATACACTTTCCTCGATAGCCCTCATGTGAGCCTTTTTGAGAACGGATTTCATTTTCAAGCGGGTGTCAATCCAAAAACCTGGTATGCGCTGGGCTTCGACTACAGCATTTCGGGTGGTGATTTGACGCTGACGCCCAACCTGCTGACGACCGCGTGGCAGCAACAACTAGGTGGTCTATTGCAGCAATTAGCGGAGGCGGGTCAACTCCCTGCCGGGTATACAGTAGCGGTACCAACCAATTCCAGAACCCAAACCTTTGCGGGCGGGCCGCAATTTTCGTATCGGCACTTCAAGAAAGTGACCCTCTTCGTTCGGCCTTCCATCGGAGCGATTTATGAGGACGCAACCCCCCAGCCCGCGGATCCGATTGCAAAAATAATCGTCGCAGCGTTGGCGCCCAGCGGCAAGAAAACGGACTGGACGGCCTTCTATGGGTTTGGAGGCGGCGCCGACTTTCTCTTTTCCAAACACCTAGGCCTGCGCGTGCAGGCTGATCTGGTTTACGATCATCTCTTCAGCGATATCCTGAAAGATGGCCGGCTGACCACCCGCTTCTCCATCGGGCCCTGTTTCAACTTCGGGAAGAACATCTTGAAGTGACCGCCCCATCGTCGGCGCGCACCTGAGGGGGTTACTTGGCTATGTTGGCCCGTCTTTGGAGTGCGACAGCTTGCTGCCGCTTTTGCGTCTCGAGCTTGCTCGAAACGCCGACGGAAGCAAGCTTCCGACGAAGGAAAGCGGCAGCAAGCTGCCGCACTCCAAAGCGTGGTCCCTCTTCGCCGTGCAACTGACCCCTCACCCGGCCCGCGCCGGCTGGTGAAAGCGCCGGACGCGGTCCACCCTCCCCCCTTGGGAGAGGGCTGAGAAAGGATCTCTTGGGAGAGGGCGAAGACGCAATTTCCTCCCTTTCTCGTCAAGGCTATACTAAGGTTGGGGGATTCGAGAGAGTTCAATGCGCGCCAGGATATCGGAGAAGGTAATCGCTCGGACTCGGGTGCCAACGCACGTAGCGCCGGGCTTTAGCCCGGCATGTGCCGCCCTAAAGGGCGGCGCTACACTATACTCATCGAAGAGAGCAACCGAAGGTGGGCCCGGATTGCGCCGGGTGGCTCTACTCATCATCTTCCTGCTGGCCAGTGCGGCTGGCGCGCTGGGGGCGGCGGAAGAAACCGCCTCCCCGGCGTTGCAACTGGAATATCACCTCGTCCTGACGCATCCCAACTTGCACCTTGTGACCGTCGAGATCACAGCCGGCAAGGTCTCGGGCGATTCCCTCGACTTCGTCATGCCTGCCTGGTCGCCAGGCCGTTACGCTATTTACGACTTCGCCAAGAACGTGCAGGAATTCGAGGCCACCGGCGCGCAAGGCCAGGCGCTGGCTTGGACGGACCTCGACAAGCAAACCCGGCACGTGGACGTGCGCCAAGCGGGCGGAATCGTCAAGGCGCGCTACCGCGTTTTCGCCAACGACCTTAACGGTTCCTTCTCGCAGTTTGACAACACGCACGCCAACTTGAATGGCCCTTCGATCTTCATGTATATCGCCGGGCACAAGTCCGACCCGCTCACGCTGACCGTGGACGCACCGCAGGACTGGCAGTTGATAAGCGGCTTTTCCGAATCCACGAGCGCGCGGACCTTCCAGGCGCCTAATTACGACCGCTTGGTAGACACTCCAATCGAAGCTTCCACCCACACGAAGCTGGCGCAATTCCAGGAGCAGGGGAAGACGATCCGCGTCGCTGTGCACGCTTATGACCAGGATGACACCGACACGTCGAAGCTCCTCGAGGGCCTCAAGAAGATTGTCCATGCGGAAATGGCACTGATGCCTGCCCCGGATTTCGAGCGCTATACTTTTATTTTCCACTTCGCCCCCGATATTTCGACGGGTGACGGGATGGAGCATCTGAACTCCACGCAGATCATCGTGCGGGGAAGCCTTGGCAGCAGCCTTGACGAGGCGCTCGAGACCGCTGCGCACGAGTTCTTTCATCTCTGGAACGTCAAACGCCTGAGGCCCGCCGAACTCGGACCCTTTGATTACACGCGCGAAGTCTACACGCCATCCCTCTGGTTTGCCGAGGGGGTGACCACCTATGTTGGTTATCTCAGCCTGTTGCGTTCAGGCCTGTGGACGCGGGAGAAGTTCCTCGGCCGCCTGTGCGATGAGATCAGTGTCCTGGAAGAAGAACCGGGACGGACGCTGATGTCCGCCGAGAGCTCCAGCTTCCACGCCTGGTTCTACGACCGCTCTCCGCAAATGCAGGAGACCAACTTCGCCAATTCCACCATCTCCTATTACAACAAGGGTGCGCTTCTCGGCATGCTTCTGGACTTGGAGATGCTGTCCCGGACACAGGGCGCAAAATCCCTCCTGGATGTGTTGTCGTCGCTTTACCACAAGTTCTACGAGACGCCGCCCGCAACTTATTACGGCCCCGGCCGCGGTTACAACGAGCAAGACATCCTCGAAGCAGTGAATGAAGTTGCGGGGAGCGACTTCACACCGTTCTTCGAAAGCTACGTTCGAGGGACTGCGCCGCTTGCGTGCGGCAGGGCGCTCGGTGTGGCCGGACTCGCTTTGCGGAGCAGTGTTCCCGAAGGAGCGCCGCCGAAAATCGGCATAACTGCCCTGCCGGACAACCGCGGCGTCAGGGTCTTCGCCGTCCGTCCGGGTGGGGCCGCTGACCGCGCCGGGGTCGGTCGCGATGACCTGCTAATTGCAGTCGATGACCAATCTCTGGCTACGGCGGATTTGAGTGAACGCCTAAAAGCCTATCCGCCGGGGGCAAGCGTCCTCTTCACGGTCGAGCGCCACGGACGACAGGAAATCATCAATCTGACTCTCGAGCCGCCGATTCCGAACTCGTACTCGATCCAGGAACTGCCCGCCGCCACGCCCATGCAGACCGCGATCCGCGATCGGTGGCTCAAGGGGAAATGAATTCAAAGATGAAACTAGAAACTAGAAATCAGAAACTAGAACACAAGGCATTGCAGGAGAGGCTAGAAACTGGAAATCAGAAACTAGAAGACAAGGCCACGAGCTTCCAGTTTCTGCTTTCTAGTTTCTGCTTTCTGCTTTGCTTGATTTTGGTCTCGACCATGCCCCTCGAGGCAGGTGCTCCCTATCTGGACTCTGCCGAAGCGTTGGTCGATGCCGGCCACTGGAAACGGGCGCGCGCAATTGTGGAGCCGCGCGTCGCCGCCAACCCGCGCGATGCCCAGGCGGCTTGCCTGCTCTCACGAATAAAGCTGGCTTTTGGCGATTTGGATGGCGCGCTGAAACCCGCCCAGCAGGCCGTGGCGCTCGAGGACGGAAACTCGAACTATCACTTCCAACTTGCGCAAGTTTACGGGGAGATGGCGGATAGAGCCAGCATGTTCGCGGCCGCAGGTTTGGCCAAAAAGTTCAAGGGCGAGTTGGACGCTTCCCTCGCCCGCGACCCCAAAAACCTGGAGGCGCTGGAGGCTTTGATGCAGTATAGCTTTCAGGCGCCCGGAATCATGGGGGGCGACAAGGGAAAGGCCCGCGCCATTGCTGAAAAACTGGTGCAACTCAGCCCCGTGCGCGGATACCTGGCGCAGGCTGAGCTGGCCCGAGAAGCAAAAGACTTTGTCAAAGTCGAAGAGTGTTTTCTCAAAGCCGTCAAAGCTGATCCGAAGAACTACGAGGCGCAGACCGCGCTCGCAGGCTTTTACACGCAGCCCTCTTACAGGAAGAACGAATGGGCGGAAAAGCATGCGCGGGAAGCCGTGCAGCTCGATCCCTCGCGGGCGAAGGGCTATTCCATCCTGGCGAAGGTTCTTGCCCTCGAGCAGCGCTGGGGTGAACTCGAAGCCGTTCTCTCCACCTCCGAAAGAAATGTCCCCGACGACCTCTCCCCCTACTTTGAGGCTGCGAACGCTTTGCTGGAATCAGGAGTTGAACTCAAACGAGGCGAGACCTATTTGCGGAAATATCTTGCGCAGGAGGCTGAAGGGGAGGAGCCGGACGCAGCTCATGCTCACCGGCTGCTGGGACTGATTCTGGAAAAGCAGGGCCGAAGCGCGGAAGCCGTTTCCGAGCTCGAGGCTGCGGTTCAGATGGATCCCCGCTTCAAAGCGGCTAGAGAAGATCTGAAGAGAGTAAAGAGCGGCTTGCGATAAGGCTAGCCACTTCTTGCGCGCCGCTTCAAATAGACGATCAATCCCACCAAGGCGAGCACAGCAACCAGGCCCAGCGTGACGCGGTGGAAATCCTTGATGACGTGAGCCAGGTCGTCCCAACTGTTTCCAAAAAGAAAACCTACGCAACCAATCGCCGTGGCCCAAATCACCGCCCCCGTGAAATTGAAGAGGAGGAAGCGCAGGTAGGGCATCTTGAAAAGCCCGGCTAGCGGTCCCGCGAATACCCGCAGCCCGGTGATGAAGCGGCCGGTAAACACGGCCCAGTGACCGTGCCTCAAAAAGAGCGCCCTGGCGTTCTCAAACCGGCGCGCCAGGAACTTGAAGCGCTTCACGTAGCGATCGAAGAAGGCGTTCCCTCCATAACGACCCAGCGTGTAGCCGAGGCTGTCGCCGAGCGTGGCTCCGGCAATCGCTACCCCGATCGCCCAAACGAGGTGAATTTGGCCTTGGTAAGCGAGGAACCCCGCAAACAGCAGGACGGTTTCACCCGGCAAGGGCAGGCCACCGTTTTCCAGCATCACGCCGAAAAACACCACCCAGTACCCGTACCGGGCGAAGAAGTCCGTTAAGGTCTGAAAGATCGATTCAATCACTAGTTATGGAATTATGCACGAATGTCGCCTCGGTGGGGATACTTTTAGCGGTTTCGGCCTTCGCGTGGCAAAATCCTAATCGGTCAAAGCGCATAATTAATTCACAGCCGTTTCGTTTCCAGCAGTTCGTCGTGTTAAACTAATGGAGGGATGCGGGAACCCTTCCTGGAAAAAATCGAAAACCGGCCCATGGTCTGCGACGGGGCGATGGGGACGATGCTGTACTCAAAAGGCATCTCTCTGACACGCTGCTTCGATGAATTGAATCTGAGCTCGCCGCAGCTCGTGAAGGAGGTCCACCTCGCCTACGTGAAGGCCGGAGCGGAAATCCTTGAAACCAACACTTTTGGGGCCACGCGGCCGCGTCTGGAAAAATACAATCAGGGCGACAAGCTCCGCGAAATCAACCTGGCCGGCGCGCGCCTGGCTCGCGAAGTAGCGGGAGAAGATCTCTATGTCGCGGGCTCCGTCGGACCGTTGGGAATCCGTCTGGAACCCCTGGGGGCGACTTCCCTCGAGGAAGCGAGGGAGGGGTTTCGCGAGCAAATCGCAGCGCTGGCGGAGGGCGGCGCAGACCTGCTCATTGTCGAAACCATGAGCGACCCGAACGAAGCCCACCAGGCCTTGCTCGCCGCACGTGACGTGTGCTCCCTGCCCGTGGTTGTGCAAATGACGGTGCAGGATGACGGCAGCACGTCCATCGGGGCATTGCCCGAGGACTTCGCCCGCAAACTGGACGAGTGGGGCGCGGACATCATTGGGCTCAATTGCAGCGTAGGTCCGGCGGCCATCCTGGAGGCGCTCGAGATCATAGCAGCAGTGACGGGCAGGAAGCTCTCCGCGCAGCCCAATGCGGGAATGCCTCGCACGGTCGAGGGCCGGAACATTTACCTCAGCTCGCCGGAATACCTGGCCAGTTACGCTCGCCGTTTCATCCAGAGCGGAGCGCGGCTTGTGGGTGGTTGCTGTGGGACGACACCGGAGCATATCAAGGCGATCAAAGCGGCTGTCCGCTCCCTGAGCCCGCAGCGCGCGCGCGTCGCGATTGAGGTCTTGGAGCGGCCAGGGCGCACGCTCGAACCCATTCCAGTGGAGAAGCGCTCGCGGCTGTCTGAAAAGCTGGCGCGCGGTGAGTTTCCGATTCTAGCGGAGGTTGTTCCTCCCAAGGGCTGCGACGCCACCAAGGAGGTGGAAGGCGCGCAATTTCTCCTGGCAAGGGGAGTGGACGCAATCAACATTCCCGACGGCACGGGGGTAACGGGCCGCATGAGCCCGCTCACGCTCGCCGCCCTCTTGCAGCAGCAAGTGGGCATCGACGTCCTCCTCCACTACAGCGCCCGCGATCGTAATGTGCTGAGCATTCAAGCCGACGCACTGGGAGCGCATGCGCTGGGGCTCCGGAATATCCTGGCCATCACCAGGGACACTGCCCAGTTCGCCACGCTTCCGGAACCCGCCGTCTTCGAAGTCGATTCCATTGGCTTGGTCAACCTCCTGAATAACCTGAACCAAGGGCTGGATGTGGGGGGCAACCCCTTGAGTAAGCAAACGGGATTCCTAATCGGCGTGGGATTGAATCCTTACGCCGTGAATACGGATGAAGAACTTCACCGCTTCGAACTCAAATTGAAAGCGGGCGCAAATTTCGCGGTCACACAACCGGTTTTCGACGTGAAGCAATTGGAGACCTTCCTGAAGCGGATGGAGTCCACCGCGGGCCGTATTCCGGTGGTCGCAGGGATCTACCCGCTCACCAGTTACCGCAACGCCGAATTCATGAACAATGAAGTGCCTGGAATTTCTGTCCCGCAGGCCGTCATGGACCGGATGAGAGAGGCGGATACGGGAGAGCGCGCTCGGGCGGAAGGTGTTAGAATCGCCCAGGAGACGCTGCTCTCAATCCGCGGCTTGGTCCAGGGCGTGGAGATCGCCCCTCCCTTCGGCCGCTACGCCATGGCGGTGGAGGTGGCGGAAGTCCTGGGGGAACGCACTGCAACCACAGGGGCCGTCAGCAGTCAGCACTCAGCTCTCAGCGAGCGCAAAGACAACTGACGGCTGATGGCTGAATGCTGAAGGCTCTAAAATGACTCCAACACCAAAACCTGCTAAATCCGACTCCTTTGAAAAGAACCTGGAACGCCTGGATGGAATCGTGCATGAGCTCGAGGACGCAGACTTGCCGCTCGAGAAGGCCTTGCAGCTTTATGAGGAAGGAATGAAACTCTCCGAGACTTGCCACAAGCAACTAGAAGAAGCTGAAGGGAAAGTGGAGATCCTCACAAAAAAGGCCGGGGGCAAGGTGGTCGCTGAACCCTTCGAGCCAGGCGAATCGGAGCCCGCGTAGGCAGTGGCGAGTGACGAGCGAGATGAGACGTAGCGCCGGTCCCGCAGGCGCGGGACCGGCACCTGCCGACCCCGCGCCTGCGGGGTCGGCGCTACACCGTCCAGCTAATTGCGGGACACTACACTAGGCAGTGACGAGCAAGAAGAGGCTGTCAGCTATCAGCCGTCAGCTATCAGCTCCTGGAATCAACGGGTTTGCTTCTTGCTGATGGCTGATAGCTGAGGGCTGAAAGCTGATAGTGCTTCCCCTTCGAGCCAATTCAGGTCACAATTAGGGTTGTCAGGCGGTGAGCGCGAGCGGGAATCTGCCGCCAAACAGAGGACCTTGAACACAGTTTCTACAGAAACCATCCAACAGTATCTCGAGACGGTGAGGGTCGACATCGATAAGGAACTGGACCGCCTGCTCCCGACCGCTGACCACTTCCCGCCGAGCATCCATCAGGCGATGCGCTACTCAGTGTTTGCGGGAGGGAAGCGACTGCGGCCGATCCTCTGCCTGGAAGCGGGACGCTTGTTGGGCGGTGACGAGCGCACGCTGGTACGCCTCGGGAGCGCGCTGGAGTTAATCCACACCTACTCTCTGATCCACGACGATTTGCCGGCTCTCGATAACGACAACTTGCGGCGGGGCAAGCCTACTTCGCATCGCGCCTTCGGCGAGTCAACTGCCATCCTGGCAGGCGACGCACTTCTGACCCTGGCTTTCGAAGTCCTTTCCTCTCCGGGTCCGCCCCCCGAAGCGTGCAAGCTGCGGGTGATCCATGAACTGGCTCACGCCATCGGGACAGAAAGAGGCATGATTGGTGGCCAGGTGATTGATCTCCAGATGGCCGGGCAGAGGGTTGACAACTGCACACTGGAATATATTCACTCCGCCAAGACGGGTGCTTTTATCCGCGCTGCCGTAAGGTCCGGAGCTCTTTACACGCAGGTCGGGAAAGAAGACTTGGCCCGCCTCACCACCTACGGTGAGAAAGTAGGACTGGCTTTCCAAATTGTGGACGACCTGCTTGACGTGCTGGGCACCCAGGAATCATTGGGCAAGAGGGTGGGCAAGGACGACCAACAACACAAGGCCACTTATCCTGCCATCCACGGAATCGAAGAGTCGCAGCGCATGGCTTTCCAGCTTGTCGAAGAAGCCTGCGAAGTTCTCGGACCCTATGGAGACCGTGCCCACACCCTGCAAGGCATCGCTCAATACCTGCTCGTGAGGAAGAACTGATGGAATACAAATACCTTCCCCGCATTGATTCACCCGCCGACCTAAGAAAAATCCCGCGCGAAGAACTGCCCCTGGTGGTGGATGAACTGCGGGATTACATGGTCTCCGTGATCTCGAAAATAGGCGGCCACCTCGCCTCCAGCCTCGGCGCCGCCGAGTTGACGGTGGCGCTCCACTACACCTTCGACACGCCCAAGGACAAGATCGTCTGGGACGTTGGCCACCAGGCTTACGGACACAAAATCCTGACGGGACGCCGCGACCGCTTCCCCACGATCCGCCAGTACGGAGGAATCTCCGGCTTCCCGGCGCGCGAGGAAAGTCCTTACGATACCTTCAACGTGGCTCACGCCGGCACGGCCATCTCCGCCGCGTTGGGCATGGCCGTAGCTCGCGACCTGAAGGGCGAGGATTACCATGTCATCGCCGTGGTGGGAGACGGAGGTCTGACCGCAGGTGAGGAGCTGGAGGGAATCAACAACCTGGGCACCCTGCAGAAGAAAGTCCTGGTCATTCTCAATGACAATAAGATGTCGATTTCGCCCAACGTCGGCGCGCTGGCCGGGTATCTGAACCGCATCGTTCATGGCCAGGCATATCACCGGTTGCGGGAAGAGGTTGAGAAGTTGATGTTGTCGGTTCCACGCTTGGGACCGCGCCTCTTGAGGATCTCCAAGGACATGGTGGAGTCCATGAAAACGGTGCTGATTCCTGGCTTGGTATTCGAAGAGCTCGGTTTCGAATACATTGGGCCCATCAACGGCCACGACATCCATGAACTTCTGGCTGTACTCGCCAAGGTCAAGAACCATGCCAAGCCCACGCTGGTTCACATCGTTACACAGAAAGGCAAGGGTTACCCCATCGCCGAAAAGCTGCCGGTGAAATACCACGGGGTGACGCAGTTTGACGTCTCCACCGGCGCTTTCCACAAAGCCCCCGGCAAAGCTCCCACGTACACCGCGGTCTTTGGCAAGGCCCTGTGCGAGCTGGCGGAAAAAGACTCCCGCATCGTCGGCATTACCGCCGCCATGAGCGAGGGCACAGGCCTTGATGAATTCTCCAAGCGCTTTCCAGAACGCTTCTTCGACGTTGGCATCGCGGAACAACACGCTGTGACCTTCGCCACCGCCCTGGCCTGTGAAGGAATACGGCCCGTCGTAGCCATCTATTCCACCTTCCTCCAGCGCGCCTTCGACCAAGTGCTGCACGACGCCTGCCTGATGCGAGCCCCTGTCACCTTTGCCCTCGATCGCGGCGGCATCGTGGGCGCCGATGGACCAACCCACCATGGACTCTATGATCTGGTCTTCCTCTCCGCGTTGCCCGGTATCGTGGTGATGGCTCCCAAGGACGAAAACGAACTGCGCCACATGCTCTACACCGCGCTCACGGTCGCTGGCCCCAGCGCGCTGCGCTACCCGCGAGGCAATGGCATCGGCATTCCCATCGACCCGGAGTTCAAGAAGCTGGAGATCGGTAAGAGTGAGATACTCCGGGAAGGAGGAGATATCGGCATTCTCGCCCTCGGCAGCATGGTCTATCCTTGCCTTGAGGCCGCCACGCGGCTGGAGGCGATGGGCATCTGCGCCACCGTCATCAACGCGCGCTTTATGAAGCCGCTCGATGAGGATTTGATCTGCTGCCTGGCGGCTGAGAAGCAATTCTTGGTGACTGCCGAGGAAGGGACGGAAGCGGGTGGCTTTGGCGCTCAGGTGGCTGCCTTGCTCCATGACCGAAGGGTTCCCGCCAGCATCTTGCGGATCGCGGTGCCCGACCGCATCATTCCGCACGGCGCGCCCGCCCTGCTGCATGCCAAGTATGGGTTGGACGTTGACGGCATCGTGAACCGCATCAAGGCTTTCGCGGACGAGTGGCCCGGGCGCGCGCCCATGAAGTATCGCTCCATCCTGCGTGCTTAGCAGGATGCTGAGAAACCAGTCCAGCCTGTCATTCCGAGCGAAGCGAGGAATCTCGGAAGTCGTTTGCTTCCAGAGCGAGATTCCTCTCCGTCAGCGGACGGATCGGAATGACAGCCCAGACGGGTTTTCCAGCATCTTGTTAAACCTCAAGGGGAATATTTGCGGACTGTGACTTTCGACTGTCGACTGTTGACTGTCGACTGCTTTCCATGACCCTACCGAATGCCACATTGCTCTTTATAGCTGCAGGACTCGCAGGCGTAATGAATTCGGTTGCCGGTGGTGGCAGCTTCATATCGTTTCCCGCCCTGATTTTTACGCGCGTGCTTCCCATCCCGGCCAATGCCACTTCAACGGTGGCGCTATGGCCGGGCACCGTAGCCAGCGTGGGCGCATATCGGAAGCGCTTTCCCAAAGACTTTCGAATTCTCCTGGAGATGATCGCAACCAGCCTGGCCGGCGGAACGCTGGGCGCCCTGGTCCTGCTTCGAACCCCTCAGAACACCTTTATGCGCTTCGTACCCTATCTCTTTCTGCTGGCCACGCTATTGCTCATCTTTGGCAAGAAGTTGGCGACGTGGATGGAGGCCACTTTCAGGACCTCCAAACAGCCGCGCTGGCTGATGGTGGTAGGGACGAATTTCTTCCAGTTCTTGATTGCCCTTTACGGCGGTTTCTTTGGCGCGGGCATCGGAATCATGATGCTCGCCTTGCTGACCATGTTGCGGATGGAAGATGTTCACGCCATGAATGCCTTGAAAACGCTCCTCAATGCCGCGATCAATGGCGCTGCCGTGGTTACCTTCATCGCGGCAGGCGCAGTGCTGTGGCCACAGGCCCTGGTGATGCTCCTGGGTGCCGTCCTGGGCGGATATGGCGGGGCCCATTACGCCCAGAAACTCGACCCTCAAATCGTCCGTCGCTTCGTCATCGCCGTCGGCATTTCCATGTCGGTGTACTTCTTCCTGAGACATTAGCAGCCAAGTGACAGCAATTCCCCGTAGCCCAGCAGGTTTCATGAATGAAAGCGTGATAGGTGACGCGCCGATTTCCGCAACTGACGCCATGCAACATCGACCGGTCTCCCGCTCTCGCCTCCCACCCCTTAGACTTTCATTCCCTTCCTTTTGGCGGTACTCTCTTCCAGTGATGGCAACGACGCGCCCCAATAAGATTCGCCTGGACCGGCTGCTGGTTGAGCGGGGGCTGGCAGACACGCGCCAGAAGGCCCAGGCCATGATCCTTGCGGGTCAAGTGCTGGTGGATGAGCAGAAGGTGGAAAAATGCGGCGTATTGACGAGCGCGAGGGCAAAGCTTCGCCTGGTTGGCGAAGCGCTCAAATACGTGAGCCGTGGGGGCCTGAAACTGGAGGGCGCGCTGGCGCATTTCCGCATTGACCCTGAGACGAAGATCTGCCTGGACATCGGCGCCTCGACGGGCGGCTTCACGGACTGCCTTTTGCAGCACGGCGCCGCCCGGGTGTTCGCCGTCGATGTTGGCACCCATCAACTGGATTGGAAACTCCGCCGCGACTCCCGCGTGCTCTCGCTCGAGAAAACCAACGCGCGAAACCTGAGGTTTGACATGATCGGAACCCGTGTGGAACTGGTGACGATGGATGTCTCTTTCATCTCGGCAACGCTGATTCTTCCCGTGCTGCCGCCCTTGCTTGAAAGGCCCGCGAATGTGCTGGTGCTGGTAAAGCCGCAATTCGAGGTCGGGAAAGGGCAGGTGGGCAAAGGCGGCATCGTACGTGAGCCGGCGCTTCGCCAGGAAGCGGTGGCCAAGGTCTCACGCAAGCTGCTGGAACTGGGCTTTAGCGAGCTTGCCCAGGCTGAAAGCATCCTGCCAGGCGCGGAGGGAAACCTCGAGTATTTCCTGCATGCAGTTTGGCGAAAATCCGGCTAGAATAACTGCCACTTTCAGTCCAAATCGGCGCGCGCACCCGTTGGCTTCAGGCTGGCGACTGGAAGGGCGGGGTTATACAGGCTGCGGAAAAACTCGTTTGGCGTGTCATTCCGAGGAGCCGCAGGCGACGAGGAATCTCGCATTGTCTTGAAAACACTCAGAGCGAGATTCCTCGCTCCGCTCGGAATGACAGCCTGGAAGGGTTTTTCCGCACCCTGTAAAACCCCGTCCTTCTTACTTGTGGTGAGAATTTCGGGTTAGAGGACCCCGACGCCAATGAGCATCAAGAAGATTGGGATCATTTCAAAGCCGAAGAAGCTCGAGATCCGTGAGATTGTGCCACCGCTCCTCAAGTGGCTACGCGAACGCGACATCGAAGTGTGTATCGACAAGGAAACGGGAGCCATCATCAACACCTCTGAACCCTGCCTGACGCGCAACGAAATGCCCGGCAAGGTGGACTTGCTGATGGTTCTGGGAGGCGACGGAACGCTTCTGGCCACAGCGCGGGCGCTGAAAGGCAAGCCGGTACCCATCCTCGCGGTCAATCTCGGAGGCCTGGGGTTCCTGACGGTGATTACCCAGGAGGAGCTTTACTCAACCCTGGAAGGGGTGTTGCGGGGTGAGTACCGCAGCGAGCGGCGCGTGCAGATCGAAGGCTCATTGATCCGCGCCGATGAAGTGATCACCTCTTTCCTGGCGCTCAACGACGCGGTGTTGAACAAGGGCGCCATCTCCCGCATCCTGGATTTTGAACTGCGTGTCAATGGCCAGTTCGTTTCCTCGTATAAATCGGACGGGTTGATCGTCTCCACGCCTACCGGCTCAACCGCTTATTCCCTTGCCGCAGGCGGTCCCATCACCATGCCGAACGTGCAGGCGTTTATCGTAACTCCCATCTGCGCGCACACCCTAACGCACCGTCCCCTCGTCCTTCCCGACAGCGCCAGCATTGAAATAGCCGTGACAACTCAGCGCGAAGCGGCCTACCTCACCGTGGACGGCCAGGTCGGAATCGCCACTCATAGCGAAGACCGGGTGCGCCTGAAGAAAGCGGACTCTTACGTGGAACTCATCCAGTCCCCCTACAAGGACTACTTCAAAATCCTGCAGCAAAAACTGAAGTGGGGAGAGCGGTAAAGGAGGTCTGGCTATGGCGGCTGCTGCAAACAAAATCCGGGAAGTGCTCGCGGCCACGCGGCTGGCGCACGTTCGTTACGCCATTCGCGACCTGGCGGTGCTGGCCGACGAGGTTGCGCGGCAAGGCAAGGAAATCCTGACGCTTAACATCGGCGACCCGCTTCAATTCGACTTTTTAACGCCGCCCCACCTGATCGAGGCTGTGGTGAAGGCGATGCGAGATGGGCTGGATGGGTACGCGCCCTCGTTGGGAGTGCCGGAAGCGGTGGCAGCCGCCCGCGCCGAGGCCGAGCGCAAAGGCATCCGCAACATTCAGAGCGTCTTCATGACCGCAGGGGTGAGCGAGGCAGTGGATGTTTGCGTCGCAGCGCTCATCAACCCGGGTGAAAACGTTCTGACGCCCAGCCCCGAGTATCCGCTCTACTCGGCGGTGCTGGCGAAGGCCGGCGCCCCGCTCAACGCCTACATGCTGGACGAAGCGAACGGCTGGGAACCCGATCTGGAACACATTTCCACCCGCATATTCACCGGGACGCGCGCCCTCGTCGTCATCAATCCCAACAACCCCACCGGAGCGGTTTACTCGCCAAAGACCCTCGAAACGATCGCGGAACTTGCCCGGCAGAACAACCTGCTGATTTTCGCCGACGAGATTTATGACAAGTTAATCCTGGACGACGGCCGGCCGCACACCTCGATTGCCGCGCTGGCCCCCGACGTTCCGGTGGTGACGTTCAATGGCCTTTCCAAGGCTTATCTGGCTCCTGGCTGGCGCGTGGGTTGGGCGGTGGTGAGCGGCCCCGCCGCGGCGCTGAAGCCTTACGTCGAGGGGGTCCACAAGTTGCTGCGGGCGCGGCTTTGCTCGAACCATCCGCAACAGTATGCGGTGCGGCCGGCGCTCGAGGGCTCGCAAGACCATTTGGTGGAGGTGCGGCGGAAACTGCGTGCCCGCCGAGACCTCACCATGGAATGGTGCAACACCACTCCGCGGGTAAACTGCGTGAAACCTCTGGGGGCTTTCTACGCCTTTCCGCGGCTGGAAATCCCGGAGAGCGATGAGGACTTCGTGCGCAACCTGCTGGTCGAGAAACAGGTTTTTGTGGTGCACGGCAGCGGGTTTGGGCAGGCGCCAGAGACACGTCATTTCCGCATTGTCTTCCTGCCGGACGAGCCGACGCTCGCGCGCGCTTACGCAGGTATCGCTGACTTCATTCGTGAACGCTATCGTTGAGGAAATCCTTCGTTTCCCATCCCGCCAAGCCTGACGGTAAAACGGGACCTTGCTGCGCGAAGCAACGGGATACAAAATGGACTTGTCGTCCGCAGGTGTACCCGGTTCAATTGTCGTGCTGAACGCGACAGGGAAACTGGGTCAGTGCGTGGTATGATTTTTCCTAATCTCTCCCCGAGGTGCTCTATGAAGGCACGCTCCGCCCTCCCTAGACGAACCCACCTGTCGCGTTCTGCACGACTAGGTATACCTGGAACCGCCGACGTTCTGACGGCGGTTTTCAAAAACCTCGCCGTGGGTGTGGTAGTTTGTGACCCCGACGGGCATTTTCTCTTCTTCAGCCCAGAGGCCGAGCGGATACTTGGCATCGGCGCGATGCGCGCGGATCTCGCGGCGTGGCCTGCTACTTACGGTCTTTACAGGCCCGACATGGTGACACTGTATCCACCAGAGGAACTGCCGATCGGCCGAGCCATGCGGGGGGAGGAAGCGCTTCACGAGTTGATTTTCATCAGAAACCCGCAACGGCCCGCGGGGCTCTGGATAGAGTCCAGCGGGACGCCGCTGCGGGACAGTTCGGGCACGGTTTGCGGTGGCGTTGTGGTTTTTTCTGATGTCAGCGTACCTGAAAATCTGTTGCGCAACGAAGCAGCGGTTGAGGCATTCCTGACACCAGTCCGAGCCCCATGCGATCCGGCTGAGGATCGGCACGAACTGGTTTCTGAACGCTTCGCCCGGTTCCGGACGATTTTCGACGAGCTGGCGAGAGCGGTCGAGCAGACAGCCGACAGCATTCTGATTACTGACAGCCGGGGAATCATTGAATACGTGAACCCCGCCTTCGAGAAGATAACCGGGTTCTCCGCTGCCGAGGTGCTGGGGCGGAAGCCCAGTGTGTTGAGATCAGGACAGCACGACGCCGAGTTCTACCGTGACCTCTGGGGGAAGCTCACCTCCGGCGATTCGTTCAAGGGGACTATCATCAACCGCAAGAAGTCGGGTGAGCTGTTTTGGTCCGAACAGACGATCAGCCCGATCAAGGATCAGGCCGGGGCAACGACCCACTTTGTCTCCGTGCTGAAGGACATGACCGCGCTCAGGAACATACAAGAACAGGAGTTTCATATGGCATTGGCGCGGGAACTTCAACAGCGGTACTACAACACGACGGCTTCGCTGCCAGGCTTCGATATTGCTGCCGCGGCCTATCCTGCAGATAAGACGGGGGGTGACTATTTCGATTTCATTCCGCAACTCGACGGCTCGCTCTACATCGTCGTCGCTGATATCGCGGGTCACGGATTCGGATCCGCTCTTATGATGGCGCAAGTGCGCGCATCTCTGCGGGCCTTTGCGACAATGGTGCCAGACATTTCTTCTCTCCTCAACTGCGTCAATCGCTCCCTCACTGGCACCCTCGGTGGAAATCGATTCGTCACGATGTTCCTCGGCCGCATCGACCCACAGAAACGGTCACTGGAATATGCCAGTGCGGGGCATGAGTCGGGTTATCTCCTACACTCTTCCGGTGATATCGGAGCCGTGCTTGCCAGCACCGCGGTACCTCTGGGAATTTTTCCTGATCAGCAGTTCTATTCGGGTCCCGTCGTTCCGCTAGAGCACGGAGACACGATCCTGCTGTTGACGGACGGGATCACGGAGTCGACGGACGTTGATGGCGTCGTGTTTGGCACCGAGGGCGCGCTGGATTTCATCAAATGCCAGCAGCAGAGCACCGCGGGCGAGCTTGTACAGGGGCTCTACCGGGCTGCCCGCACCTTCGCCGGCGGAGCGCCCCAGATGGACGACATCATGTCGGTCATCTGTAAGGTCGAGTAGTCCAGCCTGATGCACCTCCGATCCACGAATGACTCACAGAAGACGTTGCATAGCGAAACGTGCTGCCGTTCGGGTAGCTGTTGTGAAATCCCCGTCCCACTTTACTTTCCCCAAAATCCTCTGTAGAATCTGGAACTTCCTGGCGCCGTTGCGGGAGGGCAGGACTAGGGTGAGGGCCGTGCTGCAACGCGGCTCGAGATTTCCGTCACACCGCAATGAGCCAGGTTTGTGCTCCGAAGAGGGCGCTCAGGAGGGGAGGCAAGCGAGTCCCGAGCGCGTTGCAGGGGGCGGGGACTGTAGGATGCATGTCAAGGAGGCCGATTATGGCGTTGCAATTTGTTGAGAAAGAAACCAACGGGGTCACGGTGCTGGAGTTGTCCGGGCGCGTGACGCTAGGCGAAGAGAGCAGTCAACTCCGCACGAAGATCAAGGATCTCCTGGCCCAGGGAAAGAAGCGCCTGGTGCTGGATCTTGGGAATGTCAACTACATTGATAGCGCCGGCCTGGGCACACTGGTCGCCGGCTACACTTCCTCGCAGACCCAGGGAGCCGGCATGAAGCTGGCAAACCTCACTAAGAGGTTTCGCGAGCAATTAAATATCACTAAACTTGTCACAGTGTTCGAAGTGTTCAATAGCGTCGCAGAGGCTATAACCTCCTTCGGTGCCTGAAGAGCAGTGGTCCGTCGTCAGTGGTCCGTTGTAAATGGCGCGTAGCGAGGCGCAGTTTGCACGACGGACAACGGACCAGCCAGTCCTCCGTCGTCCGTTGCAACAAGATATACGCTGTTGGCATCGTCTTCTACAACTGACCACGGACCACGGACAACTGACCACCTAACCCTGCGGACTGCCCTTTACAGTCCCGCCGGGTTATCCAGCCAGTAGATGGCGAGTCCCGAGAGTAGCTTGGGGTAAAAGTCAGTGGACTTCTGCGGAAGCACCAGTCCGGCCAGGGCATTGTCTCGCACAGCCTCCACCGGAGTGGGGTTCAGCAGAAGGCAGAGTTGCGCTTCGCCATTTACAACTTCCGCAGCCGCAGCGGGAAATCCCCGACAATAGGTCAGGTTCTTTTCCTCGCGCACAGCCTGAGGGTCGATGCCGAGGATCTGCTGGAGAATCAGACGGTGCAGCAGTATGACGTCGAGCCGGCGGAGGCTTGGGGGAAGGTCGTTCAGGGCGCCGTCCAAGTTGAAGTCGCTGCGCAGGCGAAGAAGGGCCAGCTTCCTGGGTCCAGCGTAAGCGCCGAACGCCGGCCCTTCGCGCCCCGCTCGCGCCAGGGTTTCGAAGAAACGCTCCGCCCAGTCGTGGATGTCGCTTTGGTCCGCGAACTCTTCCGCATCGAAGATCGAACGGGCCTGGGATAAGAACCCTGCCCAATTGAAAGCCGGTAGGCTGTGAACGAGGCGGTGAGTGGGCAGGATGGTGAGGCCGTCGGCCTCCATTCGGATGAAGGTCATCATCACGTAATCAGCCCGGCTATCGGAGATTCCCTGGATTCGGCAGTAATCCCGATAAGCGAGCGCGGTTTCGTACCGGTGGTGGCCATCGGCAATGACAAGTTTCTTGGCCGCCATCGCCGCCACCACTCGCTCGATTGCCCGCGGCTCAGTGATGCACCAAACGGAATGCAGCGTGTTGTGTTCGTCGCTGACTTGCTCCCACGGTTTCTGTTGCGCCTCCTCCGCCAGCAGGGATTCAACTAGTCCGGTGGGGTCACTGTAAAGCACAAAGATCTGCCCGAAATGGGCGCGAGTGGCCTTCAATAGCTCCAACCGGTCGGTCTTGGGCGCCGAGAGAGTCTCCTCATGCGGGTGGACGATCCTCTGCGCGTAATCCTCCAGCCGGCAAAGGGCGATAAAGCCGCGACGTACTTTTTTGCTTCCTGGCCAGCCCGGAACCTCATACTCCTGGTCGTAGGGGTAGATCGCGGGTTCCGCCTCCGAAACCAGGACGCGATCTTCGATCCACTGGCGGTAATGCCGCGCAGCACGGAGGTAAACGTTGTCCTGGGAATTGTCGTCAGCGTGATGCTGGCCCCGTATCACGCGTACGAGGTTGAAGGGGCTGCAACGGTAGTAGCGCGATTGCATCTCCGGAGAGATCTTATCGTAGGGCTGCGTCACGACTCTCCAAAGCTCCTGAATCCGTGATGGGTTGTAATGAAGCGCGCGAAAGGGATGAATCTCAGCCATGAGCTGTCTCCGTTTGTAAGATTGTGAAGTTATCACACCGGAGCTGAGCCGTCGAGAAATCTGTACTGTAGCGCATCGCTTTCGAGAATGCTTCGCAAAAGCCGCAGACTACCGTGAGAGGTGGGGCGCTAGGTCATTTGAGCAATTGCCTGCTCAACAGGGATGACGCATGGAACGTTTGGGACTAAACTAACGGGTTGCGAGCTTCTCGTCCTTACCGTCAAGGGTGCAACTTCAGGCCAGATACTGTTTCTGACTCTAGGGAAGAAACTCAACAAAGAGCCAACGACAATGGCTGAACTTCGACTCGACCCGGTTGCTCACCGATGGGTGGTGACCGGAAGAAGGCGGGTGATGGCGGATTTCGACGATGCGGAAGCCATTTGCCCCTTTTGTCCGGGAAATGAGCATTTCACGCCCCGGTCGATTCAGGAGCTGAGAGACGCCAATGGCGCCTGGAGCGCCAGGGTGTTTCATGATCGCGCTCCCATCTTTCTCGTCGAGGGTGGGGAAGACCGGCGGGCCGTGGGCATGTTCGACCGCATGAACCCTGTTGGCGCGCACGAGATCGTGGTTGAGACTCCGCGACACGGAGTGACGCTGGCGGAACTTCCGCTCCTGCAGATGGAAAAATGCATCGCCCTTTATCGTGATCGCATCCTGGACCTCAAGCGAGACTTCCGGCTTCGCTACGTTTCTGTTGTCAAGGACCAGGGGCTTGTCGCCCGGAATGAACATGGTCATAGCCACTCTCAAGTGTTGGCCTCGCCGGTTCTGCCGCAATTCCTGGAGATTGAATTCCGGTGGAGCAAATTCCATTTCCTGAGGAGAGAACGTTGTATTTTTTGTGACTGCATTCAACAGGAGATTCAGGATGGGAAGCGCGTCGTGGCCCAGAATGCGGATTTTGTGGCAGTCTGTCCCTTCGCTTCGCGGTCGCCGTACGAATTATGGTTGCTGCCGATACAGCACTCCTCTTCATTTGAGAAGGATCTGGCGGAGCCGGCCCGCGTGAAGTCGCTTGCTTCCTTTTTGAAGCCCTGCCTTCAGAGGATTGAAAAGATTTCTGTGATTTTGCACCTCGTCATCCACACCGAGCCCAACCTCGAAGCGCACAAGCCGACCAAGGATTGGTGGGACACGGTGCCAGACGACTTCCACTGGCACATCGAACTCCACCCTGATGTCGAGGGCGTACGCCGATATTTGGGAAGTGAGGGATTCTATTTCAACCCGATTTCAGCAGAGGAAGCGGCGCTCGTGCTTCGGGCGCTGGAGCCGGAGTCAGAAGCCACTCCGCTAGGGTCGTGAACGGACGGAATGATGATGACAACGTACAGGCGCACCCTGCCAGGAATCCAACTGGTCGTCTTCGACTTGGACGGCACGCTCGCAGACACCAAGAAGGACTTGGCCCTGAGCGTTAATGCAATGCGGGAGCATATGGGGTTCGGCCCTCTGCCTCTCGAAGTCGTCACGTCCTATGTGGGCCAGGGTGTGACCGTTCTGGTCAAGCGGACGCTGGGAGATAAAGCCCCCGACGGCGATGTGGAGATGGGGCTTGTATTCTTTTTGGATTATTATGGCCGCCACTTGCTCGATAACACGGTCGCGTACCCAGGGGTTCGTGAAGCTCTGGAGGAACTCGGGAATCGAAAGCTGGCCATCCTGACGAACAAGCCCGCTCGCTTCAGCCGCGCCATAATTTCCGGGCTGGGACTCGCCCCGTACTTTTTTGAGATCTATGGCGGCGACAGCTTTCCCGTGAAGAAACCTGATCCGACGGGAATTAAGACTTTGATGAGCCATTTATCGATTCCTACAGAGAAGACGCTCATGGTCGGAGATTCCGAAACGGATGTGCTTACAGGACGCAACGCGGGCGTTTGGACATGTGGCGTAACTTATGGGTTCGGACCGCAAGCGCTGGAAGAGGCCGGTCCGGACTTGCTCTTGCGGGACCTGCGCGATCTGCCTCCGATCCTGGATGACCGGGCTAGGGGCTAGGGACTGGGGGCGGCAGTTATTCCAACTCTTACGGGTCGCTCGGCATCCAAAAACTGGCAGACTGCGGAATGCACAGGGTGAAAGGCATCACGAACGGACCGAACAGCGGAGGTTGGCTTAGGCGCGTGTCGCAGAGCCTTCTGCTCGCGGCCTGCTGCCTTTTCCTCGCCGCCCTCTGCGTAGCGCAGCAGCCGCCCCCAAGTCCTCCGGGAAACCTCCCACCGGCGCAGGCTCCCCCGAATCAAGGCGGTGAGCAGGAGGAAGCGTGTATCTCCAAGGACTGGGCCGGGGAACTTTTGGACAGCATTTTGAGCTCCCCTAACCCTGAGGCGGCGGACTCGCTCTTTCGCGCCGCATTCGCGGCGGGGCGGGGCATCATTCCGCAACTGGCCGAGGCCCTCAAGGATGACCGTACCGCCGAGTACGCCGCACAGTCACTGGCGTTTATCGGGGGCGAAGAGGCGTTGCAAGTCCTCTGGAAACTTCAGGAGGACAAGCGCGATCTCAACTTGCGGCGCTTTTACTACGGCGCCCTGGCTGAGTACGACGCCGACCAAGCCACTCAAACACTCTTTGAGGTCATCAACAAGTCGGATTCGGAGCCGGACAGGACGGTGACCGAAGCAGCGATTCTGGCTCTCACGGTTCGGACCGACCCGAAGCTGCCGGACATGATTCGTCAGGCGGAGAAAAAGGTGAACGATGTAGTCATCCACGACGACCTGGAAAACGCCCTCGACGTCATCCAGATTCGTTCCAAGTACTTGGCCACCTCGGAAGGCAAGAAAGCAGGTGGCTCGATCGATGCAGCCGTCCGCACTTATTTCATCCCGGCGCTTCAACCCCCTCCTTCATCTCAGGTGGATGGCGAGCTTCATCGCGCCGCTCCGAAGCCGGAAGTCAAGGTGGAGATCCAGAACCTCACATTCTCGCCGGAAAGGCTTCGCGCGCTGGCTGCTGTAACCTTGGAAGACCCCTCTGCCGTCGCTAAATACGACTTGGTTCTGCAGAAGCGCCTGGGGAATTGGGGAGTGGTGAGTGTCTGGCTGGGCGCTGAAACCGAGAAGCCGGGGGCAACTCCGCCAAGCAAGCCGTCGGCCGAGAAGTGAACTTCCCCACTTGGCCTTTGCATCAGAGAGGCTTTCCAAAAGTAAATCTCAATCCCGTGGTAAGTATTCCGTCCGTGGTCTTCACTCCCGTGGGCGGATTGCTCAGGTATAGGCTCGCATAGGAGTCATCCAATTCTTGAATATAGGCACGGCTTGCTCCTACTGGTCGATCAGCTTCGCAGCGGTTGCCTCCAGGCCTCCTTTCTCGCATAATCAAAGAACCGATGCGACACCTGATAGTGGGGACAGCAGGTCACATTGATCACGGCAAGTCAGCGTTAGTGCTGGCGCTGACGGGCATTGACCCCGACCGCCTGGAGGAAGAGAAGAAGCGCGGAATAACGATTGACCTTGGCTTCGCCCACCTGGACCTCGGCGAGGGAATACGTGTCGGCTTCATTGACGTGCCGGGCCACGAGCGCTTCGTGAGAAACATGCTGGCGGGAGTGGGAGGGATCGACCTGGTCATCCTTGTTGTGGCGGCCGACGAGTCCATTAAGCCTCAAACTCGCGAACATTTTGACATTTGCAAACTACTGGGGATTCGCAAAGGCCTGGTGGCCATCACCAAGTCAGACCTGGTGGACAGGGAGATCATGGACCTGGTTCGGCTGGAGATGCAGGAGTTTGTGCGTGGTTCTTTCCTCGAGGACGCGCCGCTCCTCCAGGTGAGCGCCAAGACCGGCGAAGGTCTCGAGGCTCTCAAGGACGAGCTGCGACGCTTGGCGCTGGAGGTGACTCCCAAACCGGAAGAGCTTCCCTTCCGGCTCCCTATTGACCGCGCTTTTGTAATGAAGGGATTTGGCACGGTGGTGACCGGAACGCTTATCGCCGGAAGAATCGAGAAGGACGCGGAAGTGGAAATCTATCCTCTGGGCCGGCGGGTGCGCGTGCGCGGCATCGAGGTTCATAACGCTCCCGCCCGAACCGCCTTGGCAGGACAGCGGACGGCGGTAAACTTGCCCGGCATCGAGGCAAAGGAAATTTCCCGTGGAATGATCCTGGCGCCGCCGGGACTTTTCCAGGCGACATCGCGTTTGGATTGCAGGTTGAACCTGCTGCCCGCGGCACGGGCTTTGAAAAACCGCGCCAGGTTCCATTTCCACTGTGGCACAGCCGAGACGATTGCCGAAGTGGTTCTGTTAGAGGGAAAGGAGTTGGAGCCTGGAAGCAGTGCGTTCGCTCAACTCCGGCTCTCCGAACCAAGCGTGTTAATGCCGGGAGATCGCTTTATCATCCGCCAGTTCTCACCCGTCACCACCATCGGGGGCGGATCGGTCCTTGATAACCAGCCCGCCAGGCACCGCTTGGGAGATGCAACTGTCGTGCCGTTTCTCGACACCTTGGAGAAAGGCGATTCGGAAGTTAGGCTTGAACGGCTGGTGCGACAAGCCGGAGAAGCTCCCCTCTCTGGACTCGTGTCCCGCACCGGATGGTCTCCTGCTGAGGTCTTGCGCGTCGGCAGGGTGCTTGCCTCCACGAATCGGCTTGCGCTGCTGGGGCAGCCGCCGGAGTTGTTCGTGCACCAGGGACATTTCCAAGAATTGGCCACAAGGGTGATTGAACAGCTTGAGAAATTCCACGCCCAAAACCCTCTGGTTGCGGGGTTGCCCAAGGAAGACCTGCGCTCGAGAACCGACACCCGAAGTTCGCCGCACCCCGCATCGCCTTCAAACTTGCTATTCAACGCGCTCCTTCAAACACTGGCCGCTCAAGGCAAAGTGGATGTGCAGGGCGAAACGGTGCGGCTCGCAGGACGCAGGATTCAACTGACTCCTGAAGAGCAGGTTGCCAAGGATCAGATCAGCGCGGCATTTGAGAGAAGGGGGCTGGCGGTTCCCGGCGCGCCGGAGGTCCTGGCCAAGCTGCGCATCGACCGCCCGCGAGCCGAAAAACTGCTCCAAATCTTGCTCAAGGAGAAAGTGCTCCTCAAAGTGACCGAGGATTTGATTTTTCACCGCTCGGCGTTACAGCAATTGAAGGAGCTACTTGTCCGGCGCAAAGCTCAAAGTAACCGCATCAACGTCGCGGTTTTCAAGGAGATCACGGGACTGAGCAGGAAATACGCCATTCCTTTGCTCGAGTACCTTGACCGGGAACGGGTGACGAGGCGGGAAGGCGACGAGCGGATAATCCTTTAGCAGAATCCTGAAAGAAACCGTGACGCTGGCAACTACCTCCCGACTTCCGGCTTCTGACTTCTGACTTCTGCTTTCATGAGCGGTTTAAGGGTTTCGTAAACAAGCGCGACAGGCAAGCCCACAACGTTGAAGTAGCAACCCGAGATGCAGGTGACAAACCTGGATGCGAGCCCTTGAACCGCATAGGCGCCTGCCTTGTCCAGAGGCTCACCGCTTTCGACGTAACTGCGAATCTCTTCCTCATCCAGCTCACGGAAGGTCACGAAGGTTGTCTCGTGCTTGAGGGCTTCAATTTCGCCTGGCGCCCGTACCAGGCAAATGCCGGTGTGCACCTGATGGGTTCGACCGGATAGAAGCCGGAGCATGCGCGTAGCGTCCTGCCGGCCTGACGGCTTTCCCAGCGTCTCTCCGTCGATGACGACCACCGTATCCGCCCCTAAGACGAAGCTGCCCGCAGGACAGGAGGCCGCGACTTGCACGGCCTTCTCCCGCGCCGCGCGGCGGGCAAATTCCTCCGGCGACTCGCCCTGCTGGATCTCTTCAACGATATGGCTGGGTTGGACGTCGAAATCGAAGCCGGCGTTGCGCAACAATTCCCGGCGCCGTGGCGAAGCTGAGGCAAGGAGAAAACGCATGCGCTGGAATTATAGGAGACCTGCGAGCAGGGTCACAAGTGATTCCCTCGACTGGCCCCGATGTGCTAGACTGCCAAGTCTATCTGCCTCAGAAGTCCGGATCATCGGAGCCAAGCGATGGAAGAGATCGGGAACATTCTAACCAAGGTGCTCAAGCCTCAGTTGTCCCGCCTGGAACCCCCCGTGGTCGAAGTCCTGGCCCCTCTCTGGACTCGCGCGGCAGGAAAGGCGCTGGCCAGACAGTGCCGGCCAGTGGCGTTCAGCGCGGGAACTTTGACGCTGGCCACGGACGATGCCGGCTGGGCCGAACCCCTGCAACAGATGGCGGAGGAAATCCGGGCGCATGTTAACAACTTTTTGGGCAAGCCCGTGGTAAAACATCTCAGGATCTTACGCGTCGGCAAGCTCGGTCGCAGCGACAGTGCACAGTGGCGGCCAGGAAATCTGCCTGTCTCCAAACCCAACCGGAAGGATTGGGCGAGACAGGTTTCCGGCAAGGCTCCCGACATGGCGCAAGTGATTGGACGGCCTTACGCCAAATACTTCGGACCCAAGCGTGGAAAGGTAGACTGATGGCACTCGAAGAAAAGGACGTGCGCTACGTCGCTGAACTCGCCCACCTCGAATTGACTCCCGAAGAGGTGAAGAAATTTCTCCCGCAGCTCGATTCCATCCTCCAGTACATGCAGAAGCTGAATGAGCTAGATACCTCGCAAGTGGAACCGATGGCGCAGGTGACCTATCCCGCTGCGGCGAACCCTTCCTTGCGGGCAGACGAGCCGCACAAGACATTCGAGCAGGACGAGGCCCTCGCCAATGCTCCCGATCAGAGCGCGGGTTGTTTCCGTGTTCCTCGCGTCATCGAAAAGGAGGAATAGGCGCCGGTGGCAACCGCCACCTTAGGTGCCGTCACGGGATTACTGCTCTATCCCGCAGGGCCGGACCGAAGGACCCCCTCACCCCCGTCCCCTCTCCCAAGGGGGCGAGGGGAGAGTTAATTCAAATTCACTGCCCTCTCCCCCTTGGGGGAGAGGGTGGCCCGCGATCCCGATGCACTTCATCGGGACGCGGGGCGGGTGAGGGGGTCGGGCAGCAAACAACGTAGCAGACATATCGCGACAGCGACGGCCCCGAACGGCAGTCGAGCTTGCCGAATCTGACCGGATTTGTGAACGCCTATGAACCTAATTGAACTCACTATCGACCCACTCCATAACCTTCTGGTCAAGCGCGAAACATCTGCGGTGGAGGTTGCACAAGCTCACTTTGATCACATCGAGCGGCGCGACAAAGAGGTCCGTGCCTTTTTGCAGTTGTGCCCTGAACGCGCCCTCGAGCAGGCGTCAAAGATTGACCGGCAGCTTGCCGCCGGCGAGCCCTTGGGTCCGCTGGGTGGAATCCCCGTGGCGGTGAAGGACGTGATTCTGACGCGAGGCGTGCGGAACACCTGCGCCTCGAAGATTCTTGCGAATTACCTCGCCCCCTATGATGCCCCCGCCGTGGAAAGGTTGGAGGCGGCAGGCGCGGTCATTCTAGGCAAGACGAATTGCGACGAATTCGCGATGGGATCTTCAACGGAAAACTCCGGGTTTTTCACCACCCACAACCCTCACGATTTAACCCGAGTCCCCGGAGGATCGAGTGGCGGTTCAGCCGCGGCGGTCGCGGCGAATATGGCCGTGGCGTCTCTTGGCTCTGACACGGGCGGCTCCATCCGGCAACCGGCGGCCCTTTGTGGAATTGTGGGCATGATGGGGACGTACGGCAGGGTGTCGCGGTTCGGACTGGTGGCTTTCGCCTCCTCGCTCGATCACATTGGGCCGTTCGGCCGCTCCGTCCGCGATGTGGCGCGTCTGCTGCAGACGATTGCGGGCCGCGACCCGCACGACTCCACCTCGGCGGACATTCCGGTTGAGGACTACGTCGCAGGGCTGGATCAAGACGTGCGCGGCCTCAAGGTGGGCGTCCCAAGCGAGTATCTCAAGGGACTCAATCCGGAAATTGGAGATAACATCCAAAAGGGAGTTGACTTGCTGGCGAAGCTGGGATGCCAGGTCGTTCCCATAAGCCTTCCCCACACCGATTATGCCATTGGCTGTTACTACATCATCTGCATGGCCGAGGCCAGCTCGAATCTGGCGCGCTACGATGGCGTGCGCTATGGATTCCGCTCCGCTGAGTACGCGGATTTGCAAGAGATGTACAAGCAGACACGCTACGGAGGGTTTGGCGCCGAGGTGAAGAGGCGCATTATGCTTGGCACCTACGTCCTAAGCTCCGGCTACTACGATGCCTATTACCTGAAAGCCCAGAAAGTGCGCACCCTCATCACCAGGGATTTCCTGGAAGCATTTGACGAGGTGGACGTGATCGTCACCCCAACCTCCCCCATCCCCGCCTTCAAGCTCGGCGAGCGTATGGACGACCCCTTGCAAATGTACCTCGCCGATATCTACACCGTTACCGCCAGCCTGGCCGGCATCCCGGGCATTTCCGTTCCGTGCGGAAAGACCAAAGGGGAACCACACCTTCCGGTGGGCATGCAACTTCTCGCCAGGCACTTCGACGAGGCAAGGCTCCTGCGCGTCGCCCATGCCTTCGAAAAGGCCGGTGGATTTGACGTGGCTTAGCCTGTGCGAAATGGGAACAGGGCTGCTTGCGCTTCTGGCCGCGACCAACTTGAAGAGGCGGAGCGCTAGTGCAGCTTGGCAACGCAGCTAACCTCTAGACAGCGAGTCGAACTTCTTCTTGGAGTCGAGGCGGGTGCCGTATCGGAGATCTCAAATTCCAGATTCAAGAAAACAGGCGGATTCATCTCAAGGCTTTTCTGTTCCCGGGGCACTCCCCTTCCGAATCTGCTCCAATTTCCTCAGGAACTCCTCCCGCTCGTGGCGGGCCTGGGTCACCCGGCGCGTTTTTTCCGTGACGTAGCGCTGACCCTTCATGTCAGAGTCCCGTAGGGAGCGAATCCAAGCACCGAGCTGCCTGGAAATGCTTTCGATTTTGGATTTCAGATCAAGATTTCGGATTCCAGATTGCTGAAAGCGGGCATGCGTTCGAGCAGGCACAGCATCGAGCGTGTTTCTCCCGCGGAGCCGCGAGCGATATACAGGAAGGTGAGCAATTCCTGATTTGTACCCCTTTCGAACCCTTCAGCGATGTTGTTCGAAACGGAAAGCGTGGCACGTTCGAGCTGGTCACGCAGACTACGCTGACGCCGGAAGGCCGGCTGTGCGGTCATGTCGTAGGTCGCCAGAGCCAGTTCGACACTTGCTTGCCACACCGGAAGTTGCTCAAACCGTTCGTACCGCACCGCGCGCCTCTTGAATCTGGAATCTTGAATCTGTAGTCAGGGCGAGTCTATCAGAGAAACCACACGCTGTCATAGTTTCCGTGCAAGGCTAACGCCACTTCGTCAAATCTTGAACAGCGAGTCGAACTTCTTCTTGGCGTCGTCGGCCTTAGAGGCGGGGCGATCCGCGCTTGCCAGGAGGGTAGGATTAGGTCGGAAGTAGTCACAGTAGTTAGCGGCTTCTTTATCGCGGACCCATTCGGCCTGGGTTTCCGCGCACTGATTATGTTTGCCGGGGTCGTAGAATTGGCAATTGCGGCAGGCATGCAAGTCGGCGTCGCACTTGGGGCAGACGTCGAGCGTGCCCACACGGCTTCCGGATGGATACGCAATCTTCTCGCGGCACTTCCAGCAGTTGAAAGGCATAACTATTGGCTGTCTAGCGCGAAAAACCGTTCGAAGTTCCGGACCACTATTTCTCCGAACTCTTCTACGCCCAGGTTTCGGAGCGCGGCCAGCGTCCGGGCAACTTCGATCACAAAGGCCGGCTCGTTGCGCTTACCCCGGTGTGGAACCGGGGCCAGGTAGGGGCAATCGGTTTCTATCAATAAACGGTCCAGTGGAATCGCCCGCGCCGCCTCGCGGAGGTTCTCCGCTTTCTTATACGTCACGTTCCCCGCAAACGAAACCTGGAATCCCCAATTGAGAAACTTCAGAGCATCTTGGCGGTCGCCCGAGAAGCAATGTAGGATGCCGCCGAGCCCGCTCGATTCCCAGTGGGCCTGAATAATCTCCGTGAGGTCCGCCCAGGCATCGCGGCAATGAATGACAATGGGAAGTCTTGCTTCCCGGGCCAATTCCAATTGCCGGATAAGGGTCAGCTTCTGAATCTCGCGAGGGGAGTGGTCGTGATAGTAGTCGAGGCCAATTTCACCAATGGCCACCACCTTGGGACGTTGCGCCAGTTTGCGGATTTGCTCGGCGTGACGTCCCTCGAAATGTCTCGCTTCGTGGGGGTGAACGCCCACCGTGGCGTAAATCCATTCACGGCACTCAGCAAGGGTGATGGACCCTTCGAGATTATCCGGTCCCGTGCCGCCTCCCACCGCCAAGAGATAGCGCAGGCCGGCTGCGCGGGCCCGTTCGATCACCGCCTCGCGGTCAGCATCGAAGCCCGGATCGTCCAGATGGGCGTGAGAGTCCAGAAGGAATTTATTCATTGATTCATTTATTCATTGATCCATTGAAGTACCAAACCCCTGAATCAACGATTTCGCGATTCGACGATTCAATGAGTCAATGAACAAATGAATCAATGATTCAATTACCTGAGCCTCGCTCCGTTCGCTATGTCTTCCTTGAAGGTCACTAGGACGGGTCGGCCTGGCTCGTCGGCCGAAGCCGCAACGATCATGCCGTTCGATTCCACCCCGCGAAGTTTGCGCGGCTGGAGATTGGTGACCACCACGACTTTCATTCCAATCAGGCTTTCGGGCTGATAGTATTCAGCAAGTCCGGCCACAAGCTGGCGGACTTCCGTGCCGATATCCACCATCAGCTTCAAGAGTTTTGAAGCGCCAGGAACGCGCTCGGCGGCTTTCACTTCGCCTACTCTCATGTCCACCTTGGCGAAATCCTCGATGGAAATCAGCGCGGGGCTAGAGGTTGGGGGCTGGGGACCGGGGGCTGGGGACTGGGGGCTGGTGGCGGGTTTAACCTCTGGTACCTTGGTGGTTTCTGGTTGCATGGGTTTCGATTTCTCCTTTGGCTTATCTCGGTTGCGGTCGGCTTCGGCGGAGTTGGCTTGTAGGGGCGCTTCGCGAAGCGCCCCTACCGTTGGCTTGCCGCGCTCGCGGTCGCGCTCGGCGAGTTCGTCAAGCTTAGCGAGTGTCGCCGCCTTATCGAGTCGCGGGAAAATGGGCTCAGGTTTGCCAACTATTGTGCCGGGCCTTAGCTCGCCCCATTTGAGCTGGTCCAGTCGCTGATCTTCGATCTTCCCGAGATACTCCGTGCACCCTAACAGTGCCCAGATTCTCTCGGTTGCTTTAGGAAGGATGGGGTGAGCGAGCACAGCGGCGGCGCGCACAGCCTCCAACGCTATATACAGCACACCGTCAACAAACCAGCGCTGTTCAGGGTTTTGCGCGTGTGCCCAGGGTTGATGCATGGCGAGGAACTCATCGCCGTAATGAGCGACGACCCTCGAGACCTTTTCTGCTGCACTCGAAAACTCAAAGTTTTCGTACGCAAGAGATATTTCCCTCACAAATCTTTCGCGGCTCGCATTTGCTTCCGGTGCATCCCATATTCCTCGCAGTCGTTTGTTCAACTCTGACACATCGGGAACCTTGCGTTCGCAGTACCTCAAGATCATCGCGAGCGTTCGGCTCGTGAGGTTGCCGAGCCCATTCGCAAGATCCGAGTTGTAGCGCTGAACCAGCCCCTCATACGAAAAGCTTGTATCTTGCCCGAACGTAGCTTCGCGCAACAAGTAGTAACGCAGCGCGTCGTTCCCCGGCGCGCCGAAGGAGTCGAGCGCGTCGACGATGGGCTCGGGATAGACGACATTGCCCTTCGATTTCGACATCTTATCTTGCTCGTAATAGATCCATCCGTGCGCGAAGACAGTGGTGGGCAGCATCTCCGGCTGGTTGGGGTACGCGGCCATAATGAACGCCGGCCAATAGACGGCGTGGAAGCGCAGGATGTCCTTCCCAATCATGTGGACAAGTTCGGACTCGCCCGGTTTGTTGCGCCAGTACTTTTGGAACTCGGGGCTGCCGTTTTCACCCTGTGCGTAGCCAATGCCCGTCATGTAGCTGGTGAGCGCGTCGTACCACACGTAGAAGACCTGCTCGGGATCATCGGGCCACGGGATGCCCCACTTGAGGCGCTTGCGGCTTACGGAAATGTCGCGCAGCCCGCTCTTCACGAAGCTCTTGACTTCGTTCCGGCGATACCCCGGCTGCACGAATTCCGGATGCTCGTCGTAGAGTTCGAGCAGACGATCTTGGAAGGCGGAAAGCTTGAAGAAGTAATTGTCCTCGCTGATCAGCTCCGCTGGCCTCCCGCAGATATCGCAGTTCACCGGGTCGGTACCTTCGGAGATATATCGCTCGTCGGAAACGCAGTACCGGCCCTCGTAGCGGCGCTTATCGACGAAGCCTCGCTCGCGGGCGCGAACCAGCAGCCGCTGGACCGACCGTTCATGATCAGGGTGGGTAGTGTAAATGAAGCGCAGCGAATCCGGTTTGCAGTCGGGATAGACGGTCACGGGTATACCGAGCTTTTCCCAAAGCTGGACAAAGAGCTTTCGTTTCTCCGCGACAAACTGAATGGGCGACTGGCCTGCCGCGGCGGCAGCGCGTTCGAGCTTCTCCCCGTGCTCGTCCGTGCCGGTAAGAAAAGCCACGTCGTAACCGCACATGCGCTTGTAGCGTGCCAGCACGTCACAAACAATCGTTGTGTAGGCCGAGCCGACGTGGGGCCGGGCGTTGGGGTAGTAAATAGGTGTGGTGATGTAGAACTCTTTCATGCGCCCGTCGCCTTCTCGCCCTCGCCATCCGGGGTTACTAGCTCGGCGGGGGCTTCGGCCTCTGGCGCCCTAGCCGTGGTTTCGGGGGAGGGTTCGACCTCCGGCTTCTCGCCCCCTTGCAGGTAGGCTGCTTGCGCCGCAATGATCACCTGCTTGAGTGGGACGCCCTTCTCCGTCGCCAAGCGCTGGCAATCTTCATATTCCGGCGCGACATTCAGCGTTTTCCCGTCCCGCCTGGCCACTTTGACCTTGACGGCACCGTAAGGCGTCTCCACGCTGATGAGTTCGCGGTCGAGAACCTTACGCCGCACCTCGTAGATACGCACGCCGATGGTGGTGGTTTGTTCAAAGAGCAGTTGGGCCAGTGCGTCGCTGGTCTGAGGAGCGCAAAGCACACTCAACAGGATTCCCGGGCGGTTCTTCTTCATCTGGATGGGAGTGCAAGTCACGTCCAGCGCGCCTGCAGCCAGAGCCTGGTCAACGAAAAAGCCGTAAAGCTGCGGGCTCATGTCGTCCAAATTGGCCTCAATGACCGAAGCCACTTCATCTCCGGGAAAGCCATCGCGTGTCGTCACGACCTCAGCGCTCTGCCCCACCAGCAAGCGCGCCAGGTTCGGCTGCCCCGGAATTTCCCTTGCTCCAGCACCGTATCCAATGCGCTCCACTTTCATTGCCGGGATGGGTCCAAAGCTCGCGGCCAGCGTGGTGATGAGCGCCGCCCCGGTTGGAGTCACCAGTTCTCCCTCGACACCCGAAGAATAGATGGGGACATCCTTCAGTAGTTCGAGAGCGGCGGGAGCCGGAAGCGGCAACGAACCGTGCGCCGCATACACGCATCCGCTGCCCACATTCACCGGCGAACAGGTGAGCGCAGAAATATCGAGCAACTCGAGCCCGACACAGGTTCCCACGATGTCGAGAATCGAATCCACGGCGCCAATCTCGTGGAAGTGCACTTCTGTGGGTGGCATGTTGTGCAGCTTTCCTTCCGCCTCCGCCAAGCGGTTAAAAACCTCCAGGACGCGTTGTTTGACGCTTTCCGACAGTGCGCTCTGCACAATCAGTTCCGCGATGCCCCCAAGCTTCCGGCTGGGCTGCTTCCCCGGGATGCTGATCTCGATCCGGGTTCCCACCAGATGTCCCCGCACCGCGCGCGTGCGCTTGAACTCGTAAAAGCCCAGTGGAATCTTCCTCAGTTCGGCAAACAGCCGGTCCAGCGGCAAGCCTAGGTCCACCAATGCACCGACAAACATGTCCCCACTAATGCCAGAAAAGCAATCCAGGTATGCTTGTTTCATGTCGGATCACTCACAGGAATTCATCGCTAATCCCGAGCAATTCTGCCCCAAATTGGATACTATGCTCTACGCTCAGAAGTTGTCAACAAGACAGGAGTCAGGATTCAGGAGTCGGGATTCAAGGGTCGGAAGATAGGTCGTACATAGCGGGTGGTAGGTGGTAGATGGGTGCAATCCAAAATCCAAAATCTGAAATCGCTCCAGCCTCCAGGTCCCGGTTTCTCACCTGACAACTGGGTCCTGAGTCCTGAATCCTGACTCCTGAATCCTGTTTCACGAGGTAACCATTAATGCAAACACTCGACCGACGCCATTTCCTGAAAGTTTCCGCCGCTGCGGGGACCGTTGGGCTGATGCACGGACTTCCCGCTGCCCCCGCCCAAAAAGGCATGCGCCTGGGCTTGATTTTGGATATGGGAAAAGACCCCGATAAGGCGTTGCAAAAAGTACATGACCTTGGAATCCCAACCTGCCAGGTTTCGACGGAGGATCTCTCCAACGCAATGCTGGAGGGCATCCGGGAGGCGGCGCGGAAGTTCAATCTTGAGGTCACAGCCCTCAATACCAGTGGCCCAGGACCCCAAATCTATGACTTCTACCAGGGCCCGCTGACGATTGGTTTGGTACCCCGGCAATACCGCCCGCAGCGAATCGCCCACCTCAAGCAAGCTTCCGATTTCGCCAAGAAACTGGGGCTTCCCGCCATTCACGCGCACTTTGGATTCATTCCCGAGAATCCCAACGACCCTCTCTACAAGGAGACTCTGGAAGCCCTTCGCGAAGTCGCGACTCATCTCAAGGCGAACGGCCAGATGATGCTGTATGAGACGGGGCAGGAAACCCCCATAACTTTGCTCAGGGCCATCACCGACGTGGGACTCGACAACCAGTTCGTCAACCTGGACACCGCCAACCTGATCCTTTACGGCAAAGGGAACCCGCTCGATGCGCTGGACGTGATCGGCAAGCTCGTGCGCGGCATCCACGCCAAGGACGGGCTCTTTCCCACTGACCCGAAAGATTTGGGCGAAGAAGTCCCCATCGGCCAAGGGAAGGCGAATTTCCCCATGCTTATTCCACGCCTGAAGGAGCTCGGTTACGACGGACCTCTTACTATTGAAAGGGAGATTTCCGGTCCCCGGCAAATCGACGACATTCGGAAGGAAAAACAATACCTGGAGAAGTTAATCGCGTGAGCGAAGCAAGGGCGGTTCGCGAACCGCCCCTACTTGCTCGGCGTTACTTCTTGCCGTACACGGGACCAAAGGTGGCGCAGGCGCGATAATCCGCTCCCTGCGGGTCCTGAGCGCCGAAGGCCGTCCAGGCGCTGGGGCGGAAGACCCGCTCCGCCGGTACGTTGTGCATGCAGACAGGGATGCGCAGGATCGAAGCCAGGGAGATCAGCAGGTCGCCGATGTGGCCATAGCTGATGGCGCCGTGGTTAGCGCCCCAGTTGTTCATCACAGAATAGACATCGTGGAAGGGACCTTCACCCGTGAGCGTAGGAGCAAACCAAGTGGTGGGCCAAGTGGCATTGGTTCTCAGGTCAAGGATGTCGTGCGCCTCCTTAGGCAACTCCACCGTGTAGCCCTCGGCGATCTGGAGCACGGGTCCCAGACCCTGCACCAAGTTGAGGCGCGCCATGGTCACCGGCAATTCGCCCTTGGTCGCAAACGTGGAAGAGAACCCGCCGCCGCGGAAGTACTCGACAATCGCCGGGCTCCATTGTGTGGCGTCCAAGCATCGCCCGACTTCCTCCGCAGTGATCTCCCAGTACGGCTTCAGGACCCTCTCGCCATCCTTCATCTGTTCACCGGTGGCATCGAGGGTGGCCGCGCCGGAGTTGATCAGGTGGATGATGCCTCCGCTGGCCTTTCCGGTCAGACTCTTTCCGGTGACGCGTTTGACTGCCTCCGGACTCCAGTAGGTCCGCACGTCAGCGAAGATCTGTGCCGTGTCGGTCAGCAAATGTCCGAACAGCATGGTGGCGCCGTTGAGCGCATCGTTCTCGGTGGCGAAGACAAAAGCCTCCCGGATGCCGTTCCAATCGAAGGAGGAATTGAGGATTGCCTCCATGAAGTCCCCGTTGGGGAAGTGGTCAGTCCAATGCCGCTGACCCTGGAACCCGGCCAGAATTGCGTTATGTCCAAGAGCCTCTTCGCCAAATCCTATCTCCGCCAGCCTGCCATTCCCCACCATCAGGTCGCGTGCGATCAGGGTCATCTTCACGACTGTGTGCCAGTCGGCGTCCTTCTTGGCCCGCGGCATTTCCGGAACGTTATGATCCTTTCCTTCGGGGCAGTTCGCCTTGACCCATTCATAGGCGCGTTTGTACTCTTCCTGGTCATAGATTTTTTCGTCGATCCGCCGGACGAATTCCGACATATCCACATACTCATTGCGCATTCCCAGATAGTTCTGGAAGAAAGCCGGGTCAACCGTAGAACCCGCAATGCCCATGGAAACGGAGCCGAGTGAAAGATAGGACTTGCCTTTCATTTCCGCCGCTGCCAGCCCGGCTTTGGCGAAGCGCAGGAGCTTTTCCTGGACATCCCTCGGGATGCTCTTATCACCTGCGTCCTGCACGTCCTTTCCATAAATGCCGAATGCGGGCAGTCCTTTCTGATTGTGCCCCGCCAATACTGCTGCCAGGTAGACCGCGCCGGGCCGCTCGGTACCGTTGAAACCCCAGACCGCTTTGGGCGTCAGGGGATCCATATCCATGGTCTCCGAACCGTAGCACCAACAGGGCGAAACGGTAAGAGAAAGTCCCACACCCTGGCGCGCAAACTTATCCGCGGCCTCCGCCGCCTCCGCCACACCGCCGATGCAGGTGTCAGAGATCACACATTCCACAGGGAGTCCGTTGGGGTGCCGCAGATGCTCGTCAAAAAACTTGGCGGCGGACTTCGCCATTTCCATGGTCTGGTTTTCCAGCGATTCCCGGACGCCCTTGCGCCGCCCATCGATGGCCGGCCGGATTCCGATCTTCGGCAGGGTACCGCGCAAGCGCTGGGTCGGTTCGTTCACCTTTAGATCTTTAACCTTCACCATGATTCTTCTCCTCTCAAATCAAATAGAGTCCAGATGAATTGCCGGATACCCACAACAGGTTCTCCCCCTTCCGGGCGTCAACCTGGAGCCCAAACAGAGTAGCGCGCAAGCGGCAATATCTCAACCCGAAGTGAGACCCGCAGGCATCCGGGGTTAAGAGATCCTGCTGCGATTGGTATTTACGGGCGCGGTCCCACTGGTGTAAGTTGTTAGGATGTGCAGCGCGAGGCCACACCCTTCGGTGTCTTCCCGTTCTGAATGACGAGGGGCGCAGCATCTTGGCCGTCGGCGGCAGGATTGCTGAACGACAAACCTTGCGAGCAACCAACGTGGGCCGGTAGCTCAACGGTGGAGCACTGCCCTTTTAAGGCAGGGGTTCTGGGTTCGAGTCCCAGCCGGCTCACCAGGCAAGTGTTCCCGGTCTCTGATCCCATTCGTAGTTTCTGCATTAATAACAGTGAACTTCTTTGCGGCGCGCAAAGATTTTCCCTCGGAGGAGTCGTTGCCATGCCCCTTCTGGAATTTGAAATCTGAAATCTGGCTTGCGGCCGAAGGCCGCGCTGCGGCGCCGGTTCCAATTCCTTCTGACTCCTGACTCCTGTTGTTCTTGCTCGTCACTTGTCACTCATCACTCGTCACTGTTCTTAGGTCATGGCAATTCGGCGAACGGCAGCATGAGCGGTGGGCGGGCCATGAAGGGGAGGCGCGCGATTTCGGCCACGGCCTGCGCCACGTGCTTCTCGCGCCTGGGTTCGAGGGTCATGACAAAGGGGAGATGGTTCTTGGGCAGGGCGGGTTCCTGGAGCACCGAATCGATGTTGATGCGGTGGCGGGCCAGCAGGGCGCAGACGCGCGCCAGGATTCCGGGGCGATCGCGGACCACCAGGCGAAGGTAAGCGGAGATGATGTTTTCCGAGGCAGGAGCGATTCTGGACGGATGCCAGGTCTCGTACCCCAGGGGAGTCGAGCCACCTCCGCCCGTCGCCATGGCGCGGGCGATTTCAACCACGTCGGAGAGCACTGCGACGCCGGTGGGTTCACCCCCGGCGCCCCGGCCGGTGATGGTGGTGTTCCCGCCCTTGTTTCCCATCAACAGGATTCCGTTGATCGAGCCTAGCACGTTGGCCAGTTGGCTGCTGGCCGGAATCATCATGGGCCGCACGAAAATTTCCAGGCGGCCGCGAGCGCGGCGGCGGGCGGAGGCGATCAAGCGGATCGTATGGTTCAAGCGGCGGGCATAAGCGAAGTCCACTTGCTCGATCGCGGTGATCCCTTGCGCAGGAATCTCCTCGACGCGCACCGCCTGGCCAAAACATAACATGGCGAGAATGGCAATCTTGTAGCGGGCATCGTACCCTTCCACATCAAAGGTGGGATCGGGCTCGGCATAGCCTTCTTGCTGCGCTTCGGCCAGCGCTTCGGCGAAGCTGCAGCCGCGGCGCTCCATTTCCGTGAGGATGTAATTGGTGGTGCCGTTCAGGATGCCGTACACGCCGGCGAAGTGCTCGCCCGCCAGCCCTTCGCGAATGGCGTGCAGGATGGGCGTGCCTCCCGCGACGCAAGCTTCGATGCCGAGGCTCACGCCGGCGGCGCGGGCGTGCTCCGCAAGCGCCACCCCGCATTCCGCCACCAGTTGCTTGTTCGCGGTCACCAGGTGCTTGCCGGCGTCGATGGCCGCAAAGGCAATGGCGCGCGCCACGGACAGCACTCCCACCAGTTCCACGACAATATCAATTTCAGGATCGCGCACCACTTCATGCCAGTCCACCGTGGTTTTCACTTGCCTGCCGAGCCAGGACACATCTTTCTTGCGGATGCCGAGCGAACAGATGGTCTTGAGCTCCAGCTTGCAGCCCAGCCGCCGCTGGATTTCACGCTGGTGCTCGACCAGCACCTTTACCGTTCCTGTTCCGACAGTCCCCAGGCCGACTACTGCCAGCCCGACGGTTCTGCGCGGCTTTCTCTCCACCGCTGCGTGGTCCGCGAACTGAATTCTTGGTTGACTCATGTACCGTTTCGATGCACGTCAAAAGTGGGAATCTATTCAAATAACATCTACAGGGCCAGGCTGGCAAGAAGAATCCTCGTCAAAAATCCTCGTCAATGTGTAATCCCTTTGCCACCTATTAACCGCCTTTATTTTCAACAACATTCGCGCTTTAAGCAGCTAAGTAGCTGTGTTTTCATACACATTCCCGCATCGTTCCCGAGTTTCCCACAGCGGTCCTTTGTTTTCATAGACATTCCCGCATCGGTCGTTCATTTTTGAAGTCGCTACGTTCGTTCTTTGCCCGTCCCAAGCGACGTCTTGTCTCTGCCTGCTGCGCCTGCCAAAGCTCCTGCCAGCTACAGGGAACAGGGAATAGGGAAGAGAGAGTAATGGTGAGCTAATCGGGTGCTTTCTTGGCGTCCCCTGCTGCGTAGTCCATGTGATGGGAGCCTGTCCACCATTCCCTGTTCCCTCTTCCCTGTCACCTCTTCTCTGTCCCCTGTTCCGTGTTTTCTGTTCCCTGTTCCCCATTTTCTGCACTTTTTGCGCTCAAAATTGAGTTCGTTTTGGGTTCGTTTTTCGCTCAAAAAAACGCTAAGTGCCGTGTTTTCAATAAATCCTTAGGTTCGTTCCCTCTATTTAACATCTTTCCTGCATTTTGTTGTCGTCTTGCGTCCTCTGCGGGCCGCTTTCGAATCTCCTTCCCGCGCTCTCTGCCGGCGCTCTCCATAGGTCAACCAGCATAGGCTACCTTTTTCCCAGCCTCCTGTCAAGAGCAAAAGCGGGGGCGTGTTGGTGTCATTTGGGACTGGACGCCTTCAGAAGCACCGGTCATTCCCACGGGTAGCGCGCACATTGTCTTTCATGTGTGCGCCCATGAGCAAGGGCAAGTAAAATGTTCCCGCCAGCTGGCACAGAGCGCAGCTCTGCGGCCAACAGGCGATCACTCTCAAGAAGCTTGCTGCGGCGATAAGTGCTGCTGGTGAGGAATTGCAGGTCTCCAGGCACAGAATAGCGTTTGTGGGTGGGCATGACCTGCGCTAATCCAGCACGCGGAAGCGCAGAGCTGCGCTCTGCGCCACCCAGCGGTGGTAGAATTGTCCTGCAGGAGGCTCAGCCAGGAAATCATGGTATGAATGGCGTATGCTAACAAGAAGAGAAGGACTCATTCAGCCGGTCAAGGACTTCCTTGAGAGGGTGCATTCCGCCCCACCTTGTACACTCGAGGGGCAGACGCTCGAGGTTAAGGGGTGGTGTAGCAATCCAAAGGAGCTTTCGCGTGAGATCGCTGGGGCGGCAGCTTGCTTGGCGAATGCTGATGGCGGAATCATCGTCGTGGGCGTTTTGGATAAGAAGGCCGCCCCCTCGTGCTTCAAAAGCTGCCCGTATGAGGATGTGAACCCGGACTGGATTGAGGAGAGGGTGAGCGTCCTGACCAGACCCCCCGTCACGTGCCGTGCTTACTGGATAAGAGAGCTCATGCCGGAGCTAGCCCCCGCAACGGAAGGGTCACTCATCGTTGTGGGTGTGCCGAGGACAACCTCGCTTGAAATGCACAAATTCGGTGGTGTCTGCTACAAGCGTAAGGACGATGAGTGTCCAGTTGAGTATTCCACCTCGGCGGACGATTATAGTGACATTCTCATACCAAGCTTGACAGCCGAGGAAGTTGATCCCGGTAGCTTGGCGGAGATCCTTGGAAAGTTTCCCGCTTCCGTCCGGCATGGGATGACCGGGCTCGATTTCCTAAGAAACGCTGGCTTGGTGAGGCGGGATCCCCAATGCGAGCAAGACAAGGACGTGCTCACTGTCGCGGGTCTCTTGCTGCTTGGGAAGCCAGCCACGATTGCCAGGACTCTGCCGCACGCCCAAGCCGCGTTTTCCTTCTTAGACCATTCGGGTCTTTCCAAAGGTGGAAGGACCGAAACGCTAAACATATTTCAGGCCATCCCGCGGTTCGTAAAGGAGCTGCAGGGGGTGTGGCCACTTCATGCCGAGACGCTCCACGAGGTCCTCGTGAACGCCCTCATCCACAGGGACTATCGAGCAAAGGCCATTATGGAGATTACGGTATCGGACGAGCAGATTTCATTTCAAAATCCTGGGAGCCTGCTCGGCGGGCTGACTCCGCAGAACCTAATTAGGGCGCACCCAATTTACAGGAACTTCCGACTGGCCGAGGCTGCCCGACAGGTGGGCTTGTGCCGAAAGTACGGGGACGGAATCGACCGCATTTACTACAACTGCTTGTCCAGCGGCCTAGATTTCCCGCTTATTTCTACGGATGCGGACTCGTTCAGGATCAGCCTGTCCCCGAACCCCCACAGTGCTTTTGCCAAGTTCGTATCCTTCAGGTCCCAGGCGCTCGATAATCTGGACCGCATTATCGTGATCAAGACCCTGTACGTAAGAGCTAGGGCAACGCTTCAGGAGCTGTCGCTCGCTCTCCAGCGCACACCCGATGAGGCACAAAGAGTGCTCAACGACATGAAGAAGTTGAACATGATCGACGGCGACGACTCGGCATTCGTGCTTACGGCCTGTGTCCGTCAAGACATCAAGTCGTTCGAACCGGAAGCGCGCCAAACATCGCTATGGCCGGCCGCCTTGCACTAAAATGATGTTCCATGAAGCCGCCGGCTGGCACAGAGCGCAGCTCTGCGGCCAACAGGCGATCACTCTCAAGAAGCTTGGTGCGGCGATAAGTGCTGCTTGTGAGGAATTGCAGGTCTCCGGGCACAAAATGCGGTTTCTGGGTGGGCATGACCTGCGCTAATCCAGCACGCTGAAGCGCAGATCTGCGCTCTGCGCCAGCCAGCGACTCGCAGGCGTGGCTTCGCGGTGATTCTCCGTGTCTGTGCCCCTGTCCCGTACCCCCCCGCACCCCTTTTAATTCTTCCTCCGTGAGGCACCCCGTCGGGGGGCGGCTTGGTCGGAACGGACCGAATTGCAATTTTCTAAAACCACGGGTCTGCTAGAGACAGTTCGGGGTGAGGATGGATTGTGCGCTTAACAAGAAAGGCAAGCGTCGCCTTTTACATGGCGTGGTACAATTTCTGCCGGGTTCACAAGACCCTGAGGGTTACCCCCGCGATGGAAGCCGGAATCACGGATCATGTATGGGACATCAGAGAATTGGTTGGAGGTTAACAATGGCTGAACAGATTAAGTGTACGTGCTCTGCCAACTGCCCTCATCATAACCAAAGGTCGGGCTTGTGTGAAGGCACGACAGGAGTCACCTGGCCGGCGTTTTGGGTCCTTAAAGGCCAATATCTGCCAGCCGGTAGGGTAGGAATCTGTGACAAATGCTATGCCTATCAGAAGCAGAAAGTTGAAGGTTCTGGAAAAACAACACAAAATTAAGGCACTACCCATGGTTGGGTTGGCTCGCGGGTGGCGCCGACATTGGTTTTTATGTCGGCGACCAGGCAACCCGCCGGCTGGCGCAGGGCGCAGCTCTGCGGCCAACAGGCGATCACTCTCAAGAAGCTTGGCGCGGCGATAAGTGCTGCTTGTGAGGAATTGCAGGTCTCCGGGCACAGAATGGCGTTTGTGGGTGGGCATGACCTGCGCTAATCCAGCACGCTGAAGCGCAGAGCTGCGCTCTGCGCCAGCCAGCGGAGAATATAAACGTAGCACATATTCATGCTGGTGAGCCGTGAGGGAATCGAACCCCCAACCTACTGATTAAGAGTCAGTTGCTCTACCAATTGAGCTAACGGCCCATCAATCACTTACCGACACTCGCTCTGGCAGTGTTGCGAAAACAGCAGTGAGTATGTGTCTCGGACAGTGTAACACAAACTGGACGCATCAGAACGCATTCCGTAGGGGATTCACATCCACTTATCCGGCGGGGGGAGCCCGGCAGGAGTGAACCCGAACCCGGAAGTTGGGGTTGCCCAGACACGGCGCGCACTCCAGGCATGTCATCCTGAGGAGCCCCGCTCTTTGGGACGACGAAGGATCTCCCCAGTTCGCAGGAAACATTCACCGGAGGGCCGTTCAAGGAAACTGCAGGGATTCTTCGGCCCCCAAAGAACGGGGGCCTCAGAATGACAGGGGGGGCGGGTCTTTCATCCCCCAAAGAACGGGGACCTCAGAATGACACGGGGCCGGCTTTTTCATCCCTAAAAGGCCGATATGCTCGGAGAAGGAACTGCTGGGTCCAGAAACGACTCCACGCTGCTACAATGGCCGCATGTTGAACATCCGAAACGCAGGCGCAAACGACATTCCTCTTATCCTTCAATTCATCCGGGAGCTTGCCGAATATGAAAAAGCCCCGGAGCAAGCGGTGGCGACATCGGAAGATTTACGCCGCGACGGCTTCGCCACGAATCCCAAATTCCGAGTGTTAATCGCCGAATGGGAGGGCGAGCCCGCGGGGTTTACACTTTTCTTCTATCACTATTCGACCTGGGTGGGCCGGCCGACGCTGTTTCTCGAAGACCTGTTCGTGCACCCGCGATTTCGAGGCAAGGGAATCGGCAAAGCGCTCCTGCTGCGTCTGGCGAAAGTGGCCGTGGATGAAGGCTGCGGACGCTTTGAGTGGCAAGTGCTCGACTGGAAGACACCCGCCATCGAGTTCTACGAATCGCTCGGCGCCAAGGTCATGAAGGAATGGCTCACCATGCGCGTGAGCGGGGAGGAATTGAGAGTACTCGCCTCCCAGGCCAATAACTCAGAATGACATGCCAATGCCGTTTTCCGCAATCCGCCGACGCCGCGGGGGTGTGCGACACAAAAGTGGGAGTCCTGCCGCTGGTGCGTGACATATTTGTGAAAGCTTACGGCGGCAGCAGCAGGGTGGTCCGGAGCCCGCCTAGCGGGCGATAGAACTTAGCCCAGGGCGCGAGCCCTGGGAAACCAAACCCCAGCGCCGGTCAAGCCCCGCAAGGGGCGGCAGAAGCAGGCAGAGTTCCCGCGTCGAAACCTTATTCTTTCGCCCCGCTGGGGCTCTCGCGAACCAGAGGGCCTTCTGGACCCAGGGCTGGCGCCCTGGGCTATCCCGCAAGGCGGGATCGGCCCTCCCCCGGGCCTTTCCCTAGCGCACTTAATACGCTCGGTAACACGCTCCAGACGACGAATTTGCCAATGCCTCACTTCTGCGGCGCACACCCCGCCGCGGCTTTTCTGCTGATTTCGAATAAAAGACTCCAGGATCCACAACGCGGCACGGCCGCAACCCAAAGGCCAGGTTTTCATAGCCGATTGCCGATTGCCGATTGAAAAAATGGTGTGGCAACTCCTTCCAATGTCCATCAGCAAGCGACAAACGGCAATTCCCGCTACCATGGGCCAAACCACGATCGCAGAGATTCTTCTCAAGACACGAAGAATCTCGCAAATAGTACCGCAGCCCGCTTCAGTCTTACAGTGCGTATTGAAACGCCAAATGGCCCCTCCCCAAGAACCATCAATCTTTTCGGGAAATTGGCGCATCATTATAAATGGAGGTCTTTTTCCCTAATGACACAATTTGTAGCTGAATACCTGGGACAGGCGCACCAGGAACTGTCTCAATTGTTAAATGAACTTCAAGAGGAACTGCAAGTGCTCCGCCTGGCGCGTGATTTGGAATCGAGTTCTGAGCGCCTGCGGGGATTATCAAGGAAGATTACGCTTGTTCTTCATACTCATATTGAACAGCAGGAACAGATTCTGTATCCCGCGCTCGAGGGACACATGCAGGGCCTCGCGGCAACCTTGGACCGCATGCGGCGCGAGAACCACGCGGGCGGGGTTGCGGAGAAGGCGCTTGTCCAGTGCATCGAGCAGTGGGCGAGGAGTGGCAAGAACCGGCAGGAAGTAACGAAACGTGGTTGCAGCTATGTTCAGTGGGTGCGCGCGCATCTGCTGAGAGAAAACGGGCGTCTGTTCCCGCTGGTGGAACGCGGTCTCGATCCGGAAACTCAACAGAAAGTTCGCCGCGCCATGGAGGAACTGAGCCAGGAGACCTCTTCTGCTGTGGCGGAGGGGACGCTTTCGGCGCAGGCCTAGAACCCGTGCCAGTCGTTGCCGGCACGAGGCGGGACGAACCAGCCCGCGCGCGGTGAAGTCCGCAAGCAAAACAATAATTACGGAACGCCCTCAGCAACGCGGCGCAGGGGTTTTCCGGTCCAAATTACCGGTCGGGTCGGTAATAGCCATCAGCTCTCAGCTTTCAGCCTTCAGCCATCTGCTTTCAGCTCTCGTAGGTCATAAGTCCCAGTTTGTCCATTGCCCACCACCTTCTGCATGCTGTTGAGTTCCTTGGGTTTCTTGGTGTAGCCCGCGGCTCCCATTTCGTGTATGGTAGTGCCGATCCCTCGGGAGGTGACCCTTGCCGTCGGTGCTCGAATCTTCGCCGCTCGTACCAGAATCAATCCGCAGCCGCCAGCCGGTCGCGCGCAACGTCGCTGTGGACGCATATCGCGGATTCGTAATGCTGCTCATGATGGCCGAAGTGCTGCATTTTTCACGAATAGCCCAGGCTTTTCCGGGGAACTGGTTCTGGAGAATTCTGGCCTTTAACCAGACGCATGCCGAGTGGGCGGGCTGCTCGTTGCACGACCTGATTCAACCGGGGTTTTCATTTCTGGTGGGCGTCGCGCTGCCCTACTCGATTGCCAGCCGCCTGGCGAAGAACGCAACCTTCGGCAGGATGTTCGGGCACACGCTGTGGCGGGCGCTGCTGTTGATCGCGCTGGGAATCTTTTTGCGTTCCCTGCATAGTCCGCAGACCAACTTCACGTTCGAAGATACGCTCACCCAAATCGGGTTGGGCTATACGTTTTTGTTCCTGCTCGCCTTCCGTTCTCCGCGCTGGCAATGGACTGCGCTCGCCGTGATCCTGACGGGCTATTGGCTGGCTTGGGCGTTGTATCCTGTGCCGGGTCCTGGATTCAATTACCAGGCTGTGGGAGTGCCGCCGGATTGGGCGCATCACTACACGGGGTTCGCCGCGCACTGGAACAAGAACAGCAATTTGGGGGCCGCCTTCGATCAGTGGTTTCTGAACCTGTTTCCGCGCCCGAAGCCGTTTGTCGCCAACGAGGGAGGATATTTGACGCTCAGCTTTATTCCGACGCTGGGCACGATGATTCTTGGCTTGGTTGCCGGCCGCTGGCTGCGCGCCGCCGCTCCCCGAATTCCGATGAAACGCCTGCTGATCGCGGGTGTGATCGGCATCGCTGCCGGTCTTTTGTTGCACGTCACGGGCATCTGCCCGGTGGTGAAGCGCATCTGGACGCCGAGTTGGACTTTGTTCAGCGGTGGAGCGTGTTTCCTGCTCCTGGCGGGGTTCAGTTGGGTGATTGATGTGAGAGGGTACAAGAAGTGGTGCCGTCCGCTGGTGGTCATCGGGATGAACTCGATCGCGGCCTACCTCATCGCGTACTTGTTGGAGGAATTCATTGTCGATTCTTCCCACATTAACCTGGGCCCGCATGTTTTCCAGATTTTCGGGACTGCGCTCGAACCCTTGACACAGGGCGCGGTGGTGCTATTGACGTACTGGTTGATTCTTTGGTGGATGTACCGGCGGAAGTTATTCTTGAAAATCTAGGTGGAGGACAGGTTTCAGGTACCAGGTTTCAGGTGTCAGGAAACGGGTGCGAGTTCGCAATAAAATACCATGACGACCTCGGACCCACCCGGGCAGGACAACTGACTAATGACCCGCCGCGGCGGGACTACAGACAGCCCTTAGAGCCGCTAGCGCCTGGCCATGGCTGAGCAAATGACCATTGAAGAACCGCAGGACCGAACAGCGGGTCCTGCGCTACGACGAGCGCATTGAAGCTTTGCGCTATCCTTTGACAAGGCAAACCTCTAAGCCTAGAATGCGAAGCCGTCTGACTGCGGGAAGGTGAGGGGGAGCGAGCGAAGGCGTCGTCATGGAATTGCCGTTCCATGCTCGAATGGCAACCCCCTCACCCCCGGCCCCTCTCCCCCAAGGGGGAGAGGGGAGAGCTGATTCGAGTTTTATTGCCCTCTCCCGCCAAGGGTGAGAGGGGAGAATTGATTCGATTCCTACCGCCGTCTTCCCAATGGGGAGAGGGGAAAGCTGATTCGACTTCCGCTCGGCTCAACGCTTTCGTTCTTATTGATCGGGTCAAAGAGGAGGACATGATGAAAAGAGCTTGCTTGGTGCTCTCGCTTTTTTTCGTGTGGAGTGGGGCGTGCTTGGCGCGGGACGCGAGACCGCTCCTGCTTCAGAGCCCAACCGTGAGCAAGACCCAGATCGCCTTTACGTATGGGGGTGACATCTGGATTGTGGACCGCAGCGGCGGCGACGCTCGCCGGCTGGTGACTGGAACGGGGCTAGAAAGCGGTCCGATCTTCTCGCCGGACGGCACGATGGTGGCTTACACCGGCGACTATGACGGCAACCAAGACGTCTATGTGGTGCCGGTCGCTGGCGGCGAGCCGCGGCGCCTGACTTACCACCCTGGTACGGACGTAGCGGTGGGATGGACTCCGGACGGCAAACAAGTCCTGATCCGCTCTACGCGGAGCAGTTACTCACGGTTTGAGAAGCTTTTCACCATCCCGGTCGAAGGCGGGTTCCCAACTGAATTGCCTCTGCCCATGGGGGTGCAAGCCTCCTTTTCGGCTGACGGCTCCAGGATCGCCTACGTGCCGAGCTGGAACCGTCGCCTGGGGGCGGGGTCGAATTACATCGCTATCAAGCGCTATCGGGGCGGGCATACTGCGCCCATCTGGATTGCCAACCTGTCCGACTCGAGCATCGTCAAAGTGCCGCGCGACAATTCGAATGACTTCAACCCCATGTGGATCGGCGACAAAATCTATTTCCTCTCCGACCGCAACGGTCCCGTCACGCTATTTGCCTACGATACGAAGACCAAGGAAGTGAAAGAGTTGTTGAAGAACGAGGGCTTTGATTTCAAGTCAGCATCGCCCGGGCCGGGCGCGATTGTATACGAACAATTCGGGTCATTGCGCCTCTACGATCCGGGGTCGGGCAAGGCGAAGAGAATCGAGGTGCGCGTGGCGGGCGACATGCCACAAGTGACGCCGCATTTCGAGAAGGTAGAAAAGCAGATCCTCAGTGCCAACATCTCACCCACGGGACAGCGTGCCGTGTTCGAAGCGCACGGTGAGATCCTGACTGTGCCCGCCGAAAAGGGCGACATCCGCAACCTTACCCGCAGCCCAGCGGTGGCCGACCGCGACCCAGCGTGGTCGCCGGACGGCAAGTCCATTGCCTACTTCTCGGATGAATCCGGTGAATATGGGCTTCACATCAGCAGCCAGGACGGTCTGGGTCCCGTGCGCAAGATCGACCTCGGCCAGCCACCATCCTTCTATTATTCGCCGATGTGGTCGCCTGACAATAAGAAAATCGCTTACAGTGACAAGCGGCTAAACCTCTGGTACGTGGACCTGGACCACCCGGCCCCGGTCAAGGTGGATACGGACCTTTTTGATTCGCCACTGCACCGGTTTGATGTGGTGTGGTCGCCCGACAATCGCTGGCTGGCTTACTCCCGGCAGTTACCCAATCACCTGCGCGCCGTGTTTGTATACTCGCTCGACGAACACAAGGTGACTCAGCTTACCGACGGCATGAGCGATACGCTTTATCCCAACTTCGACAAGAACGGCAAATATCTCTACTTTGCGGCCAGCACCAATATGGGCCTGGCCACCGGCTGGCTCGACATGACCAGCATGGGCCGTCCCGTGACGCGCAGCGCTTATGCCGTGGTGCTCCGCAAGGATTTGCCTTCCCCGATTGCCCCCGAAAGTGACGACGAAAAGGCAGAGGAGAAGAAAGATGATAAGTCCGGCCAAGCAGCCGACCAGAGTAAAGACAAGGACAAAGATAAAGAGAAGAAGGAGCCCGTAAAGGTCACCATTGACTTTGAGAACATCAGCCAGCGCATCCTGGCTCTGCCCATTCCGGAGCGCAACTACCAGGGTCTGGCGGCGGGCAAGGAGGGCATCCTGTATCTGTTGGAGGGCCCGCAAGTGGACACTGAGGAAGGCCCCACGCGGTTGCTTGTCCAGCGTTTTGACCTGAAGACACGCAAGACCGAAAAGCTGCTGGAAGGCGTCCGGGACTTCGCGCTCTCGGACAACGGCGAGAAGATGCTCTATCGCCAGGATGAAAAGTGGTTCATCGCCGCTGCCGACAAGCCTCCCAAGCCGGGTGAAGGCCAGCTCAAAACCGCGGACATGGAGGTGTATGTTGACCCGCGCGCGGAGTGGAAGCAGATGTACCACGAGATTTGGCGGATCGAACGCGACTTCTTCTATGATCCGCACTTCCACGGACTGGACTTGAAGACGGTGGAGGAAGCCTACGCACCCTTCCTAGCCGCGGTCGCAAGCCGCGCCGATCTTGCCTACTTGTTTGACGAGATGCTGGGGAATCTCAGCGTCCTGCACATGTACGTCGGCGGCGGCACGCAGCCCGAACTCAAGACCGTGAAGGTGGGCCTGCTCGGCGCCGATTACACCCTGGAAGACGGACGCTACCGTTTGGCGCGCATTTACAGCGGCGAGAACTGGAATCCGCAACTTCATGCGCCCCTCACCCAGCCGGGTGTAAACGTAAAAGAAGGAGAGTATCTGCTGGCGGTGAACGGACGCGACCTGCACGCCACCGACGATATCTACAGCTTCTTCCAGGAAACGGCCGGCAAGCAGGTGGTGTTGAAAGTCGGTCCCAAGCCGGACGGTAGCGGAGCCCGCGATGTGACCGTGGTTCCGGTTGAGAGTGAGACGGCGCTGAGGAACCTGGCGTGGATCGAGGCCAACCGCCGCAAGGTAGACCAGATGAGCGGCGGCAAGCTCGCTTACGTCTATCTGCCCAACACCGCCGGCGCCGGCTATACGAACTTTAACCGCTACTACTTTGCGCAAGTGGGCAAGGAAGGCGCCGTCCTGGACGAACGCTTCAACGGCGGCGGCTCCCTTGCCGACTACATCGTCGACTGCCTGCGCCGCCCGGTGATGAGTTTCGTCATGACGCGCGAAGGCGAGGCTTACTCCGAGCCGCAAGAGGCGATTTATGGGCCCAAGACGATGATCATTAACGAGTTCGCGGGTTCGGGTGGCGACGCTATGCCCTGGTACTTCCGCAAGGCTGGGATCGGCCCCCTGGTCGGCACGCGCACCTGGGGCGGGCTGGTCGGTATCGGCGGCTATCCGCAGTTAATGGACGGCGGTTTCGTTACCGCCCCGCGCTGGGCCATCTACGGAACCAAAGGCGAGTGGGAAGTAGAGAACCATGGCATCGCCCCGGACCTCGAGGTGGAGCTTGATCCCAAGCTGGTACGCCAAGGCCACGATCCGCAACTCGAGAAGGCGGTGGAGGTGACGATGGAAGCGCTCAAGAAGAATCCGCCGCCGGCATATAAGAAGCCGGCCTACCCCAACTACCATCAGCACCTGCCGAACTCCTACTAACACGCAGGGCAAGGGGACGCAGGAATTGATCCATTGATTCATTGGTTCATTGCCTTTGTACTCTGACGCAACCCCTGGCCCTGGTTCCCTGTTACGCGTGGGAGATGGAGTTTGCTCAGACAGATTCTTCAAGGAGTTTGACGAGGGCGTGGAGGGTCTGATTGACGGGCGTCGCAACGCCCAGCTCCGCGCCACGCCGCACCAGATAGCCGTTCAGGGAATCGATCTCGGTGCGCTTTGCACGGGCCAGGTCCTGAGCAGTCGAGGAGGTAGCGTCGGCCATGGTTTCCGAAATTTTCAGCACGGTCTCAACCATGTTGACATCCGGCAATCGAACCCCGGCGGCGCCCGCCACGGCGATGGCCTCTTCGATAACCTTTACCATCACCGCGCGCGTCCAGGGATTACCCGTGGCGCGGTAGTATCGGGCGCGACCCAAAGCCGAAACCGCGTTATAGGTGCAATTGATAATCATCTTTGTCCAGAGTTCGCCTGCCACATTCTCTGAGACACGGCACGGAACACCGGCGCGCTCGAAGAGCGTAGCAATGCTTTCCAGTTGGCGCTGGCGATTCCCCTCTTCCTCACCGCGCCCTGGAAGATCCCCAAGAATGAGATCGCCGCGGCCGGAATGCTTCACGTGCCCCGGCGCGGTCATGGCGGCAGCCACGTAGACGACGGCTGCGAACGCATCGATTTTGGCCGCAGAGCGAATTCGCTCCACGTTGTCCACCCCGTTTTGAAGACTAATGACGGCGGCGCTCGGCGCAAGATGCGGCACGAGGGATTTCGCGGCCTCTTCGGTGTCAAGCGTCTTCACGCAAAAAAGCACAATTTCCGCGTCCCGAACGGCGCTGACCTGGGTGGAAGCCGAAACCGGAATCTGCAGTTGAAAATGCAGGCCGTCGAAAAATAAGCCGTTGCGGCTGACGGCTCCGACGTGCGGTGGGCGGCCAATCAAGGTGACAGGCGCACCCGCGCGCGCCAGCATCCCGCCAAAATAGCTACCGACCGCGCCCGCACCCAGTACGGCAATCCGCGGCCAGAGGTTTCCTTCCACTGTGCCTCCCCGCTCCGCAGTTGATAGAGAACATTGTAATCGAGTGCGAGAGCAGAAGTTCAGTTTGCCTTGAAGGGATAACCGTCCGGATCTTTGCCGCGAACGCGCCGCCACCACACCTGCAACGTCGGTACGTTGATGGTGATGATGAACAGCTTTCGCAAGCTTCCGGGCGGAGGCTGCAGCGGACGCACGCCGTGCCAGGAATGGTCCGTACGCTGGAAGAGCAGGCTTCCATTTCCCCGCGGGTCTATTTCGGCGCCGACTTGCAGGTCATCGAAGGCTGGGGCCGAATGAGGTTTGAAGCGTCCTCCATCGTCCAGAATCAGGATGTGTCCTCCCCAGCTCGGATCCCAATCTGCATCCGTATTGAAATAGAAAATGTGCGTAGCCAGCTTGCGCCGCGCGTCGCAGTGCGGCGAGACGGCGCAACCTTGCCAGGCGAAGTACCATTCCAGAGTCAGAATGAAACGCTTTCCGGCTTGAGGGCCAAACATCCGGTGAAGAAAGGACAAGTAGGTTTCCCCATAGAGCTCGGCGACGAAGTCCCTCCAGGGTTCCGCCAGCCCCAGGCCCGGGTGGTAATGCAGAAGATAACGGTCATGGCTGCCTTGCCCATAGGCACGCTTGATCCCCACTTGGCGTTCGAACAAGGATACATCCGGAAGGGTCCCACGGAGACGCTCGAAACCCTCTTGAGTCAAGGTGTTTTGGATGTTGATCCACGGGTAGGGTCGCTGCCCCTGGAAGGTTTCAGAAGGGATTCCCTCGATACATTTATGATCCAAGTATTCCATATTTCTCCCATCACATTTCGTCACTTCATCCTTAAGGTCGTAATCCGGGATTTCCCTTCTGGGTTCCCGGCGCACTGAGAGTATACACCTCGTCACCATCGTTGGGGCGGTTCCAGCCTGCTTTGCAGTGCAGGCCGTTCCCGCCGGTCGCCGCTGTCGCGCTCTACGGGACCGAGGGCAGAGTCAATTCTAATGCACCCGCCTCTTCCCTTTGGGGGAGAGGCGACAGGGGGTGAGGGGGCGCTGGCCAATGCCCATTCAGGGTCGATTGTAAAGAATCGAGTGGGACGCGACACTAGACCATTGGCGAAAGTTGCTTCTTCGTTGGGGACTATGTGCAGGCGAAGAAGACATTTCTGGCCTGCTGTCGGAGACAGATTTCGCCCCCCTTGGAATCAACAAGTTGGCGACTTGCTTACGTCAGCAAGTTGTTTATTCTTCGTCCAAGAAACCTTATTTCCGACACACCCCTAGTAGTAGTCCTGCCCGCCTTGCGCAGCCTCTTGCTGGACTTGCGTCTCGGTCTGGTCGGCTTCCTGCTGTTGGGCTTGCAGCGCGCCATCTACGTTCGCATCCGGCGGTGGCGTTGGAACTTCCCCGGCCGTGGTGCCGGTATCCGGAGCGGGTGGCAGACCACCCTGGCCCGAATTGTCCGCGAGCGTCTTAAGTCCGGAATCAAGCCGTTCATGGAATTGGTTTTGCATTTCTTGCAAGTCGTTGACGTCGACCATCAGCGTAGAACCCACGCCGCAATCCCCCCCCTTGCTGCTGGAGACGCTCACGCGCACCTTGTTGTTATCATCCGGCGTGTCATCGAGACGGGTAATGATATCCCCAGGGGTGAGTTCGCAATCCTGGCCGTCGATGGTTGACACAGCGAGATTGCTGGACACCACAAAAAGACGCCGAGCAGGATCCAGTGCCCCCGGTGGTGCTTCGGTGCTACTCGAAGCCGGCTGCTGAGGAATCGTCGATGCGCCCTGTTGTTCGGCTGCGAGCTGCGCCCTAACTTCTTCTGCAATGGCTTGCTTCAACTCAGGAGTGATTTGACTTGTGTATCCTTGTCCTTCCGCAGCGGGCGGGGGCGGCTGATTACCCTGGGCCGCCGCCGTATTGGCCTCGGCGTCCCTCTGGGCCTCATAGGCGAGGCTCAGGTTCTCAGCCAGGAGGAAATCTGTCAGCCACAATGCGGCGGTGGGATACATCGGAGCGGGTGCAAAGTAGCCACCGTAGTACGAATACCAAGGCGAGCCGAACCAGCCCCATCTGTAACGAATCGGCGCTCGCCACGGATTGTAGGCCCACCCATAAAACCTGGGATGGTAATAGTAGGGCGGCACGTAATGGTAGTAAGGCACGCCGCGGTAATAGTGACTGCGATATACCCGCGCGTAGGAGTGCCCACCGGCATAGTAAGTGCGCTGAACGTATGTCCGACCGCCGCGCGCTAAGTACGGACGCTCCAAGTAGCCCCGGCGCGCTCCCATGCTCACCACCCGGCTGTGGTCAGGACGCACGGTTTCGATTCGCCGCTCACCGCGCAGCCCATGATTAATCTGCATCCCACCTGCATGGATCGCGCTGACCCTACCATCCGGACGGAAGGCCGCGGTCCTGCCGCCGCTTAGGGAAACTCTTTCCACGGTTCCGTTCGGACGTACTTGGAACTGTCGCCCTCCGCTGGCAGCAATGGTTCGACTGCCATCCCCACGGACCGTCACTTGCCCTTGTGGCAAGGGGTTCCTGTTGATTCCTCTCATCGTTGCCCGGTTACGGTTCAGGTCTTGGATATGCTGCCGGGACTCCGTGGGCGTCAGCGTCCTTTGCGGCTGTTGCCTCTGCTGCTGGAACTGTGGTTGTTGTCCACGTTGCTGAAACTGCGGTTGTTGTCCGGGCTGCTGTAACTGGCGCTGTTGTCCGGGCTGCTGAAACTGAGGCTGTGGCTTTGGTTGCTGATATTGTGGTTGTTGTGCGGGTTGCTGAAACTGTGGTTGTGGCTTTGGCTGCTGAAACTGAGGCTGTGGCTTTGGTTGCTGATATTGTGGTTGTTGTCCGGGCTGCTGAAACTGAGGCTGTGGCTTTGGTTGCTGATATTGTGGTTGTTGTGCGGGCTGCTGAAACTGTGGCTGCGGCTTCGGCTGCTGAAACTGTGGCTGCGGCTTTGGCTGCTGATACTGTGGCTGCGGCTTCGGCTGCTGATACTGTGGCTGCGGCTTCGGCTGCTGATACTGTGGCTGCGGCCGCTGGACCTGGGGCTGTGGCCGCTGGACCTGGGGCTGTGGCCGCTGCTGGACCTGTGGTTTTTGTTGCTGAACCTGTGGTTTTTGTTGCTGGACCTTTGGAGGGGGCGGATTCTCCTTCTTCTTTTGGTCCTGGGTGCCCCAAACGAGCATCGGGACCATCAGCAGAACCAGAAATGCAAGCCCCTTCCACAGGGTATTTTGATAAGTTTTGCTTGAATTCATTGCGGCCTCCTGACTATTCGAAATGTTTCTCCTGGATTTCACTGATTGCGCTCAGCACCCTAACCGCCTTCTCACCTGCTTGACGCTGGGTGCTTGCCTTCCAACGCTGTGCATCGTAACTTCGCATGGCCGCAAGGCCATGCCAAGTCATGCCTCTGAACCACCTTCACGCCGTAGTGCTGCATTTCATGGCATCGACCACCACCCCTGACTGGCAATTGACCGGCTCTCGCCGCTCCGCACGGTCGATCCGGCGCAGGGAAGATGTCGAATCGAATCTCTGACCCTGAGCAGCAAATTGTGATGGAGTCTGAGCTCTCCGTAGGTAGTCCGACGCCAGATAATGGACGCGCCCAGATAATTGAGCGCCGCTGGCACGCTGACATTGGACCCCTTCCCTATCCGAGATCCGCGCTTGCGTGCTAGGGGGCAAAGGGTGCAGATCCCTCCCCGCGCAATGCATGAAATACACCAGATTGTCAGTAAGAAGTCAAGCGCGACTTCTTTTCGGTAGCGAGGTGAGAAGCTTCTGTTTTGTTTAGCAAAATAGAAAGTTCCTGTTGAGATAGGGCAAATTGGGGAGATGAATAACAACGGATGCTATGCGTGAGCCAGAATGATCGAGAGGGGTTGAAGGTATTGCGCGAGGCAGAGAAGGGACACGCCTGTCAGAAGCAGGCCGGGAAGCAGTTGACGCTTAGCAAGCGGTGAAGCAGCAGAAAGGGAGGAGTGTTGTATACTCACTCCGACCCAGGAAGCCCCAAAGCGGGGCCCGGGTGGAAGGTCCAAATCCCGAAAGGATCGCCCCAGTCATGAATCGCACCTTACTGCTTTGCCCCTTGCTTTTCCTCGTGGCGTCGATGGTTCTCGGATGGGCTCAGTCGCCTCAGCGGCCTCAGCCCCCGGCGCCGCTGATCTCGCCAGAGGTACACTCTGACAATCGGGTTACATTCCGCTTCCGCGCTCCCAATGCTAAGGTGGTCTTGCTTGCCTGCGAGGGTACAGAGCCCGTGCCCATGCAGAAAGACGAGCAAGGTGTTTGGAGTGTCACTACCGATCCGCTGGAGCCGGATTTCTACGGTTACTCGTTTGAGGCCGACGGGGTCCGCTTGATCGACCCCTCGAACCACCTGATGAAACCCAACCTGCTTAACACCCAGAGTGTCGTGCACGTGCCCGGACCGGCCTCCCTGCCGTGGGAGATCAATGACGTTCCACACGGCGCCATCCACCACCATTTCTACAGGTCGCGGATCGTGGGCGATGATCGGGACTTTTACGTTTATACTCCCCCCGCCTACAGCCCCAAAGCCAAGAAACTCTACGCCACGCTCTACCTTTTGCACGGTTTCAGCGATGACGCGAGCGCCTGGACCGCCGTCGGGCGCGCGCACGTGATCCTCGACAACCTGATTGCGCAGGGGAAGGCCAAGCCCATGATTGTCGTCATGCCCCTCGGCTACGGCGCGCCGGAGATCGTCTCCCAGGGCTTCGCGGCGTTTCACGACGCCAGCCTTCGCCAACGCAACTTCCAGAAGTTTCGTGACGCCCTGATGAACGAAGTCATTCCGCAGGTCGAGGGGGCTTATCGGGTCTCAAAGGACCGCAAGTCCCGAGCTGTCGCGGGGCTATCAATGGGCGGCGCCGAGTCCCTCTTAACCGGATTGAACACTCTGGACCACTTCGCCTGGATCGGCGCTTTCAGCTCGGGTGGACTTACCGAGGACTTCAAGGCGGACTTCCCGGCGCTCGACTCCAAAGCCAACACGCAACTACGGCTGCTTTGGATCGCTTGCGGCACGGACGACCATCTCATCGACATAAACCGCAAGTTCCGTGACTGGCTCAAGTCCAAGGCAATCCAGCACACCGATATTGAGACGCCGGGCGCCCACACCTGGATGGTCTGGCGGCGCAACCTTGCCAGCTTCGCTTCCCTCTTGTTCCAGAAGAATGCGCCTTGAGTGAGTGGATTCAAGCCCCGCTTTGCTAGGCAAGTCAGCGGCCCCTTTGACGGTATCGACGACTGAATCCACGGGCTTGCGAAACAACTCGACGCTGCCTGGGGAAAGCGTGTGCTGCCGGAAGGCGCATTCACGGCGGCAGGGCGCCCACGGCCACTTGGCCAGACACCCACGGCACGCCGGGGCAGAGGTCGGGGGCCGCGACATTGGCTTCCTGCACTAGACGCGGCAACAGTGTGGTGTGCAAGTCTCCCCCGGCGGCTGCGCGGAAGTCGGCGAGCAGGCTCTCCACCGCGGCGCGCGAAGCAACCTCGCCCTGCTCCTGTCCGCCGACTCCATCCGCTAGCGCAAACAGCCAGCCATGAGTCCTCACCTGCTCCGGTGTCGCGGGGACCACGTAGCCAAGATAATCCTCGTTGCGCTCCCGCACTCGCCCGCAATCGGATAGGTGCGCGAACTCCAAATCCAGCATGGAAGTTTCCGGTGTGCTGTGCCTTCTTGGCACGTTGCGGGTCTCCGCAGCGAGCAACCCTCGATGGGTTTGGGACATTGATCTTTACACCTCCACCAAGAAAAGCGGGCGGGCCCTTGCCCACCCCTACTTCACTCTTACTTGCCAATCCCGCTCCTGAACTCCAGCCGCTTCGGCGCGGCCTTCGACCAGCGTGGTTCGTCCCTTACCCTTGCTGGACATGACAAAGTAGATTCCACCGTAAATGGCCCAGACCAGTGCGATTCCCAGGGCCAGCAGCGGCTCCATCTTCGTTCCATATCCCATGAAGGGCCCAACCAGGTAGAAACCCATGCAGGCCAGGTTAGCGAGCAACCCAAACACCGGGATAATGAGGTGGCGCACAACCTTGAATTTCGGGTGATTGTGGAAAGCGACCAGGCAAATCACGCAGCTCAGACCGTAGAGCAAGAAAGTGCCGAAATTCGAAGCCAGGGTGACGGTGAGCAGAGAATTGGGCAGCGCCGCCATCTTGTCGTGGGTTAAGTACCCGAAGCTCGACCAAAAGCCCTGCGGCAAGGCCCGGATGGCAGCGTCCGAAGGCGCGCCGGCATCGCCAAACGCCATCATCACCCCTAAGCAACCGACCACCGCTGAAATCGCCGCCAAGGTCCAGATGGCGCGATGCGGCGAGAGGTTTCTTGAGTGCAGCATGCCGAAGTGCTCCGGCACCTCCTGGTCCTTACCCATGGCATAAGTAACACGCGCCCCGGTGTTTATACACGAAAGCGTGGTGCCGATCAGCGCCAGGAAAACCGTGACTGCCTCGCATAACATAAAGACCCGTCCCCGTCCTGGGCCGAAGAGAGCATCGCCCACCAGGACCATCATGTCGCCAATGGGCGCTGCGGAGCCGACCGCGTTTTGCATGGTGTAGCCACTGTTGAGAAGGTAATTGCCTGCGAAGTATTCGAACAGATAGCAAAACGCCCCCTGAACAAGCAAGGAGACGATGACCGCGATCGGAACGTCACGCTTAGGGTTCTTCGCCTCCCCGCCCAGCGAGGTTACCGATTCAAATCCCACCAGGATCAGGATGGCGACCGTTGCCTGAACAAATGCCCAGCCCCAGTTGTGCACCCTGACGACAGAGAGCGCATCAGGGTGGGTCAGGAAATTGCCGCTGGCGTCCTTGTCAGGGTAACTCACGTGGTAAGGCGCCGGCTTTCCGGATGAATCAAGCAAGGGCTGCGGCACCCCGTCCGAGTTACGCACAATCGTTTCAGTCGTCTGACCATTCGCGACCGTTTTTTGGGTTGCGAATTCGTAGCTGTAGGAAGCGCTCGTCTGGGGATCGAATTGGAAGGCCACGCTCCCCGGAGGATGGTTCATGCGGTAGCCCAATGCCATTACAGAGAAGACCACCAGCGCGGAAATCTGGATGACGTTGATGGCAATGCTGACCGCAGTCGATCCCGTCACGCCGCGGTGGGCAATATAAGCAATGCCAAACGCGGCGGCGATGGCGCAAACCATCATAAACGCCGGACCAGGAGTGGAAGCGGTCATGACATTCGGCCAGAGGGTCCCCACCATGTATCCGCAGAACACCCCGATCACCGCGCACATGACCCCTGGATAGATCCAGTAGTAAAGGTGCGACGCCCAGCCGACAATGAACTTCGAAAGGCGCGCATAGGGCCACGCCTTGTCGTGATTGAGGAAGGATTGCTCGGCAAAGTAATAGGAACTCCCCGTCCCCGGATATAGCTTCGCCATTTCCGCGTAACAGACAGCCGTGGCCAGGCACAGCACGAGGGCCACAATGATGCCGATCCACATCGCCGGTCCAGTCTGGCCCGTGGTTGCCTGAATCATGAACGTGAGCCAAAGGAAGGCGCCCGGTGCGATGAGCGCCATCGCGTTCATCGTCAAACCGGTCAAGCCCAGGGTCCGTTTCATCTCAGCAGTGGTCTTCTCAGCCGTGTACATTCTCCTTTTGTAAATTAGTTTTGAGACTTGGTTAGGCAAGCCGAGCTACCGCTCAAGCCAGCAGGATAACCTTCGCAAGTTCTGGCGCCAGCAGCCCCTGCACGCCTGAATTTACGGCTTCTTCTCGACTATATTGTTGCCAAACAAAAATCCTATTTCACCCACGGCCCGAAACTGGTTGCCATTCATGCCCGTGGAACCGAAGGCGTCACCCGGCGTGATGCTGCTTGCATTAACCCAGGAAAGATCTCCGCGAAAGAAGAAGCCTCCATATTGAAAGGTGGGCGTCAGAGTGACCGATGTGCCCGCGCTGCCCGGACCGAACATCAAATTGACAGATTTCTGAGCGGCGCTCCCCGAGCTCGAGATATATTCCCCGCGCCCCGCGAGCGAGAAGCCGTGTTTGAAGGCGTGACTCAGCAATATCGCACCGCCTGTCGTGTCAGCCCCCTTTGTGATGCCGATCTTCAGGTTGGTCGGAACGTCGGTGTACTGAAAGTAGGGCTGAATGATCCAAGGGCCCTTCGTGTACGTGTAGATGACGTTGTAAATACTGCCGTTGTCTTGCACAGGTGTGGCCGCAGTCTGATAGGCCGTCTGCCCGTAGTTTCCACCCCCCACGAATGATAAGGTATGCGGCCCATTGGCGTAGGTTAAGGAACCCGTTAGCCACGTGTAGCGGTTGGAATAAAAGCCGTCGTTCAAACTCAGCGAGGCGGTGAATTTGCCCATCGTCTGATTCAGTTGAATTCCGCGACTGATGGCGTTTTCCTGGTTCCACAAAAGGCCGCGCTCGATATTCATATTTTCGAAGTCGAAGGTGTACTCGGCGCCGATCAGCGTCGGCAACTCGCCGATGAGGATGGAGGTGTTCTTCCCCAGCACCAGTTTCAAAAAGGCGGTCGGCAGTGGGCCATAGAAGTCGGTCAACGTTTTGTTGGTGGAAAGGAATGGCGTCGCCAGCGCCGGAATAGTGTAGGCACCCGCCTGCAAGTAGAACTGCCACCAGCCATCGGTCTTTTGAATCCACACCTGCCCGTTACTCAGCGCCGGTTGCGTGGCGTTATCACCCGGGACGTGGTCGTCCTGCCACATGCCGAAGCCACTGAGAATGCCGTTCACGGCGATCTTGCCAAAAGGTCCGGCGTCGAAGATGGCTGGAGGGATTCCCGACAGCGGTCCCGTTATGGAAGGAGTTGGCAGCGCTGCTGGGGCGGCCGGCGCGGCGGGAGGCGGGGCCGCCTGGTCGGCCGGTTTCTGCTGGTCAGGCACCGGCGTGGCAGGCGCGTTCTGCGCGCGACAAACCGAGGTCAACCCAAAGCAAAGAGCAATCACTGCAAGGTTCTTCGCATGGAATTTCATGGCCCTCCTCGTTCTTTAGCAAATTGCCGAAGATATCTTAGATGCAGTGCTACACGCTAGTTTCATGGACGGTCTTCCCTCTTCGTCAGGATCAATTATGCGATTTTGAAACTCTTCGACCCTGTTGACCAACAAGATGACATTACAGTGATGATTAATTCCGGTCAAACAAATAGATTTTCTCCCATGCATAAAAATCGCTTGGCCAAAGACAATTTTTGGCGGCGATAAAAAATGCTTGCACGCGGAAGGTTCCTGCCGATATGAACAAGATCGAGTATAGGCCCGCGATTGCTCGACGGAGGCTGACCCGGGCATCAGCCACCTGATCGAGCGCGGCAAGAAGAACTGCCCTCGGTGAAGAATAAGGAGAAGGATCCTTCGGGAATGTCGCAGGTCCGTGCTGCCTGTTCACACGACCTGCCAGCGAGGTCTTGCAGCATGCGATAGTCAGTTCGACTTCGTGCCGCGGTCCGGAGCCGCGAGTTCTTGCGAGCTTACCGCCGCAGAGGGCGGGTTGCTGGTCATTGCTCGCGACGTCGATGGCATCGGGGATGACCTTGACCTGATTATCAAGAGCGCTCGATCGCTTGCTCCCGTCGGCGTTTGGATCAACGATCACCACGGTGGGTTCACCAAAGCCGATCCGAGCACCTACGCGCCGTCCATCTGGTTTGAACCTCCGCTGCTCGTCTCCGATAACCCACCCGAGTCGGTTCATCCGGCCGGTCTTCCGTCGCACCTATCGTGCATCAATCCTCCAGCTCGACGCTTCCCATTCAAACACGCAGTGGGCGAGATTCTTGTTAACTCGACGAACTTCGCGGCCCCGTCCCGCCTCACCACAGGACCGCATCAAACCAGGGCCCCGCCACTCCCTCTCTCAGCCAAGCAAAGCTAGCCAGCCGTTTCTCACACGCGAATATGTTATGCCCGCCGCAGACCTGCCTCGGCCTGCCGGCGGCGGAGCAACTGGGACTTGGGCGGTTGGAAAGCGTCCCGAGGTTTGGGACGGGGGAGTGTACTAGTTATGAAAAGCAGACGTTTCAGAATTGGTGTCCTCTTCATATTCATCTCGTCGCTCGCGACTCTCGGCAGCTGTAGCAGAGTGCATGGGGACGATGCGGCAGAGGCGCCACCTCCCGCCAATGTCGTTCCCGGCGTAGACGTCAGCCTGTTGACGGTGGACAATCCCGAGCAGTATCCACTCGTCGCCGCGGTCGCGCACGCCGCCGCTCCGGAGTTAGTCGTCACGGGCGCGGTGAACCCCGATATCGCCCGCAACGTTCCGGTCATCTCGCTGGCTTCCGGCCGCGTGGTGGGGATTTACGCACGGCTCGGCGATACGGTGCAAAAGGGCCAGTTGTTGCTCCGCGTGCGCAGCGATGATGTCTCCGGGGGCTTTTCCGATTATCGCAAGGCGGTCGCCGATGAAGCTCTGGCTCGTGCGCAACTGGAACGGACCCAGGACCTGTACAACCACGGCGCCGTGGCCAAGGCCGATCTCGAAGTGGCCCAGGATACCGAAGACAAGGCCAAGGTTGACCTCGAAACCACGGCGGAGCATCTGCGCCTGCTCGGCAATGACCCTAAGAAGTTCAACACCGTCGTGGACATCATGGCGCCCGTAACCGGTGTGATCACCGACCAGGAGGTTACCAATGCAGCGGGGGTGCAGGCATTAGGAGCGAACCCGTTCACGATCTCTGACCTGTCCTACATCTGGGTGGTCTGCGACGTGTACGAAAACGATCTGGCCACGGTGCGCCTGGGTGACCCAGCCGACATCCGCCTGAACGCTTATCCCAGCCAAGTCTTCAAGGGCACGATCAGCAACATCGGCGCGATTCTCGATCCCAACATTCGCACGGCTAAAGTCCGTATTGAAGTTCCCAATCCCGGAATGATGCGCATCGGCATGTTTGTAACCGCCACGTTCCGTGGCCGGAAGAAGGAAACTCACACGGAAATTCCGGCCAGCGCGATCTTGCATCTCCACGACCGCGCTTGGGTCTTTGTGCCCACCGAGGACAAGAAGTTCCGCCGCGTGGAAGTGGTCAGTGGAGCAATGTTATCGGACCAGATGCAGGAGATTGTGTCCGGTCTCAAACCAGGCCAGCAAGTGGTGACGAATGCGGTCGTCTTGCAGAACACGGTTGACAATCAGTGAAGGCTTCACGACTGGACTCTCGGTGAGGAATAACACGTGATTCGCGCTCTGGTCGATTTTGCTCTGAACAACAAATTCGTTGTGATGGCGATTGCGGTCTTATTGCTCGCTTGGGGAGCAGTTTCCTTTCACAACCTGCCGGTTGAGGCCTATCCCGAGATCTCGGACAACTATGTGACAGTCATTACCCAATGGCCGGGCCGGGCGGCCGAGGAAGTGGAGCAACAGGTTACGATTCCCATCGAAATTCAGATGAACGGAATTCCTCATCTGTGGCATCTGCGGTCCGAGTCGATCTTCGGTCTCTCCTTTGTATTACTCATCTTTGACGACAGCTCGGACAACGACTGGAACCGGCAGAAGGTCCTCGAGAGGCTCTCTCAGGTTTCGCTGCCAGAGGGCCTTCAGCCGCAAATGGGCACGGACTGGGGCCTTGTTGGTCAAATCTATTGGTACACGCTGAGAAGCACCAACCCAAAGTACGACCTCATGGAGTTACGGTCCATCGAAGACTGGGTTCTGCTCAAGGAATTCAAATCTGTGCCCAATGTCGTCGACGTTTCCGACTTCGGGGGCACGGTGCGCGAGTATCAGGTGCGCGTCGATCCGAACAAACTCGTCTCCTACGGATTGAACATCGGCCAGGTGGAGCAGCAGCTCGCCAGCAACAATATCAATGCCGGCGGCAGCTTTGTTGAAGTTGGGATGCAGCAGATGAACGTCCGCGCGCTCGGGCTCTTCAGCAGTGTGCAAGACATCGAACAAACCGTCTTAAAGACGCAAACCGGGACGGCCCTTCGGGTCAAGGACGTCGCGGAAGTGACCCAGGGCCCTAAAATCCGATTGGGCCACATGGCGAGAGCCAATCACATGGAGGACGGGCGCATCATCGACGAGCCGGATGTCATTCAGGGCATCGTCCTGTTGCGCAAAGGCGCGGAAGAGCAACCCACGCTAAAGGCCATCCACAGGAAAGTGGACGAGCTCAACAACGGCATCCTGCCCCCAGGCGTGAAGGTCGTTCCGATGTTGGACCGCTCCGACCTGCTCCATTACACCCTGCACACGGTGATGCACAACCTGACCGAAGGGATGATCCTGGTGACCATCATCCTTTTCCTTTTCCTCTTCAATGTTCGTGCCGCTCTGATCGTCGCGTGCACCATTCCGTTCTCTCTGCTCTTTGCCTCCATCTGGCTAAATTTGAGCAGCATTCCGGCGAATCTCCTCTCGCTGGGCGCGTTAGATTTCGGCATGGTGGTGGATGGCGCGGTGGTTATGCTCGAAAACATCGTTCGCCACGTGAGCCAGCGCAAAAACGGCCACGGAACCGGAACCGTCGGCGAAACCATCCGGGAGGCTGCCCACGAGGTTCAACGCCCGGTGTTCTACGCCATCGCCATCATCATCACCGCCTATTTGCCGATTTTCACACTACAGCGGGTTGAGGGCCGGCTATTCAGGCCCATGGCTTGGACGGTTGCCTTTGCTCTTCTCGGCGCCATGACGTTTTCGATTCTCATCGCACCTGTTCTGGCCAGCACGCTTTTCCGCAAGGGAGTCCACGAACGGCGCAACCCGGTGATGGATTATCTGACGGAGCGCTACCGGCGGCTGCTGCGATGGGCCGTTGAGCATCGTTGGGTTGTCGCCTGTGTTGGCGCCGCTGCCTTGGCTGGAACGATTTATTTGGGCTTTGGCGGCGTCATTGGAGCGGAGTTCCTGCCGCATCTGGACGAAGGCGCTATCTGGGCGCGTGGCACCCTGGCGAACAGTACGAGCCTCACGGAAGGCGAGAAATTCACCACCAACTGCCGTTACGTTTTCGCGTCGTTCCCGGAGGTCACCAAAGTTGTGTCCGAGGTCGGACGGCCTGACGACGGAACGGACACTGGGGGATTCGGCAACACCGAGTATTTCGTTGACTTGAAGCCGAAGGAGCAATGGCGCCCGGCATTCCATCAAGACAAAGAAGAGCTGATCGCCGCCATGAACCGCGCCCTGCAAAAATACCCGGGGGCGATCTGGAATTTCTCCCAGCCTATCGAGGATAACGTCGGAGAGACGCTCACGGGCACCAAGGGTGCGCTGGCGCTCAAGATTTTCGGGGATGGCCTGAAGCTTCTCGAGCAGAAGGGCGAACAGGTCACCGCCGTCTTGTCGGGCATCCCGGGCATGCATGACGTGAAGCTCCTACGCGACTTCGGCCAGCCGAATCTAGACTTAACCGTTGACCGCCGGCAAGCGGCTCGTTTTGGAATCAACGTGGCAGACATACAAGATGCCATCCAGACGGCCGTGGGTGGCAATGCGGTGAGTCAAGTGCTCATCGATCAGCAACGCTACGACGTGGTGGTGCGCTACCAGGCATCCTATCGTAATACCCAGCAGGCCATCGAGAGGGTTCGCCTGCTTTCCCCTACCGGAGAGCGGGTATCTCTGGCGCAATTAGCCAAAGTGGAGGTTAAGGACGGCGCGTACGACATCTACCGCGAAGGCAACACCCGCTACGTGGCCGTCACCTTCAACGTCAGAGGTCGGGACCTGGGGACCACGGTCGAAGACGCAATTAAACAGATCAAGGAAAAAGTGAAGATGCCGCCGGGCTATACCGTCGGTTGGTCGGGCGAATACGAAAGCGAACAGCGGGCTGAGGCGCGGCTGGCGGTCGTCGTCCCGCTGACGATCCTCGTCATCTTCATCATTCTTTACACCATGTTTCGCTCGTTCAAATGGTCCCTGCTCATTCTGTTAAACGTCGTCCTGGCTCGTGTCGGAGGCTTCCTGGCGCTCCTGGTTACCGGAACTTACCTCAGCGTGTCCTCGGGCGTCGGCATGTTGGCGCTCTTCGGCGTATCGGTTCAAACGGGCGTCATCATGCTGGAATATATCAATCAACTTCGTGCTCGCGGCTATATTATTAAGGAGGCCGCGATTGAGGGAGCAGTCCTCCGACTTCGTCCCATCATGATGACGATGCTCGTGGCAACTCTCGGACTCCTGCCCGCGGCGCTCTCCCATGCCATTGGTTCAGACTCGCAGCGGCCCTTCGCCATTGTCATTGTCGGAGGGCTGATTACGGATCTGGCGATGAGCATCTTCATTTTGCCCACGCTCTATGTGTGGGTGGCGAGAAATACGGACAAGCTTCCGGAGCCGGAGGAATCGATTGCGAAATAAACTTGTGAGTTCCCGTGGATGGAAGGTGTGGTGGGGTGTACTCGGCGGCTTGACAGTCGCGTTGATGTCGGGCACGGCGTTCGCTCAAGGCCCCGTAAAGATCACGCTGGACGACGCCATTCGACTGGCGCTCCAGCACAACCATAACTTGCTGGCGGCTCGCACCACCATTGACCAGAACAAGGCAGAAGAAATTACCGCCAATTTGCGCCCCAACCCCTCAATCTTCAGCGATTGGGATTACCTACCGTTGTTTTCGCCGAGCAACTTTACGAGTACTTACCTTCACGACTCGACGGAGGGCGACGTGGGCCTCAGCTACCTGATCGAACGCGGCAAGAAGCGCCAGCACCGGCTTCAGGCCGCCAAGGACCAGACGGCAGTAACCACCTCGCTGGTAGCTGACAACGAGCGCACACTAACCTTTCAGGTGGCCACTCTGTTCGTCAACGTGCAGCTTGCCGAATCCACCCTGGACCTGGCACAGGAAGACCTGAAAAGCTATCAGAAGACGGTGGACCTCAACGATTTGCGTTACGAAAAAGGAGCGATCAGCGAAGATGACAAATTGAAGATTGAATTACAGCTCCTCCAGTTCCAGAATGACGTTGCGCAGGCACAGCTCGCGAGAGTTCAGGCACTTTCCGATCTGCGCAATTCGCTTGGATATGAATCCGTGCCGGCGACCTACGATGTGGCGGGGATATTCGACTACATCCCGATGCACGCCAACCTCGAGGATTTTCAATTGAAGGCTCTCCAAACACGCCCCGACTATCGCGCCGCGCGGCAGAGCGTCACGGCGGCGAACAGTCAATACCTGCTGGCCAAGGCGGACGGAAAGCAGGATGTCACCGTGCAAGGGAACTACTCACACGTCAACGGCATCAACGCCGCTTCTCTATATGCGAGCATCCCGCTCCCAATTTTCAACCGAAACCAGGGCGAGATCGCCCGCACGCGATTCGCCATTACGCAGTTTCAGGAACAGGAGAAGGCGGCAAACAACCAAGTGATGACCGACGTGCGCGATGCGTACGAGAGCTTCCAGACGAGCGACGAGATCGTGCGACTCTACCGTTCGGGATATCTCGATCGGGCGAAGAAAGACCGCGACATCAGCGAATACGCTTACTAGCGGGGTGCCGTCAGCCTGCTCGATTTTCTTGACGCCGAGCGCAGCTATCGCGCCACGCAGCTCGCCTACCGCCAGGCGCTGGCCTCATGGCTTCTGGCGGTGGAGCAGTTGCGTGAGGCAGTGGGCGCCAGGAACCTGCCATGACGAAACTCGAAAATCGAAGCTCGAAAATCGGCCCGAGTTTCGAACTTCGATTTTCGAATTTCGGTTTCTCCGCGGTCTTTGTACGCTCTGTGGTAAGTCTTTTCCTTGCCCCAAAGGAGGCAATTAAGTGAAAAAACACGAAGTGAGGGGCTGGATCGAGGAAACCGGGGTTATTGCCGCGGTTCGCGTGTTCTCGGAGGAGGACGCCCTTTTTACCGCCCAGGCGGTGGCGGAGGGCGGGATTCCCGTCATCGAAATCACCTTAACCGTGCCCCAAGCCACCCAGGTCATCTCGCACCTGGTGAAGAACCATCCCCGCATGGTCGTGGGGGCGGGCGGTGTGAGGAAGGTGGCAACCGCGCGTCAGTGTCTTGATGCGGGAGCGCAGTTTTTGACCGGTGACGGACTTCATCCGGCAGTGACCGAGTTCGCGGCGCTAGAGGAGATTGTGACGATTCCGGGAGCACTGACCCCGACGGAGGTGATGGCCGCATGGGAGGCGAGGTCGGATTTCGTCAAGGTCGTTCCGTGCGCCCAGATTGGCGGTGAAACCTACATTGGATCCCTCCATCGGATGTTCCCTCACATTCCGCTGATCGCCTCAGGGGGCGTGAATCAACAGAACGCATCCAAATTCATCCTCGCTGGGGCCATAGCGCTCGGGGTAGGCCGTGAACTGATCCCTCCTGACGCCATCCGCCGTCGCCAGCAGGACCGGATTGGCGAACTGGCCCGCCGGTTCCTGGGCTTTGTAAAGCTCGGCCGGGACCATTTGGCCGCGCGCGCGGCAAGAAGAACTGCCCTCGGTGAAGAATAACGAGAAGGTTTCTCCGGGAATGTCGCAAGTCCGTGCTGCCCGTTCACACGACCTGCCAGCGAAGTCTTGCAGCACGCATTAGTCAGTTCGACTTCGGACCGCGCCCCGGCCCCGCGAAGAAGTCCATCGCGGCGATTGCGCTGCGGTTGTGGTCCTACTTCCAGCGGGCACCGTGTTCCTCCAGTGCAATCCGGACGAGCTGGCTGCGGGTTCTCACACCTGTTTTCTGGAACAGTTGTTGGAGAGCGGCTTTCACCGAACTCTCCGAGAGGTTGAGACGCGCGCCAATTTCCTTATTGCTGAGTCCCTCAAACACCCCGTGCAACACCTGAGTCTCTCGTTCCGTAAACGGTTTGGTCTGGTCCGCCCCTTCGGGGTGTTTTGACGCCCTGACCAAGGACTGAATCGCATTTTCGTCAAGCCAGGTTTCTCCTGCCATGACCTTGCGAATGGCCTGCTTGAGGAGCGCTGGCGAACTGTGCTTTGGAAAAATCCCTCCCACGCCCAGGCCGAGCGCCTGTACGGATTCAGCATCGCTCATCCCTGCGGTGACCATGAGGAACCGTCCCTCAAAGCCCCCCTGCCGGGCTTGGGTAATGAACTCAAAGCCGCGCTCTTTCCCGAGGTCATAGTCCAGCAAGACAAGATCAATAGGCTTCCGGCGCAACACCTCGGTGGCTTCACCGACCGATGCGCAAAGAGCTGCCATCACCAAATCAGGCTCGCCCGCCAATAGCCGGCTGAGGCCCTCTCGAAAGAGAGAGTGATCGTCCAGTAAGAGAATCCTGATTTTATCCATTCACTTCTTGCGCACCGTCCTCGTCCCGCCGGTCTGCGAAAGGCACGAGGTCCAAAGCGAAGCAGCACCCGGGGGGTCCTGGTTCGTACCGTAGGTCACCGTTAAATGTCCTCACAAAAGCCCGCGAGAGGTACAACCCCAGCCCGGTGGCTTCCGCCCCTTCCTGAAACGGTTGAAACAGACGTTCAGGGTTGGGAATGCCGTGACCGGTATCGCGGACTCGCACCACGACCCGCTCACCTTCTACGCACGCGCTGACTCTGAACTCCTTCTGCTTCTGGTCCTCCATGGCACGCTGGCTGTTCTTGGTGAGGTTCAGGAGCACCTGCAAAAGATTATGGCGCTCCGCCCACACCCGGGGCAAGGTTTCGGGCACGTGCCAGCGAACGAGCACACCCGACTCTCGCAACGAAGGCTCGGTCACAATGCGCAATTCGTCAAGTACCGAGCCAAGGTCCACGGGAGCCAGATCCTCGCTTCCCGCGCTTTGCCGAAGCTCAAGGGTTGCAATTTTTCCCAGACCTTCCACTAGATTCCCCAGGGCGCGGAAGTCCTCGCTTTGTGCCAGCTCGGGACCGTGCGAAAGGTTTTCGTAGACCACGGAGATGGCGCCGCATACGTTGCGGATTTCGTGCGATACGGCTCCGACGGCCAAGCGTGACGCGACCAGGAGGTGATGGAGGCTGGATTCCTCCTCGTCGCGAAGGTCCTCGGAGCTATCGACGAGCATGGCCGCCAACCTTGGTCCGGCGCTTGTCTTGTAAGTGGAAAACCAAACGTCCGCGAGAAACACATCCCCGTCTCGACGCCGGCCACTGCACTGCATCACGGTACGGAAGCTGGGCGTGGATTCGTCGGCCGGCGGGACTCTGGCCAAGGGCGGTAGAAAGTCCTTGATGGGTTCGCCCGGCAAGCTCTCAGGCTCAAAGCCCAGCAAGCGATGAGCGGCCTGATTGGCCATCAGGATTCTACCGGCAGAATCCACAGTCAGGATAGCTGCGGGGCTGCTTTCGATGAGTGCTTTCAACTGGTGTTCAGCGTCGCGCCGCAACAGAGCCTCTTGCTCGACCTCACGGACGTGCTCCGTGGAGAGCTTCCGGTTTTTAGCCGACTCGTGGGCAAATAGGCCTGTCCCAAAAAACGCGGCGAACATGAAGATGTCACGGGGAACTCCTGCGGCGGCCTCCCACGGAAAGGGATCAAACATTTGAGCCAGAAAAGTACATAATCCTCCCACCATCGCCACCTGCCAGCGCGGCAGGCAACTGCCCACGATCAGCATGGGAAAAAGATATAGAAAGCCAAAAGAGACGTTCAGATCGACACGCCAATCGATCAGGGCCACGATCAAAATCATCATCGCGGCGACGAAGAGAAGTTTGGTGCGGCCTAACCGTAGGAAGAATGAAAGCATTTCATCATCGCGCGCTTACGACCTGATAACGATCTTCTTGTCCGAAGGAACCGACTCTCTGCCCATCCATTCTACCAGAAGCCTCACCCCTAATCGCACATGTTGGCCAAAAGATAGCCTCGTTCTGGCCGAAAGATAGCGTCCAACAAATAAGCTGGGGAGTAAGATGGCGTCGTCGCTGGCTGCCAGACGGGTCTGGGTGCCGACCCTGGTGACGCGCAGCCTCGTCAGAAGATACAGAAGGCCAAGAATGCCAAGGCGGCGGGGAGTTCTGTGCCTCAGTAGCGCAATGGCCGCGCCTTGAGATTGCAGTCACAGGCCGGGAGGAGGATCGGTCCGGATGGCTAAATCCTCACGTGTTGTACAGATTCTGGTTTCGGTTCTGGTGCTCTGTGTCGCTGCCGGAGCGGAGACGCCTGTCGCCGTAGTGCCTATCGATATACCTGGTGCCGGCACAGTGCGGGAGAATCCGAAAGACGGACTCAAATATATCTGGATCCCGCCGGGGACGTTCATGATGGGCTGCTCGCCGGGAGACGACGAGTGCTCGGACGAGGAGAAACCCGCTCACCAAGTGACGATCAGCAAGGGCTTCTGGATGGGGCAGACGGACGTGACGGTGGGCGCTTACAAACGCTATGTAAAGGCTGCAAGGGGAAAAATGCCACCAGCTCCGGACTTTAACGGGCGCTGGGCGGCTGACGCCATGCCGATTGTGAATGTGACTTGGGACGAGGCGCGCGATTTCTGCAGTTGGGCGGGAGGGCGCCTGCCCAGCGAGGCGGAGTGGGAATACGCGGCGCGCGCCGGCAGCGCAGAGGCGCGTTACGGCAAGATTGACGAGATCACATGGTATCGCAATAACAGCGGGAACCAAACGCACGCGGTAGCTGGAAAGCGCCCCAATAGTTTCGGGCTGTTCGATGTGCTGGGGAACGCGTCGGAATGGGTGAACGACTGGTACGATAAGAACTACTATCAGCATAGCCCGTCTCAAGACCCCTCCGGGCCCACGAGTGGTCAGGAGCGCGTTGTGCGTGGCGGGTCCTGGGTCAACGATCCCGGAGACGCCCGCGTTTCGGGCCGCGACAGGGGCATCCCCAGCGCCAGGAGCAACGGTGACGGGGTTCGGTGTGCGCGGGAAGCGGATAGTCCTTGATGCTTTTCCCCCGACACATGGTTGGGCGCGGGGCCGGGATTGCTGGCCACGTCGCCGTCAGCAAGTATGGCGATCACCTCCCCCTGTAGCGTCAGGAGGGAATGTACCAGCGCCAGGGGGTGACCCTGTCACGCCGGACGATGTGCGACTGGATGCCGCGCGTGTCGCAGACCCGCCGCGGCGGGAAGATTCTACTTCTTAAATGACGTTTCGCTCCTGACCATGGACCCGATGCTGTGACCCACAGGTCGCAGACATCAACAAGAAGCTGTGAAATAATCCAGAATAGACATATCCCAACGCCGATTATTCAATAACTTACGCCGTGCGAAGGCCGCATCTTCGGTATTATTTCACAGATTCCAACCGATGTCTGCGCCACCCGCCACACAATTGTGCCAAACCACCCGCCGGCCGCTGCACCGATAGCCAAAAGGCAGGCCCAACTTGGCCGAACGATAGTGTCCGGGAAACAGGGTTAGGCTGGCCGGAAGATAACTGCAATACGGCCGCGCCGGAGCCTTAATCTTGTAGCTTGGTCGGACGGCAACGCCGTCTCATGGGTCCACACTACTATGCTCAAACACCTCTGTGCTGCAGGTCGCCGCCTGATTAAGATTGTGCCCAGATCCACTGCATTACGAGACGGTGCCCGAGGCCTTTGAGCGTAGAGAGTTGAGAGGGTTAGCAGGTTGGGAGGCCTGACGGTCGGAGGAAAACGATGAAATATCCGGTTCACATCAGCAAGAGATTTGCCGTGGTGCTTGTGACGGCCGCGGCGATAGTTGTCGCAACGGGACTTCTGGAATCCGGCCGCAGTCGTGGTCAGGCTACAAACGCAAAGACGCCGCAGGAAGCAGGTGCAAAATCCAACACGTCCCCGTCCGAAGCGATCTTGGACCTGTCACCCAGCCAACTGAACTCGATCAAGATCGAACCGGTGGGAAGCTACCTGTTTCCCGTTGAGAAGGAAGCGGTGGGCAACATTGATTATGACGAAGACCTGTCAGTTCAAGTTTTCCCGGCTTACCAGGGAACCATCATCCAGGCTTTAGGGGAACTTGGCGCCGAAGTTCAGAAGGAACAGCCCCTCTACACAATTAAAAGCCCTGACCTCATCCAGGCTGAGTCAACGCTGATCGGCGCGGCGGCGACTTTCGAACTGACCAACAAGGAACTGGCGCGCGTCCAGGGTCTGGGCGGAATTGCCGAGCGAGAGAAGGAACAGGCGACCTCAGATCAACAAACCGCTGAAGGCGCGCTCAAAGCCGCGCGCGATGCCGTCCGCGTCTTTGGCAAGAGGGATGCCGAAATTGATCAAATGATCGCCTCGCGCAAGATCGATCCCGCCCTGGTCGTGCGTAGTCCAATTCTCGGCAAAATCACCTCGAAGAACGCGCAGCCTGGATTTTGGGTGCAACCGGGAAACCTGCCGGCGCCTTACTCGGTGGCTGACGTCTCGATCAAATGGATGCTGGCGAATGTCATCGAAAGTGACATCCGGCTTTTTCATTTGGGCCAGCCGGTCCAAGTCCGGGTGATGTCCTATCCTGACCGCGTGTTTAAGGGGAAGGTTGCGAAGATCTACGAGACGGTTGATCCGAATACTCATCGAGTAACGATCCGTTCCGAGATCGCGGACCCCAACGATGAGCTGCATTCCGGAATGCTCGCTAACTTCGTCATTCGCGTCCACGACCCGGTGGAAGCCACCGCCCTACCCGCTAATGGCGTGGTCCGCGAAGCCGACGGCACGATGACGGCTTGGCTGACAACCGATCGCCACCGTTTTGTGCAAAGAATCATCAAGACCGGCCTGCGAAAGGATGACCGGGTTCAGATTCTCGATGGTTTGCAGCGCGGAGAACTGGCCGTGGCAGACGGCGCCGTGTTTCTTAGCAACATGCTTGAGGCGCCACCAAGCGACTAGGCCGTACTTCTCACGACGCCTGGACGTTCTTAGGAGGCCGCCGCAACGGCGGGGCTTCAGCGCCGCCCCTGGAGTTTCTATATTTTTGCTGACATTTTCCGGCCTTGCGCGACTTGCCCTCTCCCCCTTGGGGGAGAGGGTGGACCGCCGCCGGCGTTCTCTTCAGCCGGGGCGGGCCGGGTGAGGGGGTGGTGGGCTTGCGCCCGTCCGTTTGCAGTTCACACCGCGTCGCTGAAAGCATTGGGCAACGACCACGCGACGTCCCGCACCTTTTCGAGAAATCTGGGGACAGCGTTGCGTTGTTTGTGGTTTCAGGGCATTGACCCCCTCACCCCCCGGCCCCTCTCCCCCAAGGGGGAGAGGGGAGAATTTAGAAACTCGAACAGCGGGGCTGAAGCCCCGCCCTTCCAGACCCGTGGTGAGAATTCCGGGCCAAGTTTAATGCCGTTTTCATTTCAGTAAGAGACGAGCCGCCATGTTCAAAGCTCTCATCTCATTTTGCCTGAGCCGCCGCCCGATTGTGGTGTTGGGCCTGCTGTTGTTTGCCGGCGCCGGGCTCATTGCTTTCAAGATGCTCAATATTGAGGCGTATCCAAACCCCACGCCCGTGATCCTGGAAATTACCGCTCAGGCGCCGGGCCTCTCTGCCGAGGAGATGGAACGTTACTACACGCTCCCCACGGAGATTGGACTCTACACCACGCCCGGCATTGATGTCATCCGCTCCACCTCGTTCTATGGATTGTCCTTTGTGCGCGTCACCTTCAAATATGGGGTGGACTACAACTTCGCCTACGCCCAGGCATCAGTCGCGATGCAACAGAACGTTAGCCTGCCAGGTAATCTGGTGCCCACCATCCAAGCTAACAGCTCGACTGGGGAAATCTATCGTTATCAGGTCGTCGGTCCAAAGCATTTCGGAATCACGAATCTGCGCACGGTTCAGGATTGGATTGTCCTGCGCCGGCTGTTGACCATTCCCGGCATCGCTGCCGTCAACAGTTGGGGCGGCCCCACCAAGGAATTCCAGGTCGAGGTGGACCCTCACAAGCTCGAAGCCTACAACGTCACCGTGCCCCAAGTCCTGACGGCGCTGGGCAATGCCAACCTCAACGTCGGCGGACGTGAAATCCGCATTGGCCAGCAGTCGATCAATATCCGCAGCGTCGGTCTGATTGATGATGGTGGCAATGATGATTTGAGGCAGGGTTACAAGGTTGACGACATCGAAAATGTGGTTCTGACCCAGGCCAACGGTGTCCCGGTGCTGGTCCGGGATGTCGCCAAGGTGTCGGTCGGCTACCGGCCAAGGCTCGGCATTCTGGGCCGCGACCAGCAGGACGATGTGGTGGGATCGATCGTGGTGATGAGGCGAACCGAAAAGACCGCCGACATGATCCCCAAGGTCAAAGCGGCAATTGACAAGCTGAATCACGACGGGAGTCTGCCGCCGGGAGTCAGGGTCGTTCCTTATTACGACCGCTCATCCTTGATCGCCGTCACCACGCACACGGTTCTGCACAACCTGATTTTCGGATGCCTGCTGGTCTTCTTGATCCAATGGATTTTCCTCGGTAATCTCCGCAGCGCGACCATCGTGGGATTGAACATCCCGTTCGCGCTGTTCTTCGCCACCATTCTCCTGGTGATTCAGGGCGAAAGCGCGAACCTGCTGTCCGTGGGCGCGGTGGATTTCGGCATCATCGTGGATTCGGCCGTGATCCTGGTCGAGAATATCTTCCGGAATTTTCAGCGCGACCCGGAAGAAAGACAGAGTCTGCTCCAGCGTCTGGCGGGGGGTTCTTGGGGGCCCGACCCGACGAGATCCTCGGAACATACAACGGCAGCTCACGGATGGACGGATCGACTGCGGCTGATTCTGATCAGCGCCATGCAGGTGGACAAGGCGGTTCTATTCTCGGCGCTCATCACCGTGGCCGGTTTCGTGCCCTTGTTCACCATGCAGGGAGTCGAGGGTCAGATCTTCGGCCCCATGGCGCGCACTTACGGCTACGCACTGGCCGGAGCCTTGCTGGCAACGTTCACCGTCACGCCCGTGGTCGCTTCCATGCTGCTCCCCAAGCGCGTCAAGGAAGCCGAAACGATAGTCGTCCGCCTGTTGCACTGGATATACAATCCTGCCCTGCGTTTTTCACTGAATCACCGCTTTCTCGTGGTAGGAATTGAAATTGCCTTCTCTCTTGGGACCTTCTTCCTGATAGCACCGAGACTCGGCAGCGAGTTTCTTCCGCATTTGGAAGAAGGCAACTTTTGGATCCGCGCTTCCATGCCGATCACGCTCTCGCTCGAAGACGGCGAGGCGGCCACGAGAAAAATGCGCGAGATTCTCCTGAGACACCCCGAAGTCCTTACGGTGGTTTCCCAGCATGGGCGGCCGGACGACGGCAGCGACGCTTCGCCCTTCTCCAACGTCGAACTCTTCGCACCGCTCAAGCCTTTTGACGAATGGCCCAAAGGCTTGACCAAGGAGAAGTTAACCAACCAGATTCAAGCGGAGTTTAATAACGAGCTGCCGGGGGTCATCTTCAATTTCTCCCAATACATTGAGGACAACATCGAGGAAGGGATCTCGGGCGTCAAAGGCGTCAATTCGGTCAAGATCGTCGGTCCCAATCTCGAAACCATCACAAAACTTGCCGAGCAGGTCCGGGACCAAATGAGCCAGGTGCGGGGCATTGCCGACCTCGGCATCTTCCCAGTCCTCGGACAGCCAAACTTGAACATCAAGGTGGATCGTGCCAAGGCCGCGCGCTATGGCCTCAATTCCGGTGATGTTAACTCGGTCGTTCAAGCGGCCATGGGTGGAGCCGTAGCGACTTCGGTCTTGGAAGGCGACCGGCAGTTCAATCTCGTCGTCCGTTATACGCCGGAATACCGCGACAGCATCGAAAAAATCCGCAACATCAAAGTGGCCTATCAAACCAGCAGCGGCGCCAATGCCTATATACCCTTGAGCGAACTGGCGACGATCACCCTGGATACGGGAGCTGCCTGGGTTTATCACGAGAGCGTGCAGCGCTTCATCCCGGTCAAGTTCAGCGTCCGGGGCCGCGACCTGGGCGGCACGGTCGAGGAGGCGCAGAAGCGGATCGCCAACAACGTGAAACTTCCGCCGGGATACCGGCTGATTTGGGCCGGCGAGTTCGGAGACCTTCAGGAAGCCAAGGAACGTCTGTGGGTCATTGTACCGATCAGCTTCGTGCTGATTGCCGGGGCGCTCTACAGCTTGTTCAATAACCTGCGCAACTCCCTTCTGGCGCTCGCCGGCATCCCTGACGCGGTGGTGGGCGGCATACTTGCGCTCTATATCTCAGGTCTCCATTTCAGCATCTCCGCAGCCATCGGCTTCGTCTCGCTCTTCGGCGTGTCCGTCATGGACGGTATCCTGATGATTACTTTTTACAACCACGAAAGGGTTAAGGGCTTTGCGCCCGTGGAGGCGATGTTCCGCGCCGCAACCACCCGCATGCGCCCACTGTTGATGACGGCGCTTTCGGCCTGCATTGGCCTCTTTCCCGCGGCAATCTCCACGGGTATCGGCAGCCAGGTCCAGCGTCCGCTCGCCACGGTGATCGTGGGCGGCATGCTGGTCGGCCCCGTCATGCTGCTTCTCGCTGTGCCCGCGCTGAGAATGATGTTTCTAGGCCGCGACCATGACCCAGTATCGGAGGTTCAATCAGGATGAAGACCACGTGTCTCCTTTTCCTGTCGATGAGCTGGGCGACGTTGGTGCATGGGACAGGTTACGCCGTCCCGTCTAGTCTAGCAATACGGCTGTCCAAATTTGAGAACTCTTCGAGTGGCCAACGCGGCTCCGCCGCCTCGCTGTGCGGAAAGCCTCTGGCTTTCCGGCCAGGCCCCCCCATTTCTCTTTCTCATCGTCGTCTGGAAGGCTGCGCCTTCCAGACGACGATGAGGAGGTTGGCTAATGTACAGGCGCCGCGGAAAGGCGAAGCCTTTCCGCACAGCGAGGCGGCAGAGCCGCTGGTCAGCCTCCACCCGGTCAAGCGTAATTTGGACAAGCCGAGTCCAGCATCCCCGCCAACATCTCCCGAGAGTTCCGCCAACACCGCGAGCGACCATCCGCGCGATCCCGCACAGCGGGATACGACTTCGCCTCGCGACGGGAGACATCAGACGGGTGGAAAGGCTTCTCATGAACAGCAAGACCACGACCGGGCTTCTGAAATGAATCACCCGCCCAGCCGTGCGAGCCTAATCAAGGTAAATCGTCCTAGGCAGCTTCCGAATAGCCGGCAACGTTCCCTACCTGGAAATGCCATGAATCTTCATCCGCCGGGTTCAAACAAATCCGGTGGTGCGGCAAAAGCCGGATTAATCCGGAACGAAACAGTCAACATGGCCTTGCCTGTTCGGACGCCAAGTGTCGTCCGACCCACCGTACCATCGTTCAACAATGTGCGCCATCGCGGCCCTAATACTACTACGTTAAGTTAAGGTGGGCGGTTTCGTTTGCGAATTACGCTGCCACAATACGCGCACTCTCCGGTCCAGGTAAACAACAGGCGTTGGATCTCACGACGCGTCTGTGGCAGGGTCCA
>JBEKHR010000007.1:0-161049 GCA_050012175.1 Terriglobia bacterium | reverse complement strand
GCCCAACAGCAACAGCAGAACCAGCAAAAGCAGCAGGCCCAACAGCAACAGCAAAACCAGCAAAGGCAGCAGGCCCAGCAGCAAAATCAGCAAAGGCAGCAGGCCCAACAGCAACAGCAGAACCAGCAAAAGCAGCAGGCCCAACAGCAACAGCAAAACCAGCAAAGGCAGCAGGCCCAGCAGCAAAATCAGCAAAGGCAGCAGGCCCAACAGCAACAGCAGAACCAGCGAAAGCAGCAGGCCCAACAGCAAAACCAGCAAAGGCAACAGGCCCAACAGCAACAGCAGAACCAGCAAAGGCAGCAGGCCCAACAGCAACAGCAGAACCAGCGAAAGCAGCAAGCCCAACAGCAAAACCAGCAAAGGCAACAGGCCCAGCAGCAACAGCAAAACCAGCAAAAGCAGCAGGCCCAGCAGCAAAATCAGCAAAGGCAGCAGGCCCAGCAGCAACAGCGCGCCCAGCAGCAACAGCAGCAGAACCAGAACACACAGCAGCAACAACAGCGCACCCAAGCGCAACAGCAGCAACAGCAGCAGAACCAGAACACACAGCAGCAACAACAGCGCGCCCAAGCGCAACAGCAGCAACAGCAGGCGCAGCAGAGACAATGGCAACGAGATCAGAATTGGCAACAGCAAGTGCAGCAGCAACGGCAGCAAGACCAAAACCAGCAGCAAGCCCGCCTCTCGCAAGAGCGTCAGCAGCAGCTTATTGGGGAGCAGCAGCAGCGTCTGACTCAGTACCGTCAAAATCTAGATCAGCAGCAGCGTGTCGGGCAGCAGCACACAGCGGAGCTTCAGCAACAAGGACGCAGGGCGCAGTACCGTTATCAGCAAGAGTACCTAGGGCGCCTACGTGAGCAGCACATGCGCCTCCAGAACGAGCGCCACGATTACAACAATGATCCATACTTCTACACGGGTTGGAACTATCGTTACAACCGTGGCGGCCGCTACTACGAGACGAATCAATACGGCGCAAATTTGCTTCGCGAGGCCGTGAACTACGGTTATGAGCAAGGCTTCCTGGCCGGACAGGCAGACCGGCAGGATCGCTGGGGTTACAACTACAAAGACTCTTATGCCTATCAGGACGCGAACTTCGGCTATGGTGGTTATTATGTACCCCAGGACGACTACAACTACTACTTTCGCGAGGGTTTCCGTCGCGGCTATGCAGATGGCTACTACCACCGCTATCGATATGGTCGCTATTATGGCGGCAAGTACACAATCCTTGGCGGCATTTTGGGGTCAATCCTCGACATGCAGTCGCTTCGCTAAAGACTGAGAGGGTGGTGTTCAAAACAAGCGCCCGGCTCCCTTGACCGAGAAGAGTCAGTGGAGTCGGGCTGGCCCCGGTTGTGGGACGGGGGCCGCTGGGAACATACATGAAAAACAGACGTACGCGCATTCTCAATTCCCGGGGAGCGGACGTATAGGCGTTTGCCTTCGAAAATAAGGAGGTAGTTAGCTTATGCCTTTAGTTCAAGTCTTGGTGGTTCTGATCGTGGTTGGTGTTCTCCTCTGGCTCGTCAATAGCTTCATTCCGATGGCGGGCTCCATTAAGTCGATCTTGAATGCTGTCGTGGTCATTCTCGTGGTTTTGTGGCTCCTGAATGTTTTTGGAGTTATGCATTCCCTCTCCAGGATCCACGTGGGGAGGTGACGGTCTTGGTTCAGCCCAGTGATCGTGCTCGCGTGCATGAAGAACTGATGCGCCACCAAGCAGTAACTTCGACCGGCCCACACTGTTGGTGGCCCTCATTAGCGGGGATGAGCAATTTTGAGCAAACGTGCGAGCAGTACTGAACAGACACGCGAATCACCCAAGGGTATAACGAGTGTACCTGAAGCTGCCAGGCGGGATCTGGCGGGAGGCGAATGGCAGAGGGGAGCGACGTGTTTACACGAGGGGTTTTGATCAATGTGAAGCCTGGTTGCGAGGTCGAGCTTACCAGGACCCTTGAGCAGGAAGTTGTGCCGCTGTTTCGAAGGGAGAGGGATTTTCGGGGCCTTGTCGCCTTCATCCGCCCAGATGGAACGGAAGCGCTCTCCTTAAACCTTTGGGATCAAAAGGAGAGCGTGGGAGCAATCTAGGCTAGATGCCTTGGCGCGCTGATGGCTCTGGCGAGAGTGTTCCTGGGAATTCCCTCGGTCCAAATCTATGAGGTCTCGAATTCCGCATTCCACACGATGGAACAAACAATAGGCCAAGAGGAAGTAGTTAAGGCGACTCCGGATCTTGAAATCTATCAATCTGCGCTTCGGCCTTTCAAAGTGTCGCCTGCACGGCGAACGGTGGGACGAGTTTTCCCGCTGATATGGTGTCTCATAAATTCATTTCATTTATAGATCCGACCCAAGAACCACGGGGCAGAATAGACCACCCCAAGAAAGATTGAGGTAACTTCAATGAAAAAATGGATCGATTCAGATTAGTAGTGACCATCTTCTGCTTGTCCCTGGTAGCTCTAACGTTTCTACCGAGTGCGAAGGCAGACGAGTGGAACAGGAAGACTATTGTGACATTCAGCGCCCCCGTCGAAGTTCCAGGTGTGGGCGCCCAGACCTTGCCGGCGGGTACGTATGTCTTCAAGATTTTCGATTCCCTATCGGACCGCCACATCGTCCAAATTTTCAACCAAGCCGAAGACCATGTGTATACAACCATCCTCGCCATCCCCAATTACCGTTTGCGGGCGACCGACAAAACGGTAATGACGTTTAAGGAGAGGGCGGAGGGACAGCCGGAAGCCATCCGGGCGTGGTTTTATCCGGGGCGTCAATGGGGCGAGGAATTTGTGTACCCAAAGTCACGGGCGATCGAGCTGGCGAAGGTGACCAACGAGGTCGTTCTCGCGACGCCTGTCGAACTGGCAACGCTGCCCATCGAGGAGTTGAAGACAGCGCCGGTCGTGGCTGTTAAACCTACGGGCGAAGAGGTTCAAGTAGCTGAGGTCGTGGAGCTCCCGCCAGAGGTAGCAACTGCGAAGCCGGTAGAGGTAGCCGCTGCGCAGAGCTTACCCAAAACGGCCAGCACATTGCCACTTGTGGGATTGATTGGGCTACTGTCGCTGGGTGCAGGCCTTACTCTGTGGGGTTTTTCGAAGCGAGCTGTCTGAGCCAAGGGAGTGCGTTGCGGGGCCTGCGTGGACCGCCCGCGTAGGGGGCCTAAGGAGGGCGCTTCGGGCGCCAATTTGCTGGCCCAGGCGAAGCTGACTGAGCGTCGGGTTGTGAAGGGGGGTGGTACGCGAGTATTACCTCCCTTCACGGGCGCTCGAGTTCGCGACCACCCGGGTGGACTCCCCGGCGATCGCTCAAGTTCCACGAAACGACTGGGCTGATGAGAGAGCCGTCAACATCGGTACAGCCCGGGAAAACAGGCACAGTTCTATGCCCTGTCAGCGTTGGCGACCTGTTCGACACGGCAAGTCGTCAACGATTAACATTCAACAAACTGAAACGGGGGAGCGTGTCGGGTGTTCAACCTCTGCCTGTTCGTCCCTCGGAGCCAAGCGGGAACACACTCGACCGGCGACGGGCAGGGTCGTAGTTGAAGGAGCCCGTCCTTCTGGCAACTGGCTGTAATTGACTAGAGGGCGATCGATGTCCTGGATTGAGGGTGTATGTTCATCGTCTATGAATGTGTCGCCTGTGCGCTCGCGGCTTTGGCTGCTGCGACGCTGCTATGTACGGCCGGTGTGGTGTTTCTGGTGCTCAAACAGGGAGCTAGGATCCTGGCACCGAGGTCGCGCAAACTCACACAGGGCGCCGCTCATCTGAAAGGAAGATGGATGGCGGCTGAGTCTCTCGATCCATAGTCACGGTTCACCTTTCTACGGGAGGTGGAGGTTGAGGGCCGCGAAATTATTCAGCACGAGAGTACGCACCGGGGAGGCACGCGCCACCACGAGCCGATGTCTGGTCGCGCTTGTGTTCTTGTTTACTCTGCCCAGTGTTGCCCGCCCTCAAGAACCCTCGACATCCGAGCTTCGCCAAGTTGACCCCTACAAAATCAGTGTAAGTGTTTCGAGCGTGGTCTTGCACGCGACCGTGCAGAACCACAAAGGCGCTCCGGTTTCGGGGCTCGGCAAGGATGACTTTCAGATATACGAGGACGGCGTGCTTCAACAGATTGAATACTATAGTCATGAGGATATTCCAGTCACGGTGGGCTTGGTTGTGGACAACAGTGGAAGCATGGGACCCAAGCGTGCTGAGGTTATTGCCGCTGCCATGGCGTTTGCCCGCTCCAGCAATCCGCAGGACCAGATGTTCGTGGTCAATTTCAACGAGCATGTTTCGTTTGGCCTTCCCGCTAACACACCATTCACGGACCAAACGACGCAATTGCAGGTTGCGCTGTCGAGAATTATCGCCAGCGGCGAGACGGCGCTCTGCGACGCTCTGGCGGCTGCGCTCGAGCACGTGAAAAAGGGTAATCGGGACAAGAAAGTGCTGATCGTGCTGAGCGACGGGGGCGACAACGCGAGCAGATACAAGTTGGGCCAGATCCTGACCATGGCAGGGCAGTCCGATGCCATCATCTATACCATAGGTATCTATACGGAAGAAGATCCCGACCAGAACCCCAACGCGCTCCGGCAGCTTTCCAAGGCCACGGGAGGCGAGGCTTTCTTTCCGCAATCCGTGCCGGAGGTTGTCCCTCTTTGTGAACGGATCGCTCATGATATCCGTAACCAGTACACCATTGCTTATGCACCCGCGAACAGAAAGCAAGACGGGGCCTATCGGGTCATCCAAGTGAAGGCGATGGCGCCGGGTCATGGACGCTTGTCCGTTCGCACCCGTGCCGGTTACTACGCACCTTCGAAACCTCAGCCCTTAGCCCCCCTTGCCGGCAGCCAGAGCAACCGGCCATGAATTTCAAAATTAAACGCCAGAGCGCTCATCCGACACGAATCGCCTTGCTTCTCCATTGGAGCCAATACTTCTTTTTTGTCGTGGGGGTCCTGGCGCTGAGTTACTGCGCCACCGTGCTGCTCGAGAGGTGGCTCTTTCAGGCCTATCAAACCTGGCGATTTGAGCGCGCCTTGAAGGATGCGCAGACGCCTGCCCGTGCCATTCAACAGCCTGCTTCGTCTCCTCTTTCCGCCCAGGCGGAAGCGGACCGTGCGCGCGCTGAGAGTTTTGGCATCGATGGCCTCGTGGGCTCTCCGTTGGCGCGCATCGAGATCAGTTCCATCGGCCTTGCGGCGATGATCATGGAAGGCATAGACGGAAGAGCTTTGCGACACGCGGTCGGGCATATTCCAGGCACCCCGCTGCCGGGTCAACGAGGCAACGTGGCGCTCGCGGGACACCGGGACACGGTCTTCCGAGGACTACGCAATATTCACAAGGACGATGAAATCACCTTGACGACGCTACACGGATCTTACCGCTATCGCGTGGACTCGACCCAAGTGGTCGAGCCCGAGGACACTGAGGTGCTGGACGCTACGGCGGACGACTTCCTCACCCTGGTGACCTGTTACCCGTTCTATTTTGTCGGCCCCGCCCCCAAGAGGTTTATCGTCCGCGCCCACAGGATTCCTGGATGAGGGGAGACTGCATCCGCTTCTTCAGACTAGACCGTACGCTTCAAGTGACTCAGCAGAGTGGAGTGTGATCACCTGGATGATCCCGCCTCGGGGTCGGACCGCACGGGCCGACACCCAAACGGGGATGGTGCTTGTCGCTCGAAACCCCGTCACCCAACCGTGGAGTTTGCGGAGACTCCGGTGATCGTTGGGCGAAATTACCAAAGGTCACCGTTCCTCAGGCAACTCTAATCGAAGGCAACGCAAGGACTTTGGCGAACGGGACGATCTTGATTCCTTCCTGCAGACCCCCAATAACATAAAAAGAAGAGGCCACTCTCTTTCGAGTGGCCTCTGGATGTAGAAGAAATATAAAGACGTTTGGTTGCGGGGGCTGGATTTGAACCAGCGATCCCGCGCCTGCGGGATTATGGGCCCCTGGGATTGCGGGCGAAGCATGCGGGGTCAAGGCCGGTAAGCTGGAAGAATCCTTGTCCAGACTTTTGCATTTTCAGTAGGAGTTCGTGTTTGCGGGCGTCGGTGTATGAAGCAAACCTTTCGACCCGAACGAGCTGCCAAGGTCGATAGCGTGCGGTCCAGCGTGAAATTCCTTGGTTGTGCTGGTCAAGGCGGCGGGAGGGGTCTTCGCTAATGCCGACGTAGAACCGCTGCCCAGAGGGGCTCCAAAGAACGTAGGTAAAGTAGGGTTTGCCAGCAACTCTCGACACGGTGCAGACTGCGATGCAAGGGGTTGGTTGCGGGGCTGGATTTGAACCAGCGATCCCGCGAGGCGGGATTATGAGCCCCTGGGATTGCGGGCGAAGCATGCGGGGTCAAGGCCGGTAAGCTGGAAGAATCCTTGTCCAGACTTTTGCATTTTCAGTAGGAGTTCGTGTTTGCGGGCGTCGGTGTATGAAGCAAACCTTTCGACCCGAACGAGCTGCCAAGGTCGATAGCGTGCGGTCCAGCGTGAAATTCCTTGGTTGTGCTGGTCAAGGCGGCGGGAGGGGTCTTCGCTAATGCCGACGTAGAACCGCTGCCCAGAGGGGCTCCAAAGAACGTAGGTAAAGTAGGGCTTGCCAGCAACTCTCGACACGGTGCAGACTGCGATGCAAGAGGTTGGTTGCGGGGGCTGGATTTGAACCAGCGACCTTTGGGTTATGAGAAGTCACAATGCAAGCTAACTCATTGACTTTGCGGCACGGTTGGCCACCAAAAAGCACGCAAAAACACGCTCAGAACGCCCAAGTTGTACCGATTTTGTACTCGTCATAGGCTACATCGTAGCGTATCGGAACCCTACCGCAAGAATAATTCTACTCGGTCCGTCGTCCAGGTCGCCACACCGCTGCCGAAGAGGTCCTGGTCCTCCGTCCAAATTGGCAAGTCCAAAAGTAACGCCACCGCCACTACGGGCCAATCGTCTGGATCACGAATTTCGATGCGCTCTCTCGCCAGTTGCTCAAAATCCCCGTAGAGGGTTCGGTCAACCACTTGGACTGTTCCGCTTAGTTTGTCGAGCGCTGCAAGTCCAGTGGCGGTATCGCGGCCCCGCTTTTCCAGTTCCTTTTCCAAGTAGCGACGGGCGTCGGCGAAACAAACATCCGGGCTGTAAAATGTCGCGGCATCCTCATACGTTTCTAGTAGTTCACGAACGCGTCGGCCCAGGACGGCGCGCATAAGGATGTTGGCATCAAGCACTAGCCCTTTCCGTGGGTTCATTTACGCCCTTCGGCGCGCCAGCGCTTGAAGTCCGCGATGATTTCATCTTCGGTGATGCCTTCGCCCAGCAGCATTTCCTGCAACCGGGCAGCCGCCTCTTTCAACTGCGCCCGCTCGGCATCGGATCGCTTTCGGCGCGCCGGGAGATAGTAACCCACGGTGTCGCCGTGCCGCGTAATCGCAACCGGCTTGTCGCTCTGCAACAAGTAGTTGGCAAGATTCTCGCGAAACTCGCGGATACCCACTTTGAGTAATCCCATATGCGTTCACCTGTGTACACATTTTACAAGACGTGAGGATATCTGTCAAGGGGATTGCTGGCGGGCCGACGGGCAACCCGATTGCCAACTATTTTTCACGGGTCGACAAATGTGAGTACCATTTCTGAGGGTGGACTGAGGCACGGCGCTTGCCAAGTATTTTTTGCGGGTCGACAAATGTGAGAACCGGGTACCAGGTCGAGAGACGGCTAGGGCTGGCCACTTGTCGTCCGCGTGAGGAAGGTCGGGCTGGCCAACCGGAGGTTGGCCAGCCGACGTTATTTTTGGACCTCACTTGCCCGGATAGCCTGCGCGAAGGATTTGGTCGGCGGCGCGAAAGATGCGTTGCGCTGACCGCTCGGTGAATGTCTGGCCCTGGCCCCACGATTGGATATAACCACGGCTGTACTCGGCTCCTGGCAGGCCAAGGGATTCACAGCACAAGAAGGAAACGGCCTCGGCTTCCATTTCCCGGATATCCCGTGGCGTCCGCTCGGTGTCCGAGAGGTCGCCTTCGTCCGTGTGGCCAAGCATGACGTGGCCAACTTCGTGGAAAAGTGTCTTTGCCGGGAGAGCGGCAATCGGGCTGACCGCGATCTTCCGGCCATGCTTGGCGTAGCCCTGGGTGTTGCCGTCGAGGTCCTGGAAGGGAACACGTTGGATTTCCAGAGCGGCAAGGGCTCTTTCTTCGTTCCATTCCGGGATGTCGGGGGTTTGGTATTCCGCGCCTTCGGTCTGTGCAAGAACGAACCAATGGGCCTTGTAGGTGAAATGGGTAAAGGAAAACTCCTCCTCCTGGTCGGTGCCGTCGTCTTGCTTTACCGTCTTAATGCGCTTGCAAGTCAGAGGCATGCACAGGGTCAATGCCTTCTCACCCTTCCTCACGTATCGGCCAAGCTCTTTCCACTTCGGGAAAGTGGCCAGCGGCCCCGGCTGGATTCCGCGCAAAAAGCACTGGAACAAAGCCAAGAGTTGATTTCCGAGTGAGTAGTTGTGAAAGCGGCTGTAGGCTTCATGAATGAAGCCGGGCTTTTTCACAGCCTCGTCCAAGAGGGCCGCCCACGAAACCATGGGCTTTCTCTCTGCGCTCCTCGGCGCGTCCACTGTGCGAACCTGCAACGAACCCTCAACATTAAATTGACCTCGATGGGTTTGTTTGGTTTGCTCGATCATTTGTTTTTCTCCTTTTCTGCGCCCGTTTCTCGCGGGGCACAAAAGGGCGAGTGGGGCCTGCTCGCCAGGCCAAGGGCTGCTTTTTGCGGGGGAACCATGAAACTTCGCTCTTCGTTTTGTTTCTTGGGGGGGACCGCAAACCCGGAGGGTGTCCGTCAACCTGACGGACAAAGCAGGAGCCCGCTGTGCCGCCAGCGCGCAGGCGTCTTTCCCATCTCGCCGTGCCCGCGAGAAAACGGTGCCAGAAAAGGTGAGGGTGATAGATGTGCGGGACCAACTTCGGCGCAAACAGAAACTGATCGTCGGATCGCCGAAATTCTAACCGCGAGCCGTGACGCGAACCTTATTTATTTGATTAAAGGAAAAGATAGCCTACCAAGACTCGGCGACAACGGAGTGCAATGAATCGTCCTTTACGACGCGGAAATGCCGTCCGGTTGCGTCAGAGAACTCATTATTGACGGTCACGACAATCAATTGGTGGTCGAAGAGATCATTAAAAAGGCTCTTCAATCGCTGACAGTTCAATGTGTCCATGTGTCGAGTCGGCTCGTCTAGAACTAAGAAATTGATGCCCCTTGCTGCAACTCGCAGAAGTCCGTACCGGAGAGCTAGCGCCAAGATATCTTTTGCAGCGCCACTCAAGTTAAAAATGGGCACATCTCGTCCATGCAACTGGACTGCAATGTTCAGATCGTCGTCTATTTTGACTGCTGAATCGTTGTCTCCATCGTGAAATCGAGCGAGGAGGTCATTCGTGCCAAGGGCAAGGTGTCGAACTAACCGCTTTCGGAGCGACTTCCGAAATTGCTGGATGGCCTCTTCAAGTTTGGTTAAGAATAGAAGTTCGGCTTTTGTGCGTTCCACTTGTTCGGGTTTTTTCCCAAATGTTCTGGCCTGACTACGCAATCTTTTCAAGCGTTTCTGATCCGCAGTCACACGCTTAGCTGTGGCGCTGTACGTGGCCTTCATCTCTTTGAGATCGACAAATGCGTCAAACGATTCGTCGAAAGCACCTTGCTGAAGGGCGCTTTCGGCCCTTTCTAGGTGCCTTCTGATGTTCGCAAGCTGTTTGTTCATATCGCGTAATGTGCGATTGATTGCACTGAGACGAGACTTTCTTAATGCAGGGGGGACCTTCTGCGTGCATGTCGGGCAGCGCCCCTTTCGTAATCCATCACGCATGCGCTCTTCACTTTCGAACTTCGTCCTAATCTCAAGTTCTTTGTGCTGGAGGACAGCAACAGCGTTCTCGGAGTTACGCTGGGCCAATCTGAGCTTTTGCGCGTCGTTGGGGACATTACGCTGCGCCTCGCGGATGGAAGATTGGAGCTCGTTTAATTCGTCTTGCTGAGAGGAGACTTCCTGTTCCAGCTCCTCGACATGTGTCAGGAACGCTCCCAGTCGCCCTGATGTGAGGTCGTCAAGGAATCCCTCTAACGCCCTTTTTGTCGCCCGGAGGGACTCGACGCGCTGCTTCCATTCCTCGACCCCCAGAAGGCGCTCTATGAAAACTCGTCGCTCCTCCGGGGAGAAGTCAAGACTCTTACGGAGGTCATCTTGATCCGAGAAGAAGATGTTCTGAAATAACCTAACGTCAACTCCAAGTAGAGGGATTAACTTTTCCGCGACCGTTCGGATTCCCACCGCGATCTCATCGGCTCCCTCCTTGAGAACAACGCGGCGCCCAGGAAGAGACCGATGCAGAGAATACTCACGTCCGTTAAGTTCAAACTTGAGTTCCACACTGCCTTGCTTTGAACCTTCGTTGACTAAGTGGTCCGAGCTTACGGCGGTTCCTGCAATCTTCTTGGGGAAGATATCCGCCCCAAACAGGGCGAATCCGATTGCGTCCACCACGCTACTCTTGCCTTGCCAATTCTGCCCAAAGATGTAGTTTTGGCCAGGAAGGAAGTCGAGCCGGGCCTGGTTGAACGACCTGAAATTATCGAGCCTTAGACTTTTGATGATCAGAAAGTACATCCTCCCGGATATCGGCAAACAGCTGTTCGCTCTCCCTGTATTCCAAGTACCGCCTTGCCTTGGTCAGGTCTCTGCCACGAAATGTGCGGCGGAGGACTTGATCAATGGACGCCCCTCGGCGAGACTCGGCTGCTGTCTTTGCTTCCGTTGAATATCGGAGATCAATGTAATAATCGAAAAGATTGCGCTCGCGTAAGAGGGCGAGCACCTCTGACTTTGAGAGTCCTCGGTTTGGCTGAATCTTGCCTGAAAAGCGAAGATAAACAAAGGCACCAGCGCTTCCACCGTTCGCATCGAGGTCCTTCGATATCGCTGAAAGTAATTCCTTTCCGGTCAGAATTGAGATGTCGTAGGAAAGGACCACCACCCGATGAGTCTTTGGCAAGGCGTATCGCTCGACGGTACCGTCGTCACAATCGTACACGACGACGTATTTGTCCGATTGGTCGAGCATGTTCTGGACCTCTGTTGACCCAGGTATAATGCAGTTCGCAACAGTTTCATAAACGTGGTGGTGCCCGGCAAACGCTTTATCAAATCCCTCAAAGCATTGAGCATCTACTTCCCACAATTCCGAAGGAATCGATTTCGTCCCTTTTATGAAATTGTGCACGAGAAGGATTTGGCGCTCGGACTGCGGCGGTCTTCGCAGGCCTTCAGCTAATTTCGGCACTTCCGTTGGATCATGCTGCCACGGAATGCCACAGATGCGTACGGACCGGCACTTGAACTCGCTTCCCCGCAACACGTGAACAAAGCCAAGGCACTCAAGCGCCACAAGTTCCCCCGCTTCACGACCCCGTCCAAACTCGTGGTTGCCAGGGATAGCCAGGAGTGGGGTATTTGCGCTCTTGAGCTGCGAGAGGCTCGGTGATATCTCTTTGAGGATTTCGGCAAACGCATCAACATTCCGCCGCGTTGCTGCGGAGTCGAAGACATCGCCCAGCAAGCAGATCGCCTCGGCGCCGTTTTCTGCGCATACGCGGAGGGCATTGCAAAAGGCCGTCGAGAAGTCCGCCCGTCGTTTGGGAGAGTAGTCCGTGCAACCAAGGTGCGTATCGCCAATGATTCCTATTCTCATTTCAAGCCTGGATACTGCTCTTCTCGCGAGCCGAGGACGGCAAAGATTGTTTCTTGATGGTGACTGAATACCATGCGCATTGAAGTCTAATTCAGGAAGCATTAACCTGCAAGTTGAGGAAGCTCCCGCAGTGCTCCTAAACAGGGTACGGATATTGCTCCAAAAGCGCGTCACGAAGGGGCAGGAGGGAAGGGGGGAAACGGCCCTGCGAAATACCAGGTAGTGGCTGAAATGTGCGTTGATGGTGTAGCGGGCTCAAAGCGGCTTAGGGATGCTCAGCTTGAAATCCAATTCCTGCCCCATTCCCTTGAGAAGTGAGTAGCGGATTTCAGCCCATGCGTGACTGCGCTCCCCGGTGTTGGGCAGGGCGCCGAGCATCTGCCATCGCTCAAGAATCCGATCTCCTTCCATTCGTGCAGCGATCAGCACACGGCTTCGGATGACCGAACGGCCACGTACCACTGCCTCGTCGAACGCCCGTCGCTTCTCGGCTTCAGGGACATCCATGTACCCGACATCCGAGGAATTTTGCACCATCTGTTCTATGCTTTTTGACAGTACGGCGAGCAATTCACTGTACTCAGCTTTCTTGCTGTCCAAAATCCACCGCATTACTTGCCAGCGATGAGTGGCATATGCCGTCGCCAATCCACCAAGAAATGCGATAACTGCCGTGACTAGCGTGGTCATTCTCTTTCAGTCCTTTCCGCTTCTCTGAGTCTTGCTCTGTCGCACGCGGAGACGTTACGTTTGCTGTAAGAGGACTGGCAATAGAATCCTTGAATCCCTAAACTGCGGCTGCCCCCCAACCCATTTGAATCCATCCGATTTAGTCAGAGTCGCAATGTGGACCTGACCACAGAACGCTCCTGGATGACGACACAGCCCTTTGTGGCGAGAATTCGTATCCGTTCTCGAAGTGTAGTTTCAGAAAAGCCGCTGGATTCCGCCAAACTATGGAGCCCGAACAGTGCTGTCTCCTTCCCGATAAGTCGCGTATGCCTGAGCAGGTGATAGTACAGTGCCCTCTCGACGTGGTCGAGATGGAGCTTTGGAATGAGGTGGTCTTCGATATTTTGCAACTCTCTGGACAGGTCCACGAAGGTCATGCTACTCCGAAGATGGCGATAAGGCAAGGCGGTTTGAGGCGGTTGTTGCACGTCAGATGAAAGGCGATGGCGGCGATATCCTTATGCTCTGGTCTTGCTTTTGTTCTCCTCCGGGGGCGGCTCGGCGGCAGGAGCCGCCTGTGCGGTAATGCCCCCCAACGCCGCTGAGAACCTGGGGGATCCGTGCTATCTGCTTATGCCGTGACCTCCTGCCTGCATGTGCTCGCGGGACTCGCTGAGCGATTGGTGTTCAAGGTTTTCAACCAGATGACCATGGTCTTGTGCTAGCATTTGATGTACGGTCTCCAAGGCAGACTGCTTGGAAACGTCGCGGCTCAACTCTTCGCCCAATTTTTCCGCATCGTTGGTGTAAATCTGCGCATCGTAGCGGCCACGTGAGACGGAGACATAGGCCAGCCGTGAATTGACAAGCTGCTCGTGGGCCTGCTCGGTGTCCACGTGGATTAGTACACGGTCGGCAGTGGCGCCCTGGCTGCTGTGGCTGGTGACGGCATAGCCATAGTCGACATGCGGATGTTCCCGGATGCTGAACTGGACATCCTGGCCGGAGTCCAGCCGAACTTGGAGGTTTCCTTCGGCGTCGACCTTTTCGACGGTTCCGAGTTGGCGGTTGGCAATGTGCTCGTCCCGGTAAGGCGCGGTGAATTGCACGCGGTCACCGGTTGAGAAGTCGCGCTCCGTCTCCCGGTAAACACTCACGCCGTGCAACCGGCGCGGGTCGTAAGTTAGACGCTGGCCGCTATCCCGCTCGATGGTGAGCAAGTTGTGTTCCCTGTCAACGCCGGTGACATGGACGTATTCTCCCGATTTGACGCCCACCGCCTGGCTGCCTCGCGTGTAGCGCACGATGTCGCCCGGCGCGTACTGCACGGCCCACTGCCGGTCGGTCCCCGTCATCTCCTGGCGCGGGACCAGCACGCTCATTCGGTGTTCCTGCTCTTCGACCCGTCCGCTGGATTGCAGCTCGCGGTGGATTCGCTGGTTGATTTCCTGGCGGGATCGGTTGTCTGGTGAAACCACAAGTGTATTGTCGGGCCGCTCCGCGTAAGCCTTGGCAACCGCCTCCAACCGTTCTTCACGGTTTGCGACCTCGTGCACTCTGCCTTGCCGCGTGAGGTTCTCAATCGCTTCGCGCACCTGACCGTGTGCAAGCTGCTCGACGGCTTGCTTCAATGAGGGGTCCTTCTGTCGAATGATCTCGTCGAGGTGCGCCGTGTGCATCCCGGCTTCCTGAAGCTGCTGGAATGGCCGCCCGGCCTCCACCCCCTGGTGTTGGCGAGTGTCGCCCACGAAGATTACCCGGTCCTGTTCTTCCAACCTGCGCAAGAATTCGTTAACCTGGCGCGTGCTCGCGAGGCTCGATTCATCCACAATGTACAAATGCCGGTCCCCATCGTCACGGTGAGATCGGGCAAGGTGGCCCTGCAAGGTGCTTGACTGAATGCCTGCCTCTTCAAGTTGCTGCGTGGCACGCGAAGTCGGGGCTAACCCTTCAACTTGATAGCCCTGGCGCCCGGCGGCCTCGCGGATTGCGGCTAGCGAAGTCGTTTTTCCTGTCCCTGCGACGCCTTCCAACCCTACGACTTGATCCCGGCTGCTGAGGATTTCGTCGACGGCGCGGCGCTGGCTATTGGAAAGGTGGCCAAACTTACCGGACAACTCCTGGCGAGCTTCTTCCGAAACCAGTGGGTCGTGCCCGCCTTGCCCGGCCTTCATGCGGGCGACGTTGTCCCGTTCGTAATCCAGCATCTCGCGGGTAGTGAGGGTTCGGTCTGGACCTTCAGGGCGCTGGCGGCCCACTTCGACGAATTCGCCTGACCGGATGCGGTGCTCAAGGTTTTGCCGGACTTCCCAGAAGCTAGACTCCCCCATAGAGCGGCGAAGCGCATCGCGCATCAAGACGCGTTCATCCACTACCGCCTCACGCTCGATATTCCGGTCTCGGGCATAGGTGACGGCTTCCTGCGCGCGGGCTTCCCTCTGCTCGCTGCGCTGGTGGCCGGGTGCGGCTCGGGCCTGCGCCTCTTGCACTACCCGCTGCGGCTGGTTACCAAAGGCCCCCGCAAGCTCTTCGTGCTTGGCCCGCATTTCCTCATGCGAAAGTGCTGACAGTTTTTCCTCGCGTGTCTGGTGTGCGGCAATCTGCGCCGCACCAGCGCCGCGCAAGCCCTGCTCCTCAAGGTGCTCCTTGATTTGTTGGCGACGCAGGCTGCTGGCGTTCAAGTACTCCTGGGTGTAGCCCTTGATTTCTGGCTGGCCGCTTTTCCCCAACTCGATTTCGTAACCGAGTTCCTGAAGGCGGTGGGCCAATTCGGAGCGGTAAATTGCCGTGGCGTACTGCTGGCTTTTGTAAAGCTCCTGGGGCTGAATCGCGTGCGTCTTTCCGTCTTCGGTTTCGGTGAGATTAAAGAATACGGTGTGGGTGTGAAGTTGGGGGGCTGCGTAGCCTCCCACCGGCCTTGCGCTGTCGTGCTCGAACTTGGCCGCGACCCATTGGCCGGTGGTTTCCGCAGGGTGGTTGCGGCCTATGCGCGCCTGTACAAAACGTTCCAACTCGTCAAGCGCAACCTGCACACTGTCACGGTGCGCCTCTCTCACCCGCTCGTCACCGCCGACCAGCGCCGTGAGTGAAACGCTTTTGGGTGCGCTAAGGGTAGCGTCCCACCCGGCGCGGTGTTCCATGGTGGTCACCTTGTCACCCTGTTCGTTCAAGTATTCCCGTGAGGATTGGTGCTGCACTAACTGCTCGCCGGTGATCGGGTGCTGGCCCTGGCTCAAGCGTGCAAAGTGCTCCTCCTGAACCTCACCCCGCAGTCCGTATGCCTCGGCGAGTTTGCCGTGCCAAGTGCCACGTATCCGGTCTGCTTCCGTGTAATAGTTCTGCTGGGCGTTCCCGAACTCGTCGCGGTGGTACGCCTGGGCCTGGGCTGCACTGAGCGGCTTGGAAATTGTCATCATACTGACCTACTGGAAGAAACGACCCTGCCCGTGGCCGGGCGGTCGCTTGGTTTGTTCCTGCGCTTGCTTCTGCTCGTTGGGGGTGAGCTTCTGAGCGGGCCCGGCGCTGCCGGGTCGCCCGGTTACGGAGGCACTTGTTGCCGCCGCAGAGGGTTCACCGCTTCGTTGCCAGTCGATATGTCGCTCGACGAAACCCGGTTGGATTTCGGGCAGATCGGTGTATGGGAAGCTCAGCCGCACGACCAGATTCCCTGATTTTAGAATGCCGCGCTGGTCGGGCAGTCCCGTGATTTCCGATGGCATCACCAGCGGCTCGACACGGCGCTCCAATTGGAAGTTTTTCGATTGGCGATCACGGGGGAATGGGTCGGTCGCGTGGCTCTCTCGTAACTGCTCGATTTCCACCTCGCCGATGGTTTCGCTGATCCACCGCGCGGCGTGGGGCTCGCTGGTGCGCAGAAAGATTTTCGTCGCCGGTTGCGAGAGCATCGCCTCCGCCTCGTGCCCGTAAAGCGTTTCCAGTTGGCTGCGCCCCTGGAAACCCAAAACCACCGGGTTGTTCGACTTCCGATTTTGGGTGATGGCAGCGTGCAACTGGGGTAGCTTCTGCAAAGACGCGAGCTCGTCCAGGATGAACCAAACCGGCTGCGGGGCTTGGTGATTGGCCGCTCCCTCGTCCATGAGGCGCAAGACCAGTAGGTCAAGCCACAAACTGGTGAGTGGCAAAAGGCGTTCCCGCGTCGTCTTGGTGCTCGTTAGGAATATCCATCCCCGCCGCTGCTTCGACCACTGCAAGGTGTTCCACCGCGTCTTGGTTTCCTTCTCGTTGGGTAGCAGCTTCAATGCCTTGCCTATCATCTTCAGTTCCGCCATAACCCCCTCGCGTTGCCCTGGCGCGGTTGGGGCGATTACCGACGCCATTTCGGTTCCGCGTACCCTGCTGTCGATCTCTTCATCGTGTGACAGCCACTCGGCTAAGTCCTGGGGAGTGGGCTTGTAGGTAAGAAGATGGGCGAAGATTTCCCTGGGAGCTCGCGTAAAGAACCGCTGCTCGTTGTTCCGGTCGGGGAAGAGTGACGCCGCAAGGGTGAGCGCTTCCGGTTCGTTCCGGGCCTCGTCGCCCGGACTCCAGTAGGGTGTGCGCGCGTCCAGCGGGTTGAGGATGACATCGCCACGGGAAGGGTTAAAGAACTGCGGGGTGTATTCGCGTTCGGGATCATAGACAATGGCTGTCTCTCCCCGGTCTTGGATTTGGACGAGCATTTGCCGAATCAGCGTGCTCTTGCCCGCCCCCGTGTCACCGATAATCAGAAAGTGGCTCGACTCGCGGGCCTGGGGGACTCTCACCCGGCGATTCCATCCGAAGATTTTCTCTGTGGGGGGCCGCTCGTAGTTTGAGAACCCAATGCCGCGTGAGCGGTTGCGGCTATTGAAAGTGCCGCCCGTGACGAGTTCGGGTCCCTTCAGTCGTCGCCCGTAGCGCAGTTCCCGCAAGCGGGCGGCATCCCGGGGGGCCGCGAAGGGCAAGCCTGCCAAGAACACTGCGAGTCCCACCCACAAAGGCCGTGCTGCCAAATCTGCAAGCGTCTGGCCGTGGTAAATCCAAGAGGCGAGAAGTGCGTGCAACTGGACGTTGTTGTATGGCTTCCGCAACCACGTGAGACGGAGTCCGCTTCTCTTCCCGGCGTCTTCGGAAAGCGTGAACGTGGTTGCGCCGAAAGGCGTCTTGAAGGGTGCCACGTCCTCATCCACAGCCAATCGGTAGTTCTTTCGGGTGATCACGGTTAGTACGTCATATCGGTCGGTCTTGGCTCCTAATCTAGCCATCAAGCCGGTGAGGAAATACTCCCGCAGATAGTGCCTTTCGAGCGGTGTCCAGATGAAGTAGTATCGGCAGCAGCCCGTGAGGATCGCGCTCGCCAGAGCTATCATGAGCGCCGTAATCGTATAATTGGGTGTCCTGCTCGGCCACCCTTTGCTCTCTCTCCTTCCCCACACGGAATTCATTTCGTGCCTCCTTGAATCAGGAGTTTCTCGGTTTCCTGGATTTTCGAAAGCGCCTTCTTCAGTTTGTCGGCGTCCGCCCGCTCGATGAGTTGCTGCATCTCGTCGGCGGTGATGCGCTCTGCGCTGGCCACCTTGAAAAACAGGTTGAGCAAAGCGGTCCGCAACGCCAGGACCTCGGCCAGGATGGTTTGCTCGCAGGTTTTCGGGTTGGCTGCTCTCGACAAAACATCGCGCGCCCACTCGCTGATCGTCCGCTCCCCCGCCAAGGCTTCAAACTTGGCGTACTCCTCCTCGGTGACTTTTGTGCTGACTGATTTCGTTCGAAGTGTCGCCATTGAAATCGTCCCGTAAAATCAAGTGGTTCCCATAAGTGAACTTTCGACTGCTGCACGGAGCCTCTCGGGGACCAACTCGTCGTTAGGCCGTGCATTTTCAAGACGTTCCCATAGGGCAACCTTGGTTGCCATACAGCACCCTGCGGGGGGTGACGTGTCAAAGCTCACCCGGCGCGAAGCGCCGCACCCCCCCGGCGAAGCTGCTCAGCGCCCCGTATGGCGCGAAAAGCAGGCGCGCCAAGCCAGCCGGCAAAGTGCAACAGCAAGCTGCACCAGGCCCACGGCTAGAACCAGCAAGACGAGCAAGAGAACCCAAAAGCCCTCCGGCGACAGCAAAGCGCGGTAGAGGACCCACGTGCAGAAAACTACAAACAAGCCGTTGCCGAGAAAGTCGGGCCACTCCAAAGGCGGGTCCAGGTCGCGGTACGCCCCGATGAAAGACGGCCTGGTTTCAGGCTTCGGGGCTGCGAGGGAGAATGGGCGTGTGAAGGAATCTCCGATGACAGACTCCCAAGCCTTCTTGCATTCTTCTGCTGATGGCGAATAGCAGAGCCCATAGCGGGGGTCATGAACAAAACGGAACAAGCGGCGAAAGAAACTTTTCAATGGGCACCTCCTTGGTCCCGCCCTCTGTGGGTGGGCCCCTATTGCGGAGGCTGCGGCCAAGAATCTTTTCTGTCAAATGAAGGGCAGTCCGCAGTAAGGCATTTCGATACCCTCCTGCCTCCCTGGTGCGAGATTTAGGGGTCGAACTAGGTGTGAATAATATCTTGCTACGATTCCCGCATTGGGGCCGCCACCCCATGAACTCGGCTGCAAGACGTAAAGCAGCACGTTGTTTCGATTGCAATTGACGCCCTGCCTCAATTACCGGCCTCGAAAGGCACAATGCTCGAAACTCTCTCCCGCTTTCGGGGTCACGCCGTTAAACAGATCCCAAAAGCTTTCGTGCTGACATGGCGCTAAGTGACAGATAACACGTTGATTAGAGCCCCTTAGTTAGGCTGCTCGACATCGACCGTTTGAGTTGCACGGTGAGTCCTGTCACCCTCATTTGACAGAAAAAAAAGTTCAAATTATGAATTCCTATGAACTGGCAATCGGTGTTTGCCTGGGCCTTTTGGGGGCGAACGGGTCGGTCGCCCGTTGTGTCAGTAGGAGAGGCGGGAGGCTTGATGCGAGGGGAAAAGGCAAGAAAGCGCTCAACGGGGAACTGTGACGCCCCGCCGCTCAGCAAAAGGCCCTTGCAGGAAAGACATTGAGTTGGGGTTGCTTAGGGAGGTTATAAACTGCATGCCAGATGGAATTGAGACACTTCTTACCAGCCAAGAAGCATCACGGGTCCTAAAGATTCATCCGAAGGTTCTTGAGCGGATGGCCAAGCGGGGAGAAGTCCCGGCGCTGAAGGTCGGGAAGTTTTGGCGGTATCGCGCGACAACGCTGGACGCCTGGATCAACTCAAGGCTACAATCAGGCAGCCAACCGTGCCGCACGGCAACTTCATTTTGATTGGAGGTGCCATGCAGGCACGATATCAGTACGGAAATTTGACCGTAAGAAAGCGGAAGAAAGGGCCGGACGTTTGGCAATTCCGCTGGCTGGAAAACGGAAGGCTTAAGTCGGTGTTGATTGGAACCGTCGAAAAACTCCCGACACAGGCGGACGCGGAAAGGGCCGTCGAGGCTAAGCGGATTAAGATCAATGCACAAAATCCGCAACAGAAGTTTCATGCTGTAACGGTCGAGGCGTTGGCTGAACGGTACAAATCGGAAGAAATGCCGACGCGGTACGCGACGCGCGTTTCCTACCTCTCGTATCTCAAGCTGTACATTGTTCCACAGTGGGGAACGCTTGTCCTTGATGCTGTTCGCCCAATCGAAGTGGAAGCATGGTTCAAGTCGCTGCCACTTGCTCCAAAAACGAAGGCGCACATCCGAGGTGTCATGCACGTGTTGTTTCAGTGCGCGCGCCGTTGGGAGTTTATAGATTCAAACCCGATTGATCTCGTCCGACAGGGTGCAAGACGCCGGGAAATTCCTCGCGTACTAACAGCGGAAGAGTTTTCCGCCCTGCTTGCTCATCTTAAGGAACCATATCGCACAATGGTGCTCGTCGCGGGATGCCTTGGACTTCGCGCAAGTGAGGTTGTAGGACTTCAGTGGCGGGACGTCGATTGGGATGCGCTCACAATCAGAATTCGGCGCAGCGTAGTCCACGGGAGGCAAGGCGATGCCAAAACGGAAGCCTCAGAAAAGCCCATACCTCTTGACCCGGACCTTGCGGCCGAGATTCTCAGGTACAAGTTAGGTACAACGTACGTCCAGCCGACAGACTATGTTTTCGCTGGTGATACAGGCAAACCCCGCTGGCAAGAAACAATCCTGGCAGATCATATCAAGCCAGCGGCGAAAGAGGCAAAGATTCAGGGCAAGGTCGGCTGGCACACCTTCAGGCACACCTATTCAACTCTCCTGAGGGCTCTTGGGGCGGATGTGAAGGTACAACAAGAACTTCTGCGACATGCCGATATCACAACAACTCTAAATGTTTACACTCAGGCTGTGTCAGAGCAGAAAAGGGAAGCGGCCAGCAAGGTCGTGAAGGCGCTTCTTAAGGCATAAGGGGGCCATTGCTGGCCCCGGTTGTACCAATTTGTACTCGAAGGTTCTTGCTGATGACCCGTAACTTTATGATTGCGTTGGTTGCGGGGGCTGGATTTGAACCAGCGACCTTTGGGTTATGAGCCCAACGAGCTACCAGACTGCTCCACCCCGCAAACACATCATATCGAAAGCGCGGTGATTTGACAAGGGAGTTTTCGTGGGAAGAGCGCTTCATGTGCGCGGAAGCTTCGCATGTGCTAACATTTTAGTTTTTGGGATACGTCGAAATTTACAAGGGAGCGTGTTGTGGGAAAGGCAGCGGACCCGGCCCCAAAGAACTTTGCGGTTAACCGCCAGGCGCCACATCTCTATCATTTGCTGGAGAGGTTCGAGAGCGGTGTCGAGCTGACGGGGACGGAAGTGAAGTCGGTTCGAGAGGGCAAGGTCAATCTGAAGGACAGTTACGCGGTGGTCAAGAACCACGAGGTGTGGTTGATCGATTGCCACATCAGCCCTTATGCGGCGGGCAGCCGTTTTAACCACGACCCGCTGCGGGACCGGCGCCTGCTTTTGCACCGCCAGGAAATTGACAAGCTCACGGGGCGCACGCAGGAAAGGGGTTTCACGCTCATCCCCACGCGCGTTTACCTGAAGAACAACATGATCAAACTCGAGATTGCGCTGGCCAAAGGCAAGAATGTTTTCGACCACCGGGAGACTTCGCGACGGCGGACCATCGAAAGAGAAGTCCAACAGGACATCCGCGAACACCGCAGGCGGCACACTTAGGGCGGTATGTGGTAGGTGGTATGTGGGGGGGTGCTTTTCCCCACCTACCACCTACCACATACGACCTACCGTCGAGGAGTCAATGCGCTGTGATTATTGAATTCCGGCACGAGCCTCTCGCGCAACTCTCCAGTTCTGCGCTGGTGACTTTTTCTTTTGAAGGGTCCCCGGCATCCAGCGGGAGTGTGGAGCGGCTACCCTCCGAATCCCATAGCCTTTTGCAAGAGCTGCAATCTACAGGTGAGCTTTCGGGCAAGGCTTACGAGTGTACGCTGATTCATCGCCCGCCGGGATTGGTAGCGGCGAAGCTATTGGTGGCGGGGGCAGGGAAGAAGGAGAAGTTCAATAGCGCGCAGCGGCGTCGCCTTGCAGGCACAGCGGTGCGCTACCTGAGGGGCCGCGGGGTTCGCGACATGGCCTGGGTTGTGCACGGGTCGGGGTCGGAGTCGGAATGCATTCAGGCCGTCGTGGAAGGCGCCTTACTTGCGGATTATGACCCGGATCGGTACAAGACCGAGCGCACCGACCCACGCCGGATCGACCGGCTTGACCTGGTACTCTCCAGCCCACCGGGCGAGGAGGCGCAGGCCGCCCGGGAGCGAGGCCGGATTCTTGCCGAGGCCCAGAACTTTACACGTCATCTGGTCAACGAGCCTTCCAACCAAATGACGCCGACGCTCCTGGCCCAGCAGGCGAAGGAAATGGCGAAGCGTTTCGGCCTCGAGTGCCAGATTCTCGGCCCGGATGAGATTCGGGCTTTGAAGATGGCAGCGTTTTGGGCGGTGGCGCAGGGCAGCGAAGAGCCACCGCAGCTCATCGTGGTGCGGTACGCACCGCCGGACGCGCCACAGACGCCGGTGATCGGCTTGGTGGGTAAGGGGATCACATTTGACACCGGCGGCATCTCCATCAAGCCCAGCGAGAGCATGCACGAGCAGAAAACCGACATGGCGGGCGGCGCCACGATGCTCGGCGTTATGCAGGCCATAGCACAACTGAAGCCCAAGCTCCGTGTCACGGCCGTCGTCCCGGCGACGGAGAACATGCCCAGTGGCAAAGCTTACAAGCCCGGCGACGTCATCACTTCAATGTCCGGCAAGACCATCGAAATCCTCAATACGGATGCCGAAGGACGCCTGCTTCTTGCCGACGCACTTACCTACGCAAAGCAGCTCGGCTGCACGGTGCTGATTGATGCTGCCACCCTTACCAGCGCCGTCACCATCGCTTTGGGGAATACCACCACGGGGGTTTTCGGCTGGAACAAAGAATGGGTCGAGCGAGTCCTGGCGGCGGCAGCCACGGCGGGGGAGAAAATGTGGGCGCTTCCGGTGGACGAAGATTACCGCGACCTCTACAAGAGTTCTATCGCGGACCTTGCCAACACGGGGGGAAGGTACGGTGGCGCCATCACGGGAGCGATGTTCGTGGGCGAGTTTGCCGGTGACACACCCTGGGTGCATCTGGATATCGCGGGAACCCGATGGTCGAATGAGGAGAAGCCCTTTATGGCGAAGGGGCCAACCGGCCATGGTGTTCGAACCCTGGTCCAGTTGCTGACGGACATTTCAATCTGAAGTGGCATGGTCGAGCTCGGGTGTGTTGTGGGAACAATGGGTGTACCCCCTCCTGTCATCCTGAGGAGTCCGTCGGCCGACGAAGGATCTCGGCAGTTCGCATACGAGGTTGACCGCTTCGCCGTGGAAAGGAACTGCAGAGATGCTTCTCCCGCAGAGCGGGATCAGCATGACAGCGGGTAGTTTTTTACATCCGCTGGGGAATTTCAACCCCCATCAATTCCAAAGCCGAGGTTAGGGTCTGATTCACGAGATGAACCAGATACAAGAGAAACTGCTGTCGATCGGCATCGGGCTCACTCAGAATATGGAAGCGGTGATAGAAATTGTTGAACGCTTGCGCGAGTCGGAAGGCGTATTTGGCGAGTCCTGCGGGTTCCTGGGTGGCGATGGCCTGATCGACAATCATCTCCAATTGCGCCGTCAGGAGAGTCAGCTCCCAATAGGCCAGTCCATCGTCGCTGGAGAAAAATCTCCTCAGCACCTCAGTCCCGACGGCGCGGTCAAGGCTCCGGGGTTTGAAGTCCGCATGAGTTTCGTGGAACTTGTTGAAGATGTTCCTTGCCCGGACAACACTGTATTGCAGGTATGGCCCGGTCTCACCCTCGAAAGCGAGCGCTTCCTTGAAGTCGAATGCAATGATGATGCGCCGCGAGAACTTGAGCAGGAAATAACGCAAAGCGGCAACGGCAATCATGCAGGCGTAGGTTTGCTGCTCCTCAATGTCCTGGGTCATTTGGCGGGAGCGGACTTCCTCCAACGCCTTGGCGATCAAAGTGTCGATTAAATCGTCCGCTTTCACCCCCAGTCCTTTCCGGCCGGAGACTTCCACATAGGGGCGTTGCCGGTCTTCCTGGCTCAGCTCCACTCCCAATTCCTCGGCGCAGCGCGGAGAAAGTCCCACCACTTCGTAGGCGAAGTGGTGCAGGTTGCCGGCTTGTTGGTGATAACCCAGAGCATGAAGCGCCGCGTTCACCAGGTTCTGGAGGTACGACTGGCGCGTGTCAATCACAGCATAGGCGCTCGAAGCGTGGCCGCAGGAAGGGGCCTCGGGCTCGCCCTGCAAGGTGGTTCGCCACACCGGATGGCCGTCAGGGTAGCGATAAAAGAGCGCGTAACCGAAATCTTTTCCCAGCAGCGCAAATTTCCAAAGGTGGTAAGCGATGTCCTTGCCTACATAAGTGACAGTACCATTTGACCTCACGATGATTTTGACGTCCCCTTCGCCAGCCTCTTCATCGCACTCCTCGGGAGTGGATTCCGCCAGGCTCATGACCCAGCAGCCGGCATTCTTGCCGGTATCTTCGTAGCGAATGGCGCCGTTCTTCTTCAGCAGCTCGAAGGCGGACTTCCAAAAGTCCAGACGCAGAATCTCGCTCTCCTGCACCAGGAGATCGTATTGCACGTTGATACGCAGCATCGTTTCCAGGTGTTTATGCACAATGGCGGTGGAGATAAGGTCGGCCATGCGGCCCGGTTCCCCGTGGCCTTCTTCGATTTCTTTCAAGGCATTTGAACGGAGGTTGAGCGCGTCTTGGTTTGCCTGGTAGAACTGAAAAACTCTGGCGTAGAGGTCCCAACACAAATAGTCGAATCGGACGTTTGGGTCCCGGACGAGTTGTTCGACGTCCTGGAGATTTTTCTTTTCGAGGTGGATAAAGCCCACTACCACGTCAGCGACCTGCACCCCTGTGTTGTCAATGTAGTTCTGCACTTCCACCTGGTTTCCTCGGAACTTGAGCAGGCGAACGAAGGTGTCGCCCAGAATCGAATTACGCAGATGCCCGATGTGGGCAGCCTTGTTGGGGTTGATGCTGGTGTGCTCTACAACGACCTTGCCTTGGCGGGAGGGCAGGGAAGGCTGGCCTGAGGTCCGCAGGGTAAATAATCCGGCAGCGGCTTGCGCTCGGTCCAGATGGAAGTTCAGATAACCTGCGCCAGCGGTGCTGATACGCTCCACCCCCGGCATGGGCAGAAAGCGGGCAGCGAGTGTCTGCGCGATTTGGCGGGGTGGCAGCCGTAAGCGTTTGGCCAGCTCGAAGCAGGCGGCCAGAGAGAGATCACCCATCTCGAAAGAGGGTGGGGAGTCGAGCGCAGGGGGTGCGAAATCCAGGTCGTAGACCTCGCGAACCAGAGTCACAAATCGCTGCTGAATCCTCTGCTGGATGTCCAGATACAAGAATGGCCTCCCAAGAAAACGGGGCTATGTACTAGGTGCTAGGGGCTGAAGAGAATTGAGTGATTGATTCATTGAGTCATTGAATCATCGCTGCCTATTGCCTTCTGTCTCCTGAATTCTGACTCCCGACTTCTACTTTTTCGGCATCTTGCTAAGCCTGCGATTATAGCAGACTGAGTCCAAATAAAGTCCCGGCACAGCTCGAGGGTGCAGGAGCGCCCAATTCGAATGTAGGGCCGCCCCTCGGGGCGGCCTCTCGAGTCCCTACATTCTCCCCTCTCCCCCAAGGGGGAGAGGGCAAGTCGCGCAAGCCAGAAAATCTCAGCAAAAATGTAGAAACTCCAGGGGCCGCCCCTCGGGGCGGCCTGGCCGGGGCGGCTCGGCTGGGGCAAGCCCCCGCCCTAGGACGGCTTGCGCGCGGCGTGTTTTGCAAGCCCCGGCCCTACATCGACACTACAGGAGTGGCAGCGCTTTGGACGGGGTTCGGTAGTCTGTGCTAGCATAACCCGCGTATTCGAGAGCATTTGCAACGTCGGAACGCCTTATGTTTCACTGGACTCCTGGGAGGGGTTGGTTATGAAATCCGTCAAATTCTGTTTTTCAATGTTACTGCTTTTAGCTTTTTCGTTGTGTTCGGCAACGCCTGCTGGTTCGAGCGCGGAGAGTGGTTTCGACCTCGGAAACCTGGATAACAGCGTGGCAGCCTGCACGGACTTCTACCAGTACGCCGACGGCGGGTGGATGGCGAAGAATCCCATCCCCGCCGCTTATCCGAGGTGGGGGACTTTTGACCAGTTACAGGAGCGAAATCAAGAAGTCGTGCACCAGATTCTCGAATCTGCGGCGAAGGACGCCAGCGCGCCGCAGGGCAGCGACGAACAAAAGATCGGCGACTTCTACGGAAGTTGCATGGATGAAAAGGGGATCGAAGCGGCAGGTATTACCCCGCTTCAACCGGAGCTCGACCGGATCGAAAAGATCAACGACAGGAAGGACCTTGAGAGCGCAGTTGCGCGACTGCAAGGTTATGGCGTCAGGGTTTTATTTCGCGTGGACTCCACCCAGGATTCCAAGAACAGCAGCCAGGTGATTGGGGAAATCGATCAGGGCGGGCTTGGGCTGCCGGACCGGGACTATTACACGCGAGAGGATGAGAAATCCAAGCAGGTAAGGGTGGAATACGTCAAGCACGTTACCCGGATGTTTGAGTTGATGGGCGACGACCCCGCGCAGTCTGCTGCCGAGGCTAAGACGGCAATGAGCATCGAAACGCAGCTTGCGCAGGCGTCGCAGACCAGAGTCCAGCGACGCGACCCCCAGGCGGTTTATCACCCGATGAGCCCGGCGGCAGTTAAGACGCTTGCGCCCGATTTCTCCTGGGACGAGTATTTTGCCACGAACGCGCTGGGAGGGAAGGGCGACCTCAACGTTGCCGCGCCTGATTTCTTCAAAGAGATGGAAGAACTGCTCAAGTCCGTTCCCATCTCGGATTGGAAGACCTACTTGCGCTGGCACCTGATCAATACGGCTGCTCCTGCTCTTTCTGCGAAGTTTGTGGATGAGGATTTCCACTTTAAGGGCGCCGTGCTGACGGGCACGACAGAGAATCTGGAGCGCTGGAAGCGCTGCGTGCGCGCCACGGACAGGGCACTGGGCGAGGCGCTTGGCCAGGCATATGTGAAGCAGACCTTTCCGCCGGAAGCCAAGGCCCGCGCGCTCGAGATGGTGCACAACCTCGAGTCGGCTCTGCGTGAGGACATTTCTACGTTGAGCTGGATGGGCCCGGAAACCCGCAAGCAGGCATTGAGCAAATTTGAAGCCATCCGGAACAAGATCGGCTACCCCGATAAGTGGCGGGATTACTCGGCGCTGAAGATTGAACGCGGCCCTTATGTGGAGAATCTGTTTCGGGCCGACCGCTTCGAGTTCAACCGTGACTTGGCGAAGATTGGGAAGCCCGTTGACCGTGACGAATGGGGTATGACGCCACCCACGGTGAACGCTTACTACAACCCGCAGTTGAATGAGATCGTCTTCCCCGCAGGAATCCTCCAACCACCCTTCTTCAACCCTAAGGCGGACGATGCGATCAATTACGGAGGGATGGGAGTTGTTATCGGCCACGAGATGTCACACGGGTTCGACGACGAAGGCCGGCAGTTTGATGCGCAGGGGAATTTGAAGGACTGGTGGTCCCCTGCCGATGCGAAGGATTTCAACAGCCGGGCAGGATGCGTGATTAGCCAGTTCGACGGCTACTACGTGGAAAAGAACCTGCACGAAAACGGGAAACTGGTGGTCGGCGAGAGCATTGGCGACCTGGGCGGACTGGCCATAGCTTACCGCGCCTTCGAAAAATCACTGGAGGGGAAGCCGCGCCCGGCGGATATTGACGGGTTCACGTCAGCGCAGCGTTTCTTCCTGGGCTACGCCCAGATTTGGGCTAGTAACTTGCGGGCCGAGTACGCCCGCCTGATGGTCAATACCAACCCGCACCCCGTGTCGCGCTTCCGGGTTAATGGGCCGCTCTCGAACATGCCGGCGTTTGCCCAGGCCTTCCATTGCAAGCCCGGCGACGTCATGGTGAGGCCGGCGAACGAACGATGCCAGATTTGGTAACGGCGGGTGCTATAATCATACTCATGCCAGTCGACATTCGTCTAACCTACGAAGATTACTGCCGCCTGCCCAACGATGGGAAGCGCTACGAGATCATCGAGGGAGAACTGTTTGTGACCCCTTCACCCTTCCGACCGCACCAGCGAGCTGTGACTCGGCTCACACGTTACCTTTCCACATTTGTCCAGGAGGATGACCTGGGGGAGGTCTTCGTTGCTCCCTTCGACGTAGTTTTCTCTCGCTTTGATGTCGTTGAACCTGACTTGCTCTACGTTTCTAAAGAGCGGATTTCCGTGCTGACCGAAAAAAACGTGCAGGGCGCTCCCGACTTGGTTGTGGAAGTCCTTTCTGCCTCCACGGCCGAAACCGACAGGACAATCAAGTTGAAGCTTTATGCCCGCTTCGGCGTTCAGGAATACTGGATCATCGATCCGTACGGCCCTTCCGCCGAGATCTATCGGCGACAAAAGAAAGGATTCGACCCTGTTAAAACACTGGGAGCCGCGGATTCCCTGACATCGCCTCTTTTCCCTGGGTTCAGCCTGCCTCTCAAGGACCTCGTCGAGTGAGAAGGGCAGCTATCAGCCATCAGTAATCAGTCATCAGTAGTCAGTTTTCAGTATTCAGCCTATCTTGCAGGTCGCGGCTGTCGAGGCAGGTCGGCCGTTCCAGGGGGCATCGTGTCTCTTGACAAGTGGAAGTAGGTAGGCTAGTATAATAAGTGTGGTTGTGCGCGAAGCAGAAATCAGGATTCAGGAGTTAGGGATGCAGTGACGAGTGACGAGCGGAAGGGCAGGTTTCAGGTGTCAGGTTTCACGTGTCAGTCGCTCAATCAAGATTGGGGGTTCAAACTGGACAGGATGTCGCTTGGGTCGAGGGAAGAAGAAATAAAGTAACTTTAAAAATTGAACGATCGACGCGCGAATGTTATTGAAAACAAAGGACCGCTGTGGAAAACTCGGCGAAGAAGCTGGAATGTTGTAGAAAACAAAGGTAGTTACGCTGCGAAAGCGGGAATGTTATTGAAAAGAAAGGGACTTGGTGCTGGGACCCCGGGGACTTGGGGCTGAATCAACTTGTGCGGGACGACTACCCGCTTCCAGAGCGAGATTCCTCCCCTTCCCCCTCTCTTCGCTCGGGGTCAGGGTCGGAATAATCCGTCGGCTGACGGATTCGCGAACGCTTTCCAGCATCCGCTAGGGACGGGAAGAGCTATGACCACCAGGCAGACGGCAAGAAGATGCATCAGTTCAGAATTCAGAATTTACACTTCATACTTTAGACTTTCCTCGCCTGCTTGTCGTGTGTTTGACCCCTTTGGAACGGCTCTGTTAACATGAGGGATTAAACCCTTGGAGACATTTGCGTGAGAGTGGGTGTTCACACTTCGATTGCGGGGGGGCTGGAGAACGCGGCGCATCACGCCAAGAAGATCGGTTGTGACACCTTTCAGATGTTCTCCGCCAACCCTCGTGGATGGAGAGCGCAGGATCCCACGCCTGAGGAGTGCGAGCGATTCCGTGAAGCTCGTGCCGCTTACGGCCTGTCGCCACTGGTGATTCATGACAACTACCTGATCAACCTGGCGTCGGCGGACTCCTTACTCAGGGAGAGATCGATTGCGGCCTTCCGCAAAGAGCTTGAGCGGGCGGTTGCGCTGGGCGCGGATTATCTGGTTACACATCCCGGAAGCGCCAGAGACAGCACCGCGACGCAAGGAATCAGAGCGTGCATTGATTCGGTGCGGCAAGCAGCGAGCGGCCTGAAGCTCGACGGGCTGCGGATTCTGATTGAAAACACGGCGGGGCAAGGCTCGGCGATCGGACGGACGTTTGAAGAGGTGGCGGAAATCGTGGCCGGGGTCGACAAGGACTTGCCCATGGGCGTCTGCATGGATACGGCGCACAGTTTCGAAGCCGGCTACGCGGTTCACACTCGGGCCGGCCTTGCCCAAACGGTGAAAAGCCTTGACTCGACGGTGGGCCTCAGGAACCTGCGGGTGATTCACGCCAATGACTCGAAGACGGCGTTTGGCTCCCATGCCGACCGGCACGAGCACATTGGGAAAGGCCAGATCGGGAAGGAGGGTTTCCGCCGGATCGTTTGTCACCCGAAGCTCAGGTCGATTCCATTCATTTGTGAGACGCCGATTGACAGGCCCGGAGACGACAAGCGGAACCTCCGCATGATGAGGATGCTGGCGGGAATTAAAGCCATCAGTCCTCAGCGGTCGGCGAGGTAGCGCAGACCCGGTTTTCAGGGTCTGCGGCTTTTCGGTGGTTGTCGCCCAAGAACCGAAGATCCCGCAGGCGCGGGAAAGCAGGTCTGCGCTACACTTGCTGAGTTAGCCGGAAGAAACACTCAGAGCGAGATTCCTCTCCCGCAGGGCGGGATCGGAATGACACTGGTGAGTGCCGCCCTAAAGGGTGGCGCTACGTTTTCGACTTTCGACTCTAGACTCTAGACTGTTCTTATGGACTCCAATTACGATCCACAAAAGATCGAAGCAAAATGGCAGAAGCGGTGGGAAGAGGCAAGACTCTTCGAGGCTGAGGCAGCCGTCGACCGAGAGAAGTATTACGTGCTCGAGATGCTGCCTTACCCCTCGGGTGACATCCACATGGGGCACGTGCGCAACTATTCCATTGGCGATGCGCTGGCCCGTTATATGTGGATGAAGGGCTACAACGTGCTCCATCCCATCGGGTGGGACGCCTTCGGACTGCCTGCCGAAAACGCTGCCATCCAGCAGCAGCGCCATCCCTCGGAATTTACCTTCAGCTATATCGACCGGATGCGGGGCCAATTGAAACGGTTGGGCGTAAGTTACGACTGGCGGCGTGAGATTGCCACCTGTCTGCCCGAGTACTACCGATGGAACCAGTGGTTCTTCCTCAAGATGTATGAGCGAGGCTTGGCGTACCGCAAGAAGAGCCGGGTGAACTGGTGTCCGCAGTGCGAAACGGTGCTGGCGAACGAGCAAGTGGTGAACGGCTGTTGCTGGCGGCATGAGGACACACTCGTGGTCGAGCGCGAGCTCGAGCAGTGGTTCTGGAAAATAACCGCGTACGCCGAGCAACTCCTCGGAGACATGAAAGAGCTTGTGCGCTGGCCCGAACGGGTGTTGGCCATGCAGCAGAACTGGATTGGCAAGTCGCTGGGGACGGAAGTGGACTTCGGTGTGGTTGAACTGGGAGAGCCTCTGCCCGTCTTTACCACGCGCGTGGACACGATTTTCGGCTGCACGGCAGTTTTCCTGGCCCCTGAGCATCCCCTGGTGGAGAAACTCGTCGCCGGCTCGAACTCGCCGGAGAAACTGCGGCAGGAGGTGGAGCGGATTAAAGCCTCCGCCGTGCGTGCGCGCGTGGAAGTGAATCTGGAAAAGCTTGGGGTTGATACTGGATTCGGAGCGCGGAACCCGTTCAGCGGGGAGACAGTTCCCATCTGGATTGCCAACTTCGTCTTGATGGAGTACGGGACGGGGGCGGTCATGGCAGTGCCAGCCCACGACCAGCGGGATTTCGAGTTTTGCTCGACGTTCGGGCTGCCCATTCGCACGGTCATCGTTCCCCAAGATTCAAGTGGGCACGCGCTCGCATCCACGCCCAGAGAGGCTTATGTTGAGTACGGGAAACTGGTGAATTCAGGCGATTACAGCAACTTCTCTTCGACTCAGGCCATCCTGCGCATGACCCAGGACGCGGAGGAAAAGGGCTTTGGGAGACTTACCGTCCAGTACCGTCTGAAGGACTGGGGGATCTCGCGCCAACGCTATTGGGGCACGCCCATTCCCATTATTTATTGCGAGCAGTGCGGGGTCGTCCCTGTGGCGGAGGAAGACTTGCCGGTGGTGCTGCCGTCGAACGTCAAATTAACCGGCCAGGGCCGCTCGCCACTCGCTGAGGTTCCCGAGTTTGTCAACACCACGTGTCCCAAGTGCTCGGGAGGCGCGCGCCGCGAGACGGATACGATGGATACGTTCGTAGACTCATCCTGGTACTTTTACCGTTACACCGCGCCCCAGGTCTCCACGGCCCCGGTCGATAAAGAGGTGGTCAAATACTGGTTCCCGGTGGACCAGTACATCGGCGGAATCGAACATGCCATCCTGCACCTGATCTACATGCGCTTTTTCACCAAGGTGATGCGGGACATCGGCTTGGTAGAGTTCTCGGAGCCGGTGGCGCGCCTCTTCACCCAGGGCATGGTAATCAAAGACGGGGCAAAGATGTCCAAGTCGAAGGGCAACGTCGTGGACCCCACGGAAATGTGCGCCAAGTACGGCGCGGACACGGTGCGGCTCTATATGCTTTTCGCGGCCCCTCCGGAGAAAGACCTGGAGTGGAGCGACGCCGGAATTGAAGGCGCCGCGCGCTTCTTGGCGAAGGTCTACCGGCTGGTTTCAAAGCATGCGGACAATCTCCGGCGTGTGCAGGCGCTTTCCAATGACGGAGACCTACAGGGTCAGTTTACGCCCCAGGAGCGGGGCGTACTGCGCAAGGCGCACCAGACTCTTCGGCACGTCACGGAAGACATGGAAGGCCGCTGGCATTTCAACACGGACGTTGCCCTGTGCATGGAATTGGTCAATGAGCTGGCTGAGCTGCAAGGAGCGGTGGAGGCGGGCAAGGTCCGCCCGGAAGTGCACAAGGCTGTTCTGGAACTTCTGGCCATGATGCTTTCGCTCTTTGCGCCGCACATTGCCGACGAGCTCTGGGAAGGGCTTGGTCACGCCCAGCCCCTGCTGCGCGTTCCCTGGCCTCCCTTTGACCGCGAACTTGCTGCCGAGGATGAACTGGAGATGCCCGTGCAGGTGAACGGAAAACTGCGGGCGCGAATTCGCGTCGCGGTCAGTGCCGGCGAGGAAGAAATTCTCGCCAGGGCGCAGGCGGAAGAAAAGGTGGTCCAGCACCTGACGGGCAAGGAAATTGTCAAAGTCGTGATAGTGCCACAAAAGCTGATCAATATTGTGGCAAGATAGACGTAGCGGGGGCTGCTCGGCGTAGCGGTCAAGACGGACCCCCTCACCCGGCCCGCCCCGGCTGAAGAGAACGCCGGCGGCGGGCCACCCTCTCCCCCAAGGGGGAGAGGGCAAGGCTTTCTAAATTTTGCCATTTGCCATTTGCGTTTTGCCTTTTGATTTGTTCTTCGTTCTTTGTTGCGGCGGGCCACCCTCTCCCCCAAGGGGGAGAGGGCAAGGCTTTCTAAATTTTGCCATTTGCCGTTTGCCTTTTGACTTGTTCTTCGTTCTTTGTTGCGGTGAGCCGGCACGTGCCGACCCCGCCCCTGCGGGGTCGGCGCTACATTGTCCGGCTAATTAGCGTCTATTCAAATGGAACATCCCCGTCCGGTTGTCGTTCTCGATTTCGGTTCTCAATATACGCAACTGATCGCTCGCCGCATCCGCGAGATGCAGGTCTATGCGCTCATCGTCCCCTGCCATATCCCTTTCGATGAGCTGCTCGGGATGAACCCGCAGGCCTTGGTGCTTTCCGGCGGCCCGTCGTCTGTCTACGACCCTGCCGCTCCTGTCTGTGACGAGCGGGTCTTGAGGTTGAACATCCCTGTGCTCGGTGTTTGCTATGGGTTGCAGTGGATTTCCCAGAAGCTCGGCGGACGGGTGGAACCCGCCCGGCGCCGGGAATACGGGTTCGCCCAGCTCGAGATTCACCCATCCACGAAACTCCTGAAAGGCCTCGAGTCGCCGCTGCGCGTTTGGAACAGCCACGGCGACCATGTGGCGGAGGTTCCGCCCGGGTTCTCTATTACCGGGAGGACAGAGAACGCCATTTCGGTGATTGAGAACCCGACGGCGAGGATTTACGCGGTGGAGTTCCATCCGGAAGTCCGCCACACGGAACACGGCGCGGAAATCCTGAAACGCTTTGTACAGGATGTCGCCGGAATTCAGCCCAACTGGTTCCCCAGGTCTTTCATCGAGGAGACCGTGGAGCGGGTCCGCAGGGAGGTAAATGGCGGGCAGGCGCTGTGCGCGCTTTCGGGGGGAGTGGATTCTGCCGTTGCCGCCACGCTGGTGGGACAGGCCATCGGCGACCGCCTGAGCTGCTTGTTCGTCGACAATGGCCTGCTTCGGAAGGGGGAGTTCGGACAGGTGGCGGCAATGCTTCGGGAGCAAGCCCACTTGAATGTCCGCACGGTGGATGCCTCATCCCGCTTCCTGACCCGGCTCAGGGGGGTTACGGACCCCGAGCAGAAGCGCAAAATCATCGGGGAGGAATTCATCCGCGTCTTTGAAGTCGAAGCTCGCCGGCTTGGCGATATAAGGTTCCTCGTGCAGGGGACGCTCTACCCGGACGTGATCGAATCGGTTTCGGTCAAGGGTCCTGCCGCTACGATCAAAAGCCATCACAACGTGGGAGGATTGCCTCAGGACTTGAAGTTCCGGCTCATCGAACCGCTACGGGGACTTTTCAAGGACGAAGTCCGTGTCGTGGGCCGGGAATTGGGCTTGGATGAACGGCTGGTGAACCGGCAGCCATTCCCCGGCCCAGGGTTGGCCGTGCGGATCGTGGGTGAGGTTACTGAAGAGCGATTGGAAATGGTTCGGAATGCTGACGCCATTGTGAGGGAAGAGGTGGAAGCAGCCGGCCTGGCCACGCGCTTGTGGCAGGCTTTCGCTGTTCTACTGCCTGTTTCAAGCGTCGGTGTAATGGGTGACGCGCGAACTTATGCCTCTACCATCGCCATTCGAGCTGTCGAGTCAGAAGACGGGATGACAGCCGACTGGGCGAAGCTTCCCCCGGCGCTTCTGCAAAGGATGGCTACCAGAATTGTTAATGAAGTGAAGGGAATAAACCGCGTCGTCTTCGACATTACCTCAAAGCCGCCGGGAACGATCGAGTGGGAATAGACTACCCCCTGGCCGCCATAATGGAAGCCAAAGACACTATACCTTTAAACGCTAAAGGGCGATGGCTACCGACTTGCCAGTTTCTGAGCCATATAGAGCAGGAGTTGCCGGTCCTTCTCATCAATTTTCGAGAGAAGCCGTTTTACCTTCTCGAAAAAGCGTACTTCCTTTTCCTGCTCGGCATCGAGAACCAATTCTTCCGTGGTTCGCCGCTTGCTCAGGTTTGGCAGGACCGGTTCTCCGTCCCCTTCGAAGAAGAGCTGATAAAGGGGGATTTCCAGTGCTGCCGCAAGCCGCTCCAAGGTTTCGAGAGACGGCACCGTGTGGCCGTTCTCCACTCTGGAGATATAGCAACGCAAGAGTCCGGTACGCTTTTCGATGTCGCCCTGGGATAGTGTTCGATCTTCTCTTAACTTTTTGAGACGTGTTCCTATGACCATCGTCTGATTTTTCCATAAAGTATTAACTCCGTCAATAGTTTATATTGGCAGAGTGCAGATTGGCTTGGGCCGCTATCTGTAACCAATTGGCAACCTCCCTCGTCCCTGCTATTGAGGGAGGTCCAGACATGGAAGTTGAATGGCAAGTTCGGAGTCTGAGGCCACCCACGAAATCGAGTGCATTCGACGTGCTCAACAAGGGGAAAGTGGAGCATTCGGTCCCCTCGTGGAAAGGCACCAGCAGCGTATCTTTTCAATCGTGTTTCATCTGGTCCGCCGCCGTGACGAAGTCGAAGACCTCGCCCAAGAGATATTTTTCAAGGCTTTTCGCGCCATTCGAAGTTATAACTTTCAGTCTTCCTTTGCCACGTGGTTGTCCCGAATTGCGGTGAACCATTGCTATGACTATTTGCGCAAGGTTCGCGCCTCTCGCATCAGCTACTACTCGGATATGACTGAAGAAAGCGCGCGAGAACTGGAACGCAAGGTGGAAAGCCCTCAGCCGCAAGGTTTAGATCACGGAGAGAAGGTAGCCCTGAGGGATTTCGTCGGCAGGCTACTCGCTCGTGCGCCAGCGGATGACCGCGTCATTCTAACCCTAAAGGAGTTGGAGGACTTCTCCGTGGAGGAAATTGCAGACCTCTTGAATCTGAAGTCAAGCACGGTTAAGGTGCGCCTCCACCGTGCCAGGAAGAGGATGCTTGAAGACCTGGAGCGATGGCGGCAGGAGGGAAAATAGGCCATGGATTGCAAAGCGATTCGGGAACTTGTCAGTGACCTGAGGGGCGGCGAGTTGTCTGCGGAGGCGCGGGAGCACCTAAGCAAGTGCGCGGGTTGCGTGGGGTTTTTGCGTGACGCACGTCTGGTGCATGCCGGCTTTTGCGCCTTAGCGGAAGAGGCGGCGCCGGAAGCCTCCTTCGGGTTTGCCTCCCGACTGATTCGGCGACTGCAAGAATGGGAAGAGAAGGGAGCGCGGCGGGAATTTTTCGAGACCGTAGGCCGGCGGTTCGTTTACGCCACGTTTGCCCTGACTCTGGCCTTGCTTCTTAGTTTGGTGCTGCCGACCTCGGGGCCGGTCCGGGGAGTTGGCGGCGCCGATTTTCTCGGCTTGCAGAGCAATAGTCAATCGTCTCAGCCCGACGTAATCGGCGGCGAAATCGGTGATTCACACGATTGGATTCCGGGAAGGCTGCCCGACTAAAGTTGGCTAAGGAGATCAATGAGCCGAAGAGCCTACCTGTATTTCGCGTTGACATTCCTACTAGGTGTAGTCGTGGGCGGGACCTGCGTCTATTACTATGCCTGGAGCACGGGTCACTGGCGCCGGCCCTTCAATAGACAAAGTTTTGTCAGCCGCCTCAAGGCCCAGCTCAACCTCTCCGACACCCAAGTCTTTCAACTGGATCAGATTTTAGAGGGCTCGACCAAGAAATTTAGCGCCGTCCAACAACAAGCGGATTCCCAGTCAAATGCGCTCCGGGAGGAGACGCGCAACAGAATTCGACAAATCCTTTCGCCACAGCAAACCCAAGAATTCGATGAGCTCGTTCGCCGCTGGGATGAGAGGAGACAGCGGCTCGCGCGCTGAAGTGAAGTCGCGTTTGCGAAAGGGCGAGAGCTATTGTTAGGCTACCGGAATCACAGGGGAGGGCAAGGAAGAGCGACACCCGCTTGGAATATAATATCGAGCCGCAGGGAACTCCCTATCTTGAGCGAAGATGCGTCACCGCTCGGCGTTGGCTCGCCCCTCATTGATTGCTCCCAGCCAATCTTGACTGACGCCGGCTACTGGCCACGGACCTGCCGTGGCGGGACAACGGACGTCTCTTGATCAAAACGGAACGTCTTCGTCCGTAATTTCGGGTTCGGCGGGTGGCTCTGAGGCTGGTGGCTTTTCCACGGGGGCGCGCTCCGCCGATGGCACCGCTGCTGCGGCTGCCGCGGCACGATCGCTATCTGCCTTTGAGCCCAACATCTGCATCCTACCCGCCACGATGTCATAGGCGGTGCGCTTGTTTCCCGCCTGGTCTTCCCATTGCCGGCTTCGGATGCTCCCCTCGATGTAGACCAGCTTGCCTTTGGTAAGGTATTCCCCGCAGATCTCGGCTAGCTTGTTCCAGGCAACGATGTTGTGCCATTCGGTGCGCTTCTGCTGCTCGCCGCTACGGTCTTTGAAAACTTCATCCGTGGCCAGACTGAATTTGGCTACGGGTGCGCCACTGGGTGTGTATTTTACTTCCGGGTCCTTCCCGAGGCGGCCAATCAGGATCACTTTATTAACGGAGCCAGACATAGGAACCTCCCTCTAGCGGCCCGTGTTTAAGCTGTACGCACACGGGTTGTCTTGGCCAGGCAGCACAGAGAATGCGCAGGCTGGGAGTCAGTCGGAGCGTCGCCGCGCCACGGTATAGCCCAGCTTCTTAAGTCTTTGGCGGGCCAAATCGGCCTCGCGGGAGTTAGGATACTGCTCAATCAAGGAACGCAATTCCCGCAGCCCGGCAGTCTTTTCGCCGAGCTCGATCAGTGCAAATCCCTTCTTTAGCTGTGCTGCCGCGGCTTTGTTGCCCTGGGGATACCTTTCGATGCACTTGTCGTATTCCGTGATCGCGTTCTTGTAATTCTTCTGGATGTAATAACTGTCTGCGATATAGAACTGGGCGTTCGAAGCCCTGTCAGTCCCACCGTAGGAGCGGAGATAATCCTGAAACGCCTGAATAGCGAGGTCGTACTGCCCACCGTTGTAGAAACTCAAGCCTGAGTTGTATAGGCTATCCGGATCGGGAACATTTGCCTGGGGTTTCAATTCCCCGCCTGGCCCGGGAGCAGCAGCGCCTGGCGGTACACCCTGAGGTTGGCTGGGGGCGCTCAAAGTCTGGATGATGTTCTGAGTCTGCGTTAATTGCTCGCCGAGCTTGCCGATACGCGACTTGGCTTCATCGAGGCTTTCGCTGAGGGCCTGGATTTGAGTTGTCATGGAATCGAGGTGGGCGTTGGAAGTGGCCAGATTTTTTTGCATGGAGTCGTGCAGATCGTCCATGTTGACCTTCATTTTGTTGACGTTGTCGTTGGCCTGTTCGATCAGGGTCTTCAACACCGCGGTCTGGGTGTCGAGGGTCTTTTGCAGGGTTTGGACAGCCTGTTGCAGGGCGTCCAGTTCCTGCATCATCTGGTACATCTCTTTGCTGATGGCATAGCCGGGCCGCACCCCGGCAACCAGAAGGCTGATGATGAGCAGAGTCAGTAGGGCATGCTTTTTCAAAGGGCGTCACCCTCGCTGTTTAAATTAAACTCACGCCAGTGTACTCTCTCGCCGGCGTCTGGGTCAACTGGCAGGAATGGGCGCAAAGGCGGAAAAGGCCAGCGATGCCTTGTGTCGGGTCTGGTGGATGTAGGCACAGTTCCCCCTTTTCCTGCGCCGGCTACCCGAGTCAGTGAGACATGGGAACGTGCGAGGAGAAATAGGCCGGGAGTCCCAAGGGTTCCCGGCCGGGTCGTCTTACTTTGTCTCAGTACCGAAGTGGAAGTGAGCCCGACGATTCTTCTGCCAGCAATCCTCGTCGTGGTCAGTGCAAACCGGCCGATCCTTACCGTAAGAGATCGTGTTGATGCGGTCGGTGCTGACTCCCAGATTTACCAGGAAATCCTTGGCGGCGGTGGCGCGTCGGTCACCCAGACCGAGGTTGTACTCTTCGCTCCCACGTTCGTCGCATTGTCCTTCGATGGTGAACTTGATACCCGTGTGCGGCTTCAAGAAGTCAGCATCGGATGTCAAGGCCTGCTGCGCGTCAGGACGGACGTCGGACTTGTCGTAATCGAAGTAGGCATCCTTCACATTTTGTGTGAAAAGGTCCTCCTCGCTGACCTTAACTTCCGGTGGTGGCGGTGGCGGTGGTGGTGGCGGTGGAACCGTCACGGTAACCCTCGCGGTTGCGGTTTGGGTGCCACCTGGACCGGTGCCTGTCAATGTGTAGGTAGTGGAGTCCTGTGGGGTAACTGTGGTTGACCCCTGCGCTTGAACTTTTCCCACGCCAGGATCGAGGTTCAGGTCAGTGGCGTTTTGAGAAGTCCAACTGAGCGTGACGGACTGGCCTTTTTCAACCGTGCCAGGCTCGGCCGTCAGGTTAACGGTTGGCGCCGGCGGTGGGGGCGGTGGTGGCGGAGGTGGTGCGGCCACCTGCTTCTTGTGGCACGCGCCCGCCAGAAGAACAACTCCCAATAAACCGACGAGAAGCGCAAGACTGCGTTTCTGCTGTTGCATGCTAAATCCTCCTTGGTCGCTCAAAAGAATTCTCGTGCTCCGGTGGACGAATCGAACTACCTGGATTACCCCTCTGGCGGCCGGGCCTGACGCAAGCGGCCTGCCCCGCCTCAGGCGGGATAATAATTTTGTAGAGTTTAGATACTAACATCAACTCAAAAAAAAACACAACCGGTTAATTACAAAAAGGCCGTGCCATGACCATTTTGTTTGGTTGCCGATCTCTTCCCGGAATCAAAAGAGTTGAGGCGATAATCCCCACGAAAATGACACCTTCTCTTACTCTCCGAAAAACTAGTTCGACCAGTTGGGGTTCCAGTTCTGCCCTTCCTTGGTCAGCGGCTTGGGGTTACTGCCATTGGCGAGCATCGTCCAGACTTGGCGCGTGCCGGAGCGGGTGGACTCGAAGGCCAGATGGCGCCCGTCGGGCGACCAGGTAGGATGCTCGTTGCGTCCCGCGTCGTGAGTCAACTGGATGATTCTACCCGTGGCGATTTCCATAACGTAGATGTCGTAGGTCCCGGTTTCAGAGAGCCTCCAATGAAAAGCGAGAAACAAACCGTTGGGAGACCAGGAGGGGCCGCTGGCATCGCCGCCCCCTCCCGCGGTGGTGACGCGTCGCAGGTTGGTGCCGTCCGCCGACATGGTGTAAACCTGGGGCGTGCCGCTTCGGTCAGAAACAAAGGCCATTTCAGTGCCCGTCTTGGGATTCCACGCCGGAGAAATATCCACCCCCCGAGAAAATGTGAGCCGCTGGAGGTTGGAGCCATTGACGTCCGAGAGGTAAATCTCCGGGTCGCCACTCATACTGGAACAAAAGGCTATCTTTTTTCCGTCGGGCGACCAGGCCGGTGTGGTGTTCAACCCCTTGTAACTGGGGAAGGGAACGCGGCGGTTGGTCTCCAGTGAGAATATGTAAATCTCCGGGTTGCCGGAGGCGTAGCTCGTGAAGGCAAGTTTGGTATTATCTGTGGCCCAGCGCGGTGTCGTACAAAGGGAGCCGTAACTAGTAATGGGGTGCTGGTTAAAACCGTCGTAATCCATTACCCAGATCTCGTCGTGCCCGGTGCGGCGGCTCACAAACGCAATTTTGGTGAGATAAATACCGGGAACTCCACCTCCAAGGGTCTGAATAATCTCGTTGGCAAACCGGTGCGCAGCCTCGCGGGTCGAGATCTCGTTCAAGGTTGCGACGTAGCGCTTGGCAATAACGCTGGGATTAGTAGGATTGCCAAGGTCAAACAAGCGCGCCGTAATGACCAAATTGGAATTGATGATTTCGGTCTTCCCGAAAGCAAGCATCTGGGCAGAGACCGGGGCCGAGCTCCACGCCTTGAAGTCCACCTCCTGGGGCTCACGGGGAGGCGTCAAAGGGTAGTAACTCTTGCTGACCAGATCGAAGATGCCGGACTGGTCGAGGTCGTTCCACAAGGTCTGATTAAACTCCTGGGCGAGGTTGACGAGGTTCGGGTCCGCTGAACTGGCAGGAAAGTCCGACACTGCCATCTTGATTTTGGGCGCGCCGAGGTTGATTCCGATGCTGAACCAGTCCTGACCCTGGCTGGTGCGGAAGGCCATCAAAAACAACGAAAGCGTGGTCACCAAGAGTAGAATGCAAAGTCGGATTCGCTTGAAGAAGAAGTGCATGGGGTACATGAACTCCATAGAATATTGGATGCGCGTCCGTTGCCGCACAGATGTCTCGCGGTGTGACATATTTCGTGCTACATGACGCGGCGCCGTATATCAAGGCGCGTCGCAGTTCGCAATCCTGGCGAGATCATTCTGTGATGTATTCACCGCCCATCGACGACGCGCCAGGCAGCCCCCGTTACCGGCGAAAATCAAAATAGAGATTCACCTTGACCCTGTTTCCTGGATAGTCGGAAGGGAGCGCGGGCAGCGGGTTGGAAGCCAGAACGGCCCGCAGAGTAGAGCGGTCAACTTCCGGTAAACCGCTTGGTTGCGTAATCTCAACATCGGTGATCGTGCCGTCACGCAGAATAGTAAAAGTCATATAGAGGCGGGGCGCCCTCAGGATGCTTGGGCTGATCGTCGAGAGCAGCCAATTGCTGCTAATGCGGTTCCGGACGGAAGCGACGTACCACCCATAGCGTTCGCCAAAATCCCCGCCTTCCCCGAAGCTGAGACCACCTTCGCCGGCCCCACTGGCCATCTGGGTGTAGCTCATTGAAGGTTGGCCCCCCAGGCCATAGGGGACGGCATTCTCCGCATAGACTGGTTTTTCCTTTTGGATATGTGTATTGATGCGCTCAGCCTTCTCCGGCTTCACAGACTCTTTGAACTTGGGAATCTCGACAGCCTTGGGCGCCGGCTCGGCCTTCGGCTGAGGTTCCGTCTGATGCAGTCCGGGGTTATCGGTGGCCAGGGTATTATGCGTGGTAAGCATGGGGGCGGGCAGCGGCACGCCAGGGAGGGATGCCACCGCCCCAATGCGCGTGGACCTGCCACTTCCCCAGTTCTTTCCCCAACTGCCCCCAAAGGGCGAGGCCAAAGTCGTGTACCCGACCAAGACCAGAAAAAGCAGAACGTGCATCGCGGCGGAGACGGCTAGCGTACCGCCCAGCCTTTCGCGCCGGGCGTTAACAATAATGGAGATGGCCTGAGCGTTCATCCCAACCCTGCTAATCCCTCACATCCATTCGATGCATTTACAGCCGTCAGCTATCAGCCTTCAGCTCTCAGCAAAAGTCAGGCGACGGTGAAATGTGCGTACTATCCGGAAGTCGAAAGCCAACACTTGTCATTTTTCACTGCGCCATTGTCAGCCCTTATGCGGTTCGGCAGTCAGTCTTGGGTAGTCAGTTAAGAAAAGGGGAAGGGCAATCTTGAATCTCAAATCTTGAATTCTGAATTGCTCTCTTCCTTTGACACCTGACACCTGGCACCTGACACCTGCTCTTCTGCCTACTGCTTAGCTTGCGTCTCCAGCGGCTCCGTCACCACGTTAAGGTTGGTCAGGTTGGCCTGCTTCAATGCGTCCACAACGGTCGCAAAAGCACCGAAGGGCACCTTCTGGTCGCAGCGGATGAATACCGGTGTCTCACCCGCGCCTTTCAAATGGTCAAGAACATAGGAGCCGAGCCTGTGAATATTCACCGGATCGTTGCCCACATAAATAGTCTGACGTTTGTCGATGGTCACCACCACTTTTTCATCCGAAATAGCCTTGACCGTGTGGGTCTTGGGCAGATCCACTTCAATCCCTGACTCGAGAATAGGCGCCGTCAGCATGAAGATAATGAGGAGCACCAGGACCACGTCCACGAAAGGCGTGATATTGATCTCGGCCAGCGAAGTATGCGTCCGACCTTTGAGTGTAGTAAATGCCATGGATTACCTCAGATTGTCCCTGGTCTCCCCACGGCGGGTCCGTCGCCAGTGGCAACAGACCATGGACTATGGACACGTGACAGCTCTTCCACGCCGCAGCCAGAGAGATGCTATTGCTACTTAAAATAGCGCTCCGTCAGATTGAGGAATTCAAGCGCGAAATCGTCCATCATGGAGCCAAATTCTTTGATGCGCTGAACGTACTGGTTGTACGCGATGACGGCCGGGATGGCGGCAAAGAGGCCGGCAGCAGTGGTGATCAGAGCTTCTGAAATTCCGGGTGCGACGCTACGGAGAGAAGCTGTGCCCGCCGTGCCCATTCCGTGAAACGCGTCGATGATTCCCCAGACCGTTCCGAAAAGTCCCACGAAAGGCGTGACGGCCCCCGTCGTGGCGAGCCAAGTGAGCCACTGCTCCATCCGCATGAGCTCGGTGGACGAGGTCATCTGCAAGGCCCTTTGCACCGCCTCCAGACTCCGGATGTGGGGTTTGCCAGGGTTCTCGTTGACTACTGCCTGGCTTTCGATTTCACGATATCCGGCCTGGAAAACCTCCGACAGCGGGCTGAACTTCAGGCTGCGGCTGAACGTGCGGATTTCGGAGAGTCGCTTGCTTTGCCGGAACACTTTCAAAAACTCCTGGGACTCCCGGCGGGCCGCCTTGAAGTTCCTAAATTTGTGAATAATAATTGCCCAGGATAAGACTGAAAAGCCCGCCAGCAACAACAAAACAATCCTGGCTACCAGCCCAGTGTTCGCTAATAGTTGCCAGACTTCGCCTTGGTAAAAGTTCTGAAAAAGCGCCAGCAGTGCGGGGAGCAATTAGCCTCCTTTACAAACCATGAACTCCCTATGTTTTCAAGCTAACACAGCCCCCAGGGTCAGTCAATGAATGGGTTGTCCAGGTGGATCAGGCTGGACTACTCGACCTTACAGATGACCGACATGATGTCGTCCATCTGGGGCGCACCACCGGCGAAGGTGCGGGCAGCCCGGTAGAGCCCCTGTACAAGCTCGCCCGCGGTGCTCTGCTGCTGGCATTTGATGAAGTCCAGCGCGCCCTCGGTGCCAAACACGGCGCCATCAACGTCCGTCGACTCCGTGATCCCGTCCGTCAACAGCAGGATTGTGTCTCCGTGCTCTAGCGGAACGACGGGACCCGAATAGAACTGCTGATCAGGAAAAATTCCCAGAGGTATCGCGGTGCTGGCTAGCACGGCTCCGATATCACCGGAAGAGCGCAGCAGATAACCCGACTCATGTCCCGCACTGGCATATTCCAGTGACCGTTTCTGTGGGTCGATGCGGCCGAGGAACATCGTGACGAATCGATTTCCACCGAGGGTGCCGGTGAGGGAGCGATTGACGCAGTTGAGGACAGAAGAAATGTCTGGCACCATTGTCGCATAGGCCCGCAGAGATGCGCGCACTTGCGCCATCATAAGAGCGGATCCGAATCCGTGACCCGCGATATCAGCGACGACGATGTAGAGCGAGCCGTCGAGTTGTGGAATGAAATCGAAATAGTCACCCCCCGTCTTATCTGCAGGATAGGCCGCGGCAGCAATATCGAAGCCTGGCAGCGAAGCCGTCGTGTTGTAGTACCGCTGTTGGAGTTCCTGCGCCAATGCCATATGAAACTCCTGTTCTTGTATGTTCCTGAGCGCGGTGATGTCCTTCAGCACGGAAACAAAATGGGTGATGACGCCTGCGCTGTCCTTAATCGGGGTGATGGTCTGCTCCGTCCAGTACAGTTCGCCCGACTTCTTGCGGTTCACAAGCGTTCCGCGGAAGGCCTCGCCTCGCAGAATCTGGTCCCACAGGCGCCCGTAGAACTCCTTGTCATGCAGACCGGACTTTAAGATCCCGGGCGTCTTACCAAGGGCTTCCGCACGACCGTAACCCGTAGTGGCCTCAAACGCTGGGTTCACATACTCAATGGTGCCCCGGGGGTCGGTGATCACGACACTATCGGCCGTCTGTTCCACTGCCCTGGAAAGCAAGCTAATCGTTTCCCGCGAGCGGCGACCTTCCGCTTCAGTGCGCTTCTGCTCTGTGATATCGCTGATCATTGCAAGCGCCCCTTCGAAGCGCCCATCCTCACCGATAATCGGCGATGTCGCGACCCGCGCCCATAACACTGACCCGTCCTTCTTGCGATATCGGGTTTCTAGCTGTTCACTGACACCCCACTGGCGGCGCTGCAGCTCGGACCGTTTCTGCTCGATGTCACTCTCGAACAAGAAATCAAAGAGCGGCCTGCCCAGCATTTCCTCGGCGGTATGCCCGAGCAGTTCAGCCATGCGGCCGTTGACGAAGGAGGTGATGAAGTTGGTATCCACTTTCCAGATGCCCTCGTAAGCGGTCTCCACGATGCCGCGATAACTCTTCTCGCTTCGCTCGAGTGCTTCGTGTGCACTCTGCTCACGTATTAGTTGCGCTCTCTCCGCGATCACGGCCGCCAAAATCATGCCCGAGACCGAAGTGACGCCAAGAAATGACTGGAGAAGTGTTGCGTTCTGTAGGGCGTTGCCTTTTATGAACGGACCGAAGCCACGTGCTGTTCCCCACACGGCGATGGCAGAAATCAAGAAGCTCACGACTGCTGCCCCCGCCGTTTCGAACCGCATAGCCCCCCAGAGCACGAAAGGAAAAACGCCGAACGCGAACATGCCGGCACGCATTAATCCAAGCCGCGGATCAAAGATCACCAACGCGCTGCCGGCAGCTCCGAGTAACAGGCACGCGAATTCGAACCCTCGGCGGTCTTCCCGGATTGACATCAGCCTGGTGAAGGTCAGCACGAGCGGGGTAACGATCAACACACCCATGGCGTCACCCAACCACCACATCAGCCACGCAGACGCGAAGCCAGACCAGGCATTTACGCCGGTGAGGAACAAAACGCCAGCGCCGACGGTCGCACTTACCGCAGTGCCGCAGAGGGCGCCAAGAATGCTCATTCCGAGTACATCTCGAAGCCGAGTGAGGGAAGGCTGAAATCTCGGGAGCTGCCGCAGGAACCAAGCGCCGCACAGCGGCCCAACGGTGTTACCCAAAGCGATTCCGGCCGCGGCGACATGCGGGATCGCGGTAAAGAAATTTACGATGAATGCGCCCAAGGCGACTGCCGGCCAGATGCGATAGCCAAAGATCAGCATGGCGGCCAACGCTACTCCTGCTGGCGGCCACAGGGGGGAAACGTTTCCGCTTGTAAAAGGAACAGCCAGCCCGATTTCGCCAGCCAGTAAGTAAGCGGCAAGAACGCAGACCAATTCCCAGGTCCGACGGCGCTTGCGATGACTCTGAAAGAGGTTCAGGAGCGTTTCGGAAGTCGAATAGGCAGTGCGTGCCGCCGCATTCATAGCTGTGCCCCGCTCCGGTATCGGGTACTGGTGTAGCGTAACTTTTAAGTCAAGCCGAATTAGAAATGTCTGTCAAGCTCAATTAGAAATGAATGGGTTGTCGAGGTAGTGTGCTGATATGCGACGTAGGGCCGGTCCCGCCGAGGCGGGACCGGCCTGGCCGTCCCGCCATGGCGGGAGAGAGGCGGCCCTACATTCTAATTGGGACACTACCGTTGTCCATGCTCAGTCCTCCGTGGTCCGTTGCTAGTGTCCGGAGTCAGAAGTTTGCTTACAAAGTCTTCCGCATGCGAGCGGTTTTTTCGCAGCCCCGTCGGGGGTCCCGCAAGGCGGGATAGCCCAGGGCGCAAGCCCTGGGGGAGAGCCCTCTCCCCGTCCCGCAGAGCGGGACACCCCTCTCCCGCCCGAGCGGGAGAGGGGACGGGGGTGAGGGAGGGCTCGCTGACCCATCCCGCCCTGCGGGACCGTGGGCTACATTCTTTCGCCCCGACAAGTCGGGGCTGAATTATTCAACGAACTTCTGACTCAGGACACTAGCAGTTTGAAGTCAGAGCCCGGAAGTCAGAAATCACAGTTGCTCCACACGTCTCTCCGGAGGCCACATAACGTGGCGTATAATCGCGGGAGTGCGAAGCAAGCGCAACGGACAACGGACTGCTGACCACTGAGAACGGACTACCGACTATGCTCCACGAAATACATATTCAGAATTATGCGGTGATTGACACTCTCAAGGTCGAATTCTCCCCGGGACTGAACTTGCTCTCGGGTGAAACGGGATCCGGGAAATCTATCCTGGTGGATGCTCTGGGCTTGGCGCTGGGGGGAAGAGCTTCGCCGGAGGTGATCCGGACCGGCCAGGAACGCGCGCTGGTCACCGCAGTGTTCCGCACGGAGGGACGGCCGCCCTGGTCAGACTGGTTGGAAGAATACGGCTTGGCTGGAGGTGACGAACCCGAAGTCATTCTGCGGCGGGAAATCCAGGCGGGTGGAAAGAGCCGCATGCTGGTGAATGATCAGCCCGTTACCTTGGCGGCGGTGAAGTCATTGGCCAGGTTGCTGGTGGAGATGCATGGCCAGAACGAACACGTGGCACTGTTTGCGCGCGAGGCCCAACTCGACCTGCTGGACCAGTTCGCAGGCGTCGAAGACGAGCTTGAACGAGTGCGGGAGCTACACGCCCAGCGCCGGGAACTGGAGTCAGAGTTCGAAAGCCTGAGCCAAAACGAGCAGGAGCGGCTGCGCACGATTGACCTGCTGAGCTTTCAGTTGCAGGAACTGGAGCGCGCCAGGGTTCAGCCCGGCGAGGACGCGCACCTGGAAGAAGAGAAGCGCATCCTGTCGAACCTGGAGCGAATCCGCACCGCCGCGGCGGGGGCCTATTCCGAACTCTACGAAGAAGAGGGCGCCGCGTGCTCGCGCCTGGCGGCGGCCATGCGGCAACTCGAGGACCTCCGGCGCTACGACGCGGCCGTCGAACCTTACCTCGAACCGCTGGCGGGCGCGCGGGCCACGCTTGAGGATGCAGCCAATTTCCTGAGCCATTACTTGGGAAAGCTGGAAGCCAACCCGCAGCGCCTGGAGGAAATCGAGGACCGGCTGGCCTTGCTTGACCGGCTGAAACGAAAGTACGGGCAGACGCTGGAAGAAATTCTCGCCTACGGTGAGAAAACGCGGCAAGAGTTGGCGAAGATGGAACATGCCGACGAGCGCCGCGAAGTGCTCCAGCGGCAGCTCGAGAAGGTGGCGGGGGATTTCCGCAAAGCTGCTGAGGCGCTCTCCGCCAAGCGGCGAGAGGCGGCGCGCAAACTTGCCCGGCTGGTGCGCGATGAATTGGCGCAACTGGGCATGGAAAAAACCCGCCTCGAAGTCCACTTCGAGAGCTTGCTGGAAGGGCACGGCGGGCCGCGTGGCATTGACGAGGTGGAGTTCCGAATTTCTCCCAACCCGGGGGAGGAATTGCGCCCCCTGGAGAAGATTGCCTCGGGCGGGGAAATCTCGCGCCTCATGCTGGCGCTCAAGACCGTGGTGGGGATGAATCGGCCCGGAGCAGGAACTGCACGGCGGGTCGCCCGCACCTTCATCTTTGACGAAGTTGATTCCGGGATCGGCGGGCGGGTGGCGGAATCCGTGGGGCAGCGCCTGAAGCGCTTGGCCCGCGATGGCCAGGTGCTGTGCGTCACGCACCTGGCGCAAATCGCCTGCTTTGCCGATCAGCACTACTACGTGGAGAAGTTCGAGCGCGCCGGCCGCACCCTGACCGCCGTGACACACCTTGCCACCGAAAAAGAACGAGTGCGGGAATTGGCGCGCATGCTCTCCGGCAGCCAGATCACCGATGCCGTGCTGAAACACGCCAGCGCCATGCTGAAGCACGGGGAATTGAACCATTGATTCAGCGGGTCATTGATTCCTTGCAGTTATCCCTTTGCTGTGCTACGTTTTCTGAGTTTCCAGCGTGGACTCACGCATGCAGGCCCCTGTGAAGACAGAAGCTCCTGAATCCCGTCTTCTGGCCCAAATCGATCTCGACCGGCTGCCCAGCCACATTGCCATCATCATGGATGGGAACGGGCGGTGGGCGAAGAAGCGTCGCCTGCCGCGGATTGCGGGGCACCGAGCGGGGATCCGGGCCGTCCGGCAGTCGGTCGAGGCGTGCGCGCGACTGGGCGTGCCCTACCTAACCTTGTACGCCTTTTCAGTTGAGAACTGGAAACGTCCTCATACCGAGATCACGCTTCTCATGAGCTTGCTGCGCGAGTATCTGAAGAAAGAGATTTCGGAACTCAACCGGCAGAATATTCGTCTTTCGGTCATCGGCAGAATTCACGAACTGCCGAAACCCGTGCAGCGCGACCTACAGAGTGCGCTCGAAAGCACAAGGCAGAATACCGGGCTGTGCTTGACCCTGGCGCTCAACTATGGCGCACGCGCTGAATTGGTGGATGCGGTGCGCGAGCTCTTGTCCAAGGTAAAACAGAATGGGGACGTAACCATTGACGAAGCCACTCTGAGCAGCCATCTTTACACCCGTGATTTACCTGATCCGGACTTGCTCATTCGGACCAGTGGCGAATTGCGCTTGAGCAATTTCCTCCTCTGGCAGGCCGCCTACTCGGAGTTTTGGGTGACGGAAACCCTTTGGCCGGACTTTACCCAGGCGGACTTGTTCCAGGCCATCATCGATTATCAGAAGAGAGAACGCCGATACGGAGGCATAGGTCTGGGGTAGAACCCCCGGGAGTTGGAAGTAGGCGGACTGCTGTGCAGTGAAAGCCGCAGACCTACTGAACAGATCGGCGGTATGTGCTTGTCTTAATGAGACTCCGAATTCTCACCGCGCTTTTGTTGATTCCCCCGGTAATTTATCTAATCGGCTGGTCGCCGAAATGGCTCTTCCTTGCGGCCGTGATTGTGAGTGTGGAGTTGTGCCTCTACGAGTTCTTTAAGATTTGCCAGCATGCGGGTTTCAAACCCTTGTCGGTGCTGGCGTATCTGGCCAGTGCGGCGCTTTGCGCGGTGCGAGCTGTAGATGCCAGCAAACCAGAAATGTATTCGATCGTCCTGCTTGTTACTTTCGTCCTTTTGACACTCACCATCGCGCTGGCGATAACCCGCGACCTGAAAACCTACTTGGGCGCTACAGCCACAACCATTTTCGGTGTGGCTTATATTGGCTTGACACTCTCCTGCTTGCTTCCGCTGAGGTTTTCGCGGCTGGGTGCTGGTAGCCTTGGCCTCGCCGGCACGGCAGGTAACCCAGGAGGGCGGAAGCTGATGCTCCTATTGTTTCTGGTGATTTGGGCCGATGATACTTTTGCATATCTGGTAGGTCGCACGATCGGACGGAAAATGCTTTTTCCCTCAATCTCTCCCAAAAAGACCCTGGAGGGATCGCTGGCAGGATTTGTGGGGAGCCTTCTGGTCGCTTGGGGATTTGCCCGCTTGTTCTGGCAGACAGCCAGCTTGAAAACAGTTATCCTGTTAGCAGGCTTGGTAGCACTGTCTGGGCAGATCGGGGATCTGGCGGAATCCGCAATGAAGCGCGGCGCCAACTTGAAGGACTCGGGGTCCGCGTTGCCGGGCCATGGTGGTTTGCTCGACAGGGTGGATAGCCTGTTGTTTGGCGCACCAGTTCTGTGGCTCACTCTAGCGATTATGGACGCTTGGCGATGAGCAAGGGTTTATGTATTTTGGGCTCCACGGGTTCGATTGGGCGGCAATGTCTCTGTGTCGTCAAGAATGCGTCGGACCGATTTCATGTGGTCGCCCTCTGCGCCGGAAAGAACCTGGAGTTGCTCGCCCAGCAAGTCCGTGATTTCGCTCCAAAGCTGGTGGTGGTCGGAAATTCGGAGTGTATTGAGCCCCTGCGCGAGCGACTTCGAAATCTCGGAGTTTCCCCAACCGTCCAAGTCGCCTGTGGGGTGAGCGGGCAAATCGAGGCCGCGACGCATTCTGAGGTTGATACTGTCGTGTCTGCTTCCCATGGGACGACGGGGCTGGTTGCGACCTATAAGGCGATCCAGGCTGGAAAACGAATCGGGCTGGCGAACAAGGAGGTTCTTGTCGCGGCGGGTGAGTTGGTCACACGAGCAGTGAGGGAGCGGGGAGCCGAAATCCTGCCTGTGGACAGCGAACATTGCGCCATCCATCAATGTCTTCGGTCGGGAAGCCATGCGGAAGTCCGCCGTCTCATATTGACCGCTTCCGGTGGCCCTTTTCTGAAAACCCCTCGGAAGCATCTCGATCGCATAACCCCCGAAGAGGCCTTGCAGCATCCCACCTGGAAGATGGGTGGGCGCATCACTATCGACTCTGCCACCTTGATGAATAAGGGCTTGGAAATCATCGAGGCCCACTGGCTGTTTGGTTTCCCCTCGGAGAAGATCGACGTCCTTATTCATCCCGAATCAGTTGTTCATTCCATGATAGAATTTAGAGATGGATCTGTGATGGCCCAGATGTCGGTCCCTGATATGCGTCTGCCGATCCAGTACGCGCTGAATTATCCGGACCGGCTGGCCATGAACGGTGATTCACAGGGCTTGGATCTGATTGCACTAGGCAAATTGCGTTTTGCGGCGCCTGACACGCGGCGTTTCCCGTGTCTGGGTTTGGCTCGGGAGGCTTTGCGCAAGGGGGGCTCCTTGCCCTGCGCCTTGAATGCTGCCGACGAGGTAGCCGTCGAAGCCTTTCTAGCCCATCGGCTACGCTTTTCGGATATTCCTCGAGTGATCGAGAGAGTTTTGGAACAAACGACCCGCGCACAATCATGCAGCTCCCTGGACGACGTTCTTGAATGTGACCACGAAGCCCGACGTCGTGCCCTGGAGCTTGTGACAACGCCTGCACGATAGGGAGAATCAGCGGCTTTATGGTCGGAGGCTTCATTACGGATGCGGTGGTGGTAGTCCTCGTCCTGGGACTCATGATCTTTGTCCATGAACTTGGCCACTTCCTGGCGGCCAAGTTCTTTGGGGTCCGAGTGTTAGTTTTCTCATTGGGCTTCGGCAAACGACTGCTGCATTTGACCCGGGGGGATACCGATTACCGGATCAGCGCCCTTCCTTTTGGTGGGTATGTGAAGATGGCAGGGGACGACCCCTCCGCGGATCGCCAGGGCGATCCCGGCGAGTTTCTGGCAAAGCCTCGTTGGCAGCGGTTCGTGGTGGTGGTGATGGGACCGATCATGAACATTTTGCTGGCCCTGCTTCTCCTCACGTGTCTTTACAAGTTTCATTTCCAGAAGCCCTCCTACGAGGAACAGCCAGCCCGGGTGGGCGATGTGGAAGCAGACTCACCGGCCAGCCAGATCGGGTTGACGCCTGGCGATCTTATGGTCCGCCTTGACGGCCTTCAAAATCCCAAGTGGGAGGACGTCGAGATCAAAATCCTGACCACGGTGGGCGAGGCTATGCCGTTGGAGGTCGGACGTGACGGCAAGACTCTAAACATGACCCTCACGCCCCGCGCGGAAGGGCCGAGTCGGGTCGGGTATGCCGGCTTGTACCCCTATGCGCCCGGAGTCGTCGACAAGGTTGAGCCGGGACTTCCTGCGAGTCATGCCGGACTCATAGCCGGTGACCAGATTGTCGGCATTGATGGGCGTAAGATTCTCTATTGGCCCCGGGTCTTCTATCTGCTGCAATCCGGCAAGGGGAAACCGGTTGAACTTTCAATTCTTCGTGACGGGCGGGAATTCCAAGCCACATTGACGCCGGTTCTTACGGACGTGATGGGCGAAAAACGCTGGCGGATCGGAGTCAGTTTTCACAACGACATGGTCGTAAGGCAGTTGCCCTGGGGCGCGGCAATTTCGGCTTCGCTCCAGGATAACTTGCGGAACTGCCTTGCGTGGTTTGACGTGATGGGGAAGATTTTGACCCGCCGCCTCTCCACGCGCTCTCTTGCCGGGCCTATCGGGATCGCGCAACTTTCAGGTGAAGCGTACCGGGCGGGACTGTCTGAGCTCATTATGCTGGTCTGTTTCATCAGTCTCAATTTGGGCCTCTTCAACCTGTTGCCCATTCCGGTTTTGGACGGCGGAGTGATCCTGCTGCTGCTCATCGAGGGTCTGATTCGCCACGACCTGAGTGTGCAGGTGAAAGAGAGGTTTGTGCAGGTCGGTTTCCTCTTCTTGTTGTTGCTTGTGGTGTTCCTTATGTGTAACGACATCGTGAAGACGCTAAGACCGTACTGAGGGACTAGGGGGCTGGGAAGACAGTGACGAGTGACAAGTGACGAGTGACAAGCGGAAATCGGCAGACAGAAGGCAGTCGTCAGCAAGATGAGGCGAGAGGGTAATAACCAACACAAGATTGAGAATTTCGAAATTGGCCCAACCCCTAGCCCCCAGCCCTGTTTATTGAAGGCTGGAAGCTGAAAGCTGACGGCTGAAGGCTAGCAACGGACCACGGACCCGCCGCGGCGGGACAACGGACCAATCCTAAGGACCATTCGTGAATTTCAGCGATACCGAGTATTTTCCTCCGCGCCGCAAGACGCGCGCCGTCCAGGTCGGCCGGCTCACGATGGGTGGCAATGCCGCCATTGTTGTGCAGTCGATGACCAAGACGGACACGCGCGAGGTTGGGAAGACGGTCGAGCAAATCCAGCAGATGGAGGCAGCGGGCTGCGAGATGGCGCGCCTGGCTGTCCCTGACATTGAAGCTGCAAAGGCGCTGGCCGAGATTCGTAAGCGCTGCCCCGATTCGATCCTCGTCTCGGATATTCACTTTCAATACAAGTTTGCCTTAATGGCGCTTGATGCCGGGATGGACAAGCTCCGCATCAATCCCGGAAATATCGGCGATGCTGAGAAAGTTCGCATGGTGGTGCGCCGCGCGCAGGAGCAGAAAGTTCCCATCCGCATCGGGGTGAATGCGGGGTCCCTGGAGCGCCGGCTGCTGGAGAAGTATGGTTATCCGACGCCCGAGGCCATGGTGGAGAGCGCCCTCTATCACCTCCGGATTCTCGAAGAACTAGGATTCACGGACACCGTCGTTTCCTTGAAAGCTTCCAATGTGAAGCTCTGTGTTTCAGCCTATCGCTTGCTCGCCAAGCAGGTTGATTATCCCTTCCACCTCGGCATTACAGAGGCCGGCACCCAATTCACGGGGACCGTCAAGTCGTGTGTGGGCATGGGAATGCTGCTTGCGGAAGGTATAGGCGACACCATCCGCGTCTCCCTGGCTACCGATCCCGTCGAGGAAGTTCGCGTGGCCTACGAGATGCTCAAGGCACTGGAGTTGCGGAGCCGCGGGCCGGTGGTGATTGCCTGTCCCACTTGCGGGCGCCTGGAAGTGGACCTGTTCAAGATCGCGGCCGAAATTGAGAAGGCGACCGCTCACATCAAAATGCCCTTAAGCCTGGCCGTCATGGGCTGTGCCGTGAACGGTCCGGGCGAAGCGCGTGAAGCGGACCTGGGCGTGGCCGCCGGACGCGGCAACGGCATGATCTACCGAGAAGGGAAGGCTATTCGGCGGGTTAGCGAAGAGGAGATCGTTCCTGCATTGCTGGAAGAGATTGAACGATTTGTGGCGGACAAAACCGCTGGGATTGATACGACACCCAAGCACATCGCCACTCAGCCTGCTCTCACCACAGTTTCGTCCTTTCCGATCCTGAAGTAACAGCCTGCTTATCCTGAATGGTATAACCAATGTGTTTTCTATAACATACCCGGATTAAACCCGCAAGCACCTTTGTTTTCTATAACATTCCAGCTTCGCCTCTGAGTTTTCCACAGCGGTCCTTTGTTTTCATAGAGATTCCCGCTTCGGTCGTTCATTTTTGAAGAATTCTTTCTTGCTTCCGGTCAGATGGCAGACTTTGCGTCCGTCGCACGGCGGGCCAATTTGGGGGCTTTTCGTCCCGCCTGGCACATTCTCGGGAGCGGGTTGGGGCGGGCGGTAGCATGGCAGCATAGTGTTCCCAGGAGGCCGTGGCCTCCTGCGCAGCTTCAACGTAGTATTCTAGCCTATCTTTTTCCGCTTGTCAAGAGAGATGGAGTCTGTTTCCAGGGTCGCGTCAAAGTCCCCGAAGCTGTGAAATAATCAACTTCAGCCGCAGATGAACGCAGATCAACACAGATTAGAAACCTGCTTTCATCAGCGTTTATCCGCGTCAATCAGCGGCTTGCAATTTCTTCACACCCTAAGAGGCTTTCCGTACAGCAGGCGGCAGACCCGCTTTTTCCCCGACTTTGACGCGACCTTGAGTCTGTTTCGCAGGCTGGCGCAGAGCGAAGCTCCGCGACCCACAAACAAGACTGATATCAGGCGAGCTGATCACTCTCAAAAAACTTGGCGCGGCGATAGGCGCTGCTGATCAGGGGTTGGAGCGTCCGCGCGCAAAATGCCGTTTGTGGGTGGGCATTACCGGCGCTAATATAGCACGCTAAAGCGCAGAGCTGCGCTCTGCGCCAGCCCGCGTTTCCTCCCTAATTGGGTCTGCGGTTGTTCCTGGAAAGCAAAAGCCGCAGACCTGGCGTACAGGTCTGCGCTTCCTCAGCGGTTAAGCGTTCAGGGGTGGCCTTGCCGATTTGCGATTGTGCAAAGGCCCTGAAGAGCCGGAAAAACTTCAAGGAGCGGCGGGCATCTTCCTGAATCTGCACCTTGAGGATGGCGGGGTTCTGGAACTTGATTTCGTCCCGTAGCCTGTATAAGAACTCGATTTCCATATCCGGCTGCTGAATTTCACTGCCCCGAAAGTTGAGGAGAAAGGTCTCGACGGCCAGTTTCTGATGATCACCAAAGGTGGGTTTATGGCCGACGTTGCTAACGGAGTCGTAGAGCTTCTCACCGACTTTGGTGCGAGTGACGTACACACCGGTCTTGGGCAGTTGTTCCTCGACGGGAGCGAGATTGAGCGTGGGGACGGTGTGTTTGCGTCCCACCCCCAGGCCTGCGACAATCGGCCCATAAACGGAGAAGGGCCTTCCGAGCAGGCGATTGGCAACATGGACGCGGCCTTCCACCAGCAATTCTCGGATGCGCGTGCTGGAAACCGTCTGGCCGCGCACTTCGAGCAGCGGCACCACTTCCACCTCGAAGCCCTCTTGCCGACCGAGCTCTTCGAGTATTTCCACGTCGCCCGCTTGCCGATATCCAAAGCGAAAGTTTGGTCCCACCTGCACGGCCACCGTATGCAAGGGCCGGACCAGAATGTTCCGCACGAACTCCAGGGGAGAAAGGTGAGCTAGTTCGCGGGTGAAGGGAAGAACGACCAGCAGGTCGATGCCGCTGGTGGCGATGAGCCTGGCTTTCCTGGAAAAGGGTGTAAGGAGTTTTGGAGCGTGGGCAGGGGAAAGAAACTTGATGGGATGAGGCTCGAAGGTGATGGCGGTAGCTACCGCCCCCATGGGACGGGCAACTTCCACAACCCTTTCAAGCAGCTTTCGGTGCGCCAGATGGACCCCATCGAAGTTGCCGATGGTTAGCACGCAGCCGGAGGGCGGTGGACGCAATTCGTGAAGATTGTGAATGACACGCATAGTCAGTCGAAAAGTCGAGAGTCGAAGGTCGAGGAGTTAAGAACTTCAAGTGGGCGCTGTCATTCTGAGCGAAGCAAAAAATCTCCACAGTACCAGAACGAAGGAACTGCAGAGATTCTTCGCTTCGCTCAGAATGACATATTGCTCGAGAGTCGAAGGTCGCGAAGTTAGGGACTCTTCGACTCTCGACTCCTCGACTCCTCGACTTCTCTAAAACTCCAGCTGCAGCCCGTCGTAAGCCAGTCGCACGTGCGGCGGAAGCTTGGCGTTGGTTTCCTCGTGTCCCAAATCGTGAGCGATGTGCGTGCAGTAGCCTCTTCGAACCCTTAACCGCTCCATCAGGTTGAGCGATTGTTCCACGGTCAGGTGGGTGGGGTGGGGATGGGGTCGTAAGGCATCAAGGACTAACACATCCAGACCTTGCAGCAAAGGATAACTCGTTTCGGGAATCTCGCTCACGTCGGTGAGGTAGGCCACATCGTTCATACGGAATCCCAAGATGGGCAGATTGCCATGCATCAATGGGACGGGAATCACCTTTAGTCCTTCCACCTCGAAAGGCCCGTCAATGAGGCGCGGGTCGAGCCGGGCAATCCCACCGTAGGGATAGTCGCCGTCAAAGATGTACTTAAAAATCCGCTTGATATCTTGCATGCACTGAGCGTTAGCGTAAATCGGAATGGGCTTCTGCTGCCGGAAGTAATAGACACGCACGTCATCAAGCCCCAGGATGTGGTCGGCGTGGGCGTGCGTAAACAGCACGGCGTCCAGCCGGTCCAAGCCCTCACGCAGAGCTTGCGCCCGGAAATCCGGCGTAGTATCAATCACCACCGCCCGCCCGTCAAACCGGACCAAGATCGAAGGCCGCGTACGCTTATCGCGCGGGTCAGGAGAGGTGCAAACCCTGCAATGGCAGGCGAGGGTGGGAACCCCCGTGGAAGTCCCCGTACCCAAAAAAGTCAGTCTCATTTGCTCTTGCGGGCCTGGCGCTTCTGCATCTCGACGAAGCTCATCCGAAGTTCGTAGAGGACATCTTGAAGCAATCGGGATTCGCTGGCGCTGAGATTGCCTTTCGTCTTTTCCTGCAGGACTTCCAGCAGGTCGACAGTGCGCTTGGCGTTGGGCATGTCCGCAGGGATGTGCTCTCCTGACGGCCCGGGGATTAATCCAAGCTGGAACATTGCCGTGGTGCTCAAATAAGAAACCAGCGTTTCAAACCCAGGAGATTCATCCTCGTATTGGCCGCGGGGCTCGCTTTGCGGCTCGCGTGACGTGCTGCGATCGCCCTCAGGCGCAGCCTCCACCTCTTTTTCCTCAGCAGGGATATCTTCTTTTCGTGAGCCGTCGGCGGCAAATGGCCGGCGGTCAACCACCTTGAATCCAGATGAACTGCTCTCCTCCCCGGCCATTGAACGCCTCCCCCTGTCAGCTTCGCGGCCCAAAAACCTTGGCCGATTCTTCCATCTGGCTGCCGAATCTTAAGTTTACCAACAATTCCATGAACCGACAAGGCGAGGTCGTTGCAGAACCAGGGTCGCGTCAAAATCCCCGAAAGGTAACGTCTCAAAGCGACTCTGCCGCCTGCTGTGCGGAAAGGCTTCGCCTTTCCGAGGGCTTCCGCCCTGACTAACCCCCTCGGGTCGGCTGGAAGGCTGAGCCTTCCAGCCGACCCGAGGGGGAGAGGGGAGGCTGTCTGCGCCGGAAAGCCAGAGGCTTTCCGCACAGCAGGCAGCAGAGCCGCTTTTTCCGCGACTTTGACCCGACCCTGGTTGCAGAACTTATGTTGCAGTTTGTCCTGCCGCCTTGATAGATTAGCAGGATTCAGCGATGGCAGGCGGTGCGGGTCGCCGGCTGCCTGAGATAGGAGTGACTCTGGCCGGCGAAAAACTCCCTAAGCTTGTTGATCTGATGGCGCATCTCCGAGGCCCCGAGGGCTGCCCTTGGGACCGCGCGCAGGACTACGATACGCTCAAGGGGTTGCTGCTCGAAGAGGCCTATGAAGTCATTGACGCGATTAGCGCGCGCGATTTCAATGGACTGGAAGATGAGTTAGGCGACCTGCTCTTCCAGGTAGTGTTCTATTCCCGTTTGGCGGAAGAGGAAGGACGCTTCGACATCGACAACGTGATCGAGCGCGTGCACGCAAAACTCATTCGGCGGCATCCTCACGTTTTCGGCGAGGTCCACGCCAGTAATGCGGACGAAGCCCTCAAGAGTTGGCTGCAAGTAAAAGAGCAGGAACGAGGGTCGGCGGCTCATGGCAAGGACGATAGAAAATCACTTTTGGATGGGATTGCTCCAGCCCTGCCGGCGACCCTCGAAGCCTATGAACTGGGATTGCGGGCCTCCGAAGTCGGTTTCGATTGGAAAAAAGTCGAGGACCTGCTGGAAAAGGTCGAAGAGGAGATTGGGGAATTGCGCCGCGAACTGAATCGAGACGCAGGCAACATAGCATCCCGGCTTGAGGAAGAGGTTGGCGACCTGCTATTTGCCGCCGCGAACCTGGCGCGATTCCTCCGCTCCGACCCGGAGACTTGCCTGCGGAGAGCTAATCAGAAATTCAAGCGCAGGTTTCAGGCACTTGAAAAGGAAGTCGCGAGGCGTGGAAGAAATCTGGGGGAGTGTTCTCTAGAGGAAATGGAATCGCTTTGGAACGAGTTGAAGTCAAAAGAAGCCCGTTGAAGTATACGATTCGGCCTTGCCAAAAGCTGGAAGAACTTGCCGCCCTTGTCAAGGTGCAGCGGGAGATTTGGGGGTACGCGGAACACGAACTCTACCCTCTAAGGCTGTTCGTAACCCTCAATCGAATAGGAGGGCAGGCGCTGGGAGGTTTCACGCCGCAAGGCTCCTTGGTGGGTTTCGTAGCTTCCTTGCCTGCCTGGCATGGCATCGACTGCTATTATCACTCGCTCTCCCTGGGGGTTTTGCGCGCGCATGAAAACAGAGGACTGGGCCGGGCGTTGAAGATGGCGCAGAGACGCGAGGCGCTTCGAGCCGGCATCGACCTTATCGAGTGGACCTTTGATCCTCTCCGGGCGAAGAATGCGTACCTCAACATTGTTCGCCTGGGCGCCATCGCTCGCTTTTACCAACCAGACTACTACGGTCAGGTGGAGAGCAGGCTCCAAAAGGGGTTGGCCAGTGACCGCCTGATTGCGGAATGGCGGCTGAGGTCATCACGGGTCAAACGGGCGATGGCGGGAAAGTTGCCACGCGGCAGCAAAGAGAAGCCGGCGGCGGTGGTCGAGATTCCAGCTAATATCGATCAAATGAGGCAGTCAAACCCCCGCGAAGCGCGCCAGCGCCAGTTGGAGGTTCGCCAGCAACTGCAAGACTCCTTTGCTCATAAGCTGGTGATCACAGGATTCGAATACGAGGGGAAATCAGCCCGTTACTTATTGGACCCTTATGAAGATTAATCGTGTGGAACTCCGGGAAATTCAAATGCCACTCGTCCATTTTTTCGAGACGAGTTTCGGCAGAACTACAACGCGCAGAATCGTCCTTGTGCGGGTCGATGCGGAAGGCCTGGCAGGATGGGGCGAAGTCACCGCAGGAGAAGAGCCGTTCTACAGTCACGAAACTCCCGAAACTGCCTGGCATGTCTTGCGCGATTTCCTCATTCCTTGGGTATTAGGCAAGCAGTGGACATCGCCTTCTGAAGTTGCCGGACGGTTCCGTCCCATTCGTGGTCACAACATGGCCAAAGCGGCTTTGGAGAACGCACTTTGGGTGATCGAAGCGCAACAGAGAAGCATTCCTCTGGCGAAAACGATTGGCGGGACGCTGGATGAGATTCCGTGCGGGGTATCCATCGGGATTCAGAACAGCGTCGAGGAACTGCTGGAAAAAATCGCCCGTGAAGTTTCAGCAGGGTATCAGCGGATCAAGGTGAAGGTTAAGCCGGGTTGGGATATCAATGTTCTGGACCGCATCCGCACAGAGTTTCCTCGAATCGCCCTGATGGCCGATGCGAATTCCGCTTACACGCTCGCCGACTTGGCGCACCTGAAGCAATTCGATCGGTTCTATTTGATGATGGTTGAGCAGCCGCTGGGCTGGGACGACATCATTGATCACGCCAAGCTGCAAAGGGAAATCTCCACGCCGATTTGCCTGGATGAGTCGATCCACAGCGCCGACGACGCGCGGAAGGCTATCGAAATCGGCGCTTGCAAGATCATTAACGTGAAGCTCGGCCGCGTGGGGGGCTTAACGTCGGCCAAACAGGTTCATGATGTGTGCCGGGCAAAAAACATTCCGGTTTGGTGTGGCGGGATGCTGGAGTCAGGAATCGGGCGGGCTCACAATATTGCCATGTCCTCGCTGCCCGGATTCACCCTTCCGGGAGACGTTTCTGCCAGCAAGCGATACTGGGCGGAGGATATCATCGACCCGGAGGTGACCGTGACCGTGCAAGGAACCATTCACGTCCCCCAGGCGCCCGGGCTGGGATATGAGCCCAACCTCGACCGAATCGAAAAAGTGACAGTAAGAAAGGAACTGTTTGGGTAGCACGCTGGCCAAAGGAGTTCAACACGCTCCCCCAAAGGCCCATGGCCACAGCCACGCCTTGATGCATTTTCTCCTGCTCTGGGGGACAGTGTTTTGGGCCTCCAATATCGTGGCAGGAAAAGAGGCTGTGAACGGTTTTGGGGGAATGGGGTTGGCGCAGTTGCGCCTGGCGGGTGCTGCCATCCTTTTTGGGGCGCTGTTCCTGGCATGGCGGGGACGGCCTAAGTTGCGTTTGAGCGGGCGTCAATGGCTTGTCCTCACAGTTGTCGCATCCAACGGGATGACACTCAACCAGATTTGCTTCATTAACGGCTTGGCTTGGACCTCCGTGGCGCACACCGGGCTGATCGTGGCGCTGGGTCCAGTCATGGTGCTGGCGCTTTCTTGCCTGATGCGGTTGGAGCCATTAACCCTGCCCAAGTTCCTCGGCATGCTGATTTCCTTCGGGGGAGTAGCTATCCTGACGCTCGGCGGAGCGGAGAAGGGGAGCGCGGCCCACTGGCAGGGAGACCTGATTGTGTTAGCGGGCAGCGTCTCATTCGCTTACTACACGATTCAGGTTAAGGAAATAGCCAATCGGTACGACGCGCTTACCCTTAACACCTTGACGTTCGCGATCGGTTCCTTGCTGATGATCCCGTTTGCCGGTCGCTCAGTTCTCAATATCCGCTGGGCCAACGTGACCCGCGCCGCCTGGGGTAGCTTGGCATTCATGGTCGTCCTGGGTACGGTCGTGGCCTACCTTTTCTACGCGTTCGCTCTTACCGAACTTTCCGCGTCACGCGTGGCAGCATTCGCGTACCTCCAGCCGGTTGTGGCGGCGCTTCTAGGGGCATGGCTGCTTGGGGAGAGGATCACACTGAGGGTCGTCGCCGGCGGCGGACTGATTCTGCTGGGCATGTACTTGGCCGAGCGCGAACGTGGGGAGGAAAGCGAGGGTGCGGCTCGCTGATAGGATGACGATGAGCTCTCGCGAAGCCTGCGCGGGGCACCTTGAGCCACGGAGTGGCGGAATAATGTGGCCCATCCCGCTTGGTGGGATGGGATAAAATAGGCTCCAAGAGCAGACAGCCCACTGCCTATTGCCCACTGCCTACTGCTTAATGCCTACGTTCTGTCTTCTGACTCCAGACTCCTGACTTCTTCTCTCCTTGGAAAAACTCAAGGCAGGATTTCGACCACCGGGCCTCTTTTGGCGGGCCGGAATGCCATCGCGAGGATCATCCCCATCACGAATCCTCCGACGTGGGCCCACCAAGCCACCCCGCCACCCGTGGCGGACTGAATCGCCAGCATCTGGTAGCCCGTAACGAACTGGATCAGGAACCAGTAGCCAAGCACCAGGATGGCGGGCAGCTCGACCGTCCAAAAAAAGAAGATCAAGGGGATTAGAGTCGTAATGCGGGCTCGTGGAAAGCTGACGAAGTAGGCGCCAAGCACTCCTGCGATAGCTCCGCTCGCTCCGATGGTCGGCATGCGGGACCCCGCGTTGAGGACGACGTGAAGAATTGCCCCCGCCAAACCTGAAAGTAAGTAGAGACACAGAAACTTGAAATGCCCAAAGCGGTCTTCCACACTCCGCCCGAACACGAAGAGGAAGAGCATGTTTCCCAGGAGGTGCAACCATCCTCCGTGCAGGAACATGGAAGCGAAGACGGGGATGAGAAACCCTGCGACTGTCAGGTTTGCGAACCCATAGCGTGTGACATATCGCGCCGGGACGATTCCAAAGACAAAAACCAGTCGGTTAATATTTGGGCCGTGCGCAAGCTCAAAGAAGAAAACCCATACGTTCGCGATGATGATGGCGAGGGTAATAAACCAGAAGCTCCGCCGACGGATGTGGTCGGTGAGGGGGAGGGGGACCATAAGCCCACTATCTTACACGGGGAAGGTTCTGAGACCCACGGGAAAAGCAGGAGTGGGCAAGAGCATTTTCCCTGCCAAGAGAAGTTGGCGACCCGTGGAAGCGGCCCGCCATTTTAGTTTTCGGATCTTCGGCGGCGGCTTTCAGTGGGGGGTGTTATTGATTGAAAACGAGAACCTTGTTCGAGTGAGCGAAGCGAATCTCAATCAGGGACATCGTCCCGTCCGAGGCTGTGTTGTAGACGACCGCAGGGCGGTTGCATTTCCCGGTGCGCTCCTCGATTCTGCCTTCTGTTGAGAGAACAACTTTGTGGTGCCGCACGAATTCTACGGTTGCCTCAGGGCTGTGGGTCTCCCACCGTACAGAACACTTACCTGCCGGAAGACTTGTCCCGTTCAGAACGACATCATGGGAAAGGGTCACAGTCAGCGAGTCCTTAGCCAAGGCGGGAATGCGCGAGGCCAGAAGCAGCGCCACCGACAGAACCGATGTTCCGAAACACTTTCTGATATTCATATTCGTTTCATTCTCCTTTTTCATTTGACTCTCCCTTTTCTTTACGCAGCCATGTTCCTTCAGGCCTGTTGCGGCGTCAATGCACAGTGGGTGAACTGTTGTTGGACTTTGGATGAACAGGAAACCTACCCAGAACAAAGGGCGAATTCGATAGGCGGCGCGATTCTCGGAAGATTCTCGGAAGAGGCTTTCCTTTGTTTGGGATACGTTGTAGAATGTTGGAGCTTCCCATGGAAAAAGTTTCGAGTCGCCCCCACGAGGTTCGCTTCGCAGCGTTCGCAGTTGATCTTCAAGCCGGAGAGCTGCGCAAGCACGGAGTGAAGATAAAGCTCCAGGAACAACCCTTTCAAATTCTGTTGGTGTTGCTCGAGCGGCCCGGCGAAGTTGTGACGCGAGAGGAACTCCAGAAGAGACTTTGGTCCGGCAACACTTTTGTGGACTTCGAGCACAGTTTGGCCACGGCGGTCAAAAAGCTCCGCCGGGCCTTAGGCGATTCCGCCGCTCATTCACAATTCATTGAAACTCTGCCCCGGCGAGGCTACCGCTTCATCGCAACCTTGGAAGCAGAGCCCCGAGCGGACAAGCCGATTGTGGCGGTGCTGCCGTTCGAGAACCTGACAGGTGATGCCGGGCAGGAGTACTTCAGCGACGGGATGACCGAGGAGATGATTGCGCGGTTGGGACGCTTGCACCCGCAGCGTCTGGGCGTCATCGCCCGGGCATCTGCGATTCGATACAAGAACACCGACAAGGACATTGACCAAATCGGGCGCGAGCTGGGGGCGGACTATGTCCTCAAAGGCAGCGTGCGCCGTGCGGGCGACCGAGTGCGTATCACCGTAGAACTCATCCAGGTCAAGGACCGCACTCACCTCTGGGCCGATAGCTTTGAGGGCGACCGGGCAAATGTAGTGGCGATCCACAGCGAGGTTGCCCGCCACATTGCTCGCTCATTGCAGGTTGAATTGCTTCCCGCAAAGCGCGCGGCAATGGCTGGGGCTTCGACCACGAATCAGGGAGCCCACGAGGCGTTTCTCAAAGGTCGTTACTGCTTGAACAAAGGAACCGCCGAAGGGGTGAAGAATGCGATTGAGCACTTTAAGGAGGCGACCTCAAGAGACTCCAGGTATGCCGTGGCATATGCTGGGTTAGCTGTCGCCTTGGACTTGGCTGATCACTTCCGTGTCTTTCCCGGGAAGCAGGCTTTCCCCAGAGCCAAGGCGGCAGCGATCAGGGCTCTGGAGCTTAACGATTTGCTTCCCGAAGCCCACAACGCCTTGGCTTTCGCCAAGCATTCATTCGACTGGGACTGGGCCGGGGCCGAGCATATCTACCAGCGCGCCATAGAGCTTAACCCGAACTTTGCGACTGCCCGTCATTGGCATGGGTTCTATTTAGGAATGCTGGGGCGCGTGGATGAGGCCCTGGCCGAGATGCGACGAGCCCAAGAGCTTAATCCCCTGTCCCTCATTATCAGAACCCACTTAGGGCTGATGTTGTACCGGGGGCGCCGGTACGATGAGGCGATCGAACAGCTCAGGCAGACGGTCCAGATGGAACCTGACTTCGCTGCGGCGCACTACTTCCTTGCTTGGGCCTATGAGCAAAAGGGAATGTACGAGAAAACGATCGCGCATCTCCAAAAAGCGCTGGCAGTTTCCCCAGGCAGTCCCGACAGGGTAGGGGCACTCGGCCATGCCCATGCCGTGTTTAAGAGAAGAGGGTACGCGCGGAAGGCGCTCAAAGAATTGCACAAGCTCTCGGAGCGGAGATTTGTCTCGGCATACGATTTTGCGATTATTTACGTCGGCCTTGATGAGGCAGACCAAGCGTTCAAGTGGCTGGAAAGGGCCTACGAAGAACGCTCCTTCTCAATGCTTATGAGCCTCAAGGCGGAGCCAAGGCTGGACGCTCTTCGCTCGGATCCTCGTTTTCAAGACCTCGTGCGCCGCGTGGGTTTGCCACCTTAGGCCGTTTGTGGGCTGCGTGCCAAAAAACAGATGTATCGTCCATGTCGCGGCAAAAGTGGTTGGCGGGTCGGGGGCGCGGCCCGCCAAATTAGCTTCCAAATCTTCAGCAGCGGCTCTCAGCGTGAGGTGTCATTGATTGAAAACGAGGACCTCGCTCGAGCCAGCGAAGCGAATCTCACTGATGGTCATGCTTCCATCCGAGGCGGTGTCGTAGACCACCGTAGTGGAGCTGTACTTCTTGCCACGGTCCTCGAGTCTGCCCTCTGTTGAGAGAACAACTTTGTGGCCCTGCGCGAATTCCACGGCTGCTCGAGGACTGTGAGCTTCCCACTGTACAACATAATTACCTTCCGGAAGAGTTTTGCCGGCCAGAACGGCATCACGGGTAAGGGCCACAGTCCGCGAGTTCTTGGCTAAGCCTGGAATGCCGGATGCGAGAAGCAGAGCCACCGATAGAATTGATGTCCCGAGATACTTTCTGATACCCATTGGATCCTCCTTGGTTGCTGGTTGGTCTTCGTTAATCCGAGCGGGCCGTCGGCTGACGGGACCGCGCCTCCGCCTTTGCCCGGCCGCCTCTTGCATTTAAGTTGCGAATACCCTTACAATCAAACGGGGTTAAATGAGAAGCAGGGGGCCGCAAGGCCTCAAGCCTTTCCGAGGGATTCTCCTCGCCCAGGCCGCCAAACCTTCAGCGAAGAGAGTCCATTTAACCCCTTACGTTTTCCTGCCCGCTCACCACCTTAGGCGTGACGAGTCGGTTTTCGTTCACTAATCTCCTGAAACCGTCGGCTCAGTGCTGGTTTCCTTTTCTTAGACGTGTGCTGAACATTTCGGTTAGCTTTCCTCATTCAGCATCTAGTACGTATGGGCCTTGCGCGAGGTTCCATACAATTGCGGCATTCGCAAACAGTAGATGCCATGCGGAAGCTTGAGCTGTGGCCCTACCAGCCACGTACCACCCACTGCCTGTTGCGTCCCAGCATACTTGTGGCAATTCGAGTGCCATTTGAAGGCCAGCGCCAAGAAACTGAATCCACACGTTTTCGACGCTGGACCACAAAAAACGAAGCAGCGCAGACTGTCCGATTTTGAGATTGCGTGTCCCAAGATCGAACGGTTGATTACCTGAAAGGGTTCAGTCATTCAATGATTTGTGTCCAGTCGTATGCAGCCGCTCCGGAACCTGAAGCTGACTCGGAGTCAGTTTCTGTGATTCGGGCGTGGGTCAGTTTGACGAGGAGTTGGCCTCTCCAAACGGCAGGGATAGGTGGAGTGCGCTCGAATCTTGTGCTGGGCCCGCCGCGGCGGGTGCTCGCCTGGAGCGGGCGCCCACGCGGCACGCCCTTACGCGGTGACGGGGCTGTGCGACAAGAAAGCGACAGTTTGCAACGATTCCTAATCTCGCTGTTGTTTCCAAGCATGAGGGGTACGTCAGGGCAAAGCCCAGAGGGCGAATCCCGCTTCGCAGGATAGCCCAGGGCGTCAGGAGTTGTGAAATAATCCAGAATAGTCATATCCCGACTCCGATTATTCAATAACTTACGCTGTGCAAAGCCCGCATCTTCGGGATTATTTCACGGCCTCTCAGAGCCTGTGAAATAGTAGAACCTCGTAATATTTTGCTAACGATTATTCAATAGTAGGCGCGATTTGACACTGGACGCCTTGGGATTATCTCCCACCTTCTCACGCCCTGGCCTATGGTCTGTCGCCCGCCACGACGGGCTGTACAAAGGAACTTGCTCTTGACTCCAGGGCTTTCACAGATATGTCATGCGGCCCGGCGGCAAGGCGCGTTGACGGTCCGCAGGAACGTGGATATACTCAGTTTGCTGGGGCAACAGGGTGTTGGTGGCAGAGCGAATCGATTTTCCCCTCCCGTGCGCTCGTGCAATCAGCGCAGGCCTGCCGTGTGGTACTTCATGAAGCCCACCGCTTTGGTCCGCGAACTCGTGAGTATCTTGGGCCGGGACGCTGTTCTGTGGCGACCCGAGGACCTTATGCTTTACGAGTACGATGGTCTTTCTTCGCTTCGTCCACCCGATGTCGTCGTTTTTCCACGAAGCACGGAACACGTAGTCCAAGTGGTGAAGTTTGCAGCGAGTCGGAAGCTCTTGGTCGTTCCCCGTGGTGCGGGAACAGGCTTGAGTGGGGGCTCGCTTCCTTGGCAGGGTGGTATCCTCATTGTCTTCTCGAGGATGAAGGACATCCTTGAAATCGACATCGAGAACCAGCGTGCCAGAGTCCAACCCGGCGTAGTCAATCTCGATCTTTCCCTGGCTGTCTCGGATGACGGCTATTACTTTGCACCGGACCCTTCCAGCCAGAAGGCCTGCACCCTGGGTGGAAACGTCGCCGAGAACGCAGGGGGGCCTCATACTCTTTTGTACGGTGTGACGACCAATCACGTCCTAGGACTGGAAGTGGTATTACCGACTGGAGAAGTGATTCATACCGGCGGCAAGTTTTGGGACCCTCCTGGTTACGACCTTACGGGTTTGTTCGTCGGGTCCGAGGGGACTCTCGGGATCGTGACGGAGATAACCGTTAGGTTGATGCGTAAGGCGGAGACCGTGGCAACATTGCTGGCGGTTTATGAGCGCGTGGTCGACGCCACGCGTACGGTGGCGGCAATTACCGCACGCGGCATCACGCCCGCCGCCCTGGAAATGATCGACGGTTTCACACTGCGCGCCATCGAGGAAGCTACCCACGCAGGCTATCCGATGGATTCCGCCGCAGTTCTCTTGATTGAGGTTGAAGGGCTCAGAGAAGCCGTTGAAGAAAACGCTCTGCAAATCGAGTCGGTATGCCAGGAGAAAATGGCGCGGCAAGTTCGCCGGGCAAAATCGGCAGAAGAACGCGATCTTTTGTGGAAGGGAAGAAAGAACGCCTTCGGAGCTCTGGGACGAATAAGCCCAAGCTATTATGTGCAGGATGGAGTGATTCCCCGTACACGTCTGCCCGAAATGCTGGAGTTTATTGGGCAGGTTGGGACTAGGTACAGCGTGAAGATTGGGAATATATTCCATGCGGGTGACGGAAACCTTCATCCGATTTTCCTGTTCGACCCTCGCGATGCGGATGAATCCAGACGGGTTCGTGAGGCCGCCCAGGAAGTCCTTGCCAAATGTATTGAAATGGGTGGTTCGATCACTGGCGAACATGGTGTGGGCATTGAGAAGATCAACCTGATGCCCCTCCTCTTCACGGCGGATGACCTGGACATGATGCGGAAGATCAAAGGGGTTTTCAACTCGGAGGGGCTTTTCAACCCTGGCAAGGTCTTTCCTACAGGCAAGATGTGCGGCGAATTGCGTATCGGGGCGGGCGCAGGGGGCGTTCTGTGAATACGGCTCACGACTCCGTCCATCTGGCCCTCGCAGCGATCGTGGGTGAATCGCATGTTGTTTCAGAACCCACAGCCTGCGCGGCGATGGCGGTAGGAGGGAGGGTTCCCCAGTACATTGTGGACCCACCTACAGCGGAGAGTGTTGCCGCGGTCCTGAAGTTCGCCGCTGACCGTGACCTCGCTGTGATCCCTCGCGGCAACGGCACCAAACTCCCCATAGGCAGCCCGCCCCGCCGCTACGACCTTGCCTTGTCACTCAAAGAATTGAACCATGTCTGGCATTATGAACCGGCGGACCTGACCACCAGCGTTGAAGCGGGGATGAAGCTAGGGGACTTCCAGGACTTTCTGGGTGGCGAGGGGCTTTGGCTCCCCTTGGACCCGCTCGGTGGGGCAAGGGCAAGCATAGGGGGCATCCTGGCAACGAACTCGGCGGGACCTTTACGCCTTCGTTTTGGCTCACCACGTGACATGGTGCTCGGAATAAAGGTTGCCACGACAGAAGGGAAGTTGGTCAAGAGCGGCGGTCGCGTGGTGAAGAACGTAGCGGGATACGATCTTTGCAAGCTCCTCGTGGGTTCTTACGGGACGTTGGGAGTGATAGTGGAAGCCAGCTTCAAACTGTTTCCGCGGCTGGCTAGGCGCGCCACCCTGGTGCTCGAACCGGGGACACTCGGCCTGGCTCGAGACTTGCGCAGGCGAATCCTGAACTCGCCTCTGGAACCCCTGTGCATGGTCCTCTTTAATACTGAGGCCTCGAGCCTTCTCCAGAACGGGCCGCCTCCAGGAGATGCACAAGGACTGGAACTCTGGATAGAAGTTGGTGGCTCGCCGAGAATCCTGGAGAGGCACGCCAGGGATCTCGCCGAAATGGGACGATCCATGGGCGTCCCGAGCCGCCAGTTGAATGAGCAGACGGCGAAGAGTTGCTGGCTTCGGTTAAGAGATTATGAGCAATTGTTTGCGGGCTCTTTCCCCGACGTCATGGTTCTGAAGGCTACGCTGCCGATTGCAAGCTCCGAGGAATTTCTCAGCTTTGCGCAGCAGGTGGCTGAGGGTGAAGAGGTGAAGATGGCCAGCTTTGCGCAGGTGGGCGTTGGCATCGTGCATCTGGGCTTATGGGGTGTGAAGCTCGGAACCGCCGCTGACCGCCTTGTGACGAATACTCGTAAATCTGCTGCACGCCTGGGCGGAGCGCTGGTGGTGGAGCAATATCCAAACGGCTTTAATGCGGAACCAGACGCGTGGGGCCCGAGTGGCGACCACCTCGAAGCCATGCGAAGACTGAAGGCGGCGTGGGATCCAAAGGGTGTCCTTTCGCCCGGCAGGTTTGTGGGAGGGCTTTAGGCGGAAAGCAGCTATCAGCTATCAGCCGTCCGCTTTCAGCCTCCAAAAAAAAGCAGAAGGCAGAAAAGAATTCATGGGCTGAAAGCTGATAGCTGACAGCTGACAGCTAAGAGGGGAACCGTTTTGAGCCAGACGGGTACGCAAGTAGTGGTCGAGAGGAACGGTCGCGGGTACGGCCCAGGTGAAGCCCCCCGTTGGGCGGACTACTCCCGGTGCGTTCGTTGCGGCCTTTGTCTGAATGCCTGCCCCACTTATCGCGAACTTGGCTTAGAAATGGATTCGCCCCGCGGGCGCATCTATCAAATGATTCAGGTGGAACGGGGCCGGTTGCCTCTGGGCGAGAGCTTCGTGCGGCACATTGACCTCTGCCTGGATTGTCGCGCTTGCGAAACCGCGTGCCCATCGGGCGTCGAGTATGGAAAGCTGGTGGAGGTGGCGCGAGGGCAAATCGAGAAGTATTACAAGCGGCCCCCTTTTGCCGCCCTTTTGAGGAAGCTCTTCTTCTACGAACTCCTTCCATACCGCCAAAGGCTGGAAGTGGCAGGGAAGATTCTGCGTTTCTATCAAAGGTCCGGCTTGGAGAGGCTGCTCCTTGCGTCTCGCCTCCTGAAGCTCTTGCCGTGGAGCTTGGACCGCGTAGCAGGACTCGCGCCACGGATGGAAAAACCGTTCTTTACGGAGCGCCTGGGCACCGTGGTTCCTGCCGTGGGGACTCGCCGCTACAGGGTGGCGTTCTTTGCCGGGTGCATCGCCAATCTATCATTTGCGCGGCTGAATGATGCGACGCTGCGCGTGCTCGCCAAGAATGGATGTGAGGTGGTCATTCCCGCTGAGCAGGGATGCTGCGGCGCGCTGCATGTCCACGCGGGTATTCGCGACTTGGCGCGCGAGCTGGCCAAACGGAACATCCGCGCCTTCCTGGCCGATGGGTTTGACGCGGTCATTACGAACGCGGCGGGCTGTGGCTCGGTTTTGAAGGAATATCCGCTTCTCTTTCAAGAAGACGACCGGGACTATTTTGAGCCGGCACAGGCCTTTTCCGGGAAGCTTCGAGATGTGACGGAATTCCTGGCAGGTATTGACTTCAATAAGGAATTCGCGGTAACTAGAGTACGGGCGACTTATCAGGACTCCTGCCACTTGGGTCATGCGCAAAGAATTCGGTCGGCGCCGAGGAAGTTGCTGGCGGCAGTACCGGGGCTGGAGCTTATCGAATTAAAGGAATCGGAGATCTGTTGTGGAAGCGCCGGGATTTACAACGTGGTTCACAACGACTTGGCGGAAAAACTTCTCCAGAATAAAATGCGGCGGATTGAGGAGACAAAAGCCGAGCTTATCCTGACGGCGAATCCCGGCTGCCTGCTCCAGTTGCGTGCCGGTGTTTCGCGCGCTGGAGGCGAACGTCGGGTGCTCCATGTTGTAGAACTGTTAGATGAAGCCTATCGGGGCTGAGCGAGTCGACTGGAACTGAGGTATGCACGGGCTCCACCCGTGCGGCCTGAAGAGGTTTGACCGTTTCGCGTCCCGATTAATCGGGACTACATGAGTAGTCCCGCCCTGCGGGATGAAACCCACGGTAACGGCGCGTCGACATCTCGCTCGGCCCTGTAAGGGCCGAACTGTTCGACCCCTGCGGGGTCGGCAGAATTCATGGCGACGCGGCCCGTGGGCGGCGGGCACCAAAACCGTGCCTTTGCCCACGGCTACTCAATTTGAACCCCTTCGGGGTTCCGGCACCGACCTGGACGGAAGCGAAGCGAGGGGTGACCGCCTTCAAGGCGGTCCCCCTCATCAAGTCACCTGCTTTGCGAGGGGTGTCTGACTCGAATTGGGAACGAGGTCGAGATCATGGCTACCAAGACGCCGGTGAATGTGAACAACGTATTGGATCCGACGGATGCTTCTGGGAAGCATCACTTGCAGGATTATGAGGCCGCTTACCAGAGCTTCAGGTGGGAGGATGCTCATAAGGAGTTTGATTGGAGCCACACCGGTAAGGTGAACATGGCGCATGAGGCCATCGACAGGCACCTGACCCGAGGCCGGCGGAATAAGCTCGCTCTGATTTATACCGACCGCGAATATACGGCGCGGCTCACTTTCGAGGACCTCTCGCTTCAGTCGAATCGCTTTGCCAACGCCCTGAGGAAGCTCGGAGTTGTAAAAGGGGACCGCGTCTTTGTGTTCCTGGGGCGTCGGCCGGAGCTTTATATCGCCATTCTCGGAATCTTGAAGATCGGGGCCATCGCTAGCCCGCTTTTCGAAGCTTTTATGGAAGACGCGGTCCGCGATCGCATGGCGAACGCCGAAGCCGTGGCCCTGGTGACCTCTCCTGCACTGCTGGACCGAGTCCCGCAATGGGAACTGCCGGCACTCAAGCACGTGATCCTGGTCGGCGCGGGTTCCGATGGATTGCCCCAAGGACATTATAGTTTCGAAGCGTTGGTGGAAGGGGCGGAGGACAAGACCGAAATCGAGTGGCTGACGCTGGATGATCCGCTCATTATCCACTACACCTCGGGCTCTACCGGCAAGCCCAAGGGCGTGCTCCACGCGCAGCGTGCCATGCTCGGCCATTTGATGACCGGCAGGTGGGTTCTCGACCTTCAGGAAGACGATGTTTATTGGTGTACGGCAGACCCCGGCTGGGTAACGGGCACCTCCTACGGAATTTTCGCGGCTTGGTTGAATGGAGCGACCAACCTGATTCGCGGCGGCCGCTTTAACGCCACGGAGTGGTACCGCACGATCGAACGGTTCCGGGTGAACATCTGGTATAGCGCTCCAACCGCATTCCGGATGTTGATGGCAGCCGGCGAGGAGGCGGCGAAGCAGTACGATCTCTCCTCCCTCAGGCACGTCCTGAGCGTGGGAGAACCCCTGAATCCGGAAGTCGTATGGTGGGGCTGGAAAACTTACGGGCGAAGGATCCACGATAACTGGTGGATGACCGAAACCGGTCATATCCTCATTTCAAACTATCCCTCCATGACCATCCGCCCCGGTTCAATGGGAAGGCCCGTTCCGGGCGTCACGGCGAGCATCGTGGATGACGATGGTAAGGAGTTGCCGCCCAATACTTTGGGGAATCTGGTGATCAAGCCGGGCTGGCCCGGCATGATGCCGACCATCTGGAAACAGCCGGCACGTTACCGGGCCTATTTTCGCATTCCGGGGTGGTACGTCACCGGCGATAGCGCCTACCGCGACTCGGATGGGTATTTCTGGTTCCAGGGTCGTGTGGATGACCTCATCATCACGGCGGGTGAGAATGTGGGACCATTCGAGGTGGAGAGTTGCCTCGTGGAACACCCAGCGGTAGCCGAGGCCGGAGTGATCGGAAAGCCGGACGCTTTGCGCGGTCACATCATTAAAGCGTTTATTTCGCTCCGCGAAGGATACCAACCCAGCGACGAATTGAAAAGCGAGATCCAGAAATTCGTCCGCCAGAAGCTGGCGTCACATGCGGCGCCCCGTGAGATCGAGTTCAAACAAAAGCTTCCCAAAACGCGCAGCGGGAAGATTATGCGGCGCGTTCTGAAGGCCTGGGAACTGGGCTTGCCTACGGGCGACCTGTCAACGCTGGAGGAGTGATCGGCCGGTAGGTGGTACGTCGTATGTGGGGAAGAGCATCCCCCACCTACCATATACCGCCCTACCACCTACCGACTGCTGAGCGCCCTTGCTTCTTCGATAGTCCAGGAGGGAGTGCCTCCGGGACGGCTGGCGACCAAGGCCCCAACTCGGTTGGCGAAATCAGCCACTTCTTGGGCAGGCCATCCCTCTCCCATGCCGTGGACGAAGGCGGCGGCGAAGGCGTCGCCGGCTCCTACCGTATCCGCGACGCTAACCTCGTACCCTTCCGCTGCGACGTAATTGTTACCCACCAACAGCACGCACCCTGCTTCTCCCCGCGTGACACAGACTGCCTCCCATCCAAATTTGCGTGCGGTGCCTTGGCAAAAATCCTCCAGCGAACGATATGACCAGCCAAACATGGACTGAATCATATCGACTTCCTGGTCATTGAGCTTCACGGCCGTGGCGAGGGACATCAAATCATTGACGAGCGAGGCCTCATAACAATTCTCACGCAGGTTCACATCGTAGAAGCGTCGGGCTTCCGGGTTGGCGTCAATCACCTTCAAGGTCAGCGCCTTTGCCTTGGGGCTCATCTGAAACAGCGTTCCGAAATAAATCCAGTCAGGCCGGGGAGATGAAAGTTCTCCCAGGTCCCCATCCGAGAGAGCGGGGAAGTCGTAGGCAGCGGGCCGGTGGATGATGAAATGCGGCCGGCCTGAGGTGTCGAGGCTAACGGTGACTATCCCGGTGGGGTGATCCTTCTCCTGCCGGACGAAACGCGTAGGCAGGCCCATAGCGTCCATCCTTTCCAGGATGCGTCGCCCCCTTGGGTCTTCGCCTACAGCGCTGATCAAGGATACCGAGTGCCCCAATATTTTGGCGTGCGCGCCAAAATTGAAAGCCGCTCCACCCAGGTGTTCCGTGTCCCCGAATACATCCCATAATACTTCACCGATGCTAAGTATGTTCATGGTCCAAGCCTAATAAAATCGGATTTCATCGAGGTCCAATGTGAACTCCCCGGCTGGGCCTGTCACTGAGATTTCCAGCATCCAAGGGCCGTCCGCCAGCCCGTACCCTGAAGGGTTCGCCAACCACGCGATCGGCACCCGCACGTTTTGCCATGCCTCGCCCGGAACAAAACTGATCTCGGGGATAGGAGAGGCCGCTGCTTTTGGGGGCTGAAATCCTACCTGGTAGATACGAGGTTCGCCGCGAGCTTCGAACTCGATGCCGCGCAGGTTCCTCGTACCCGCGGGTAAGCTCACTGCATACCGGGCCGAGACATGACCCTGAGCGTCCTTGGGTCCGGGCGCCAAGTGTCCTTTCAGGCGCATAGCGTGCGGAGTTCCCTCGGCGCCGGGTGTCAGCAGGGAAGTCTCTGCCATGGAATGGCCCGACACGTCAGAATCTGTGGAGATTTGCCAGCGGCTCAAAAGGTCTTCGGAAGCCTGAATGCCGTCGAAGTTTTCAATCAGGTTTGGCTTTTCCGCCTCGGGATTCATCGAGGCAGCGGTGGCTTGCCCCATCACATTATAAGAGCGGGCCCAAATGGCCGTGGGGTTGGCGCGCGTGTTCATCCACATGCCCATGACCAGGAAGGGCAGCACAAAAACGGCGGACCATAGTTTGGCCTTCGTGGATATCCTTTCCTCCTTTTCCCAGCGGAAGAGTTTCATGGCGAAGAGCAAACCGAAGATCCCCGAGGTCACCAGGACCAGCATCTCCGGCCAGTGGTCCAGGAGCGATTCTGCCTGCGCCATGACGCCTTGAAAGGCGCCGACGAGATAGGTGGAAGGAAAAAACATCGCGAGCCGCTGGATCCATCTCGGAAGCATCGGCAAGGGGAATGTAACCCCGGAGAGAAACAACAACGTAATCCAGACAAGGTTATTGTAAATCTGTGCTTCTTGCATGGTGTTCGCCACGCTCGCGATCGTGAGCCCGAAACCCGCAAACGCAAAGGTGCCGACCGTCACAAGAATCAACAGCGTCAGCCACCCGATCTTCATCGGCATGTGGAAGAAGACCCGAGCGGTAAAGAGCAAGAGGCCGATGGTGGGAAGCTGGAGAAGGTAATTCGCGAGCAAGTTGCTCATCAGGATGGTGCGCGGTCCGATGGGGGCCAGACGGTAACGCCGCAGGCTGCCACGTTCGCGCTGCATCACGGATTGCATGCCAAGTCCCCAGAACCCGCTGCCCATGATGTTCAGCGTAATGACGGGCCCAAACACGTAGGCAACTACATCCGGGTTGCCACGGGCGATCAGAACGGCATAAACGAACAAGAAAACCAGGGGGAAGAGGAAGGTGAAAAAGAGCGCCACCTTGGTGCGCATCACCAGCCGTATCGTCAGCAGCGCAATCCGAAGCGTGGGCATCGTCAGTCTTCCATCCTTCTTCCCGTCATTTCCACAAATACATCTTCGAGACTGGGCTGGGCGATGTGCAAGTCAACCAGGGCATTGGCGTCGGATTCCAAGAAGCGGACCAAGGCAGCAATCGTCAGGGCTGCCGGCTGCGCGTGGAGAAGATAGGCGCCATCCGCTTCGCGGCAGTCAATGACCCCTTCGATCAGCTTCAAGCGGTCGAGGCCGACCGGTTTCGCCAGGCGAACCTCGAGCCGCGTTCCATGGCCGGAGCGCGCAATCAACTCACGCGGAGTTCCGAGAGCCGCCAGTTGACCCCGGTCCATTATGGCCACACGGTCGCAGAGCCTCTCGGCTTCCTCAATGTAATGAGTGGTCAATAATACGGTCCGTCCCTCAGCCCGAAAATGCTCGATGAGGGCGTAAATATCGCGGCGCAACTGCGGGTCGAGGCCCACCGTGGGCTCATCCAGCAGAACCAGCTCGGGATCATTCACCAGTGCCAGGGCGAGTGCCAAGCGCTGCTTTTGACCTCCGGAAAGATTCTCGAAGAATGTATGACGCTTTTCCACCAGGCCGAACCGCTCCAGGAGCATGTGCACGGAGGCAGAGCGCTTATAAAAGCTCGCAAACAAGTGGAGGGCCTCATCCACACGCATCTTGTCTGGCAGCACAGTGGACTGAAGTTGTGCTCCAATCCGCTCCTTGAGCGCCATACTCGCTTGCGCAGGATCAAGCCCGCACACGGTGACCGACCCGCTGTCGGGTTGGCGCAGGCCTTCAATGATCTCGATGGTGGTGGTTTTTCCCGCCCCATTGGGCCCTAAAAGGCCAAATACTTCGCCTTGAAGGATGTCGAAGCTGATGCCTCGCAGGGCCGCTAAATCACCATAATGCTTGTGCAGGTTCTGGACACTTACGAGGACCGAGTTCTCCTCAAGCGATGCCATGAGCAAGTGTAACCATGATACCGGACACGGATAGCCCTTACAATGCCAAACGCGTCTCCGACACAGAAGTGACGCCTCGGCAATTGCGTCGTCTGGAGAGTATTTCCGAACGTATTAGGTACGCTGGGAAAAGGCCCGAAGGGCCGACAGAGTTTAGCCCAGGGCGCCAGCCCTGGGTCCAGAAGGCCCTCTAGGGGGCAGGAGCCCCAGCGGGGCGAAAGAAGAGGTTCCGACCCGGGAACTCTCCATGGTTCTGCCGTCCGGCACGGCTGGCTGCGCAAAGCACCCTACTATTGACTCCTCCAGCCTTTGCGCACACCCTGCCAAACCCTGATTCTCACCCATATCTTTTGCTGGGGACAGGGGGCGACTGAGCCGGATGAGCGATGAGTTTGCACATGGCGGTTCCCTTGAGGCCAAACTCGAGACCCGTCCGCCGTGCCCTGCAAGGGCACCATACAGTAGCCGGGGGCAACGCCCCCGGAAGACTAACCCGGAAACCGACCGACCCTGAAGGGGTCGTATAGACTTGGCTAGAGGCCCCATGTACGGTCGCGACATCACTCACACTCGACCCCTTCAGGGTCGGCCCTGGTGGGGTCGCCCGTTTCCGGGGGCGTTGCCCCCGGCTACTTTATCAATCCCCTTCGGGGATTCTCAGAATATCCGTATCCCCCGTGTCCACCAATAAATGTGGGATATGCTCCGGCCGAACCGGAGGTGGTCTTGTCAGAGCAACGGTTTGGCTCCGGATTTGGTGCGCAACTTGCGGAGTGCTATATTGAGCCCTCGGGGGAGACTACCCTGTGTACGTATTGATGCTCTTTCAGGAATTGTAACAACTAAACGACCGGGTTAGGGAGTGAGTGATGAAAATTCTAGTACTCAACTGTGGTAGCTCATCGATAAACTTTCAATTGATCGAGACGGATGTAGAGATGATCGCGTCGAACGCCGACCGTTGTATTGCCAAAGGGAGTGTCGAAAGGATCGGGACGGACGAGGCCGTGTTGCATTTGACCGTGCCGCCCAACCCTGCGCGGAGTCTAACTGAGGGGATGCTTGACCACCAGGCGGCTCTCACCCGGGCAATTCAAGCTCTTAAAGAGGCCAAAGTCGTAGCGGATACTTCACAAATCGAGGCGGTGGGGCACCGCGTCGTTCACGGCGGCGAGCATTTTTCGGCTTCGGTGATGATCGACGAGGATGTGGAGAAGGCGATCCAACAGTGCAGCGAACTGGCCCCCCTCCACAATCCCAACAACTTACGGGGGTATCTTGTGGCTCGGAAGCTCATGCCACAAGTCCCCCAAGTTGCTGTGTTCGACACGGCGTTCCACCAAACCATGCCAGCGAAGGCTTATCTCTACGGTTTGCCCTATGCCTATTACCGCCGTTACAGGATTCGGCGTTATGGGTTCCACAGTCCTTCGCACCGTTACGTGGGGTTCCGCTACAGGGAGATATTTGGCAAGGGCAAGGGCGAGGCAAACTTGATTACGGCCCACCTGGGAAATGGTTGCTCGATTACGGCTATCGAGAAAGGGAAATCCGTCGATACCTCCATGGGATTCACTCCTCTGGAAGGATTGTTGATGGGCACCCGTTGCGGGGATATCGACCCGGCAATCATCCTCTATCTGATGTCCAAGGATGAGTTAACTTTTCACGACATGTCCACACTCTTGAATAGGTTCAGCGGCCTTTACGGCATTTCGGCGCAGTCAAACGACATGCGAGAACTGATCGCGGCGGCGGCAAAGGAAGATAAGCAATGCCAAGTGGCAATCGATGCCTTCTGCTACCGCCTGCGGAAGTATATTGGCGCCTATACGGCGGCTCTAGGCCACGTCGATGGCCTGGTGTTTACGGGAGGCATCGGCGAGAACGCTCCCTTGGTCCGCCAGAAGGCCTGCGAGGGCCTAGCAGAATTGGGTTATGAGATTGACCCAGCCCGGAATGGGGAGGCCGTCGGCAAGGAGAGCGAGATTTCCACGGATTCCAGCCGCATCCGCATCATGGTCATCCCCACCAACGAGGAGTTGCTCATCGCTCGCGATACGTTCCGTGTAGTTCGTGACTTGCCCATACCCTCATAAGATGGTCCGGGATTCCTTTCAGCCTGGGACGGAGTTCCCTTTGGAGTCGCGGTGATTCAGGACTTCGATGGCTTTGCGGAGTTCTTCGTCCTGAGGAGCTTTCTTCGGTTCCTGGTCGGTGGCTGGATCTATGCGTGGACGGCGGTCATGCGCTTGAGGGTGGGGAGGGCCTTGATGGTTTTTCCGGCTTCCTGCTGGGCGATGCGCAGATCGTAGAGGCTTTGCAGATTGATCCAGAATTCGGCGCTGGTGGCGAAGAAATGCGCCAGGCGCAACGCCGTGTCGGCCGTGATGTCGCGGCGTCCGTTCAGAATCTGCGTGATGCGATTGGTTGGAACCTGCAACTGGCGTGCCAGCGAGGCGGCGCTCATGCTGAGTTCCTTCAATTCCTCGGCCAAATGTTCTCCGGGATGGATCGCGAGCAGTGGCATGTTCATTCCTTTCGTCGTTCCTTTCCTACTGGCAACCGACTCCTAGTGGTAATCGGCAATCTCAACATTCGCGGGACCGGGGGAGTGTTCTGGCCATTCGAAGCAAACACGCCACTGGTCGTTGACGCGGATGCTGTATTGGCCTTGCCGGGTGACTGACGAAAATCATGTCCCGGTTGACCGTCACCTATACGAATACTCTCTTTAGAAACGATTACTTCGCCTTTGATGCCCGCATCAGACTCAGCGCGAGCAAGGTGTGAAAAACACGATCTGCTACATAGCGGTTGAAGCCAGTTAAAGGAACCAGTCCGTGCGCGAGATCGTTTCTAAGATTCAGACCTCTCTTGTCTATGTAGACGACGGTCAAATACCTCCAAAGGTTCTCAGTAAGAACCTCCCGCATTCGTTCATCTCCGAGAATGTCATTCATGCTTTTCGCATCCATGATTCCCGGATGGTTCCTGACAGTCCTCAGAGTGGGACGCCCTAAAAAGCCAAGAAAATTCCGCAAAATTTGCTCGATCTGAGGCACGAGCACATGTATAGCCTTGACAAAGTCTTGTTGTTCATAGGCCAGGAGCCCGTCTCGGAGTAGACCGCTTTGACACCCTGCGAACAACGGTGATTCGCACACGAAATCAAGGACGTCCTGAGTTGTTGGAGCATACCGCTCTCTGAGCTTCGCCAAGGTGTGCACTAGGAACGGCTGGTAGAAGCCGATGGTTTCAGCCAACTGCTTGTGCAGCCTGCCGTCAGCATCTTCATCCAACGACTTGATCTTCGCGGTCGTGTGCCCGTCACTCGCCAGGATATTGATTGGGATCATGCTCAGGAGTGGAGCATCGGTTCGCATCTGATCCAGCAGTTTTCTTGCATCGCTCGCCTTTGGAATGAAGTAGTCGGCGATCTGACCGAGGGCAGCCTTCAGGTCACCACCACCGACGAGGTGTTCGACGAGCTTTTCCACATCTTCCGGCTTCACTTCAACCTTGACGGAAATCTCCTTCAAGTCGGAGCCAATGTTCTTGCCCTTCTCTGCAGACATGATCTGAAGTCGTTCCGCTTCAGCCTTCAACCCTACCTGTTCGAATCGTTCAATGACGGGCTGAAGCCAGGCCATCGCCATCATGGGATTGGCCTCGCGGGCCATATATTCAAAGGCTCTTCCATATGCCTTGATGACCCGTTCTACGTTTGGTTTATCGCTCTGGCGCCGGTAGTGTTGCGCGAGTCTTTGCGCAGCCGCCTCAGCTCCCCAGGGATCGAGCGTCATGTGGACACCGGCATCCGAAACTGTGGTATCAGTCATCTTGGCCAGCATCGCTTCTAGATTTGCGATAACGTGAGATTCTTGCTCGGGACTGACGAACTTCTTCCCGTACAAATTGTCGAATAGGAAGAGCCACGTCCCAATAAATTGCGGCTGTGCAACTCTGTCGTAGAACGCAAACATAAATTCTACAAGACGCTTGGTACGGTCGAAGTCATTTATTGAAACTGAAAGGTCTAGTGCCCGTCCCAACCACTGGATGCCAACGACCTCCATCGGGTAGAACTTCCTGTCAGCCGCCGCTAGATAGGAGTCGATCGCAATCCGGGCGTAATCGGGGTTCGGTTTCTGTCCGGTTATTGCACGCTTCAAGTCCCAAACAAGGTCAGAATATCTGGCGCGCATCACGGGATTCCCGCAGGTCCGCGCCCGTTCTTCCCAGTGTCCGACGACGTCAGCATCCAAGTTCTTGATGTCGGGCGAAAAGAGGTCACTGCCGTCACTTCCCTTGGTGGACATGAAGGGCGCGAAATACGTGCCCCAGACGCTGTCCTTTCCCCGACGTTCCATGAAGAGAAACGCTGACCACTCCGCGATGAAACCTTTCGAGTCGCCGTCGGCGACGTCGCCTTGCCCTTTGCGAACAGCATGCAATGCATCGCTGATCTCCACCTCCTGGTAAGGCTCTGTTCGGTCCTCGAAACTTGACAGCACCTTCTGGACCCACTCAGGGATTTTCATTTTGATGCTCCTGATTGCGTCGACGCTGACTCCTATTCACCAGTCAAATTATCGTCGCCCTCTGCGCAAAAGCTCACTCAGCGATTCGGCGCCTGTTCTATCGAGCACAGTGGCGAGCGTAGCATCGCTGCGATGAGCTTCGTAAAAGATGAGTTCGAATGGCCGGCGAGGACTTGTAGAGCGGACCGCCCCGTCATTATGCAAACGGAGACGCGTCTCCAAATCGCGTGTCGATCCAACATAGAGCCCTTTGTCTCGCAGGCTTCGCAGCACGTAAACGTAGCAGAACTTCGCCATAGCGAGATTCTACGCCTCGGTTTGTCGATTGTCTCGGAAAGGTCTACGTAGGGCCTGGCGGAGCCACGTACCGTACGGTACGTGGCGGAGAGGGTGGGATTCGAACCCACGTCACGATTTCTCGTGAACACGCTTTCCAAGCGTGCTCCTTCAGCCACTCGGACACCTCTCCGGGGCCTTGAATCGCAAAATTGCGTCAGCGTTCGGCGCATCTGCGATCTTCAAACTGCTGGCCGAATTCAAACTAGTATAACATCCCACCTTGGAACTAGCCACAAGCCGAGTAGGCAGTTGGCAGTAAGCAGTAAGCGGGACTGTTTACTACCGGACGCTCGTCAAGGGCCAACCCCGCCCCAACCCCTACCTCCTCCCGTAGACCGAACTGGACACGGTGTCTCTTGACAAGGGGAAGAAGATAGGCTAGGATGCTATGTTGAAGCCGGCGAGGCGGTCATGGCCTCCTGGGAAGACTTGGCTGCAATGCTACCCCGATGTCCCAATCCGCTCCGGAAGGTGTCCCAACTGGGAGCAGAAGCTCGAAAAACTTTCTGGTTTAAGGCGGGCAACTGGTCCGTGCTAGGAAGAGAACGGGAAAAAGGATTTTTAAAAATTGAAGGAACGAAGCGGGAATGTCTATGAAAACAAAGGATCGGTTTTCCACAGGCGGATGCAAAGCGGGAATGTTATAGAAAACAAATGTACTTACGCGTTGAAAGCGGGAATGTTATTGAAAACACAGCATGTTAGATTCCTATCGCCAAACTCCGTCCAGGTTGTCGCACACATTTTTGCGGATTCGCCCTTTTCGACTTTCGACTCTCGACCCTCGACTGCCTCAGGCAGGATACAGAAAGCAAGAGAGGTGGTCGCGCCGTGGCGGTTTCACCTGAAGCGCTGGCGGTGCCTCAGCTCGACGCCGACGATTCCGTTCTGGTCGCGAAGGCCGATCAACGAAAGGTTTTCTCCGAATGCCCATTCAAACTGGATGATCTTGTATTGTGATGAAGCGGTATTGGTGACGTAGGTGAGGGTCAAGTCCCTGGTCACTTGCTCTTCGACGGTCACCCGCGCGCCGGAACTAAACCCCGGCAGTCCCACATTCGGGTCGATCTTGATTCGACTCACTCCAAAGAGCCGCTGGATGCGTCCAGTTACCTGGCTGGACAGGGCTTGAGAGAGCAGCGCGCTTTCGCCCACGCTTTGTAAGGGGTTACCCCCAGTGAACGAGCTGACTAATCCTGGTGTGGACATCTCCTGTTGTTGGTGCGCGTACCCCAGCGCCAGCAGCGAAAGCACATCCTCAGTGGAAAGCGGAGGGTCGGAACGATAAGCCAGCTTCAGGCGCCCGAGCGGGCCTGAAACATCAACCGTCAGGTCGTACTGTTGTACAACGGTTCGAGCTTCCAAGTCGAGCGTTGCCTGGGTGCGAATGGGATTGGTCAGGCTGAGATCGCCTCGGCTGAGGGTGAAGCGATTTCCACGGAAGATGGCCTCGCCACTCAGAAAGTGCACGGTTCCCACTTCCACGGGGTTTGCAAGGCTTCCTTGCAGGTGCACATCAACGTCGGCGGTCAGGTGCATATCCTGTATTTCCAGCCTCACCGGCGTCGCCGAGGTCACTCGAATGTTCAACCGAATGGTATCGGCAAGTGGGGAAGGTGTACTGGGTTTTGATTCCTCGAAGGGACTGCTGGACTCCATTATCTGTGCAAGCCAATTCTTGTTTTGGCTTGCAAGCACTTGGCGGAGGGCCAAGTCGCCCTGTAGTTGAGCACGATCCGATGTTCCCACCAAGCGCAAAGTCCCGCTGAGGATGGAGGTGAAATCAAAGGGGTAGCGCGCCCTTACCTGATCGAGCTCGGCACGCAGCTCAACACGGGGCGGCAATGCCAAGGTCACGAAACCATCCAAGGTCAGGGTGCCGCCACCGCTGATGCCCCGTAAGGATTTCACCGTAGCTCTCTCCCCCTCGAGGTGGATTTCGCCATTCAGGTTGCTCAGGCGGAAGGGAAGACCCTGGTAGCCAAGACTGACGTCCTGGACCTCTACCGCTCCATTCAATTGGGGTCGCGCGGGTGAACCCGACATGCTCAGCTTGATTCGTGAGTGCCCGGATGCTTGCAGGCTGGGGTCAAGCAAACTCAGTACTGTGGCATCAGCTATGCCTTGGGCTGTGACGGATAGAGAAGCTGGGCCGGCAAGACGAAGAGAGCCATCGACGATAAGGCTCGTGGCGGGGCCTTGCATGCGGAATGGTTTAGCTGAGAGCAGGTTTGAGGCAAACCGCAATTCCACGGGATGTTCGTTCCTCCATTTCAGAGAAGGAAAACTCACCTCCAGAGTCTCGATCTGACTCTGCATTTGGAATTTCGAAGGATCACGCAGGGAACCGTTCGCCTTGAAGGAGCCACTCGCAGTAACTTGACCGCCAAGACGGTTATTCAGCAACAGGCGTGCCCAGGGATCCAAGCGGAAGGATACGAATTGCCCTTGGAGTTGGAGCGGCGAATCGCCGCCGGTCTTTGCGTCTCCGCCCAGGCTGAACATCCCCCCAGGTCCGGAACCTATGCCCCGAATCCGGAGGTTCTGACCTTCGCCATCCAGTTGAATATGGAGGTCGCCGACCTGAGTCCCGGCCACACTGATACCCTCGACGAGCAGGGTGGAGCGAAAGTGGAAATTGTCAGGAGTGCCGCTTCCTTGGAGGTCAAAGCTTGCCTGGGCTTCTACTTGTTGGGGAAGGGAGGAATTCGGAAAAGAGAGTGCCAGTCTCTTGAAGTCAGCGAGAGAAAAGCCCCTGCCATGAAGTTGGCAGGTTATGGAGTGATTCAAAGGCCCTATCTGTGCCTTTCCCGTTATACTGCCGTGATCTTTCAGCATCTGTATCGTATCAAGATCCCAGGTGGACTCACCCACCCGAATACTGGTCGAGAAGGAATCGACCGTTTCTCCGGCGATGTTGCCGTTTTCCACCTTGATGGAACCTGTTCCCTCGAGGTTCGAAGCTGTTCCCACCAAGTTGACCTGCCCGCTGACGTAACCACCCACGGGGTAGTCAATTCCCAGCGCCGCCTTAAGGCCCTCCAGCGGGGTGCGTTGAGCGCGGGCGGAAAACCGTACCGGTGAGGTCTTCGTAATCCTCCAATCTTCAAGCTGGGCTGAGGCCTCAAGGCTAAGCACGCTCGTTCCATGTGCAAGTCGTCCGGAGGAAACCTGGAAATAGTCCGGCCGGGCGACTACGTTTGCCTCGAGGCCGTCCCAGGTCCAGCCACGATACTCGAACTCGCCCACCCGCAACGAGCCGCGCATTTCGGGATTCTCAATCGAACCCGTGACTTCTCCAACCACAGTCGCCGGCGACTTGAGTGAGAGTGGCAAGTGTGGGGTTGATTCGACCAGGGCCTCGAACACGGAACGCCATTCCTCGAATTGCGTCGTCGCCCATTGGATTTGCAGGCGGCTTGGGGATTCGTTGCGCGCCGCTGACTCGACCAGCGTCCCCTTTGCTCTGAGCGAGGAATTGGGAGTGTGAAAGTTTGAGTCCTCCAAGCGGAGGAAGAAGCCGTGATTCGTTTCCAATGATCCACGCAGGTCACCGCTGACGGGAAGGAAGCTCGGAGGATATGCGGCGGGGGCCGATAAATGCAGGTCGAATTCCGACTTAACCTTTTCGAACTCACCTGCCCAGGTTAGATCTACCGCTCCGTCGATGAGAGAGGCAGGGTGAAGCTGGGTGAATAACAGAGGTTGGCCTTTGGAACTATGAAGGAGCGCGAGCAGATTCATGTCACGGAGCCGGGCGCGGACGTGGAACTGGGGAGCTGGCCCTGCAAGACTAACCTGGCCAGCGCCCAGCGCACTGCCTCCCCATCCAAGCACCTTCAAGTTGGAAATTGCCACTTGCGAGCGATGCAGTGAGTAGTCGGCCGAGGCCTCAAGCGGCCCCGAGTTGAACTGAGAATCACGGAACAGCATTTGCCGGGCTTGCAGTCGCCCCTGCGCGGAAATCTCCCCATGACGGTAGATCCCCTGACCCTCGAGGCGTAGGTTCCCATTCTGCAAAACGGGAAGATGCAAGAGTGGGATTAGAGCCGCTACATCAAAGCTGGTCTGGAAGGAGAAGTATCCTTCGGGTTCAGGGACAGGGTGAAGGGTGAACGAACCTTGTCCAGTCATTCCGTGGGACTGCCAGACGAACGATGTAACGGCAAGCTCATTTTGCGACAACACAAAGCGGGTTGACAAGGTAAGAGGCGGGGTCGATTGCCCTGGTATATGGGTAGTGACAGCCGAGGCCGCAAGGCTGCCCTCATAGTGAGGACCGCGCCGGAGGTACAGGAGGAGCGCCACTTCTCGGGCACTGAGATCCAGGCTTATTGGCCGGTCATTCCAAAAGAAAGTGGAGTGCGCCAGCGTCACCCTTCCAATGCGAAGGTCCATCAACTGTTCCATGACTTGCCCGGCAGTATGGCGGGTTGCGGGGCCTGGCAGGTTCGTCGAACCATCGGCGTTGGTCTTGAGATGTAATTCTGCTCCATCCCAGTCAAGGCTCATTATTCGGATTTCGCGATGCAGCAAATTGACTGGGCTGAGACGGAGCACCACGGTGTGGGCAGAGAAGAGAGGGGGTGCTTGGGGCGGTTCGCTTCCGTGGATCACAACTCCGTGGAAAGTCACCTGAAGGACTGTGGGGTGAAAGCGGAAGTCCTGTACTTCGACTCGTCCGCCAGTCGTGTCCTCCAGCCACACGATGAGGCGGCGTTCCAGAGCGCGGTGGAACCAGGGGGTGCTCGTGACACCAATCGCGGCTGTGGCCAGCGCCACCAGCGTCCCGATAATAGCGAGCGTGACCCAAAAATGTTTCGACATACAGATCCTCTAATAGGATGCTGGATTGTCATTCCGAGCGAAGCCAGCCCCGTGTCATTCCGAGCGAAGCGAGGAATCTCGCTCTGACCCTTTCCTCCTCGGCGCAGAGCGAGATTCCTCGCTTCGCTCGGAATGACAGCTTTTGGGAGGTCAGAAAGAGTGAAAACGCACGCGGCGGCTGGGCTTCAGTTCCTCCAACCAAGTGGCAAGAAGCTGATCGATTCTCTTCTGCACCAAGATTTCCTGGATCTGCCCTTGGACTTCGGTCAAAGGGGGAGCGGCGGAGCCGTGCGTCCGCGTATATTCGGGTGTGAATACGTCGCGGTAGTACGATTCAACGTCGGTTGTCCCAGGGGGCGCCGCCGGCCGCAACTGCTGCTCGATATTCCTCAAAACCCTCTGCTGATCGATAAGCGTGGTCAGAATCTGTTTCTCGTTCATATGCAACGATTGGAGAGCAGATTGGTAGTCCGGCTCGGATGGGAACCGCTTGCGAACAGCATCCAGTTCTTCGGCTGCCGTCTTTTCCAGCGCGGCGTCGTGGGAAGAGTCCTGGGTTTCTTCCTCGAGCAGAAGCTTCTGGTCAGTCAGCCGCTCGCGAACCCGCTCCAGTGTCTTGCTGTCGGGGGGAGGAGCCGGCCATTGCCCGTCGAGGAAACGTTCCAATCGGTATTCGCGCTCGACGTCACTCTGGGTGATGGCGACATCCCCGATCGATGCAACCACACGATCGAGAATCTCGGCACGCGAAAATGAGCCGCCCAAGGTCATGGCCAGCAACACGAGTGAACCCGCCACAAGGCCGGGTGGCGTCAAAGTCCCCGAAGGACAAGGGCCCACAGCGGCTCTGCCGCCTGCTGTACGGAAAGGCTTCGCCTTTCCGTGGGGCCTATGTCCCAACCAATCCCCTCCGCTCGGCTGGGAGGCTGAGCCTTCCAGCCGAGCGGAGGAAGGAGGGCAGAGCATGGCCGGAAAGCCAGAGGCTTTCCGCACAGCAGGCGGCAGAGCCGCTTTCTCCCCGACTTTTACGCGACCCTGGGCTAGAAGCTTTGACCGATGCTCAGAAAATAGTTGAACCGAGATAATTGTTGCACCCCCATTCCCATTGGGTACCGCGTGGGATTTAAATTATAGCCCACATCGAAGCGTATGGGCCCGACAGGCGTCTTGTATCGGATACCCAGACCCACGGCGTCTGAGTCATAATCGGTATCTGTCGGACTGCTTTGTCTGAATTTCAGTAAACGCATGTGTCGGATGGTTGTGAATACATTCCCTGAATCGTTGAATACCACGAAGCCAAGCCTTCGCTGCGCCAAGGGCACGCGAAGCTCGAACGAATTAAAGAACAGAGCATTGCCACCAATGGGGTAGCCGGTTTGAGGGTCGCGCGGTCCCGCTTGGTTGGTGGAGAAACCACGATGCGATTCGCTGCCCCCCATAAAGAAACGTTCGGGCAGAGGGAGGATGTCGGTGTAGATGTAGTGCTTGGGCCCGCCGGAGGTTTGAGCCAGAATCTTCTCCAGGCTGCCATAGGGAGACTCGAATCCGAATCGCGTGTTGCGGGCAAAAATCAGGTGCTCGCCCAATCGGTAATAGGTTGCATTTTCACCCGTGAAGCGAACGAAATTTGCTTCTGAGCCGAAGCCTTTATAGGCAATTCCCGCGTCGGCAAGTGAATAGGAGCCGCGGGTGGCGTCCAAGGGATCGTCGCGATGGTCGTTGGCAAAGCTGGCGCCGAACCCTCCCACATGCACCGGCGGGCTCAACAGAGATTGCTCCGCCAGGGAAATGCGAGTGGAAATGTCGAGAGCCTCAACGCGCGAGAAGCTATAGCGACCCGAAATTATCGTCGAAGCACTGAAACGCTTTTCGATGGCGACCGATGCCACTTTCCGGTCATCCGTAAAGGTGAGCACGTCGCGGCTGCGGTCTATCAGCCCGCTGATGCGCAGGCTCAGGTCCCGTCGATTCGCCAGGTAGGGTATCACATAGCTCGTACCGGCGCCCGTTTCGAGGTTCGACAGCCGTCCCCATAGGGTAAAGGTTTGTGCGTGTCCTCCGACGTTGAGCCGGTGGAGGTCAAGCGAGATTCGCGGGCTAGCTTTGAAGGTGCCCTGTGGGTTACTGCTCCCCAGCCTTTGGACCTCGAGTCCCCCGCCGTAGCCTAAAGTCCATCGCCGGCTCTCCTCCACCGCCACCAAGACGGTTTTCTTCGTTTCGGAACTTGTCTGGTCCTGGGTAGCAATTTGAACCTGGTTGAACATTCCTAACTCATAGAGCCGGCGTTGTGAGTCAGCGACGTTGTCCTGGTTCAAAGGTTGACCCTGGCGAATCAGGAGTTCGCGGCGGATAACCCCCAGGCGGGTGTGTTCATTTCCCAGCACGACAATACGCTGGATTCGTTCTTGCTTTCCCGGCTCAAGCAGGAATTCCAGGTCAACTTGGTGGTGTTCGTTTGCAGGTGAGGCGTGCCAACTCACCCTGGCCTGAGAATACCCGTGGTCGGCAAGGTAATTGGATAGGGTGTCGCGATCCGCTACGGCCCGCTCCGGTGAATAAGGCTGGGATGGCTTGGTCAGCAGAGAAGGCCAGAGGGCCTTCTGCGTGTCGCCGGAGACTCCCTTCAAAGCCAATTGGTGAACGGTTGTCTGGAGTCCTTCTTCGACCTGGAAGGTGACAAACCTATGAGCATCTTGGTTTCGGAAATGATCGTCCACGCGAGGCGAGATCCGCACGTCCAGAAAGCCTCTTGATTGATAGAGTGCCGTCAGGGTGTTTACCTTGTTCTCCATCAGGGTGCGGCTGTACAGCGGGGCAGGGCTGAAAATTCCCCGTGCGGGAGGGGAGATCGCCGCCATGAGTTCTGTGGTGGGAATGGCCCGATTGCCCTCAAAGCCATACCCCATGAATTGTCCTGGGTTGCCCCGATTCACTCGGAAGGTAAGGTTCAGCGTCTGGGACTCGGCATGAAATGCTTGTTCTGCCTTCACGGTAGCTGAAAAGAAACCCCGTTGCTGGAAATGGTCTTCCAGAATCTCGTCGCTGTGTGCAAGAGTGGGCTCGTCCACTACGCCGTCTCGATAAACGGGGAGAAGCTCTTTGAGTTTGGAGCGTGAAATCTTGGCGCCCTCGACGCGCACACGAACTAGGGGGCCGGTTTCAACCCCTACCAGCAGCTTTTCGGTGTCGAGTTTAGTGTCATACTCTCGCTTCTGGACGCTCGCGGTTGCCTGGAGGCGATCGCGCGATACAAAAAACTGGTGGAGCCTGAGCAAGCCCCGTTCGACACGCGCCGATGTCAGTTGGATTCCGGAGTGCCAGCCGGCTACTTTTGCGAGCTTCGCCGGAGGGAATCCGACGTGACCCCGGAATTCCAGGCTGCTTAAGCGCGCGGGCTTCCCGGCGAAAACAGAGAACAACACCTCGGCCTCCAGTGTGGCCGGGTCAGGAAGGAGACGGTATTTGGAGGTTGCCCGGTAGTAACCGTTCGAAGCGAGCATCTCGGAGATATGCCTCTGGGCCGCGACGAGAACGTCGTCCGAAACGGGCTGTCCCAGCCGGAGGCGAGAGGAGGTGAGCAGGACTCTAGGTTCCAAGGCACTGGGACTACCCTCGACTTGAACAACGCCGATAAAGTATTGGGCGCGCCCAACGAAGAGCAAGTGAACGCCCCCCTGCCCAGGCTCAGCCTCCGCGCGCAGGTCCGTAAAGCGGCCAGTGGCATATAGCTTTTTCAGACTCGCGGCAATTTTCGAGGCATCGAGAGGTTGGCCGACCTCCTGAGAGACGACACCGGGGAAGTCAGTCATGGCCAGTCGCGCGTCACAACTTAGCCTAACATCCAACACGGGCTGTCCCCAGAGGTCGACTCCGGCCACGGAGACCTGTGCCCCTGTGGACCTGGGAAGGGTGAGACAAAGTGCAACGCAGAGAACTGTGCCCTTGACTCCAATAGCCCTCAGGCAGCGCCAAGCGTAGACAAGCAAAGTGGCAGGGTCGGCTGACAAGCTCAAAGTCTCGTGGTCTGGGTTCGACCAGACTCTTCCATTTCATCTCGAAATTCCAAGAATCCCATAGGCCGCCCAACTATTATACTTCCGTCCGGCCCCTGAGCAGAGCCAAGTCCTTATAGACGCGAAATTCGAGAATGGAACGGTTGTTATCCGACGACGCCTAAGCAGGCTTGAAGGAAGCGGAAAGGCGCATCTTACCCCAGGCGATCTCGATGACGCCCGTCCCATCTTTGTCGGTGACTTGTATGGTCACCAGTTCGGCCGAGTCGCTTGCTTCCTCGAGCGTCAGTGGGACTTCCGCGAGCTTTGCACTCGACTCGTACTGGAAGACAGACTTGCTTGAAAATACGAGCGTCCATTTCCCAGGCTCAACCAAGCGCGCCAGCAGGATATGCTTGCCCTTGGGAACAATTGTTCCGCCGAAATTCAGCTCCTTGTCCGATTCGAGGGTCGTCGGAGCATCGGCGCCGATCCGCCAGACGTTACCTGGTTGGATTTGCCTGAGCATGTCGCGGCCCTTAAGTGCGGGGCGGCCGTAGTCGATGGAGATGTGGGCGCCGTTGATTGTCGCCTTCACAGTCCCCCGTTCGTTCCCATGAGCCATGCTTGCGCTACTCATCAAAACTATAAGAGTGGCAGTGGCTAGCCCGATCGAAGTTCGACAAATCTTCGTCATACAATCCTCTCCTTTAACAGCAGGAACAACCAAACGGCTGGCGTTACACTGCGGGTTGGCAATCTCACCGCGTTTCTCCCTTAGCGTGGGTTGTCAAGCTCGCCTTCTGGGCCTGCATAAATAGCTTGGAATGGAAGCGAAGGGAGAACGGCATGTATTGATGTAAGTAGTCCCAACCATGACCCCCAGGGCGGAGGGCATACTCGTGCGGGAAACCTTTCTGGGCGAGAATGTGGTCGAGAAGTTCAGCCCCTTCCTCGAAACCGTAGCGGTCGTGGTCACCGCAATCGAAGTAAAGTGCAAGTTGGGCGAAGCGCTCCGGATGCTCGGCTAAGGTGAGAGGGCTGTTGGCCTCCCAATAGCTCTCATTAAGGGGTGACCCGAAAGGCTCCTGGAGCACCCGCGCGTAAAAGCCCCAGCGGCCCTCGGTAGGGAGCGGGTTAGGGAACTTGGGCAGCAATGCCGCGCTATGGGCGCTCGCTGAACCGAACACCTCGGGATGGCGCATGGCAAGATGAAGAGCGCCGTAACCGCCCATGGATGTCCCGCTGATGCCCCGCTCGCCGGCGACAGCCAGGGTGCGATATCGGCGGTCGATTTCGGGCACCAGCTCTTGCATGAAGAAGTCCTCGTACCGTTCGTGGCCGTCCTGCGAGTTTACGTAAAAGGTCCGTCCCCCGGCAGGCAAGACCACAATGAAATTCGTGAGTTCGCCCTGGTCGGTGAGACTTTCCCAGATTTGTTCGCCTCCCCGGTCGATCCAACTGTGCTCGTCTTCAAAGAGGCCGTGGAGGAAGTAAAGGGTTGGATAACGCTTGTTGGAAGATGCTTCGTAGCCAGGGGGAAAAACAACGCAAAAGCCCACGGAGTGCCCTAAAAGCGCGCTGGAAATGGATGAGTACTCGATCTTTGCAGAAGTTGCCGGGTGGGGCCAGGCGTAATACTTATGAGCGCTGCCAAGGCCTAATGCGGTCACAAGAACAAAGGAGGGTGCTTTCAGGCGAATGCACTGAAGAATGCGACATAGGGAATATCGAGGGTGGCGCATCGGCTAATGAGCAGGAGAGGTCTGAGCGCGATCCGTCTGCACATAGACCGCGCTCTTGCCGCTTTTGGAGCTTGCACCGATGGCAGCTCCCTCGGCATTGGTTCCGGCATTTTTCGCGCCTGCCGCCCCATAGACGGTGCCGTGGACGTCTTTCAGCGGTCCTTTCTTTGGGGTCTTCGGGGGCGCTGCACTGGTGCTTGAGCTTGCAGATTCTGATTCGGCAGGGCGAAATTCAACCACCGCAGCGTCCTCGGGCTGGTTCGGGGTCTTCTCCCCGGTCGTTTGTTTTATCGCGTCCTTAGCCGCGCTGTGGACAGCAGCATCTGTACTCACGCGTGGGGCATCGAGGAGCGCCCGCTTCTTATTATCTTGTGCCGTCGCTTTGACCTTGGACGATGGATCGACGGTTTGTTTCTCCTGGGCCGTAGCGAGGGTCACACAAAGCATGGCGCCTGCCAGCGCTACCCAGCAATACACTCCTCCATGTTTCCTGGCCATTCTTTAATCCTTTAGCTTCTGCCAAGCCTCGGATACTCCAAGTGACATTCTGGCCCAACTAACCCGGAGAGTCAAGGTGCCGAAAAACCGTAGGCGGTATGTGGTAGGTGGTAGGTGGGGGATGTTCTTCCCCACATACGACCTACCACCTACCACCTACCAGCGAACTGAGATTCCCGGCCAGGTCAAAATCTGCGGGATGGACTCCTTGCGACAATCGCCAGCGCTTAAGCGCTGTTGCCTCGCGAGCCAAAGGAGCTGAGATGGCAATCCGGTCAAGGCTGAGCGTGTTACGAATCCAAACGATCCGCTGTTCCGCCGGCTCTGGACTTCCCAAATGGCCGAGGGTGAGATCCATAGCTTGGCGGTCCGAGGGCAAATGAATGGGTAGCCGGGCCGCAGCAGGATTCAGGGAGGTGCATGTGTTGAGATACATTTTATGGAAGTCAATCTTCCGGAAAAGACGCTCATGGATGACGTCGGCGAAGCCCACCCCCACGGCATTCCCATCGCTTTCGCGGGTGAGATCACGAACGTAGATCATGGAAATCCTGGGCGCTTCTCCTGGCGGCAGTTCCACGCCGCGCCCAATTACTTTTGTATCCATGCCGGTTCCGCTCAGGTTCTTGCCCATTTCGTCCACCATCAGCAGGTGGAATGCTGGGAACGGAATGCGCGGCACCAGCGCGCGGGCCAGTTGAAGCGTCGATTCCTCCTGTGCCACGATGCCTTCCGGAAGCGCGGCGCGCACGACGCCAATCTGGTGCAGTTCATTCTCGACCACCGCGACCCCACAGAGAATTTTCCCGCTGGCCAGCACCTTTCCCGAAACGGCGCGAATGGCAGTCTCGAACCCGTATTTCCAACTCTGGCGATGACCCTCGGTGGCCCCCTCCAGCTTGCCCATGCCGATCGTCATCATCTTCAACAAACCGCTTTCAATCCTCCCCGAAAAATCGGTGTGCGGCTTGATGCGGTTGATCACCACGACGCCGTCGGACTCCCAGGCGTTCCGATCCACAAAGACCCGGAACCCTTCGGGGGTCGTTCCGAGAAGCACGGTCTCCATGGAAGAGCGAATCTCCACCCCCGTGGCGGCCTCCGTAACGCCGTATTCCTCCAGGATCTTGCGCTGGCCCTCGGCGGTTGCCCCTCCGTGGCTCCCCATGGCAGGGAAGATAAAAGGCTGAGCCCCTTGTGCCGTCAACCAGCCGCAGACTGCTTGCACGATCTCCTTCAGGCTGGCAATACCACGGCTGCCCACGGCAACGGCGACGCGCTTGCCGCGCAGTTTTTCGGCGGCTATGCCCAGTCCCCTCAGAGTCTCCAGGATTGAGCTTCCCAAATCATCAAGTTTCGGCAGGGTCGGCTCTGTCCGTTCGAGAAGACAAAAGCTTGCTAGTGGAATGTGTCCGTCTGTTCTCATGGTTGTGAAGCAAAGTTAGCGCGCCGTTCCACATTCGTCAAGCAGGGCGGAAACGCTACTCCTTCTGGTTGGCAGGGCTTAGCCCTTGCGTAGGCCAAGCGAAATCTCTGAACTCGCCGGTATAATCGAAGCTGCCGGGAGCAAAAGGCTTCTCGGGTTCTACGTCAATTCCAGCCCGGCGGACCTGGTCCAGGACCTCAGCTTCGTGAAACCGCGAGGCGTCATATTCGAGCTCCAGAAGCTGGCCTTCAATGAAAAGCCCTCGGATGCCATAAACCGTGGAGAGGCTGTGCAGCCTTTCAAAGTCCTTTGGAGTCAAGTTTTGTTTCAGGTGATAATGCGTGGTTAGGAACGTCATGTTATGAACCTCGAAGATCAGCCTTTGGTCAGTTGTCCGTTGTCAGTTGTCCGTTGAAGAACATCACCGCACGCCTAGGTGTTTTATTGCAACGGACCACGGACCACGGACAACGGACAGCCCTCGGTCAGTTGTCAGTAGTCAGTTGCGGCGAACCCTCAGCTCGCTGTCCCCTGACACCTGGCACCTCGCACCTGACACCTGGCACCTGACACCTATAGCTCCATCCTGCGCAGCCTGAGCGCATTGCTGATCACGGACACCGAGCTGAACGTCATGGCCGCCGCCGCGATCATGGGGCTCAGCAGCAGCCCCAGCACTGGGTAAAGGACGCCCGCCGCCAGCGGCACACCGATGGTATTGTAAACCAGCGCGAAAAAAAGGTTCTGTCGGATGTTGCGCATCGTACCCTTGCTCAGCCTGCGAGCCCGCACAATGCCGCGCAAATCCCCCTTGACCAAAGTGACCCCAGCGCTTTCCATGGCCACATCGGTTCCCGTCCCCATGGCGATGCCGACATGGGCCTGAGCGAGTGCCGGGGCATCGTTGATGCCGTCCCCAGCCATTGCCACCACGCGCCCTTGCGCCTGAAGCCGTTCGATGACCTTGCCCTTTTGCTCAGGCAGGACCTCCGCCTCGACTTCGTCGATGCCCAATCTGCGCGCCACGGCCTCGGCGGTGCTGCGGGTGTCGCCGGTAAGCATGACAATGCGTATCCCGTCTTTCTGCAATACTCGCAGAGCCTCAGGGGTGGATTGTTTAATGGGATCGGTTACCGCCAGCAAGCCACAGACATGTCCGTCAATGGCGATGAAGACTGCGATCTGGCCTTCGCGTCGAAGTTGGCTGGCCTTCGCGTCCAGGGCGTCCAATTCCATCTTCAGCTTGTCAAAAAGCTTGCGGTTTCCGAGTGCGACGCTTTTGCCATTCACCTTGCCCATCACGCCTTCACCAGTGACCGAACGAAACTCTCGAGCCTCGCCGAGTTGAAGTCCCCTTTCTTGCGCCCCTCGAACGATGGCGGCGGCGAGAGGATGCTCGCTCCCGCGCTCGAGGGTTGCGGCCAAGCGGAGCACTTCCATCTCATTCCATCCTTGTAGGGCATGAACCGAAGCAAGACGAGGCTTTCCCTCCGTAAGGGTACCAGTCTTGTCCACAACGAGCGTGTCCACTTTTTCGAAAATTTCAAGCGCTTCGGCGTTCTTTATCAACACGCCCGCCAGAGCGCCGCGTCCCGTCCCCACCATGATGGACATCGGCGTGGCAAGTCCCAGCGCGCAAGGGCAGGCAATGATAAGCACTGCCACAGCGTTTACGAGCGCATAGGCAAGCCGCGGCTCGGGGCCCACGGTCGCCCAGACCGCAAAAGTGAGCACAGAAATGAAAACTACTACGGGAACGAAGTAAGAGGAAACGACGTCGGCCAAGCGTTGGATGGGCGCGCGACTCCGCTGTGCTTCTGAGACAAGCTGCACGATGTGCGCCAGGAGCGTATCGCTGCCCACGCGTTCAGCGCGCATCAGAAAACCGCCGGGGCCGTTCACCGTCCCACCTGTCACGCGGTCTCCAGCCTTCTTTTCCACGGGGATCGGCTCCCCCGTTACCATGGATTCATCAATCGAGCTCGAGCCTTCAAGGATGACTCCGTCCGTCGCCACCTTTTCGCCCGGACGGACGCGCAGCCGATCTCCCCGCTCGACGCGGTCGAGCGGCACGTCCTCTTCGGCGCCTTCATCCCGGACAACCCGCGCGGTCTTTGGCGTAAGGCCCAGCAATCCCTTGATGGCGCTGCTGGTCTGGGCCCGCGCGCGAAGCTCCAGCACCTGCCCCAGGAGCACCAGTGTGGTGATAACTGCCGACGCCTCGAAGTAGACCGGGACTTCGCCGCCCTGCCCGCGAAACGATTCCGGAAAGATGCCGGGCGAGAGAACGGCTACGACGCTATAAACATAGGCAGTCCCGGTGCCGAGGGCGATCAGGGTAAACATGTTCAGGTGACGATTGACCAGTGAGGCCCAGCCGCGCTCGAAGAATGGCCGCCCTCCCCATAGCACCACGGGAGTGGCCAGAGCAAACTGCACCAAACTGAGCAGGCGCGTCGAGAAGGCGTGCTGTACCGGCTGGCCGGGAATCATCTCGGACATCGCGAGGAAGAAAACCGGAAGGGTTAAAGCCAGGCAAACCCAGAAGCGGCGGGTCATCAACACCAACTCGGGATTGGTTTCTTCCCCCACAGTCGCCGAGCGAGGCTCCAGAGCCATGCCACAGATGGGGCAAACCCCCGCCTCGTGGCGCATCACTTCGGGGTGCATTGGGCACACATACTCGGTACGGGTAGCCGTGGCTGTGGCCCTGAGCGGCTCAAGCGCCATCCCGCATTTCGGACATGCGCCTGGACCTTGTTTCCGGACGTCAGGATCCATGGGGCAGATATAGATCAGATTCGCATCCGCTGCCTCCCTTTGAGAAGTGTCTGCGGAGGCTGCCACAGCTTTGCCGGGGCTCAGATACTGACTTGGATTGGCGCGAAAGTTTTCCAGGCAGGAAGGATTGCAGAAAAAGTATTCTTGCCCTTCGTGTACGTAACTGCCGACCGCATCCTCGCGGCATATCTCCATTCCGCAAACTGGGTCGATGACAGTTCCGCCTGCCGACGCCTGAGGTGTGGCGCCTTCGGGGGAGCGATCTCGGCTCTCAGTTTGCTTCCTCATCGCGATTCTGTGCTGAGATATTCCTGGCCCTCTCCCCCTTTGCAGATTCTAGCCCTCTCCCCCTTGGGGGAGAGGGTGGCCCGCGCCGGCGCTTCCTTCAGCCGGCGCGGGACGGGTGAGGGGGTTGATAGCCCGGCCCCGACCCGTTGCTGATCACAAATGGCCGTTGAAAGGATTGGGGAATGACCACGCGTCCTTCACCATTTCCCACTGCCGACTGCCTTCCAGATTGCCGGGCCTTTTGTTTCCTCCAAGAATCAAGAATACGTCGCTCTCCCGAAGTCAGCAAGGGCCAAGGGGCTCGATGACGACTGGGAATCGACTGTTGCCTCCTGCCGCGGCTCGCCATGGGTCCCGGCGCAATTCTGCGCTGCCGGCAAGACCCACCCCAGCCGAGGCAGTCGCCTGCGCTATGCTTGCTGACGGCTCACCCCAGTTGGCTTGTAGAACGGCACGCTGCCGGGGATAGTTTTCGTAGAGGCGCCCTTCAGGGCGGCAGTTCTTTCTTGTCCTGCCCGGCTAAAGCCGGCGGCTACGAAAAGCTTCGGGACATTGCAAACATCAAAAAGCGATGGTCCACGCCAGGCCGCGCGAAAAATGCCGACCCATTCGCCGTGCTCAGGGCAAGCTCTGAAGGTCGGCGCTACAAAGGCGAGCGGTGCCCGCCCCGAGGCCGAAGGGTCGCCCGCCACAAAGATTCGCGGACCGTAGGCCGCGGCGACACCGTGGCCCGCTGGCCGCGTCGTCGCCGGAGCTTCGCCGGCATTAGTCGGCCAGTGCAAGCTCTTTCTCAATCACCTCTTTGTGAGTCTGCGCGAATTTGGCCTTGGCTTCAATGCCCAAGCGTCCTGCATAGTAGAGCAGCTTGTCGACGCTCTTGTTGGCGATCTTCCCGTTGAGCAGTTCGCTCACACGCGGCTGAGGCTCTCCGAGGATTATTTGCAGGTCCTTTGGTGGATACATCTTCGCGCACCGGAGGATTGCCTGATACAGCTCGGCCTTGAATTTTAGCGCCGTTGCCTGCTCCGGCGAAAAGCCAAGGTCATCAAGCACGTTCCCCTGCGTTACGTGCGATGGCTTGTTAGCTGCGCTTTTCATGTTTCTTCTCCTCTGCCCAACGCGCTTTCACTGCTTTGAGCCGTTGCTTCGCCTTCTCAGATTCCTTTCTTGGCATTTCCCGGCTTTTCTTCTCGAAGCAGTCCAGAACGTAGATCACGTCATTTACCCGCGATAAGTAAACAACGCGATACCAGGCTCTTTCATCTTGATCGCGCAGTTCAAAAACGCCCCTGCCTATCGAGGGCAACGGTCTGTAGTCACTCGGTCTTTCGCCTTGCTGCAACTGCCACAACTGAAATCCCAGGTTCTGCCTAACGTCCTCCGGGAAAGCCTGGAGAACCTCTCTGGAGTCGCCCTCCCAAACGACGGTCGCGTATTTGGGCCTTTCGGCTTGGTTGCTCACGATTGCGACTGTATCAGCAAAGCCACCAGCAAATATACAATTAAATGTATATGGCTGTCTAGGAAGAAAATGAGGCCTTTCCATCGGCTGGCGCAGACCCCTGTTCGTTGGGGTCTGCGATTTCCTGATGGGACTTGTGGGAGTCCTCGAGCGACAACAAAAAGCCGCGGACCTACCGAACAGGTCCGCGCTACGATGGCTCACCTCAGTCGGCTTGTAGAACGGCACGCTGACGGAGAGTGTGCCCGCCCCAAAGCCTTGTCGGAAGCTGCCCGGCTAAAGCCGGCCGCTACGAAAAGCTGCCCGGCTAAAGCCGCCCGCTACGAAAAGCTGCCCGCCTCCCACTTTCTGCCCACTGCCCTAATGCGACCGTCTGCGCCAGCCCGCCAAAACCGCGGATTGCATATGGCTCGCTAGCCTCCCGTCCGGCGGGCGAGTTCCTGGACGACAGTAATGATGCGGGGGTCCTGCCAATCCACGGGCCCGATCAGTTTTTCCGCCACCCTGCCGTCCTGGTCGATAATGTAAGTTTCCGGGAATTGGAATGTCCCGTAACGGTTGGCGAGGGATCGATCGGGGTCCCGCCCAATAGGAAAAGAAAGGTGCTGCTGGGCAGCAAAAGTCTGTAGGGCTACCCCATCCTGGTCCACGCTGACCCCCATCACGGCCACGCCTTGCGAGCGCATTCGTTCGGCGAACTTTTCCAGGCCGGGAGTCTCTTCCACGCACGGCGGGCACCAGGTGGCCCAGAAGTTCAACACCACCACCTGTCCAGAGAAATCGTGAAGTGAAAGCGAACCCCGGTTAAGGGCCGGAAGGGTAAAGTCAGGGGCTCTTTCTCCGATGTCCACGGGGCGCGGCTGTCGCAGGCGCAGAGCGAAGATCGCCGCGCCACCCAAAATCAGCAAAAGTGCGAGAATCCTAAGCGCGTTCGTTTTGCTCATCGCCCGACCCTCCATTATAATGGTATTTTGGACTGGGGCCTGAATGTTGCTCTGGAGTGCGGCAGCTTGCTGCCGCTTTGACGCAGCGAGCTTGCTCGCGGCCTCTTCGGCCCAAGTATATGACGTATCGATGCTACGGCCAGCAAGCTGGCCTGGGCCAAGGCGGCAGCAAGCTGCCGCACTCCAGAGCGCACCGCCAACTTCTAGATGAGTCAAAACTATCCCGGTCTGGTCTCCATAATCGTACCCGCCCGTAACGAGGAAGCCAACCTCGAGTGTCTGGTTCGTTCCCTTGCGGCGCAGCGAGGCGTGCGGGAAATCCTCATCGTGGATGACCAGTCGGAAGACAGGACTTTGGAGATTCTGGAGGCCATGAAGGGGGAGGCGCCACTGCTCCGCGTATTGCATATCGACTCGCTGCCGGAAGGCTGGCTGGGCAAGACGTACGCTGTAACCGTTGCGGCTCGAGAGGCGGCAGGTGATTGGCTGCTCTTTACGGATGCCGACACCGAGCACCTGCCGGGCAGCCTCGCGGCCCTGCTGGAGCTCGCAGAGCGGGAAGGGGCTGATTTGCTTTCGCTCTCGCCCGGCCAAGTAACCCCGACTTGGTGGGAGAAGGCTGTCATACCGCTCGTTTATGTGAACCTGGCGCGCCTATACAGGTTCGAAGAAGTCTCCGAGCCTGGATCGGCGGCGGCCGCGGCGAACGGTCAGTATCTCTTAATCCGGCGCCAAGCGTACGCGCGCGTGGGCGGGCACCAAGCAATTCGCAACGAGATCCTCGAGGACGTGGAGCTGGCGAAGCGAGTCAAGGCGGCGGGCGGGAAACTGCTTTTTCTGCCTGGAGCAGCCTGGGTCCGGACGCGGATGTACCGCAGCTTTGGTGAAATGTGGCGCGGATGGACCAAGAATCTCTATCTTATTTATGGGGGAAGCCTGGCGAAGATTTTCAAGACATTGGCCGAACTTTGTGCCGTGGATTTACTGCCGCAGTTTTTCCTGGTAGTACTTTTAATGTGGTTATTATCCGGCCGGGGAAATGTCATCGTTTTGTGCGGGGCCCTAGGGTGTTTGCTCATCGTCGTGGTGCGTCATGCCAGTTATTTGCGGGCGGTCACGCGTCTGGGATTTGAGTCTGGTGTGGCGCCGTGGAGGTTGGAAGGCGCGGTTATCTTGGGCGCACTTCTAATCAACTCGGTCATAGCGCATCGCGTCTCACACCACGTAGATTGGAAAGGACGCCGTTATTCAACCAGGGGGTAGAGGATGATCTACGTCACGCGCCGGGCGGAGTTCTCCGCTTCACATTTCTATCACAATCCGAAGCTTTCGCCGGAAGAGAACCGGCGCATCTTCGGGAAGTGCAATAACCCCCATGGCCACGGGCACAACTACATGCTGGAAGTCACCGTAGCCGGTTTGCTCAACCCCACGACGGGCATGGTTGTGGACTTGAAAGGGCTGAAGACGATCCTGGAGCGTGAAGTGTTGCGGTTGATGGACCACAAATTCCTCAACCAGGAAGTCCCGGCCTTTGCGACCAAGATTCCGACCACCGAGAACCTTGCCGTGGAAATCTGGGACCTCCTCGCCCCGAAACTTACTTTTGGGAAGCTGCATCGAATAAGGTTGTACGAAACTCCCGACCTTTATGTTGATTATTACGGAGAGTGATGGTTTACCTCACCCGCCGCTACCGGTTTTGTGCTTCGCATCGGCTGCACAATAAGGCGCTGTCGGATGACGCGAATGTGCGCATCTATGGCAAATGCGACAGCGCGTTTGGCCATGGTCACAACTATGTGCTGGAAGTGACGGTGGAGGGGCCGATTGACCAGGAAACAGGCATGGTCTTTGACCTCGTGGCGCTTGACGGCCTCGTCGAAAAAGAAGTGCTCGAGCGCTTTGACCATACCAACCTCAACCTGGACGTGGAGAACTTTCAATCTCGAGTGCCGACGACAGAAAACGTGTGCGTGGAGATATTCAATCTGCTCGAGGACAAGGTCAACAGCGCTGGACCTCTTCACGCCGCCCAACTCGCGCGCGTGCGGTTGGAGGAGACCAACTCCAATTTCTTTGAATATGAGGGCGAACGCAGCGTCAGGAGCAGGAACTGAGAGGGCAAGAATGATTGAAGATCAAATGGCGGCATTGAACGAACTCGAAAAAGAGGGGGAATCCGACCCGCTCGAGGAGGCGATTCATACCCTGCTTCGTGAGCTTGGGGAAGACCCCCGCCGCGAGGGGTTGATTCGAACTCCGGGCCGCGTGGCAAGGTCGCTGCGTTTCCTTACCAGCGGCTACCATCAGGAGCTGGACAAGGTTTTGAACGGCGCACTCTTTCCGGTGGCCTACGATGAAATGGTTATTGTGAAGGACATCGAGCTATTCAGCATTTGTGAGCACCATCTGTTGCCCTTTTTTGGAAAGTGCCACGTGGCCTACATCCCGAACCAGAAGGTCATCGGCCTGAGCAAAATACCCCGAGTGGTCGATGTCTTCGCCAAGCGCCTTCAGATCCAGGAGCGGCTTACCACGCAAATTGCCGAAGCTCTAATGGAAAGGATTCAACCCCAGGGAGTGGGCGTCATCATTGAGGCAAAGCACCTCTGCATGATTATGCGTGGGGTTGAGAAGCAGAACTCGGTCGCCGTCACGTCGCACATGACAGGGGTCTTCCGGGACTGCGACTTGACACGGGCGGAATTCTTGAGACTAGTGCGCGAAAGGTAGTGACGAGTGACAAGTGACGAGTGACGAGCAAAAGTACAGGTGCCAGGTTTCAGGTTTCGGGGGTTAGTGAAGAGCAGGCGGGAAGTTTGTAAAGACAGAGTCCCGAATTCTGATTTATGCTTTTGCTTTTCCGCTTGTCACTCGTCACTTGTCACTCGTCACTGACTTTATGGGTAAACTTGAAGGTAAAGTCATCCTTGTGACCGGCGGCAGCCGGGGAATCGGCTTGGCGATTGCCCAGCGTTTGGGAGAAGAGGGTGCAAGACTCATACTGGTTGCCCGGAAGGAAGCGGCTCTGCGCAAGGCGGCAGAGGAAGTTCCGGGTGGCGCGTTGGTGGTCAAGGCGGATGTGACGCAGGCCAGGCAAGTCCAGCGGCTGTTCAAGGTTGTGGGGCGCGAGCTGGGCCGCCTTGACATCCTTATCAACAACGCCGGCGTTTTCACTTATAAGCCCTTTGTTTCCACCTCCCTCGACGACTGGCGAAGGAACATGGAAACCAATCTGACCTCTCTGTTCTTGTGCACCCGCGGCGCGCTGCCCCTTCTTCGCCGCAGCCGGGCGGCCCATTTGGTGAATATCCTTTCCGTATCCAGCCTCCAGCCTTTTGCGAATTGTTCGGCTTATACCGCTTCCAAATTCGGGGCGCTTGGCCTGACGCGGGTACTCCGCGAGGAGCTTCGGCCGTTGAAGATTCGCGTCACAGGCATTCTGCCGGGCTCCACCAACACCCGCCTGACCAATCAATTTGGATTCCCCGTCTGCCGCCTCGACCTCATCCAGGCGACGGACGTCGCGGAGGCCGTCTTTGGGGCGCTGGCACAGCCCCCACGAACCACGCTGGAAGAAATCCTGCTCATGCCTTCGCAAGGGAGTGTGGGGGACACCGAGTGATGTAGGTGTAATCCCTCACTCTCGGGTGGCAACGCACGTAGCGCCGGTCCCGCAGGGGCGGGGCCGGCACGTGCCGCCCCTTCTCCCGCGACTGCGGGATCAGGGCAGGCCCTAATGGGCGGCGCTACGCCAACCGAGACTGAGGGATTACTCTCCGTTCGATTTTCTTTTGCCAAAACTCCGGCTTCATGTTAATCTGAAATTGTTGAAAAGAGAGATGAAAAGCGAGGAGAATGGCGGATGCCGTTGACGCGCGAATCCAAAGGCGACCTGATTGAGCGTTACCGAGTTCACGGAAGCGACACAGGTTCGCCGGAAGTTCAAGTAGCCCTGCTGAGCGAACGAATCAACTATCTGAATGAGCATTTTAGCGTTCATCGCAAGGACCACGCGTCGCGCCGTGGTTTGCTCATGATGGTGGGCAAGAGAAGGCGCTTGTTGGAGTATCTCAAACGCCTGGATGCGGAGCGTTATAAGCGGGTTATCGAGAGGTTGGGCATCCGCAAGTAGCCGGTATTGAGCGGACAGTTCAGGAATTCCCAAAGCGACAAATTTTTTGCGCGCAACGACCCCCCGCGATACGGGTGCAGGTCGCTTTTTCGTTTTGCGCCTTTCCGCAGCCGGTTCTGAGGGCGCCCGTAGTTGCTTATCCGCCCCAATTCGCAACTCTCTGACCAAACCAGTATGCACAACCAGTCCCGCACATTTCGAGAGCAGCGAAGTGAAGCTGGACGGTGGAGCGCTTCTGCACCGCGCGGAGGCCCCAGCGAGCACTGGGCAAAAATTGTCGGAGGACATTGAGATGCAAAAAGTAGAAATTGCCCTGGGATCAAATACCCTGAGCATTGAATGTGGCAAAGTAGCCAAGCAGGCGGACGGTTCCGCCATGGTCCGGTATGGTGACACGGTAGTGTTGGCGACCGCATGTTCAACTGTACCCCGTGAGGGCATCGACTTTTTCCCCTTAACGGTTGACTACCGTGAATATAACTACGCCGCGGGGAAGATTCCCGGCGGCTTTTTCAAGCGGGAAGGAAGACCTACGGAAAAGGAAATCCTCACCAGTCGCATGATTGACCGGCCGGTCCGCCCTCTTTTCCCCGAAGGCTTCAACGACGAGACTCAAGTGATTGCCTTGGTTCTGTCGGCGGATTCGGACAACAACCCGGACGTCATTGGCATGGTTGCCGGGGGAGCCGCCCTTTACCTTTCGGATATTCCGTTTTATACGCCCGTCGGAGCGGTGCGGGTAGGCCTGGTGGATGGCCGGCTGGTGGCGAACCCCACCTACGCGGAGACCAAGTCCAGCCTGCTAAATCTGGTCGTGGTGGGCACGGAGGAGGCCATCGTGATGGTGGAAGCGGGCGCCAAGGAAGTTTCTGAAGAGACGATCCTGGACGCCCTCCAGTACGGTCACGGCGAAATCCGGAAAATCGTGGCCATGCAGAAAGATCTTTTCGCGAAGCTAGGCATTAAGAAGGCCGAATTTGTTACGCCAGCGGTGGATGAGGTGTTTTACGGCGAAGTGGCGAGCAAGGTCGAGGAGCAGCTCCACGAGGCCATGGACACCTCGAAATACCCCAAGCAGGAGAGCCAGCGTCGAATCGTCGAAATCCGGACCAGACTGTTGGAAAGCTACCCGGAAGATGACGAAGAGAAGCGCCGCCTGGCCGCTCACTATTTCGCGCGTCTGGAAGAGCGCCTCTTCCGCAACGACGTCCTCGAGAAACGCCAGCGGCCTGATCGCCGGGCTTTCGACCAGGTGAGGGAGATCTCGAGCGAAGTGAGCATCCTGCCACGCACTCACGGTTCCGCCCTCTTTACCAGAGGTGAGACACAGGCACTGGTGACCGCTACGCTGGGGACCGCCGAGGATGTGCAGAGGCTCGATGTGCTCGAAGGCGAGGCTTTCAAACGCTTCATGCTCCATTACAACTTCCCACCTTTCAGTGTGGGAGAGGTGGCGTTCCTGCGCGGTCCCGGCAGGCGTGAAATCGGCCACGGGGCGCTGGCGGAGCGTGCGCTGATTGCCGTCGTCCCGGAAGAGAAGGAATTCCCCTACACGATTCGCGTGGTTTCGGACATCCTCGAATCCAATGGGTCTTCCTCGATGGCGACCGTGTGCGGCGGGACCCTCGCGCTGATGGATGCGGGCGTGCCCATCAAGGCGCCCTTGGCGGGAATTGCCATGGGGTTGGTCAAGGAAGGCGAGAAATACGCCATCCTGACGGACATCGCCGGAAGCGAGGACCATTACGGCGACATGGACTTCAAGGTGGCGGGCAGCAAAGCCGGCATTACCGCCCTGCAAATGGACATCAAGATCTCCGGCATCACCGCGCCGATCATGGCGGAGGCGCTTGGCCAGGCGAAGTCGGCCCGCCTGCACGTGCTGGGAAAAATGCTGGAGACGCTCTCCGAGCCCCGCAAACAGATCTCCGAATTTGCTCCCCACATCTACACCCTGCAAATCAACCGTCAGAAGATCGGTGAACTTATCGGGCCGGGGGGCAAGGTGATTCGCGGCATTATCGAGCAGACCGGCGTGAAGATCGATGTGGAGGATGACGGCAAGGTCAACGTGGCCGCCACCGACGAAACTGCTGCCCACAAGGCCCTCAAGATGATCAAGGACCTTCTGGCCGAGGCCGAGTTGGGCAAGACCTACCTCGGGAAGGTAGTCCGGCTGGCGGACTTTGGCGCTTTCGTTGAGATTTTCCCCGGCACGGACGGATTGCTGCACATCAGTGAAGTCGCTGAGCACCGGATCCGGGACATTCGCGATGAACTCAAGGAAGGGGACCAGTTGTTGGTTAAAGTGATTGCCATCGAGGGCAACAAGATCCGGCTGAGCCGCAAAGCGGTCCTCCGCGATCAGAAAGCCAAGGCTGCTCCGAAGCACGACCCGACCGCTCACCACGAGGAGCAGGAAAAGAAATAAGCCTGTGTCCGTGCCGCCCTCTGTCATTCTGAATCCGCGGTTCTTTGGCGGATGAAGAATCTGCTTTTTTTCGAAGCAAAGCAGACCCTTCGCCTGCCACAGAACGGCGGGCTCAGGGTGACAAGGGTGTCCACGTGTCCCCGCAGGTCCAACTTCTGATTTCGGGATTAGTTTCGCTGTTCTTTGTGTCTTGCGAAGAACGTCTGCAATCATCGCTTGGCCGCAGGCCGCGCGGTTCCTCAATCCCCTGTGACGGAGCAGGGATTCCCGGAGGTGGCATCATGGGTTATCTGGACAAGCTTGATCTCGACAAGAAGCTCGAGTCCAAGGAGGAGTACGCGGAGCTTTTGGAAGAGTACCAGTTGAGGCTGTTGAAACTGCAACGCAAGATTATTGAAAAAGGAATTCCGGTCTGTGTCGGTTACGAAGGAGAAGACGCGGCAGGGAAGGGAGGCAATATCAAGCGCTTGACCGAGGCCCTGGACCCACGCGGCTACGAGGTTTACCCTATCGGCCCACCCTCCGAGGAGGACAAGGCCCACCACTGGCTGCGTCGCTTTTGGCTCCGGCTGCCGGCCCGCGGCCGCATCGGGATTTTCGATCGCACTTGGTATGGCCGGGTTTTGGTCGAGCGGGTCGAGAAGTTTGCCAAGAAGGAGGAATGGCAGCGCGCTTACCGGGAGATCAATGAATTCGAGCGGACCCTGGTGGATGACGGCATGGTCCTGGTGAAGTTCTGGATTCACATTTCCAAGAAGGAACAACTCGACCGCTTCAAGAAGCGCGAAAAAGATCCCTGGAAGAATTATAAGCTGACCCAAGAGGATTGGCGCAACCGCGAAAAGTGGGGCCAGTACATTGAAGCGCTGGAAGACATGTTCGCGAAAACGGACACGGACTACGCTCCCTGGACCATCATTGAGGGCAACTGGAAGTGGTGGGCGCGCGTCAAGGCGCTGAAAACCGTCGTCAATAAGATCGAAGCGCGCACGTGAACGCGAAGGCGAACGCGAACGCTCTAGCGGCGAACACGCTGGAACCATCCCTGGGTGTCATTCCGAGCGCAGCGAGGAATCTCGCTCTGGACTTGGGACTCGGTGGAACAAAGAACAGGGCGAGATTCCTCGCTGCGCTCGGAATGACACCGTGACAGGCAGCTTATGTTATTATCCACCGTTCGAGTGAAACGGCGATGAGTTTGGATACGGCGCGCAGGGTTCTGGAAATCGAGGCGAAGACCTTGAGCGAACTGGTGGAGCGCCTCGATCAGAGCTTTGTGCGGGCGGTTGAAATCCTCTATGCCTGTCGGGGGAGGGTTGTGGTCACCGGCATGGGGAAGTCCGGCCTGATTGGGCAAAAGATTTCCGCCACGCTTTCGAGCACCGGCACGCCCTCGTTCTTCTTGCATCCCTCGGAAGCCTTGCACGGTGACCTTGGACGCTTGGTCCGCCACGACGTGCTGGTGGCGCTGTGCTACAGCGGTGAGACCGTGGAGCTGCTGCGGCTGCTCGAAACCGTCAAACGTTTGGCTATCCCGCTCATCTCACTGACGGGCAATCTGACTTCGACACTGGCGCAGGCAAGCGAGGCGGTGATCGACGTGGGAATTCGGCAGGAAGCGTGCCCGCTGGGACTGGCGCCCACCGCCTCGACCACCGCCATGCTGGCTATGGGCGATGCGCTGGCCATGGCGCTGCTCGAGAAACGGGGTTTCGATGAAGCGGACTACGCCGCACTCCACCCGGGCGGTGACCTCGGAGTTAAGCTGCGCCGCGTCGAGAGCGTTATGCACACGGGGGATCAACTTCCCCGCGTGGGCCCCCACACCCCCATGCCGGACGTGATCTATGAAATGAGCAAGAAGGGTTTGGGGCATACCGCGGTCACCGGCGATTCTGACCGCTTGTTGGGAATCATCTCGGATGGCGACCTGCGACGATTGTTTCAGCGGGAAGGGAATCGAGCTCTGGATTTGAAAGCCGCGGACGCCATGACACGAAATCCAGTGACTATTGGCCGGGAAGAGTTGGCGACCAAAGCCCTGAATTTCATGGAGACTCGGAAAATTACCTCCCTCCTCGTCGTGGACGCCCAAGGCAAGCTGGAGGGCGTAGTCCATATCCACGACCTCTGGACAACACAGATGTTTTGAATATAAACATGCCTTTGACATCCAAACAACTCCAGGCGCGCGCCCGCAAGATCAAGCTCCTGCTCATGGACGTTGACGGCGTCTTGACTGATGGAAGCTTCTTTTACGTTCCACGCCCGGGCGGTGGGCTGGTTGAAACCAAGGCGTTCCACTCTCGCGACGGGCTGGGCTTTCGTATCGCCCACCAAGCCGGGCTCAGGACGGGCTTCATCACGGGCCGCAGTTCACCCGCCGTCGAATACCGGGTGAAGGAATTGGGCGTTCATTTCCTAAAGCAGAATGCCCGGGAAAAGCTTGCGCCTTACCAGGAGATCCTTCAGGAGGCACGCCTGAAAGATGAGGAAGTGTGCTTTATGGGCGACGACATCGTGGACCTGCCTGTACTGACTCGCGTCGGGTTGGCGGTCGGTGTGGCCGGCGGACACAAGCTCCTGCGCCGCCACGTTCATTATATGACCCGGCAGCCGGGAGGCAGGGGCGCCGTGCGCGAGGTTATCGAGCTGATTCTCTCCGCCCAGGGCAAGTGGGATGCCGTCCTCGAACACTACCTGCGATGATGAGCGGGTGTCAGGCTTCCGGTCATGAGTATTGAGCCCGACGAATTCCGAATTTGGAGTCGTCTGTCATCCTGAGCCCGCCGTGCTTTCGGGCGGGCGAAGGATCTCCGCAGTTGTCTTTTGCGCTCAGCATCCAGCGACAAACTGCAGGGATGCTTCGCAGAGTTTACCCTGATCCCGCCGCGGCGGGAGAACGGGCTCAGCATGACAGCACTCAGGCCCAGCGTCTGGCGCCGAAGCGGTGCCCGCCCTTCCGGGTTGCTACGCCCTGATGCCCAGCCGCGAAGAAGCTCAAACGACCCTACCGCATGATTACGCCGCAGGCAATCCGGGCCCCGGCGTTGCCGGCGGGGTCGGTCTTCCCGTCGTCGGGTTTCTCATGGATAACAAGGGACGTGCCACCCTCATGAAATAGCGACTTCGGCCCTTCTCCAAGAGTTACCCCAGGAACCAAGATTCGGCCGTTGGCTTTTCCGTCCGGGCCCACGTCCAGGTTTTGCAGATCGCCCAGGTGATGGCCTAGCGGATTGTCCCAACCGTGTTGCTTGCCCTCAGGATTGAAGTGAGGGCCGGCCGATTTAAAATCGGGCGCTTCGCACCTCCCCACCGCATGAATGTGGAAGCCGTGAAGTCCGGGTGAAAGATTAGAGACCTTCAGGTCCAGTTGAACGCCATTGGATTTCTCGCTGAATGTTGCTGTGCCAACGGGCGCGCCTTGAGCATTGAGTAGGTCTGCCTTAGCCTTTTTTGCAGCTTGCACCGAGATTGGACATGCGATCAGATAGAGGATTCCGAAAAGAAGCAGCAGTCTCTTTATCATTGAATCTCCTCCTGCAGAGTTTGAGTGCTTGCCATGGGCTGATGGATTTCCCCCGCTGACGCGAGCTTTGCGAAGGCCCTCTCGCTCGCACCAGGGCTGCAGGCCATACGCTCCCCGCGCCTTCACTGCTTACAGCTTTTCCGCTCCGTCAAGCTTGCTCAGTTCCCGGTCGAACGTACCCAGTGGCAAATGCCCGGCCTTCCGAGCCAGTTGGAGCAGGAGACAGTCGGAAAAGCCCAGTGCCGGCCGCTCGCGGAAACGCTTAAGCGCTGCCGCCACAACGTCCGCGTCTTGTAAGGTCAGCTCCTTGTGGTTGAGAAGCATTTCAACCGCAGAGGCGATCTCGGTGGGGCCGCGTTCGTACACGGCTGAAAGGACCCAGGTTGCTTCCGCGAGGGCCAAGATTGAGACCCACGCGCCGTTCTCCACCCACCGGTCAGCCGATGCGGCTTGCCGGACATCGTCGCGCGTGATGAGTCTGACGAGGACGTTGGTATCAACGGCGCGCATGGCGCTCCCGCACGTGCCGTCGGATTCCTTGCTTCAATTCGTCGAGGGTTCGAGACCTCGGGGCTTGCTGGGGGAATAGTGCCCGGTGGATATCCTCCGAGCTGTACCGAGCCGATCGCCGCACCACGATCTTCTCGCCCTCTTCGTTCCACTCCAGAACCGACCCAGGGCCGATGCCAAGCCTCCGACGCACTTCCGTCGGCACCGAGATCTGTCCCTGCGCAGTGACCTTAGAACGAGCCAATGCCATGCAGATATATTACCATGCTAATGGGGATGCAATCTTATTCCGCAGCGCGCCCTGCCGTGCCGGTTCCCGAAAACCGTTGCAGGAGACTCGGCAATTGGCTGACAAAGGCGGAGCGCGCCAGCACGAGATCGCATCCGGCGTCACGCGCCGCCGCAATGAGGTCGTTTTGAACGTGAGAGACAAAGCCAATGGCTGCGATCTCTTTTGTTTTCAAGTCAGACTTGAAGGTACGCAGGACTTCCAAGGCCTTGCCTGACCGGTGGCTTAGATCGATGATGAGGGCGTTCGGAACATCCTGGATGGCCAGGCCGGGCAGGTCCGCAGGCTGAGCGGATTTCACCGCGACCCCGACATGCTGGGCAGTCTGCTGGATTTTGGAAAGGAAAAGCAGGTCGTCAACCACGGCCAGAATCATTGATAGCTCACCCGTGAAGGCAGAAACTGGAAAATTGGAAACTGGCGGCTCTGTTTTCTCTTTCTGATCCTTAGCAATGCGCTCGGTCCCTCCCTTCAATTCGACAAGGGTTTCAGGGCTGGCTAAGTGGTTCATTAGGCCCTTTCAAAACGTATCGTAACACGCAAGGCGCGGAAAGTCAGCCCGCGCTATGTGCCACCTGGCGGGCAGAAACAAATCCGCAGATTGTGCAGATGACGCAGATGAGTGAAGAAGGCGCGACGAGAGGACCTACGCCATCATCGGGGCGGCGATGGAGGTGGACCGCGAGCTGGGGACGGGGTTTCGGTATATCAAGAAGCGCTGGCCCGTGAATTCACCTTGCGAGGAGTTCCATAGCAACTGATCCGCAGAATTAACCGATTGCGCAGACCACCAAGACCCCGACTGCTGATGGCAATCTGTGTCATCTGCGGAATCTGCGGATTATAACTGCAGTGTGGCTCTTGACACCGGGATGGGGACGTGATAGGCTACTGTAGTTGACCTATGAGAAAAGCCGGAACAGAGCGTGCGAAGCGGTTTGAAACCGGTGCGCGGGTCGCGGAAAACCTGCGAGAAATGCAGAAAAGATACTATTTTGACGGAACGAACCTAAGGATCTATTGAGAATAAAGGAGTTAGCGTTTTTGAGGCCACAAAACGAACTGGTTTTTGAGTGCCCAAAAACCCAATCGAACCCAAGAATTGGTCCTATTTCGCGGCTTATGGCCCCCTTCCTTACCTGCCCAGAGCAAAAAGAGCCGGTGCCTCCCTGCCGGGGGTGCGAGATGAGGAATGGCAGTCAGGATTGATGAACCCTAAGTGGGTCACAAGTGGGCACAATGGCTCACCTATCGCACTTGACGGTGTTGAAAATGTCACAACTTGGTCCTGGCTTCGGAGTGGATCAGCAGATCACGTCTTGCGGGCTAAATGCTCCGAACAAGCAGCAGGAATGGAACTCACAGTCAGATCCAAACCCCACAGGCAGAGAGCTTTCCATTGTTCACAGACTCCCGGACTGAATTCGAGGTTTTCTGGGACCGACGACGGAAGGGTTTCGATTCTACGGGCCCTGATCCGGTAAGTGCCGGCAGACTATCCGCTGGCAAATGAATTGCTCAGTCAGACCTACTAAGGTTTGAGCCATCGCAAGATTTTCTACCCTGCGGCTCTGAGCTCTTTGCACTACGGACCGAAATCCGACATTGATGGAGGGTTATCCTGAACGCAGAGAAAACGAAGCAAACGGTGACTCAGGCGGCCGAAAACAAACCTAGGGTGAAGCTGAACCCCAAAGCGCCTCGTCAGCCCCTGCCACTCCTATCCCCAGACGTTCGCCTGCGCGGTCCCGAAGAGGTCGCACTGGGGTTTTCACTCGAGCAGGTCCAAGTTGAGGCACTCCGATGCTTGCAGTGCAAGAATCCGACTTGCATTGAAGCATGCCCGTTGCACATTAATGTCAAAGAGTTCATAGGCTTGATGGCGCAGGGCGATTTTGCCGGGGCTTTCGATAAGATCAGTGAGGAAAGCCCTTTTCCGGGTATCTGCGGTCGTGTGTGCCAGCATGAGCTTTACTGCGAGCGTGCCTGCCTGCTGGGGAAGAAACTACAACCGGTGGCGATCGGGTCCCTGGAGCGGTTCGCGGCCGATTATCACCGTCAATCAGCCTCCAATACGCCGCAACCCCTGGCGCTCGACGGGGCCCGCGTGGCGCTGGTGGGGAGCGGCCCCGCTTCCCTCATTGCGGCCTACGATTTGGTGCGAAACGGCTACCGGGTAAGCATATTCGAAGCGCTCCACGGGCTGGGGGGAGTGCTGGCTTATGGCATCCCCAACTTTCGCTTGCCGCGCGAGATTATTCGTGACGAGGTAGACCGCCTGCGGAGCATGGGCGTCGAGTTTCGCACGGATTTCATCGTGGGCAAGACGTGCGCGGTGGAGGATTTATTCGCGCAGGGATTTCAGGCCATCTTTCTGGGTACCGGCGCCGGCCTTCCACATTTGATGAACATTCCCGGAGAAAACTTGATCGGCGTTTACACCGCCAATGAATACCTGACGCGACTGAATCTGATGGAGGCTTTTCGCTTCCCGGAGTCTGACACGCCGGTGCGGATCGGCTCCCGGGTGGTAGTGGTGGGCGGAGGGAACTCCGCCATGGATGCGGCCCGTTGGTCGCGGCGAATGGGCGCCGATACGACGATCATGTTCCGGCGCGGGCGCGCCGAATTGCGTGCCCGGCTGGAGGAGATTGAGCACGCCGAGGAAGAAGGAGTGCGCTTCGATTTCCTGGCTGCGCCGGTCCGCCTCTTCGGTGACGACAAAGGAGTGCTGCAAGAGGTGGAGTGTATCCGGATGCAGTTGGGAGAGCCGGACGAATCAGGCCGGCCGTCACCGGTTCCCATCCCGGGGTCGGAATTCCGAATGCCGGTAGATACGGTGGTGATGGCCATCGGTCAAAGCCCCAACCCAACGGTGCAGCGCGCTACCCCACAGCTTCTGACCCAACGTGGCAAGGTTGTGATTGATGCCGACGGGCAAACCAATATTCCCAATGTGTTTGCAGGTGGAGACGTAGTCCGGGGCGGTTCCACCGTCATCCTGGCGATGCGCGACGGCCGCGTTGCTGCTGCCGCGATTCATCGCGCCCTCGAGCAGCAGGCGCAAGAGACCTCCGGCCTCCTCGCGGTGGCGAAGAAGCCGGCAGAAGAACATCAGGTCTCCGCGAGCCTGGACAATCAGATTCTGGGGAAGCGGCTGCTCACGCCCGAGATTGCTTGGCTACAAGTGGAAGCGCCGGAAATTGCAAAACATTGGAAGCCGGGTCAGTTCGTCATCATCCGGCCCACCGAAAGGAGTGAGCGCATCCCGCTGACGATTGTAGATGGCGATGAAGCGACGGGGAGCATAACTCTCGTTGTCCAGGCGGTCGGAAAGACAAGTCGCGCCACGGTTCGGCTCAAGGTCGGGGACCGGTTGGCAGACCTTTTGGGACCGCTCGGGCAAGCGGCCAGCATCGAGAAAGTCGGAAACGTCCTGTGCGTCGCGGGGGGAGTAGGGGTCGCCGAGTTACTGCCCGTGGCACGCGCTTTCAGAGAGGCTGGGAACCACGTCACCGCTCTGTGCGGCGCGCGTTCATCGGCCCAGATTATTCTTGATGTGGAACTGCGCTCGGCGGCCGACGAAGTGCTTTGGGCAACCGATGACGGCACGGCAGGGCTGCACGGCACCGTCGTGGACCTGATGCGCGCTTGGTGGGCTGGCAACGCATGCCTGCTTGGGATAGCCCATGTTATCGGGCCGATTCCCATGATGCGCGCTGCCGCCGGGGTCACCCGCGAATGGGCGGTTCCGACTTATGCCAGCCTGAATCCCATTATGGTGGATGGTACCGGGATGTGCGGAGGATGCCGGGTCACCGTGGGCGGGAAGGTTCGGTTCGCCTGTGTTGACGGGCCGGAGTTCGACGCGCACCAAGTGGACTTCGATGAGTTAACCCGCCGCACGCGCGCCTACCTCGAGCAGGAACGCGTATCCCGCGAGCGGCACGAATGTTCGATCGGTTTGGGAAAATAGTCGCGTAACCTGAGGGAAGAAGTCAGGAGGCCGAAGGCAGTGCGGAGAAGGCGATCTAGAACCAAGGCTGTTCACTTAGGCTTTGTCAAGGAGGCTGTTCACTGTTCGGCCCTAGAACCCCCTCACCCCTGCCCCTCTCCCCCAAGGGGGCGAGGGGGCCTTAACTTGAATTTACTACCCTCGCCCCCTTGGGGGAGAGGGTGTCCCGATCTGATCGGGACGGGAGAGGGGGTCACCCCGGAACGAATTGGGAAGGAGTTCCCTGAACACCCCTTATGTGTGCAGCATTGAATCTAGAACTCATAATTCATAATTGCTCCAGCCTCCCGCCCTCCCTGGCGGCGCGGCCCCCGCGCAGTCTATTTACTTGTTGTTATTATCCAAAAATAATATACGTCATCGCATGTTGTAATGACTGTTAATGAGGGCACGAAATTTCCTCCCCACCTGAGGGCTCGAGGTGGTTCTTCTTCGGAAAGTATTCACCATTTTGCGGAGCAACCGTTCACAGAAGGGGAGTATCATAATCTTTTAGGTCAAATGGGTCTCATGGGCGTCTTCAAACCCTCGCTCCTTTTCGCTCAAGGGTCGGTACGGATAAGTAGCCAAATCTTGGAGTGAACCGTCATTACTACTATGGCCCAAGAACAAACGCCAAATGAAAGCAAAGAGAAGCGAGTGAGATTGATTCGCCCGTCGATCGTCTTGCTCTGCGGACCCGCTGCCTGCGGAAAGTCGACTTTTGCGCGGCGCCTCTTTCGCCCCACGCAAATCATCTCTTCGGACTGGGCGCGAGCTCGAGTGTGCGACGACGAGCGGGATCAGCGTTTTCAAACCCAGGCGTTCGCTCTGGTCCACTACCTCACGGAATTGCGCCTGGGCTTGAACCGGCTCTGTGTGGTGGATTCAACCGCGCTCACTCAGCACCATCGGAAGGAATATCTTGAATTGGCAAAGAGGTTTCAGGTTCCTTGCGTGGTTTTCCTTTTTGACGTTCCGCTCGAGAAATGTGTCGAGCGTGACCGATCGCGCCCGAGGACGGTAGGACGTCCTGTGATCGAGCGCCAGCACTTGGCTTTTGGGCAGACCAAGACGGACATTCGGCAGGAAGGATTTGACGAGATCATCGAACTGGGCGACGAAGACATGGACAAGGTTCAGATTGAGATTATCTTTCGCCCCATTTCGCAGCCTTCGGGGATGACGGGCCGGCGTCCGCAAGGCGAAACCCGCCATACGCCTCGCCCCTGGCAGCAGGGAACTGGAAGGGGGCCTGCCGTCCGTGAGGCGAGGCCGCCTTCGCTCATGCATCCTCCAGGCCCCTCGGGCGAGCAAACCAAGCCTGAAGTCCGGCCTGCGAGTTCGCCCTCGCAGGCGCCTTCTGCCCCTGCAACAGAGGTCAGGCAAGCCCCCAATGTTGCTGGACCTCCTGCGCCTGTCGAGCCACCTTCCTCGCCCGCACAGAGTACAAGCCCGACGACACCCGGCGCCAAGACTGCGCCTGAACCAGGAAGGGAGCCGTAGCACGGGCGGCCTGCCTGTGCTATTGCGGAGGGACACCGGCGGAACGTCCGTGCTCCGGACCGAATGTTCAGGCCAGCGCCGTTCGAGTAGATTAGCGGTCCGTCCTTCCGTCCAGGCGGTCATACACGGTTCGGGCGCAGGTTGAGCCTAAGGACTCGTTGTAAAGGGACGGCAAGCGAAGGATCTCGCGAACTTCCTCATCAAAGCGGTGGAGTGTCTCGAGTTCGGCTTTTCGAATGGGGAACCGCGTGCCCCGGTGGTACCAGAACTTCTGGTATCCGCGGTCCTCAAGTTCACAGTTCAAGCCACGGATGATGAAATAAGGGGGGCCAAGAGGAAGCCAGGCTTGCTCTGCCTTCGGTTCCAGGTATTGCAGGCAGTTGTATTTCTTTACGCCGATTGAGCCAGGCGGTACGCCAGCCTCCACAATCTCAAAACCGGCGGCGGTAAATTGTTTCCGAATGTCGTTCGCCACTAGCTGCTCTTGTCCCATCCCATTCGACTCCAGAAAGTTCACAAGCTCGCAATCCAGACCCTAGAATTTGAATCTAATCTATTGATGGCAAGAAGCGCAAGGGCTGGGTTATAGGATGTAGGGCGGGGGCTTGCCCCGGCCACTGGAGTTTCTACGTTTTTGCTGAGATTTTCTGGCCTTGCGCGACTTGCCCTCTCCCCCTTGGGGGAGAGGGTGGACCGCCGTCCCGATGCACTTCATCGGGAGGCGGGCCGGGTGAGGGGGTGGTGGGCCTGCGCCCGTCTTTGCAGTTCACACCGCGCCGCTGAAAGCATTGGGCAACGACCACGCGACGTCCAGCACCCTCTCGAGAAACCTGGGGACAGCGTTGCGTTGTTTGTGGTTTCAGGGCATTGACCCCCTCACCCCCCGGCCCCTCTCCTCCAAGGGGGAGAGGGGAGAATGAATTGAATTACAGCGGCTTGGCGCCGCAGATTTGGCGGCCCGGGCAGGTCTCAGTATAATAATTACGCAAGATATGTAAGGGGCGGACCCCTAAGAGATTTTTGATTTACCCCAGGCGGGCCATGATTCTGAAACTAGGGGATGTGCATCGGGAAGCCATCCGGCGACACAGCGCAGGGGAATACCCCAGTGAATGCTGTGGGATTCTTCTAGGTAAGGCCAACGGTGAGGCGAAGCAGGTCACCGAGGTTGTGGCGCTCAAGAACCTGCGGCATGATCCGAGTCGTGCGCAGGAGCTATTGCCGGTGGATGATCCGGTCCGGGAAACGGAGCGCAACCGTTTCCTGATCGATCCACTCGACCAGTTGCGGGTGGAGAAGGACGCGCGGGCGAGGGGTTTAGAGGTTCTGGGTTACTACCATTCTCACCCCGATCATCCGGCGCGGCCTTCGATTTACGACCGCGAACATGCCTGGCCGTGGTATTCTTATGTTATAATCTCGGTTGAACGGGGCGTCCCGAAGGATTTGACGAGCTGGGTTTTGGCAGAGGATCGCTGGGCTTTTCGCGCGGAGCAGGTTGAGATAGTGAGTTAACCGATTGTGGGCACCGCTTCCTCAAGAAAACCTGGAATCCTTCGGGCTCAGAATGCATCGAATTAATTAAGGCGGGAAGGCTGCTGGCCGCGAGGCCGTTCGAAGCCGCATCCCGGGGAGCAAGAATGCCGGTCAAGGTCATCATCTCGACTCCGCTCCGCCAATACGCGGAAAAGAACGAGTCGTTGGAGGTGGAGGCGAAAACCGTGGTGGAGGCGCTGCGCGCCATCACGACGCAATACGGCGGCTTGCGCAAGCACCTTTACAACGATGAAGGTAAACTGCGCAGCTTCGTCAACATTTACCTCGGCGACGAAGACATCCGATTCCTGCAAAGGGAACAAACTCCCCTGAATGAGAACGACGTGCTCAGCATCGTTCCTTCCATTGCCGGTGGTACGGCCCTCCGTTGTATCTGTAGCTAGCCTGGGCTCCCATCCCGATACATCGGGATGGTGAATCCCGGGCGCACCCGTCACCCGCGACCCCAAGCAATACCGAATAGCGTGTTGTCATAGGCCGGCCTTGAAGCCGGGTTTCAGAGCACACAATTCACTATCGAGAGGATACTCAATGTCGACCATTTACCAGGATAACTCTTTCAGTATCGGAAGGACTCCGCTCATACGGCTTAACCGGGTGACCGACGGAGCCAAAGCAACAGTTTTGGCCAAGATCGAGGGCCGCGGCCCGGGCTATTCCGTGAAGGACCGGATCGGGGCGGCGATGATTTGGGACGCCGAGGAGAGAGGTGTCTTGACACCAGGCAAGGAGATCATTGAGCCCACCAGCGGCAATACGGGAATCGCTCTGGCATTTGTTGCCGCCGCGCGAGGCTACAAGTTGACGCTCACCATGCCCGAGACCATGTCGCTCGAGCGGCGTCGAGTGATGGCAGCTCTGGGCGCCAGCTTGATCCTCACCCCGGGGCCGGAGGGCATGCCCGGTGCGATCAGGAGGGCGCAGGAGATTTATCAATCCGATGCCAACCATTATTTCCTGCCTCAGCAGTTTGAGAATCCTGCCAATCCCGATATCCACGAAAAGACCACCGGGCCCGAAATCTGGGACGACACCGACGGGACAATTGACGTGTTAGTGTCCGGGGTGGGGACGGGCGGCACCATCACCGGCGTTTCCCGCTTTATCAAGAAAACCAAGCGCAAACATATCTTGTCGGTGGCGGTCGAGCCGACGGGGAGCCCCGTCTTGACTCAATTCACTTCTGGTCAGCCCTTGAAGCCCGGTCCGCACAAGATCCAGGGACTCGGAGGCGGCTTCGTACCGAAGGTTCTCGACCTGTCGCTTGTGGACCGTATTGAGCAGGTCTCGAACGAAGAGGCGATTGAATTTGGCCGGCGGCTGACGAGGGAGGAAGGTATCCTGAGTGGCATTTCCTGCGGCGCCGCGACGGCCGTGGCCGTGCGACTGGCGAAGCAGCCCGAGTTTGCCGGGAAGATCATCGTTACGGTCTTGCCGGATTCCGGTGAGCGATACTTATCCACCGTGCTCTTTGAGGGAATCGGCTAGTGTGCGGGGGCGAGGAGTCGAGAGTCGAGGAGTCAAGGAGTCGAGAACTCGATAAGTTGAGGAGTCAAGAACTCGAGAAGTTGAGTCGAAGGCCGAGGGTGGGAATCTCTTGACTCCTCGGCTCTTAGGTCGGACCTCGAAGGTGGAAACTTCTCGACTCCTCGACTCTCGACTCCTCGACTCATTAAAGGTTAACAAACCATGGATGATAAACGTTTAGAGAACCTAGCAAGCGAATTTAGGGCGGCGCTGGATGCGCAACTTTCAGGCGATTACGGGTGCGAGTTTCGGCTCCCCAGCCGAGAAGCCGCGGCGCAAATCTGCCGCCACTACCTCGAGCTGCTCTTCCCTGTTTTTTATCAGGGCCAGGGCGCGGAACTGGACCGCGCGGCGACAGGAGCCAGGCATTACCTGGTCGAGATGGAAACGCTGTTGCGTGAGCAATTGTGCTCTGCCATGCGCTTCGATCGGCGTTGCCAAGGGGATCAGTCTTCAGTCGACATTGAGGACCGTGCCCAGGAGCTGACCGAACATCTGTTCGGCCAGTTTCCGGAGCTGGCGAGGTTATTGGCCTCGGATATCGAAGCGGCTTTCCGGAATGATCCCGCCGCCGCCAGCCATGAGGAGATTCTACTCAGCTACCCTTGCATGGAGGCCATTACCGTGCAGCGGCTGGCGCACCGGCTCTACCTGATGGGAGTGCCTTTCCTTCCCCGTATGATGACCGAGGTGGCGCACAGCCACACCGGCATCGATATCAATCCCGGCGCTTCGATAGGCGAGTCGTTCTTCATCGATCATGGGACGGGCGTGGTGATCGGCGAAACCGCCACCATCGGCAGAAGGGTGACTCTTTACCACGGTGTTACGCTGGGGGCATTCAATCCGCTTCGAAAGGATGAACAAGGTCAACTTCGTCGAGGGCAGGAGAATAAGCGGCACCCCGACCTCGAAGATCATGTCACCATTTACCCCAACGCCACCATCCTGGGGGGCGATACACGCGTTGGCCATCACAGCATCATCGGGGGCAACGTGTGGCTCACGCACTCCGTGCAACCCCACAGCAAGGTGACGCTCAAAGACCCTGAACTGGTTATCCTGAACGGCGAGCCAAGCGCCTAATGCTGTAATCTTGAGCTGCCCTCACGCTTGTGATGATACTCTGTCCATGGAGGTTTAAATGGCATTAAAGATCGGAGACGAGGCGCCTGATTTCAGGCTCAGCTCGACCACGGGCGCCACCCAGGGCGAGTTTCAGCTTTCCGCCTATCGTGGCAAAAATGTGGTGGTCTGCTTTTACGCGCTTGACTTCACCCCGGTTTGACAGAACGAACTGTCGGCAATCCAAGCGGACCTCGCCAGGTTTGCCGGCCTGAACGCCCAGGTCATGGGCGTCTGCACCGACACGGTTTTCTGCCATATCGCCTTCCAAAAATCTCTTGGGGGTCTTCAGTTCCCCCTCGCTACGGACCGTTGGCCTTACGCCAAAACAGCGGCGGATTATGGCATCTTTCCTCCCACAAAGCACCAGATACCCTTCGTCAACGATCGTGCGGTCTTCATTGTGGACGAGCATGGCAAGATCGCTTGGATAAAAATCTACGAGCTCAGACAGCAACCCGAAAACGCCGAGATCCTGGATGCGCTGAAGAAGCTCACCTGAGAGGAAACTTCGTGGCGGCCTTTTCGTTTCTTGCGAAGAATTTCCCGGCTCGTCGCTCGCCCGGGGTTGGCAGGAACTGGAGGTTTTCGATTCACGATGGCCGATTGACAGCGGAGGAAGTTGCTACACCACTTATTCAACCCGAATTCGGAAGTTAGCGTGGGGGTGATGTGCATCTTGTAGGGGCACAGCGTCCGCCGCGGCGGATGCCCCTACGCCTGGCCCCGCACCATTTTGTTCCTCCGGTATCTGCGTCAAACGGGCCTCGAATCAAGTGATTCGGCTCGAACGGCGGCTGCCAACTTTCGAATTCGGGTTCAATCGTCAATCGGCAATCGCCAATCAGCAATCGGTTATGGACTTAGCGGAACTCGTCAGGAAATACACCGAAATCTCCGGAGGCTTTGGAAGGGCCGTACACCTCTCGCAATTCGGCCTTTCCAAAGCGCAGACGGAGAAGGTGATCTCCGCCTTCGATGACGACTATCAAATCAGTCGGTATATGGTGCTATCCCGCGAACGAGATGAAGAATTGGTTTCCTATGCGCCCGGGGCTCGCGTTTACTCCATTAACGGATTCGAAGTAAGTCATGTTTCCTTGAGTCCGGAGATACGGAAGGTTCTGTGAACGAGGGCGGGATTGGGCGCTTGCGGCCAAAGACCGCACGAAGATTTGCGATGCTCTCCGCCGCATTGCGCGGGTCGCCGGGGCGGTTACTTCCTGCTGTCGGATATTCGATCCTCGACGTAGACCAAATGGAAAACGGTAAGGCCTCCTTTCGCCTCAATCCCTACCACGTGTTGCTCCTGCTTTGTGCCAGCCTTCAGGACGAACTCTCCGCTCTCCGGCCGCTCTCCCTCGCAGCCCAGTTCATTTGAGGAGTTGCCCTTCTCCTTTTCGACCGTTGGTTTGGAAGAGTTGGCACAATCCAAGACTCTGCCGTACTTCGCAAGGGCTTTGCGGTAGAACGCCGCGACTTTTTCGGGTGCGTCGTTCGACTCCAGCTTCAGCACGGCCAGCTTGAAACCAGAGGAGCCGCCCCACAAGCCAAGTTGAGCTGCGGAACTGTCGTCGGAATCATCCTTGTGTGGCCGCGCTCCCGGATACAAAGGCAAGCCAACTTCCTTTGCACTCGCCTCATTGCTGGCGATAAATCCGACGCTGCTTCGGTGCTTTTCAGATTCGGTCGTGCCCGCGACCTTCTTGTCTTGTGCGGCCAAGGGCAGAGCCGCCACAAACAGCAACCCCAGCACCACGACTCGACCCGCCTCGCGCGACTTGAAACGAGCATCTTGGCCACGCTCATGACCTGACCGCTGTGTACTCATCTCAACCTCCCCGCTGCCTCTATGTACGCGGCGCAAAGAAGCGAAGTTCCATGCTGTCGTGTAGCCGCCCGGTGGGTATTGCAGACACCCAGCGATCGTGGTAAGGTTAGGGACATTAGGTCCATGCGGGCGGGGGTTGCTCTTGCTCGGAGGGTCTAAGGGCTTCGATCGAAGGCAAATCAGCTTATTTGAGAGGTGCATCCATGAAGCGTAGGGATTTCTTGACCAAGTCGGCGATGGGCGTAGCTGCGGCGTGGCTGGGGTCAAAAAGATGGGCCGCCGCGATGCCGCCCGTCACAGGGGAGTTCAGCGCTGCGGATATTGTCGCCCTGGGCCAAACCGGCATCAAGACCTCGCGGTTGGCCTGCGGGACGGGGACAGTCGGCTCCAACCATCATTCCAATCAATCGGCTTTGGGCATTCAGGGCCTCGCCGATCTGCTACTGCAAGGATACGACCAGGGTTTGCGTTTCTTTGACACGGCTGATTCCTACGGAACACATCACCATGTGGCGGTGGCCCTGAAGAAATTGCCGAGAGAAAGAATCACCGTCATGTCCAAGTCATGGTCACGCGATGCGGCAGGAATGCGCGCCGACATTGACCGCTTCCGTAAAGAACTGGGGACGGACTACATCGACATTCTCATGATGCACTGCCTGACTGACGACGACTGGACCGAGAAGTGCCGGCCGGCCATGGACGTGATCTCGGAGGCGCAAGAAAAGGGAATCGTCCGGGCTCATGGCTGCTCCTGCCACACCATCGGCGCGCTCCGCACCGCGGCGAAATCTCCCTGGGTCCAAGTCATGCTTTCGCGGGTGAACCCCATCGGGTCGCATATGGACGCGGACCCCGCCACCGTCGTCGCCACCCTTCGAGCGGGGCGCGAGGCGGGCAAGGCCATCATCGGCATGAAGATCCTCGGTCAGGGTGACATGAGATCTCGTGCGGATGAGGCGCTGAAATACGCGCTGTCGCTCGGCGTGCTGGATGCTTTTACTATCGGCGCCGAGAACCGCAGCGAGCAACTCGACTTGATTAAGCGTATTGCTGCCGTCCACGTCATGTTTCTCGGATAACTCAACAGGCCGCAGTAACCGGATGAACCAACTTCTACAAGCTCGTGGCGCCCGCTTCGCTGCTGCGGTGGTTTCCGGCATACTGTTTTACTTCACGCTCGGGCTCGCGCCTTCTTGGCTGGCCGCCTGGCTGGCGCCCATTCCCCTACTGCTTGCGGCCTTTCATGCCAGCCGGCGGGAGGCACGCCTGCTTGCTTGGCTGGCGGCGGCCATCGGCCTCAGCTCGAATTTCACCTACTACCTGAAGACCACGGGAACGGTGGCGACGGTGGTGCTGCTGCTCCTTCAGGTTCTTGTCTGGGGCTTTTTCGTGACCCGAACGCACGCCGCAGTGGTGGCCTCGCGAAACTGGCCGATTGTTTTCGCGTATCCCGTGCTGCTGGCCGCAATCGACACGCTGGTCTCGTTCTTCTCGCCGCATGGCACCTGGGGCACCTTCGTCTACACGCAGATGGACGCACTACCCGTCATCCAGATTGCTTCCGTGCTCGGCGCGCCCGCCGTCGTCTTCCTCGTCGGATTGTTTGCCTCCACCGTTGCGGTCGCGCTTTATCGTGGACTGCGGATCGAGCGCCCCTTGCTTGCCTACGGAGTTCCCCTGGTGTTAATCGCCGCTGGCCTCGGCTACGGAGCGGTTCGCCTTCGTCAGGCCAAAACGGCGCCCACGGTGAGAATCGGAATCGTGTCGATCGACGACTTCATCGGCGGGAACACGCCGCCCGAACGCGCCGAAGCCGTGTGGCGCGGATATGCGGACACAGTGGCCAGACTCGCCAGGGAGGGCGCCCGCATCGTCGTGCTGCCGGAGAAGATTACCGCACTCGCGCCCGAGGAGGCCGCGAAGCGTCAACTCGAACTGGCGTCGCTAGCGCAGCGGACTGGGGTGTACTTGGTGGCGGGCGTGGAATTGAACCGCGCCGAGCGCAAGGACAATGCGTCGTGGCTGTTCAGTCCCACGGGAGAACTGCTTGCCGAGTACCACAAGCAGCATCTTGTCCCTCACCTGGAGAGCGATCTTGCGCCGGGGAAAGAAGAGATTGTGCGCACCATCCGCGGCGCGCCTTTTGGGCTGGCGATCTGCCGCGACCTGATCTTCACGGGTTTCGGGCGGCGCTACGGGCGGCTGGGCGTCTCCGCCATGCTCGTGCCGGCATGGGACTTCTACCGCGACGCCTGGATGGCCTCGAGTGTGGCCACTCTGCGCGGAGTTGAAAGCGGGTACTCGGTCGTCCGGGCGGGCCGCGAGAGCTTTCTGAACGTCAGCGACCGCTACGGCCACACCATTGCGCGCCAGCGAAGCGATTATCTGCCGGGCAGCAGCGTGCTTGTCGACCTGCCTCTCGGTCCGGCCACTCCAACCCTCTACGCGCGCTACGGCAACGCCTTTGGCTGGCTCTCGGTAGCGGCATCGGCAATGATGATCGTTCTTGCGGGGCGGGCAGGAAATCAGCTCAAGCCCGCGACGGCAAACGCCTGACCCGAATTTCTCACCACGGAGGGGAAGGGCGGTCCCGCAGCGCATGACTTTCGACTTTCGACTGTCGACTTCTCTGTGAGGGACCGTATCCGAAGACATTCCTGCTTTCCGGTCAGCCCGCTAAGGGCGAAAGCCTGTGAGCGCAGGGTGGCTAGGAGGGTGACCGGCGACGTCGCGCATCGCAGAGCTACGCTCTGCGCCAGCCCGCGATGTTGCAGTCGAAGAACGGGGGCGAGCGCTATCGACAAAAGTCGTCAGTAGTCAGTCGCCCGTGGGCCGTCGCCGACGTGGCCGAGCTTACCCTCACCCTGTAGACCGGCGTTGGCCGGTCTTTGGAGGGCGGCCCCGGATGATATGACCGAGCGCGCGAAGAGCTTTATTCACCGATGTCGGATCGGGAAATATTTCGGCAACGTCAGGGTCAAGAACTACCATGATCGTGCCCTTCGCAAATCGACTGGCGTATTTTCCGCGAACGCCGCCGGAAAAGTCATACTCCGGAAGCATCTCTTGGGGTTCGCGCCTAGAGCGCACCTTCCTCATAGTCTCTCCTTTCACGGCGCGTTGCGAGTCTCGCACTGATAATGCCGGATCGCATCCCCGAACTCGGCGTGCACCACGACCAGGGTGCGGCCTCGTTCCGACTGCCCCAGTGTCACGAACCGGCTCTCCTCAGTCGAATGCAACGGGTTACTAACGGTAACGGAGAGGGTATCTCGAAATACCGATGCCGCCTCTTCAAAGGTGACAGCGTGCTTCGAAACGTTCGAGCGAGCTTTCTCCGCATCCCACCAAAAAACCGAGGTCATTCGGCCTGATCGGCTCCTCCTCACCTAAGGGCTAACGATTCGTGCCGCGGGTGGCGGCTGTCAGGCGCAGCGCCACGTTAGACGGACCTACGCTGCATACTGGATGGTCTCGAGACCATCACTTCCGCTTCTCGAAACGTTTCTTTGACTGCCTCCGAGTACTCCCGAATTGCCTCCCGGATGTTCTCAAGCGCTTCCTCTTCTGTCTGGCCTTGCGACCAGCATCCGGGCAAGCCGGGACACGAAACGCTGTAACCTTCTTCAGAAGCTTGCAAAACGACTTTGTATTTCATGGTTGATCCTCAAGCTGCATTATACCCGCAATAGCTTATCAACTGCATTCAGCATAGGCCCCGCCTGTGGTTGCACGATCAATCAGAATGACTCGTATGGCTGAGGGTCAGGCTTACTTGCATAAACCGGTCTTGGCCGCCTAACACGATCAAGAAAAGTCGTCAGCAGTCAGTTTATCGGTCGTGACTGAAGACGGCACAAGCCCGTCAGACTGAGCCCTGCTTGCGGAAAACCTACACCGGGCGGTGAGCGGCGGCGGTTCCGACTTGTTAGCCGACCATGTGGTTATGTTCGGCATGGAGCCAGAACCAGAGCACCGCATCTGATGTTTCCAACCCGACTGTTCAACATCGGGCAATTCGCAATTCAGAATTTGCAATTCGGAGTCATCCCGGCGCCCAGTCCCCAGCACCTGACACCTGAAACCTGGCGCCTGACACCTGCTCTTCCCCCACCTACCGCCCACCGTTTTCCCGAGCGAGAGTCCGAGAAAAAGTGTAGATTCTAACGGCTGGAATCGGCGCGATTTATCGCGCCCACTTCCAGTTGGTCTACTTTTGACCTTCGACTTCTTGACCTGTTCGGCAGCGCCGAATTTGAGGGGGTGCAGTCATGAAATCACGCGGGGCTTTGATCATTACTATCTCGTGTCTACTCTCGGCCACATTGTGGGCGCAGACAAAGAACGCTTTGGCGTCCGATACTTCCGGGTGGATCGATATCCTGCCCGACGAGTCCTTCAAGGGTTGGACACGGGTTGCCATCCCGCCCGACAAGGCTTTGGATCCCGTCTCGCAGTGGAAACTGGATAAGGCGCACCGTATCATCATTGCGAGGGCGATCGCGGTCACGAATGGCTTCGCTACGATCGCGAATTCGCCAATTTCATACTTCACGCGGAATGGCGCTTCACGAAGCACGAAGGACTGAAAGGATATAACAGCGGGGTCTTTGTTCGGAATAGTGCCGATGGGCGCGTTTGGCACCAAGCGCAGGTGGGGGCCGGAAACGACGGGTATCTGTTCGGCCAAACTCTGGTTGGCGGCAAACTCACCGCCAAGAAGTTTGGTCCTAAGCCGAAGGTGAACCGCATCAAGCCGCCTGGTGAGTGGAATATCTACGAGATTTGGTGCGAAGGGCCGAAAATCACCCTCTTGGTCAACGGCGATGTGAGCAGCGAATTCGCGGTTCCTGAAGCGCTCAAAGGCTACTTGGGCCTTGAAGCAGAAGGATTTCTGATCGAATTCCGCAACCTCAAAGTCAAGCTTCTGCCTTAGCGCGCGTAGCCGGTTGATAGAGGTGATAACATGGGCGGCACACTTTCACTTTCAAAGTATTCGATCGGAGTTGGCGACAGGTTTGCTCGTGAAGCCAAGCCTCAACTGCAGGCCTGTAGGATGGCAGCCGAGCAGGGAGTGGAAGTCATCCCGGTGTGGAACAAATCGAACCGGGAACATACCATCATCGGTTCCAGTCCTGCCAGCACGCGAGCGGCGGCCGATGAAGCCGCAAGAACGCTGGGCTGGAGCAAGCCGTACCACGTGGACGCAGACCACATCAATCTCAAGACAGTGGACAACTTCGTGGAGGCTTGCGATTTCTTCACCATCGACGTTGCGGATATGATTGGCCGACCCTCCCAAGCCGCCCCCTTGCGGGCGTTCGTGGAAGGTCATCCGGAATTGCTGGGAGAGCTGCTCATTCCCGGTGTTGCTCATCCCTTTCACATCGACCGCGACTTCATGGTCCAAGTTGCGAACAAGTACCTTGCGGCCGTGCAGGAGGCGGGCCTGATTTACCGCCGTGTTGAGGAGAAAAAGGGCAAGGGGCAATTCATTACCGAAGTGTCAATGGACGAGACAGACTCACCTCAGACTCCGGTGGAACTGCTCATCGTCCTTGCTGCGGTGGCGGAGGAAGGGATTCCGATTCAGACCATCGCGCCGAAATTTAGCGGCCGCTTCGACAAGGGCGTAGATTATGTAGGCGACTTGGCGAAATTCACCGAAGAATTTTCAAATGACGTGGCCGCCATCGCATTTGCCGTCCGGCACTACGGGATGTCCAGCAACCTGAAACTCAGCGTACATTCCGGGAGCGACAAGTTCTCGCTCTACGGGCCCATCCACCGGACACTTAAGAGATTGGATGCAGGCGTACATTTGAAGACTGCTGGCACTACCTGGTTGGAAGAGCTGATCGGTCTGGCGGAAGCTGGCGGCGAGGGGCTGGACTTGGCCAAAGAGATTTATGACGAGGCCTACTCCCAGCGCGAGGAGCTGGGCGCACCCTATGCCGCCGTGATCAACATCAATCCCGCCCAGTTGCCCGCTCCGGAGTTGGTGGGGGGGGTGGTCGTCGGAACAGTTTGTGTCCGCCCTACGTCACGACCCAAAATGTTCGGCCTACAACACCAGCCTTCGCCAACTTCTCCACGTGGGCTTCAAGGTGGCCGCGAGAATGGGAACCCGTTATCTGGATCTCCTGTCCGTTATGGAGACCACCATAGCCAAGAATGTGACCGCGAACCTTTTCGACCGCCACCTCAAGCCGTTGTTCATTGGGGAGTGATGGAATTTTAGATTTTAGATTTTAGATTTTGGATTGAGTCTGCGTACTGCTTACTGCCTACTACAGGTTACGGCCTCAAGAGATTGGCAGCTTCGGGCATCAACCACACTCTAAGGTCGCGAGTGAGATACAACCCTGCTGTCCCAAACACGCTCACAATCTTACAGAGGTGCAAAGTGGAACCCATGATCCGACCTAAATCCTGTGTATTTGGGACCAATCCTGACAGGTCTTTGTCGACCCGATTACTGACTGTCCTGCTGGCCTGTGCAATGACCTGTTTGACCTTTTTGTTGGCTGAGGCCGCGGCAAAGCTAGGATACCAATCTCTTCCGGAGGGGTACGCGCTTTACCTTCGCCTTGAGGCGCCCGTAGGTACCACCGTGTCGCACCTTCACGGCGTCGTCAAGGCCCGCATCATCCGCGAGGTGGATAGCGGCAACAGAGTTCTGATCCCGCTGGGGGCCGAGGTCCAGGGCCGGATTGAGAAGTTGATACCCAGCTCAAGTGCTACCGACCGCGCGCGTTTGCTCATCCGCTTCGACAAATTGATAATCCCGGGTAACCCGGCTGTAACTTTTGCCGGCCATATCTCCGAGGTTGAGAACGCGCGGGAGAATGTATTGCAGGATGGAACCATACAGGGTGTGTTGGCCAGCGATTTGCCCGTGAGCCACCTTGAGGACGCGATGGGCAAGTTGGCAGGACAAGATAGTGAGCTCTCCAAATATGAACAGAAAGCTTTCGGAAAATCTGACACCTCGATCAATTACGGGGCTGGGACGGACCTGACGCTGGTGCTCGACAAGCCCCTGAGCCTGGCTGAAATGCCTCCCTCCGGCTCCTTCAATCAACTCCCGTCCGGGGCGCCTTACGCTGTCGCGCGAATGCTGCAAGGCGCTCCGCAGCGAGCTTCAGGAAAGGACGGTAGGCCGGGCGATCCCCTGAACCTTGTCGTGGTCGGGAACATCTCAGAAATTCGCGATGTGTTCAAACAGGCGGGCTGGGGTGAGGCTGAAAGGAAAACGGGTAAAGCCGTATGGGATACGGTCCGCGCCGTGGCTGGCGATCAGGGGTTTGGCGGCGCTCCTGTTTCAGACCTCTATCTGTTTGGCCACCGTGAGGATCTGGCGTTCGAGAAAGGGCTGAATACTTTTTTGAAGCGGCACCACCTGCGCCTGTGGCGGACGGCTGCCACGACTCCCGGTGGCCGCGAAATCTGGCTTGGAGCAGCGACCCACGACACGGGCCTGGACGTTCATCCCGGAGTCGTCTCCCACGAGATTGACCCTGACCTTGACGCCGAGCGAGCGAAGGTTGGCGCCGATCTCAGGGTCACCGGGCGTGTGGTCGCCGAAGGATTAGTGACGCGCCCTGACCCGCTCAGCCAGGGACTCACTGCCACCGGGGGTACGTGGAAGACGGATGGCCGGCTCCTGGTCATCGATCTCGCGACGCCATGATCGAGCCCATCGTCTGCCAAGCCACCCCCTGAGCCAACCCCTTCCCCTCAGGAGAGGGCAAAGACGCAATTCCCTTCGTTAAACCCGAATTCGTAAGTTGAACGACGTTCCTGACTTGGTGGAATGGAGAAACCCCTCACCCGCCCTCCTCCGTCGGGCACCCTCTCCCCGGGGAGAGGGTGGCCCGCTGCCGGCGCTTTCACCAGCCGGAGCGGGCCGGGTGAGGGGTTAGTTGGAAGGAGCTCGGAGCCTAGAGTGAAGCAATCGTCAGGCGCACTCTTCTGTTGCTGCGAAGGTTTGGTGGAAGCGACTTCAATCTAACGTGCTGGAACGGGACAGGGCCCCTCAATTTGCGAATTCGGGTTAAGAAAGGCGTACCAAATGGTACTGGCCGGAGACGCGACACGGCGTTAGAATACAAGAGGGGGAAGGTGATCAGCAGATAAGAGCCGCGGACCTCAAAAGCGGAGGTCCGCGCTACCCATAGCTGAGCGAGGCAAACCATGACAACTGCTCCAGCGGTACCCTCTCGTGCTCCCCAGTTCGTACGCGGGAAGATCATTGAAGCGCAAGTCAAAGTCTCCGTGGATGCAACCCGGCCCTTACCCTTGGTGTGCGCTCTCTACGCGGTGGAATCTTCCGATGGAGTTTGGCTGTGCGCGTATTATGGCGCCAACCGCAGCGTCTTTGACTTTCTCCCCCAGAAGGGCGCGGACGTGGAGGAGACGAAACTGGGCATCGCTTTTCGGACTAAACAGTTTATCCCCAAGGACCAGTACCGGCCCGAGCAATGGGGAGAGTTCAAGAAAGAGCATTTCATGGCTTACGGCGGACACGGGGAGTAAGGCGTCCTTGGTTCGCAAGAATCCCGCTCCGCCCCGCCACCTGGCAACAGTGAAAGATAACTGCAACAACCGTCTCGCCACGGGGGCGCAGAGGAATGAGAAGAAACGAGCAAGAGTTGTTCAATCCAGATGTTCAGAAGAGGAGGTAGGTTATGAGTCGATTCAAGATGGGAACGTTGGTTATTGCTTTGGCCTTGGGCTTTGCCACTGCTGGGTGGACCCAGGGCATGAGGGGTGGCATGGGTCGGCAGATGCCCCGGATGCTGGGGGCATTCAAACCGGTGGTCGGGGAAGGAGCACAGTACCAGATGACCGCAAAGAACGGCACCATGAGTTTTACTTATGCCATCGTGGGCAAAGAGGACGTGGAGGGGAGCACAGGCTACTGGATGGAAATGCGCATGGAAAGCCCTGGCATGCCTGGAGAGACGGTGATGAAACATCTCATGGTCCTGGGCGGCGACAGGCCCCAGATCAAGCGGATGATCATGCAGTCGCCCGGCAGTCCGCCAATGGAAATGCCTATGGGCATGATGCTGGGTATGGGACAGCGCCAGCAGGCGCCCGGACAAGGCGACACCAGTCCAGGAGAGAGAGTTGGGTCGGAAACCATCACGGTTCCTGCGGGCACTTTTGAGTGTGAACATTACCGCAAGGTGGAGCCGCATGGGACCATGGACGTCTGGATATCCAGCAAAGTCTCTCCTTACGGGACGGTGAAGATGTCCAGTGGGGAGATGACCATGGTGCTGGAGAAAGTCCTCAGCAACGAAACTTCGCACATCAAAGGCGAGCCCCAAAAGATGGACATGCGAAGGCCGCAGTTTTAGCCAAAGGCCTGGGTGGGGGTTACTTCGTTGTGTTCGCCCATCCGATCGTTCCTCAGCGCGCAACCCACCCCTCACCCGTCCCGCGTCCCGATGAAGTGCATCGGGATCGCGGGACACCCTCTCCCCAAGGGAGAGGGTGGCGATCCCGCAGGCGCGGGAGAGCCAGGTGAGGGGTGCCTTGCCATCCCATCGGACTTAGCCGGGACCCCGCACCAAGTCTTTGCGCCTCTTGTCCAGCGTGACAGGTTTTGGTATATTTATAAGTTGTCTGCATAAATTTACATGGACAATCTCTACCGTCGCACTCAAATCCTGAACCTCCTCCGTACTGATCCGGCGGCGACCCAAGACGAGTTGCGCCGAAAGCTGGCGCGGCGTGGCATCCAGGTGACGCAGGCAACGGTGTCGCGGGATATCGAGGAATTGGGTCTGGCCAAGACGCGTTCCGGTTACCGCCTGCCGGATGCCGCCGAGCCTCCTGCGTCTGTCCAGCCCACCTTGCAGGTTATCCTCAAGGAGTTTCTTCGAGAAGCGGGCCAGGCGTCGAACCTGGTGGTCCTCAAGACGTACCCGGGCAACGCCCATTCGGTCGCCGCCGTGCTGGATGCGCAGGATTGGCCTGAGGTTGTGGGGACAGTTGCCGGCGATGACACGGTCTTTGTGGCTACTGCCAGCGCCCGCGAGGCGACGCATTTCAGGAAGAAAATCCTGGCGTTGGTGGGTGCATGAGAAAGATCGGGAGATCGGCTGATCGGGAGATCGGGCGAACAGGAAGCAGGTTCGGGATAGGTTGTTTTCATTCACCCGATCACCCGATCTCCAGATCTCCCGATCACAAAGGGAGTTCGAATAAAGATGACTTCTGCTCCTAATTCCAACCAGCCTGTTAAACGGGCTGTTCTTGCTTACTCGGGGGGGCTGGATACCTCCGTCATCATCCCCTGGCTGCGTGAGAATTATGGCTGCGAAGTTATCGCCATGGTCGGGGATGTAGGCCAAGGCGACGACTACGCAGCGCTTCGCCGCAAGGCCCTGCGAAGCGGAGCCTCGAAGGTCTTCGTCGAGGATCTCCGGGAGGAATTTATCACCGGCTACGTTTGGAAGGCGGTTCGAGCGGGGGCCATTTACGAGAACAAGTATCTGCTGGGGACCTCCCTGGCAAGACCTGTGCTCGCCAAGCGGCAGGTTGAGATTGCGCTCCAATGCGGAGCGGACGCGCTGGCCCATGGATGCACAGGCAAGGGAAATGACCAGGTGCGTTTCGAGCTATCGTACCAGGCCCTGGCGCCCCATCTGCGCGTCATTGCGCCGTGGCGGGAATGGTCCATCAAGTCGCGTGAAGATGCGCTGGAGTATGCGCGTCGCCACAAGGTGCCGGTGCCGGTGAGCAAGGATGACCTTTACAGCCGCGACCAGAACTTGTGGCACTTGAGCCACGAAGGCGGACCACTCGAAACCAAGCTCGGGGAGCCCCCGGACGAGGCCTGGAAACTCACCCGCAAACCGCAGAACGCCCCGGCGCGGGAGGCGGAAGTGGTGTTGGGTTTTGAAGCGGGAGTCCCGGTCTCGGTTAATGGGAAACGCCTGGCCCCCGTGCGCCTGGTCGAGACCTTGAACGCCCTCGGCGGCCTGCATGGTGTGGGGCGGACGGACCTGGTGGAAAACCGCTTGGTGGGAATGAAGTCGCACGGCGCTTACGAGACTCCGGCTGGGACGCTCATCATGCTGGCGCACCAGGAACTCGAATCGCTCTGCCTGGATCGCGAGACTTACCACTACAAGCAACACGTGGCGTTGCGCTATGCGGAATTGCTCTATTATGGGCTGTGGTTTACGCCCCTACGCGAAGCCCTCGATAGCTTTGTCGAGACGACCCAACGGAATGTTTCGGGGAGGGTCAAGATGGGGCTCTGCAAAGGGAACCTGCGTATCCTTGACCGCCATTCGCCGAATTCCCTTTACGACACCAGCATCGGCAGCTTTGTTATGAATCCGGATTATAACCAGAAAGATGCCGAGGGGTTCATCAACATCCTTGGCTTGCCGCTGCGCCTTGCCGCCGCGAAGAATGCGGCGCGGAAGGCGAAGCACGCGGCACGGAGAGCGGGATGAAGCTTTGGGGAGGACGCTTCACCGGCCGCCGCGACCCGCTCTTCGAGAAATTCTCCGAATCTTTCTCTCTGGACCAGCGCTTCATTCTCTACGACCTGCGCGTCAACCTTGCCTGGGTGAAGGAGTTGGGCCGGCTGGGTGTGTTCAAGCCCGCTGAAACGCGCCGGCTGGCGCGGGGCCTCGAGACAATCCGGCGAAGCGTCGAGCGCAATCCCCATTGGGCCCAGGGACAATCGAGCGAGGACGTCCACACCTGGGTGGAGGCGCAGCTCGAGCGGCGAATCGGCCCCCTGGCCGGCAAACTCCGCACGGGCCGCAGCCGTAACGACCTGGTGGCGACGGAAGCTCGCCTGTACATCAAGGATGCGATCGGAGACCTCGAGCGGGCTCTGGCGGATATGCTCGAAGCCTTGCTCGGACAGGCTCGCCGCCAGGCTCGAGTTGTGATGCCGGGCTACACGCATCTTCAGCCTGCCCAGCCCATTCTTTTTGCTCATTACGCTCTGGCCTATTTCCAAATGTTCTGGCGCGATACGGGCCGGCTTAAAGACTGCCGGGAGCGGGCCGACGAGTTGCCGATGGGGGCTGGAGCGCTGGCCGGGACTGGCTACCGGCTGGACCGGGAGCGGCTGGCTCGCGCGCTGGGATTCGCGCGGGCCGCTTCGAACAGCCTGGACGTTACGTCAGACCGGGACTTCGTCGCGGAGCTTCTCTTCGCTTGCGCCCTCATGATGGTTCACCTTAGCCGCTGGGCTGAGGACCTGATCATTTATTCCTCTCCGGGATTCGGCTTTGTGGAGCTGGCGGATGCCTACGCGACGGGCAGCAGCTTGATGCCCCAGAAAAAGAACCCCGATGCGTTGGAATTGATCCGGGGGAAGGCCGCGACGGTCCTCGGCAGACTTACGGGAATGCTGGCCCTGGTTAAGGGACTTCCTCTCGCCTATGACCGCGACTTGCAGGAGGATAAGGGCGCCTTGTTTTCCAGTGTAGATACCACCCGCGAAGCGCTCACCATTGCATCCCGCGTCACCAAGACGCTGCGCATTTACCCTGAAAGAATGAAAGCTGCAACCGCTCAGGGTTTTCTGACGGCAACGGATTTAGCGGACGAGCTCGTGCGTCGCGGCGTGCCGTTCGCGGAGGCGCATGAACAGGTGGGAAAGCTCGTGCGCTTCTGCGCCGGCCACGAGCGGACATTTGCCGATTTGAACGCTGCCGAAGCACAACGCTTCATACCCTCTTGGGACTCGAAGCTGCGCCGTGTCGCAGTTTCCCCTGAAAACGCGGTAAAGCGGAGAAATGTATTCGGTGGCACCGCTCCTCAGCAAGTCGCCCGTCAAATTGCCGTCGCCCAGATTGCCCTGGGAAAATTGAAGAAGGAGCTCGCGCGGCGGAGCCGCCAACGCGTCTCATTCTGAGCTTGGATAGCCGAAAGCGGCTATCCATGATGTCAGCAACGGGGTGCCGCGGGTAAGACCGAAGAACAGGTTTTTCGTGCCCTGCAAGGGCACAAGATAGTCGCCGGGGGCAACGCCCCCGGAAAGCGCTTGACTTGGCGCTGGACGGCGCGTAACATCGGCGTATCTCACTGACACCATGGAAGTGGGGCCGGAGAAAGTAGCCATGTGGCGGGCAAGGAACGTTCTTACGACCGCGTTCTCACAGAGCTGGTCGGCGACGGCGCAGTCAAGGTGTGCAAATCCAGGGCCGCCACCCTCAGCCGCGTTTCCTGGTGCTTGCGGTCAGTAGGGCTCGCCACACCTGCGCAGCGGCAACATGGATGACGATTGAAGTGGTGGCCCGTCCTCTGCTCGGGTCCGAAGTCCCGGGATTCGCAGCGGCGGTCGGGAGCCACGCAAATGACACAAGGAGGAGGAGCTATGGCGAGAGAAGATGCGTTCAATGCGGCTAAGGCCACGTCCACCTTACTGGGTGGATTCTTTAAAGACGTTGCCAATGAAATCGGCCTGGAAAAGGCCCTTTCGCTGTACGCCAAGCATGGTGAAGTCCTCGGCGCCATGATGGCCAGGGCGGTAAAGGAACGGTTGGGCGACAAAGAGTTCGACATGAAGACACTCGCTTCGGTCGCGTCCGGGTTCTCCCAGATATGTGGGTTTACTTATGAGCTTGAAGAGACGCCCACGTCGATAAAAGTGAAATCCTTCCAGTGCCCTTTCTACGAAGGATTCAAAAACGCAGGGTTGGACGATCAGACCATCGAGGCTGCATGCAACCAGTCGGTGGCGGTAGAGCTTGCCGAATTGAAGAAAGCCTTCCCACAGCTTTCCGGTCGTCTGAAGTTCCGCTCAGCACCCGACCAACCCTGCATCGAGGAGTTCGAATTGGCGAAATAGCCAAGGAGGCGGGCTGGCGCAGACCCCGCAGTTTGGGGTCTGCGATATCCCGAAGGGACCCGGGACCTTGTGGGTCATCTCATCACAAGTCTTGCCGACCGTGCCTTCGGCAGATCGCAGACGTTAAAAGGCAAACGTCTGCGCCAGCCGTCCCAGCAGAAGTGTGCGCCAATTGCGGCGAAGCCTACGTCGCGGAAGAAGTCAGCCGCCAAATCCTCGCCGCCGCCGAGCACGCCGCCCGCTCGGGCGTTCAGGTTGATGTCCGGGAATTCGTTGGCGCTGTGACATAGAGAAACCCAGGTCGCCGGCGGCGGAGCCGCGAACGCGTGTCATTCTGACCCCCGACTTGTCGGGGCGAAGAATCTCCGCAGTTGTTTTTGGCGCTTGGCGATTCTAGGCTACTACTGTAGCGTACTATTGAGCAGGGCAACCGCCAGGTGTGTCAAAATGCCACACTCAACGCCCGCCGGCATCCCCCTCAGTGCTCTTATAACCCCTTGAAAACACATGAGAACGCGATGTCGCTCGCGCAGAACACCTCAAAAAAGAGAGACGGGTGGGAAAGATGGAAATCCCGTCCAAATCGGATCCGCTTCACGCATAAATTCCGCGCAGTTTGAGGCTGAAGGCGACGCGGTCGATGGCCAACATGTAAGCGGCGATGCGGTTGTTGACGTGGTGCTTTTTTCCGTAATGCACCACATCGTTGAATGCTGCAACCATGATGGATTTCAGGCGTTCATTCACCACGGTTTCTTGCCAAAAGTATCCCTGCCGGTCCTGCACCCACTCGAAATAGGAGACCGTCACGCCACCGGCGTTCGCCAAAATATCGGGGATAACGAAGACGCCGCAGTCAAACAGAATATCGTCCGCAGGTGGGGTAGTCGGACTGTTAGCGCCTTCCACCAAGATGCGCGCCTTGATCTTATGAGCGTTCTTGCTGCTAATGACGCTCTCTGTCGCGGCGGGCAGCAGCATTTCGCAATCCTGTTCCAGGATTTCCTGCGCCCCAATGTTTTCGCTCCCAGGGAAGCCTTTCACGGTTGCGTTCTCGCTGACGTACTCGACCAAGGCAGGGATATCCAGCCCGTGGGCATTGAAAACTCCGCCCGCAATGTCGGCCACGCCGATGATCTTGTAACCCTCCTCGTGCATCAAGCGGGCAGCCTGCGAGCCGACGTTTCCGAATCCCTGGACGATCACCCGAGTGGATTCCCGTTTCCGCCCAAAATGCTTTAGAGCCTCGTCCGCAACGATCATGCAGCCACGGCCCGTGGCTTCGCGCCGCCCCTGCGAGCCGCCCAAATCGAGCGGCTTGCCCGTGACGCTCGCCGTCACCGTATGGCGGACGTGCATCGAGTAGGTGTCCATGATCCAGGCCATCGTTTGCTCATTGGTGTTCATGTCCGGCGCGGGCACGTCGCGCTCCGGGCCGATGTAATCCAGGATTTCCGCCGTGTAGCGCCGTGTAATGCGCTCCAGTTCCCCCATCGAGAGCTGGGAGGGATCACAGACAACACCGCCCTTGGCTCCTCCAAAGGGAATGTTGACGACCGCGCACTTCCAGGTCATTTCGGCGGCCAAGCCGCGAATTTCGTCCAGCGTCACATCCGGCGAGTAGCGAAGGCCGCCTTTGCAAGGGCCGCGAGCAATGCTGTGTTGCACGCGGTAGCCGTCAAAAACCTTGAGCTGTCCATTGTCCATCGCCACAGGAATGTGCACGATGATTTCCCGATTTGGGCTACGCAGGTACTTCTTCAGACCCTCGTCCAACTGTAGCTTGCCGGCGGCCACGTCGAATCGCGCCGCCATGGATTCATAAACGCTAAGTTCCTTTTCTGTTTCACTAATCTTCATATCGCCCCCAGAAACTTCATCCTATTCTCGCGCGGCAGTATAGCAAAAGGTCATCGCCGGCTGCACGTCGGCCCCGACAAGAAAAGCCGGGAGCTGCCATCCAGCTCCCGGCTCCAGATAAAAGGACTCATGCCTTACGGATACAGGCCACGCAGCTTGGTGGCCTCGGCAACGCGGCTGATGCCCAGCATATTGGCGGCAGTGCGCATTCCCACCTTGCGAACCAAGTGAATCTTCAGAACGTCGTTGAAGCTCGTCCTCATGACGCGCTCCAGGCGGTTGTAAACATCCTGGGCTTCCCAAAACAAGTGCTGTTCGTCCTGGACCCATTCGAAGTAGGAGACGGTTACGCCGCCGGCGTTGCAGAGAATGTCGGGAATGATGAAGACGCCCTTGGCCTCCAAGATTCTGTCCGCCTCGGGGGTCAACGGGCCGTTGGCCGCCTCCGCGATAATCTTTGCATGGATGCTTGGGGCGTTCTCGCCGTGCACGACGTTTTCCAGCGCGGCCGGAACCAAGATGTCGCACTCCGAGGACAGCAATTGCTCTGGAGTTATGGACTCAGAAGCTGGGAACCCGATAACTGAGCCGGTCCTCTCCTTGTGCAACATCAATTTCGGGATGTCCAACCCGTCCCTGTTGTAGACACAACCCCTCGAATCGCTGACCGCGACCACGTACGCCTGATTGCTGTCTAATAAGTGGGCCGCCACCGATCCTGCGTTGCCGAACCCTTGGACAACAACCTTTGCCCCTTTAATCGGAATTCGCAGGTGTTCGCACGCCAACTCGATGGTGTTGAACACGCCGCGCCCCGTGGCCTCGTTGCGGCCCAGCGAGCCTCCCAGGGCGATCGGTTTGCCCGTGACTACACCTGGGATGGGGTAACCCTTGGTCATGCTGTAGGTATCCATGATCCAGGCCATGACCTGAGAGTTGGTATAGACGTCCGGCGCGGGAATGTCCTGGGCTGGCCCGATAAGGGGAAGAATCGCACTGGTGTATCGGCGAGTGAGTCGCTCGATCTCAAGTTGCGACATCTCCTTCGGATTACAAGTCACGCCGCCCTTCCCGCCCCCAAACGGGATGTTTACCACGGCGCACTTCCACGTCATCCAGGTTGCGAGGGCCTTCACTTCATACACCGTGACATTGGGATGATAGCGGATTCCCCCTTTGGCAGGGCCGCGCGCTGTGCTGTGTTGAACGCGGAACCCTTCAAAACAGTGAATCTTCCCGTTGTCCATCCGTACGGGCAGGACGACGGTTAGTACCCTTTCGGGATACTTGATCATACTTCGCACATCATCGTCGAGTTCCAGCGCATCTGCCGCGAGGTCAAAGTTCTCCATCGCTGCGTCATATGCGTTCTTCTCGACTACAGCCGTGATTGGCATATAGTACGCCTCCTCTTCTTCACTTCATTTGAGTTGATTGCCTTAAGGTCTAACACTTACCCCCCACCATGGAAGATACTCCCGGCACTCTCCACCTGCAAGAGGCAAAGTGTCAGTATGACATCCCAGTGATTAGATCTGCACTCTCTCTGAATTCTGGCAGGTAACCGTACCGAACCACAGGAAAGCAAGAACCGTCATCCACGCGAGGCCAGCCGGTTCCGGCCGCGATAGGATGGTTTCGAGCCAGCCGCGGGCGACTTCATGATGGGCGGAGGAAGAGTCTTAGGCGTAGAGCAAAATGTTGGCATCGATAACGATCACCGATGGGAACTCCCTTCGATCTGCTCAAGCAGCTCCCCCGTGTTGTCATAGTTCAGGCCCGGGCGCAGGCCCAGGGCTCGCACCCTGACTACGAACGGCCGGCCGGGCCTCAATTGCGATCGAGAAGTCAGGCCCAGGCGCAGAAGATGGTTCACCACTTGCTTGAACGGTTGGCCCGAGCGCCCGGCTTCCGCTCGGAGCTTTGCGGCCACATCGTCATCGAGAGTCAAGGTTGTTCTCACATCTTGATGCTATATCGGGAGCATCGGGATGTCAACGCTTCGACCTTTCGCCCTTCTCGCCGGGTACATCCCAGCCCGGCGGGTGACAAAGGTTGATGCCTCGGTGGCGCTGCGGTATGAATGAATTCTGAATTGTAAATGGTGAATTATAAAGCAGGGGATGCAAGTCCCTTTTTGGACCTACAATTTACTATTTACTATTCACTATTTACCATTGTCATTAATTCACGAGACCCACTTGTGGCCAACACCGGGGCAGGCTGGGGGATGGCTTTCGCAGCTACTTCAGGGCTCGTCACAAGCTTCCAGGAGTTCTTCTCGCGCAACAGGCGGGACACTAGTTGGGCGTGCATGGCGTGACCGGCACGTTCCGCAACCACGTGGCCGATCAGAGGGTGGCCGAGCAGGGAAAAGTCCCCAATCAGGTCCAGAAGTTTGTGCCGGCAAAACTCGTCAGGGAAGCGTAACCCCTCAGGATTGATCACGCCTTTGCGGTCGAGCACCACGGCATTCTCCAGGGAGCCGCCACGGATCAGACTGTTCTTGCGAAGCATCTCGAGTTCTTCCAAGAAGCCGAAGGTCCGAGCGGGGGCGATTTCAGTGGCGTAGTTGGACGAGCCTGACGCGAACTCGATGGATTGTACCCCGATCAAGGGGTGAGGGAAAGCTATGCGATAGGTGACGCGGAAAACCTCCGCCGGGTAGACGGCGATGCGCCTCATTCCATCAACCACTTCCACGGGTTTCAGGACTCTGATAAAGCTTCTCCTCGCCCGCTGGCGGCGAATCCCGGCTTTCGTGATAAGTTCAACGAAGGGCCGCGCGCTGCCGTCCAGTATGGGCAGCTCCAGGTTGTCAATCTCCACCAGGGCGTTATCCACGTCCCGTCCCGCAAGGGCTGAGAGAAGATGTTCAGTGGTGGAGATCAATACGCCTTTCTTCATCAAGCTAGTGGCGTAGCTCACCCTGGCCACATTCCGGGACTGGGCCTCAATTGTGAATCCTTCGAGATCGGTGCGCCGGAACACGATGCCCGTGTTGGCAGGGGCGGGGCAAAGACGCAAGTTGACCTTGACGCCCGTGTGGAGTCCGATCCCGGAGACAGAGGCAGGCGCTGCAAGAGTGTGTTGGTTGGTCAAGTTTTCCCCCAGGAGGACTTTCACTAGCACTTGCTTAGCCAATTGCACGCTTTTGATGTACGCCTTTTATTATCAACACGTTAAAACGTGTGAGTTCGCCGCTTTCAAACTTCAGGCGTGTCAATTTTGCAACACATCGTTACGTTTATGTGCCTTCCGCGAACCAGTTACGGCTTTGTGGCGCCGTCCTGGCCTGTCGGAAGACGGCCGAGACGTCGAGGGCAAGTCGGGGCTTCAAGAGAAATCGCTGACAGGTAACATGAAGCTTGTAGCATGCATGTGTTGTGATGGTCCGTTGCGCCTGCTCCTCTCGCAACTGCTTCTCAATGATTCAATGACTCAATGAATCAATCGCTCATTCGGAGGATGCCCCTCAGGTTTCCGAGGATAGGTTAAAATGGTCAACTACGTCTAACCCAGGAGGAAAAACTTGGCCGAATCCCAGCAGGGCAAGAAGCTGGTTTTGATTGATGCCATGTCGCTGGTTTTCCGAGCGTTCCATGCGCCCATGCAGATGGAGCTCCGCTCGCCCGGCGGCATGCCTACCAAGGCGATTTACATATTCGTTCGAACCCTACGGAAGATCCTCAAAGACCAGCGGCCCGATTACGTGGGCGTAGCCTTTGACCTTGCCGCTCCAACCTTTCGGGACAAGCTGTTTGAAGAATACAAGGCAAACCGTCCGGCTTTCCCTGAGGAGCTCGCGCTCCAGCTTCCCTATGTGCGCCGGTTTTGCCGGGCGCTTGGGCTTGCGTTGGTTGAGAAGGAAGGGTACGAAGCCGACGATGTGATGGGGACGCTGGCGGAGGGCGCCTCGGCTCAAGGGACGGATGTCTTTATCGTGTCCGGCGACGAAGACCTTTTCCAACTAGTGAAGGATCGCGTCAGGGTTCTCAAGCCCTCGCGCGGGGCGAACGACAGCGAAACAATTTGCGATCCTGAGAAGGTTAAGGAAATCTTGGGCGTCGAACCTTCCAAGGTGGTGGATTGGCTGGCGCTGACGGGGGATCCCAGCGACAACATCCCAGGCGCGCGACCGTTTCCAGGCCAAGAGCTTCCTTCAACGCCGGGCGGCAAGAAGCGAAGCTACATCGGGCCGAAGGGCGCCACAGAACTAATCCGGAAATTCGGAACGCTCGACAAGGCGCTGGAGAATTACGCGCAAGAGGAAAAGCAGAGCTACCGCGACGCCCTGCGCGATTTCCGCAATGAAGCATTGCTCAGCCGCGAGTTGGCAACCATCCGCAGGGACGTTTCATTGGAGGTCGGCCCTGCTGACCTCAAGCTTGTCCCGCTCGACCTTCCCGAACTGCGGGCGTTGTGCCAGGAGCTTGGGTTCACTTCACTGCTGCGTGAGTTCTTGGAAGAAGCGCCGACTCCGGTGCACGCAGCGGCAGAGGTTGAGGAACTGCGGACGCCGGAATCGCTCAGCCAATGGCTGAGCGGCCTGGAAGAGCGTGCTCCCGTGGCGATTGGACTCGCGGTGGAAGGCGAGGAAAGTTTCTCAGGCCGGCTTGAAAGTCTTGGTCTTTCCGACGGCAGGCGGCTGGCCAGTGTTTCCGCGACGCCCAGCCTTGTCGATGCCATGAAGCCCTTTCTCTCTGCTCTATCGCATCCCAAGGCGGTTCACAACTCGAAGCTCCTCCGATTGCTGCTCGGGAAGAGTGGTGTAGAGCCGGCGGGTGTCACGGACGATACCATGCTTTACTCCTACTTGCTTGACCCGCTGGCCACGAGCCAGGCGCTCGAGGACGTAGTGCTCCGCCGGCAGGGCCGCAAGCTCTCCAATTCCGTTGCAGAATGGGCAGACGCCACGCGCCAGCTTGCGGCGCTGTTGGTGCCCGAGATTGCGCGGGAGGAATTGAAACGACTCTACGAGGAGATCGAGTTGCCGCTTTCGGGAGTGCTGGCGGACGTGGAGGCGTTTGGTGTCCGGCTGGACGCAAAGGTTCTGGCGCGCATGTCGGGCGAATTCGATAAGGAGCTCACGGACCTCACGCTCGAGATCTACGACCTCGCTGGCCAGCCATTTGACATTGACTCGCCGAAACAGCTTGGCGAGATTCTGTTTGAAAAGCTGAAGCTGCCGGGTGGCAAGAGACTGAAGAAAAGCGGGCAATATTCGACCGAAGCCTCGGTTCTGGAATCTCTTGCTGAGAAGCACGAATTGCCGCGGAAAATCATGGATTACCGGACCCGGACAAAGCTGAAATCCACCTACCTTGACGCGCTGCCTAAGTTCATTAACCCTGAAACGGGCCGTCTCCATACGACCTTCAACCAAACCGTGGCGCGCACCGGACGCCTTTCCTCGTCCAACCCGAACCTGCAAAACATTCCCATCGGGGACGAATTCGGGCTGCGTATCCGCTCGGCCTTCGTTGCTGACCCCGGCTGTCGCTTGATCTCTGCCGACTATTCGCAAGTGGAGCTGCGGGTGCTTGCCCATCTGGCCGACGATCCGGTGCTAATTGAGGCTTTCACGCGCGGCGAGGACATTCACGCGCGCACGGCATGGGAAATCTTTGGAGTGCCGCCCGCCCTCCAGACCCACGAGCATCGCAGAATGGCGAAGGCCATCAACTACGGTGTGGTTTACGGACTCAGCTCCTTCGGCTTGGCTGGCCGCACCGGCACCAGCAAAACCGAGGCGCAGCAATACATTGACGCGTATTTCCTCCGCTACAGTAAGGTGAAGGAGTTACTTGACCACCTGGTCGAGGAAGCGCGAACCACCGGCCGCGTACGGACCCTTTTCGGCCGCCTGCGTCCAATCCCCGAGATCCATAGCCAGGATGCGCCCTCCCGTAACCGCGCCGAGCGCGAAGCCATGAACACGCCGGTGCAGGGGACCGCCGCAGACCTGATGAAGCTGGCCATGATCAAAGTCCATGCCCGCCTCCAGGGGGAGAAGATGCGGACGCGGATGCTCCTTACCGTCCATGACGAGCTGGTGTTCGAGTCTCCGGAGGCGGAACTTGAGCAAGCCCGCAAGATGGTTGAGGCCGAAATGGAAAGCGCCTATCCGCTTAAGGTTCCCTTGCGGGTAGATATCGGCGTAGGCCAAAACTGGAAAGAGGCAAAGTAGAAGGCAGAAAGCAGAAGGCAGAACGCAGACGGCAATGAATCTACTGCTTTTCCCTCTCCCTTGGGGGAGAGGGTGGCCCGCTGCCGGCGTTTTTACCAGCCGGAGCGGACCGGGTGAGGGGGTTGCGCAAGAACGGCTATTACGTGACCGTGCCTAGGTTTCCCTATTTCTCCTTCGTTCACTGCCTACTGCCCACTGCCCACTGCCCACTGCTTACTGCCTACCTCGTGGGAGGTGATAAATGAACGATCGCACGGGTAGGCAAGCGCAGCGCATTATCAACTGCGTGGCCCCTATTCGCATTTGCGACAACGGCGGCTGGACGGACACCTGGTTTGCCAAGACCGGAAAGATCTTCAATATCGGTGTCTATCCCTACGTTGAAGTCCAAGTGGAAGTATTTCAGAATGACACTCCGACTCAGCAAATTGTGGTCTTCGCGGAGAACTATGGGCAACGTTTTGCGGTCACAGACGCGCAATCCGGTTGGGACCAACATCCCCTGCTCCAGGCGGCCATTGCTCGGATGAAGGTTCCTTCCAACGTGGCTTTGAAGGTCACGATTTTTTCCGAGGCCCCGAGTGGCGCCTCCACCGGAACTTCGGCGGCGGTGGCTGTGGCGTTGGTGGGAGCGCTTGACCGCCTCACCCAGGGACACCTGACGGCTCACGAAGTGGCGTACACGGCACAGGCAGTCGAGACCGAAATGCTCCATCTTCAATGTGGCATCCAGGACCAGTTGTGTTCGGCTTACGGCGGCATCAATTACATTGAAATGTTCGATTATCCGCGCGCCACCGTTTCCCAGATTCAAATCCCCAACTCGATTTGGTGGGAGCTGGAGCGGCGCTTGGTGTTGATCTACTTTGGGAAATCTCACAGCTCATCGGCGGTTCATGAAAAGGTCATCCGGGAACTCGAGGGCTCGGGGCCGGACTGCCGCAAGCTTCAGGACTTGCGCATGACGGCCGAAAAAAGCCGGGATGCCGTGCACGCAGGAGATTTTGTGGCGCTGGGAAGGGCCATGATCGAGAACACCGAAGCCCAGGAGCGGCTTCATCCCGACCTGGTGAGTCGCGACGCGCGGCGGGTGATCGAGATCGCGAAAGGCCATGGCGCCCTGGGGTGGAAGGTGAATGGCGCAGGAGGTGATGGTGGCTCTCTCACCATCCTCACGGGCACACTCTCCCATGTGAAACGGGCGATGATCCGCGATATTGAAACAGAGAATCCCGCATTAAAGAACATTCCGGTTTATCTCAGTCGCTACGGACTTCGGACTTGGGAAAGGCAAGCGGACAGGAGTAGGCAGCAAGCAGCAGGCAGAAAGCAGTAGGCAGGGCAGGCGGCTCATGGCTACCCTTTTTGCCGGAATGGCGGAGATCTTGGCCAAAGGGCTCGCGCCTTACGCGGTCGGAGGCATCACGTAGATGCACGCGCCATCCGACGAGTTCGTGGCGGACCCACGGCATAGCTCGCTTCACGCACGCATTCGGTGTGGCCCAGCCCAGGTTGCGGCGGACAATTGGAGAGACAAGTCGCTCATTACTCAGCTCTAGAGCTTCTCCATAAACTCCTCGGGCGGCACCTTGGCCTGTTGAAGAATTCCGTGCAGGGTACCGATAGCCAACTCACGGTGGAGTGGCACGACACAGCCGATGGGTCCTTGAGCTGTTTCCTTCTTGAGGATCACGTGACTGCCACGCTGCCGAACTTGTCGGAACCCTAATCGCTCAAGTGCCCGGATCGCCTCCTCTCCCGAGACTCGCCGCAGCCTAGGCATAAGTTGCCTCGAACGTTGTCAGCAACGGCCGACCGACATTGGGGAGGGGAAACTCTTCCAGGTAGAGCTCCGTGGCTTCTTTAAGATTGGCGAGAGCATTCTCGATCGTCGTGCCCTGACTCACAGTTCCCAGCTCAGGGCAGGTGGCGACGTACAAGTCGTCTTCCCGATGAATGACCGCCGTGAAGGTCTGCACTTTCACTGGCATGTCCTCCTGACTCCGCAGAGTCTAATCTTAGAAATTTCCATTTTGGCCTTCCCGCATCAGAGATTATACGCTCGTGCGTCTCCAACCGAGCCCTTCCAGCGCTTCTTCTCCGGGATGGTCCAACCGACTCTTTTCTGCCCGCCGTGAGTCCTGAACGCCTGACGCCGAAGAAAAAGGTCACCGGTTCGGCAGGGTGGGAACAGCTTTCGACGCCAAAAGGCGGGCATCGGACGTTACCAGGGTCAGGCCCAAGCTTCTCGCCGTCGCCACCAGAACGCGGTCGGCTGGATCAGGATGGGGGAGGCTGAAGCGCGCCGTCTCCAGCACAATCTCGGCGGTGAGCGGAGCCTCCTTGAGCGGGGCCACCGCTTTCGTGATCCACTCCACAACGTCACCGCCCAAGGCCATGCGGCGCTTTTCTACCAACAAAACCAACTCCCAGATACTGACGGGGGAGAGCCAGACCTCGTTAGCCTTGTTCTCCAGCGCCCGTCGAACCCTCGCGGAGAGCTTCTCCGGAGCGACTTGACTCCAAATCCAGACGTGAGTGTCCAGCAGCAGTCTCAACGGCCTGCCTCCCAGTCGCTCTGTTCACCGGCCGGAGAGACGATATCGCCGAGGATTTTCGCGGTGCCCACCATGGACCCAATCCAGCTCTTGGGCCGGGAGGGCGCCGAAGGCGGGACCACTTCCGCCACTGGCTGTCCGAAGCGGGTGATCAACACCGGCTTCTTGGTGCGCCGAACCCTCTCCAGGACCGCAAGGCACGTTGCTTTGAATTCCGAGATGGCCATACTCTCCATGTGACACTCCTCGATTGAGTGTACCATGGTCGACGACCATGGTCAATCTGTTTCTCAAGGGAGCCTGACAAGGGTGACATCACTTAGGTCATTGCCTGCGTGATCGAAGGAGATGACGCCGGAGGCGCCGGCGTAGGGGGAGAGTTCTGCCAGAGCGTCTCGCAGGCGCGCGCGATTGGGGCCGGAGCGGCGCAGGGCGGCAGCAAGAATCCGCACGGCGTCGTAGGCTTGAGCGGCAGCCGGAGTGGGAAGGGCTCCGGCACGCGCGCGGAAGCGTTTCTCGAAGTTCTCACGCAGCGGGCTTTCCGCAAGGCGCGGGGTGACGATCCAAATACTCATTTGGTCTCTGTCCGAAAAACTTGTAAGTCCTAGCGAACTGCTCGTTCCCGTGTTTCCAGCAGAAGCCGAGACAATTCCGTCATAACCACTCGCGGCTTCGTCGGACATCTTCGAAGCCCGCTCCTCGCATTTACAGTGCTTGGGCGCTGATTCTTCGAACCGTCCCTGAGCTGCTTCTTGGCAGAGATAAACCGGCGCGGTCGGGAATTTGCTGTGAAATCTCGGCACCAACTTTGTCGCCGTTTCGTGCCCCGTCCAAAAAACCGCAGCGTCGGGTTTCTGCGCCGCGATTTGTTTGGCAACTGAATCCGGGTTCCAATCGGCCGGATCAATCGCCAATTCGATAGCAGGGGGGGCATTCAATTCGCGCGCCGCCTTTTCAAATTGCTCCCCACCCACTCGCCCGTCATGACCATTTTCCGTGATAAGGACGACCTGCTTCAGTTTGCGTGCAACGTAGATGTCCCGCGCAAAGGCGCGCGCCTGTTGGGCGTCCGTGGGGCCCAGGCGGAAAATCCAGGGCAGGTTAATCTGCGTCGTGGTCGGATCGCTGGAGAGCGTGACCACCGGGATTCCGACCTTGTTTCCAACCTGTTCAGCAAGATGAGCTGATCCGCCATCGAGAGAGGTGACAATCGCCACCGCTTGGTCGTCGTAGACGAGATGCACGACTTCATTCGAGGTGCGTCCCCAGGGCCCGCTCTGGTCGCGCGGGACAATCGCGAGCCGACGCCCCTCGGGCAACGGACTCGCAGCTTCGTCTTCAATCGCCAACAGCGCAGCCTGGAGCAGTGCTTTACCTTCGTTCAGATGAGGCCCGGTCAGCGGCGCGAGGAACCCGATCTTGATTTCGGAGCCCTGCAGATCATGGTTGGCATCTCGCCCAGGTCCCGAATAATTCACCGCGTCTCGTGGGATGACCGCGTAAGGCTCAAGAGGAGCCTGTGCGAAACCATGCAGGGTTGAGACGAGGAGAGCTGCAAGAAGCAGGCCGGCAAGGCGGAACCGGCAATTTGAGATTTGAAATTTGAAATTTGAAATTGGAAATTGCATAGCGCTACTGCCCGCCGCGACCGCCAGCGGTGCTGTCAGCGCCCTCGTGGCCACCCTGGCGCGGGGCCAGCCAGTATTCAAACTTGCCCTCCTTCACGCGCGCCATAGTCACCGGCGAAATGTTATTCAGTGTGTGGTCGAAGAAGGCTTTTCCGGCCACTCCTTCATATGTCTTCATCTGGTAATCGCGCAGAGCGGCCATAATCCTCCCGCGGTTGAGCCCTGCTTTTTCGATGGCCGAGGTGAGGATATTCATTCCGTCATACGCGTAGGCGGCGTAGTCGATGGGCTCCTCGTTAAAGCGTTTCCGGTAGGCTTCGCGGAACGCCAGCCATTTGGGGTCCTGGCGGGTGGGATCGAGCGTGGTGGTCATGACCATTCCCTCGGCGGCGGGGCCGGCGATTTCAAGCAATTGGGGGTAGGCCAGGCGGCTTCCGCCGAAGACCGGCTGCTTCATTCCCAGGGCGCGCATCTGTTTCAAGATCAACCCTGCGTCGGCGGCCTCACCCCAGATGATGACTCCTTCAATCTTTGCGTTTTTGAGCATGCTCAGTTGTTTGGTGAAGTCCTTATCGCCGCGCTCGAACTTCACTTCCAGGATCGGCTGCCGGCCCATGCGCCGTGCCTCATCGTCGAATTTCTGGACGCCGATCCGCGCGTAGCGGGTCTGGGTGCGAATCACTCCGATGCGCTTCAGCTTGAGATTCTTGAAGACGTAGTCCGCCAAGGTGTAACCCTGCTGCCGGTCGTCAAGAAAATCGTGCATCAACCACTGGATGCGAGTCTCCGTCACTGTGGGGTCGGTCGTGCCTACGTTCACGATAGGGACTTCGAGTTTAAGACTTACGCGCAGCGCGATGTGGCAGTTCTGACCATCGACGCAGCCTAGCATAGCCCAGCAGTTTTCATTGAAAAGCATCTTCACGAGTTCGGTCGAGGAGGCGCCCCAGAGAGCTGACTCGTTGTGCACCCTAAGTGAATAGGGTTTGCCGTGGTACCCGCCGCGCGCGTTGGCCTCTTCGATCGCGAGTTGCGCGCCGTGCAACAAGGGTATGCCGAAAATGGACTCGGGATTGTTTTCGACGGGGGCAAATAAACCGATAGCAATTTCACTCAGCTTGGACGCGTCACCATCAGGCCGATTCTCTGCCGCGCCATTATAGGCCAGCGTATCGGTCTGGACGAACCAGTCGTAATAAGGCTTTGTAAAGCGCCGGTAGGGCACCGCCTCGTCCGGCATGTTAGCGTAGCGTGGCGCAGGCTTGTCGTTGTCCGGCTCTTTATACCCGCCGGACTGCGCCCAAGCCGGGCTGGCCAGCATCAAGAGCGTGAATGCGAAGATGATTCTTCGAATCATGGTTTCTCCGTGCAGGAGCAGGATTCAGGAGTCAGGATTCAGGAGCTAGAATCAGGGCCGTCGGATATCAGGTGACAGGCGTCAGGATGTAACAGCTTTGACGAAGCGTATCAACGGACCACTGCCGACTGCCGACTGCCTACTGCCTACTGCTTACCTTCCGCTTCCAGAACCCTGATTGTTGACTCCTGACGTCTGACTCCTTCGCTTTTTCAGCCGACGTGCGCATGTTCCCGAACATGGACGCCATGCGCGTAAGCAAACTCGACAATCCTCGCGAGAGTCGTGGCGTCGATGGCCTGCAAGCCGTCGCACATGGGCTCGCCCGATGAGAAGTCCGCGACTTCGATGAGCAGCCCATGGCTTCCCATTTCCAGCGCGGCCCGGCTCGCCGGCTCGACCATCGCCGACACGCCTGTGGCGTGGCTTGGGTCCACGATGATGGGTAGGAAAGTGAGCATCTTTGCCGCTGGGATAACGTTGAGGTCCAGCACGTATCGTGAGTATTCGCCGGAAGGGAATCCCCGGATGCCACGCTCGCACAGCACGATATCCAGGTTGCCTTGCTTGGCGATGTACTCCGCAGCGCCCAGCCATTCACAAAGACTTGCGGACATGCCTCGCTTCAGCAAAACGGGTTTGCGGGCCCGGCCCACCTCGGCCAGCAGGCAATAGTTGTGCATGTTACGCGAACCCACCTGGAGCATGTCCGCCACCTGGGCTACATCTCCCACCAGGCGCGGGTCCATCACCTCCGTCACAATCGGCAGGCCGGTCTGCTCACGGGCGATGCTCAGAATGCACAGTCCCTCGAGTCCGGAGCCCTGAAAATCATGCGGTGAGGTGCGGGGCTTGTAGGCTCCACCACGCAGCATGTCCGCGCCGGCGCGCTTCACTGCGTGCGCCATTCCCACCGTCTGCTCGTGGCTCTCTACCGCGCACGGCCCGGCGATCACCACGGGTCGCTCTCCGCCAAACCGCACGCCCGCCACTTCCACTACCCGGGTCCCTTTCTCGCCGTACTGGGGGTTCGCCACCCGGCTCACAAGTGGGTAAATGTGCGGGATGTCATCAATGCTGATTTGTCCAGCGATTTTCATTGTTATCCTTCCTCATGCTGACTCGACCCATACACTCATGACCCTGATGTTAAGATTCGCCCGAGCGAGCGGTGAGCCTTCGCAGCGCCGCAAGACCGGGCCACAAAAACCTCAATCCGCAACCGGCCCATCAGCTTACAAACTCCTGCTATTGGCCGTTGTTGCCGGCGCTACGATCCGACTCGAAGATCGCAATCGCCTCGATTTCGACGAGCAAATCCGGCCGGCACAGAATGGCCTGGATGCCCGTGGATGCAGGCAGAGGATTCAGTTTCTGCTCCTTGAAGAACTGGGTGCGAATTTCGTTGAAAACCTCGTAGTCCCGCTCGATGTCGCGCAGATAGCACGTGGTGCGCACAATATCCTTCCACGTCGCCCCTTCTGCCTCCAGCAGTCCGGTGATGTTCTGGTAGGTCCTCCAGCATTGGGCACGGAAGTCGCCCGCGTGGACCGTGTTGCCGTTTTCATCCACGCTGGCCGTGCCCGAGATGAGCAAGATTGTGACACCCTTGATGTCCAGCCGCAGCGCACGGGAGAAGGACGAGGGCTTAGGATAGTCGTAGGCTTCGTTCAGTGTGCTGGGCGCACTAACGGCCTTTTTGGGGATGGGCTTGAGCGACTCCTCCGCCGCTACGGTGGGTTTTGATAGACGCATAGAGTTGAGCCTCCTTTTGAGGTTCGCGAATTCCGTGGCTTAGCCCTTGGGCTGTAGCCACCCAAATGTCCTCGCCCTGGAAATCCATATTCAGGGTGTAATTGTGGGCAAGGGTGGTTGATGTCTCGAGCTTGGTCTTCTTCATGTCGGGCCAGGTGATCTCGATCTCTCCGTGGCCGGTTTGCTTTGCGGGACGATAGCTGACCCAGGTGTTGGTTTTGTAGTCGAGGTAACTCAGGCCCTTATCGGTGCAGGCCCAGACTTCGTTCCGGCGGGATTTCGGAGCATTGATGAAGTCCGAGGCGAGGCCGCTATCCTTCGTGAGGTAATTGTGCCAGTTGCGGCCGTCGTAACCGCTGAGGCCGAAATAGGTCGAGGCCCAGACCATCTTGGTGTCGGGGTTGTAGGCGACGTTTGAAACGATGATATGGATGAGGCCCTGATTGCGGAACAGGACGATTTCCATTTCCTCGTCGGGATCGGTGTAGGGCTTCCAATAGTTGCCCGCTACGTCGTACTCAAGCAGGCCTCCACCCCAGATGGCGAAGTACATTTTGTTGCCTGCCGGAGCAATCCCATATGCCCAAGGTTCGTGGAAAGGCGCGTTCTTTTCACTCCAGTTCGTCCATTCTCCGGTGTAGGTGTTCAGGCGGCTGACGCCTGCCGTCGTCGCCACCCAGACGTACTGATCGACGACGGCGATGCCATAGCAAACGTCATTCAGAAGGCCGCTGGTGAGGTTAGTGAAGTTTTGAAACTGGCCGCCGGAAAAGTGACTGACTCCGCCAAAGGTGGCAATCCACAGGTCGCCCGTTTTCTTGTCCACGGCAACGCCCATCACCGCGCGCTGCACGAGGCCGTCTTCCGTCTTATAAACTCTCTGCACTTTCCCATTCTCGACGAGCGCCAGGCCGTCCTCGGTCCCAGCCCAGACGCGGGTGCCATCAACGGCGAGGCTGAAGACCTTGGCGTCAGGCATGCCGTTCGCCGTCGTGAAATTCTCCCAGCGCGTGATCAAGCGGGGCTTTTGCGCCAGCGCAAGTGATGACGCGGCCAGCAGGACTGCCGCACTCAGGAGCATCCGCTTCATAGTGTTCTCCCTCACCCCCCAAAATTTCAAATTTCAAATCTCAAATTCCAAATCGAAGGTCCTCACAGCGTTTTCAGAAACTCAATCAAATCGTTCAATTGTTCTTTGGCCATGTCCGAGGTCATGCCGTGCGTGTCGTTGTTGTTGAATACGGTCCAGATTTCTTCGAGCGTCGATGCCTCCCCGTTGTGCAGGTAGGGGCCGTCTTCGTAGACGCGATCCAGTTGAGGAGTATCAAAGGATTTAATCGTGTCGTACTTGGTCGCCGACCCGACGTCGAAGCTTGTCCGGCTGGTATAGTGAGAGTCTGCCGGATGACAGGTGGCGCACTGGTTATAAACCGGTAGCGGTGAGCCGTCGTTCTTGAGAGTCCGGTAGAAGATGGCTTTCCCGCGCTCCTGCGCCTCCGTGAGTTGACCGTCCGCCGCAAGATGCCGATTGGGGGGGAGAGGAATCTGATTTATGTATGTAATCAGGTCTTCGAGTTCCTGCGTGTTGAAGCCTTCGGAACGGAACAGGAACTTGGCGATTCGCGGACCGCACTGGGTGGCGAGGTCCGGGTTACGTCCGTTCCACTTATAGGGTGCGGTATCGCGAATGCCACGCAAAGTACGGTTAGCCACGCGGTCGCGTCCGAGTTGTGGAGTTTCAAGATTCCAAGCAAGCCCATCCAAATGGCGGTTGGGGTGGCAGGTGGCGCAGGCAAACTGGCCCTGGAAGCAATATTTGGCAGCATTGAAAGCCCGCTCGCCCCTGCGCAGAGCGGTCAGTTCTTTTGGTCCCCCGAGATCAACCGTCGTGGCGATCTGGAGTCTCGCCAGATCGACAACGGTCAGGGTATCTTCCAGCCGGTTGGCGATGTACGCCCGCCGGCCGTCCGGCGAAACCACCACGGCCTGCGGGTCGTATCCGGTTTGGAGACGCCGCACGACGAAGGCCTGCGCGGAATCGAGACGATTGGGAAGTTCATCACTTGGAACTTCGTGAAGGCGCCGCGCCAACCTCGTAGTGTCGATAATGGTGAGCGTGTTGGCTTCCGACGCGGTCACCAGTGCGTAGTGGCCGTCCGGCGTGAAGGCGGCGCCATTCTCCCCGGCGTAAAAGTAGTCAACGTCGTCGAGCAGCACCTGGGTAACATGTAGGGGCGGTTCGCGAACCGCCCCTACATCGGGTCGAACTACTGCCATCCCATGGGTCATTACCCAGCCTTGTGCCACACCGATAAGGGGACCGAGGTTCTTGGGCCTCATCTCCGGGACCAGTAGGTAATTGCCCAGCGGTTTCGGCGCCTCGGCAATGTGCCGCAGTTCAATGGCTCCGGGAAGGAGAATGCGTTCTTCGACGATTTGCTTCACCGCGTCGATGACCAGCAATTCGGAGACAGGTGGCTTATCGTAAGGACCGAAGTGCGGCAGGATGTTAGACACGTAAACGCGGCGTCCGTCTCGGGAGAGGAGAATCTGTTCGGGATACCGTTGGGTCATGAAGCGCTTGATCTCTGCGCCCGTAGTAAGGTCAAAAAGCGAAACGTCGTTGCCGACGCTGTTAGCGACGTACAGGAACTTTCCACTCCGGTCGGTGGTGAGCCCAACCGGTCCCCAGCCGGGTTTAAGTGTGCGGCGGACCTGGAGCGATCCGGCGTCAATTTCGCTCACCGTGTCGCTCCAGGAATTCGATACGTAAAGCGTCTTTCCGTCCGGAGAAACCGCGAGTCCTCTCGGTTTGCTGCCAACCTTCACATGTGCCACCACTCGTTGTGTGCGCGCGTCAATTGCCAGCACCGAGTCGTTACCCTCACACACGACGTAAATCCGCTGACCGTCCGGTGAAAACTTTAGCTCCACGGGTGTCAGGTATTCCGGCTCGGCAGTCTTTACTTGCTGCGGGGCAGGGGTCGCTGCATAGGGGTAGGGACGATGACTGAAAACAAACAGCGCCAGCAGGGCGAAGGCCCCAAACATGACCAGACATCGAGCGTTGGCGCTGTGATTTTTGGCTCTCTTCCCCTCTCCCCCTTGGGGGAGAGGGTGGCCCGCCGCCGGCGTTCTCTTCAGCCGGGGCGGGCCGGGTGAGGGGGTCGCGAACCTGGTCCCATCCGTTTGCGGATCACAACCGGAAAGTTGGGAACCGGGATGTCTTCTTTGCGCATTCGCGGTATCGACCCCCTCGCCTCCGGCCCCTCTCCCCCAAGGGGGAGAGGGGGGAACGTGGTGACTTAAGGGAAAGCGGGAGGCTTTCCGCATCCCGCGTGCGCGGGACGGCGGAGCCGCTTTTTCCGCGACTTTGACGCGGCCCTGGTGGTTTGAGCGATCGCCGTTCATCGCGCCTTTCCTCCCGCATGTCCGGATGTTTCGGAAGGTTCTTTGACGGTCAGGAACTGATCCGCCTTGACGTGGTCAATTTCCTGGTCGATTCCGCTCGGCCAGTGGATGATGAGCTTGTCCACTTCGGTGTGTTTGCCCAGGCCAAAATGCGGGCGCGGGTCACCCTGGGAGAGATACCCGTTCTCTGAGGTTGCCTCGATGTACTGGTGAAGGTCTCCGGCGATGGCCTCCAGGCGGGCCCCAAAACCATCGCGGTTGCTCTTCGTCCCGATCAGTTTGAGTGTCAGCCAATGATTGCGCATTCCCACGGGTGGGGGATTGTTGTGGAGCAGGATTCCTTTGCCACCCAGCACCACGATGAAGGCGTCGATGTAACCGTCGTTGTCATAATCAGCGAAGCAGGCGCCGCGCCCAACCTTCTTGAGTTTGAAGTAGTTGCCCAACTCGGAGGACACATCGGTGAATGTGGAGTTGCCGTTGTTGCGCAGAATAGAGTCTTCCATGGGAATCAGCCAATGCAGGCCGCCATTCACGATAAACAGGTCCTTCCAGCCGTCATTGTCGAAATCGAAGAAGCCGTCTCCCCAGGCAACGTACTGGCCGGAAACCTGGGCCACACCGGTTTCAACGGTGGTGTCAAGCCAGAAACCCTTCGCGCCCGGGTTGTGGAAAAGGCGGTGGTAACGCATGTCGGAAACGAAGATGTCCTGCCAACCATCATTGTCGTAATCGCCGAAGATGGGGTTCATGGCGGAGGTAGCCTCGCCGTTGGCGCCAAATGCTACGTTCACATCCTGAGCGACGTTCGTAAACGTTCCGTCGTGGTTGTTGTGGTAGAGGTAACTGTCCATGGTGTCGTTGGCGATGTAGATGTCCGGCCAGCCGTCGTTATCGAAGTCACCCACCGTCAAACCCATGGCCCGTCCCAACGGGTTATCGATGCCCGCCTTGTGGGATACGTCGGTAAACGTCCCGTCACCGTTGTTGTGGAAAAGGCGGTCAGCGTCACCTTCGTAGTCGAGCGGGCCGGGGAAAGCGTCGGCGCTGAAATACTCCCTCTTGGCATTGGGATCGAACTTCAGGTAATTCCCCACGTAGAGATCCAGCTTGCCGTCGCGGTCGTAATCGAACCAGGTTGTGCCAGTTCCAAAGTGGGGATTCTCGACCCCAGCTTTCGCCGTTACGTCAGTAAACGTTCCATTCCCGTTGTTGTGGTAAAGGATGGAGGAATTCCAGTTGGTGACGTAGATGTCTTCGTATCCGTCGTTGTCATAGTCGCCTACCGTCACGCCCATGCCGAAGCCCTTGCCGCCCACGCCCGCCTGAGCAGTGACGTCGGTGAATGTCCCGTCGCCGTTATTGCGGTAGAGGTGGTTCGTAGCATCCACGCCGTCGGGTTTTGAGAATTTGGTGGCGCCGTCAACGTAGCGCCCGCTCACCACGTAAAGGTCCAAGAGGCCGTCATTGTTGTAGTCGATCCAGGCGCAACCGGAACCGGTGGCCTCCATGATGGAACTCAGCTTCTGCTCCCCGAAGGAGTGCCGGAAATTGATACCGGATTTTTCGGTGACATCTTCAAAGGTGGGCAGGGCGGATGGAGTGGTGGTCTGCCGGGCGGGATCCCGCGCTGAATTCGCGGCTCCGGCAGTGGGCTGCGGACTCGACATGCGGGTCTCGGTGGTTCGCGCAGGGGCCTGAGCCGGGACTCTCAACCCCACGGCCAGCATGATCGCCGCCGCAAGCATGGTCGTGATTTGTCTTGCTGGAACTTCCATTCTCGATTCCCCATTTCGGGTCGCAAGGTGATTTGAAAACCCGCCCCGGCGACTCAGTGCGCTGCTTCGAGCGGGGCCTGAACACCCAGGCAGGTGGGCGTGTCGAAGCGCCGCAGAGCGAGTGGCCAGCGGTTCTCGGGAGCCACGGCACGGTCCTCGTGGCAGCCCACGCAGCCATGTTCCTCACCTGGGCGCGCCCAAACCCAACTTCGCTGCGCGCGGATCACCTTGCCCTCGGCATTCAGCAGTTCGAACCGCACCGGGCGATCCGGTGGCACCGCGATATAGAAGGATCCGTCGCGCTCGACAGACGCTTCGCCCAGGAGGCTTTCCTTTTGCGTCGCCGAGTCAAGGGCTATCACGCGAACCCTGGAGGGCGGGACCGATACGCGGCCCTTGGGAGCGTTGTCACTCAGCGAGGCGTCCAGACAGATAAAATAGCCCGCCTTTGCTTCCCCGCTCAGGGTGCTCCAATACCAGCGTGGAACTGGATGTGCGGCGACCGGAACGGCCTCAATACTGGAAAATTCCGAATCCTTGTAGATCAGGGCTTGGAACTTCCCATGGATGAAATCAAAGGAATAGAGGTCGAATTTCCCCGCAGCTCGGGGCGCCAACACTCGGCGTGCCACGATCAATCTGGTGGCTTCGAGCTGTCTGGGTGAGCAGATCAATACGCTCCTGGGGCCCAGAACTGAATTGTGCATGGCGCCCCGTCTAATCGCAGCCAAGTCGCCCCCCGCTTCGGAGCCAAGCGCCCTGTTCTTGACGAAAACCACAGACCCGTCGTCAAGCTCTTCGGCTTGGCTGCGAATTGTCGGTGGCTGGTGGTCGCATCGGAACGCCGCCAGGCCGCTGCCGTCTAGCCGAAGCGTATAGAGGTTGCGCGAACTCTCGGATTTCCCTCTCGCTTGCAGGGGTGAACGTGCGGAAGCCAGGATTAACCCGTTCTGGAGTACCGTTTCGAGCTCGTAGTCGCCCGGGCCAAAGGTGATGGGGTGTACATCACTCCCGTCAAGCTTGCCGACATAGATTTGATAAACCCGGTTTCCGCCAGCATCCTGGACTTCGCCGGAAAAAGCGATTTCATCGCGCGGCAGGTAGGCTGGGGCAAGGCAATCTCCATCGCAGTGGGTCACTTGGCGCTGCCCCGTTCCATCCGTGTTCATTTCCCAGACCTGCCAGGTTGCTGCGTCATCTTTCTTGCCCGCGAAGAGCACCTTTGAGCCATCGAAGGAGATGCGTGGATCTGCCGCTCCAAAGAAGTTCGGTGTGAGATTCGCGGGCTTAGTGCTTCCCATCTTAAGGCGAACAATCCTGCTGCCTTGGGGGAACCTCTCTGATAACCTGCCCCCCTTTACGGACGCCGCTTGCACGAAGAGGATTTCAGGGTGATTCGCGTCCGCTGATGGGGAAGGCAGTACGGCTTGAGGGAGAGCGGCAAGCGTCGAGATGAGAACTGCGGCACAGAGGAGTGCCATGTTCCTTGAGTGAAGCATCGCTTTTTGAGACCGAATGGACAGACCGATTGCGACGAGTTGAGTTGTTCGCGTTCCAATTAACCGGCCTGACGCAAGACCGAAACGGGTTCCAGGGAATTCCATCGAGAGATTCCTGGACCCAAGACCCGCAGTGTACGATGAGCAACCTAGCAGCCGTTGTGGCCCGTGTCGAGGGCAGGAGTCATAATTCTACATGACGCAGGTCAATCTGCGTCCACTAGTTTTTTTATTCCTATCTTCTAATGCCTCTCGCCGCAGTATTGATGCAATTGCTTTAGGGTCGAGCACTTAGCGAGATGTTGAGGGAGGTAAGCTGGCTTTAGAACATCGAGCCGCGGGTGGGTTTTATGGCCCTATCGATATAGACATAATGTCGCATCAAGGCACGGACTCAGCGGCGTGCCGCTGATTGCAGGCCCTCAAGATTCTGGATCATCAGGTGCCGCCCATGTGCGACAATCAACTCTTCTCGTCGGAATGCCGTCAGTGTGCGGCTTACTGTTTCTGGTGACAGCTCGAGGACTTCGCTGATCTCTTGCCTTGAGAGAGGTAGGGTAAGCGTCGCACGTCCGTTGTGGGGGGTGGGGTCAGAGGCAACCAGCGATAGGAGGAAGGTTGCCACCTTCATTCTGGCATCCTTGAAGCTCATGTCCGTGACTTGGGTGCGGACACGTCCCACTTCGGCGACCAGGAACCGCACCATACCAATTGCGATTTCCGGGTTGGATTGCAGGAAGATAATTACCTCTTCCCGTGCTGCGGCGCAGATCTCGCTGTCGCGCAATGTCACGGCCGTAAGCGGGTAAGTGGGCTGCGAAAGGGTTTCCAGGCCGAACAATTCACCTGGGAACAGGACGCTGGTTATACGGTCTTTCCCGTTCTCGAGCGGCTTGACCAGTTTGACAAGACCGGCATGGAGAGCGAACAAATGCAGAGCCGCACCCCCTTCGAAGAAGAGGATTTGGTTCTTCCGGTAACGTGCCGGCCGGAACACACACCCCAGTCGTGAGACTTGCTCACTCGATAGACTACTGAATAGAGAAGTCTTCAGAACAGGACAATTACTGCATCTGGGGCCCATGGGAATCTCCTCTTTTTGGGGGCGCGTAAGAAGCCCGACGAATTCGCAGGACGCTTGCGCCCCCATGTGGCACCCTCGATTCAAGCTGCCTGTCGTGTTTGTCCGACAGTCGCCTTGATCCAGTCCGTGCTCACGGATTTCGGGCGGGTGATGGGCGTACCGAGCGCGCGGTTGACAACCAATTGTGCGCACATTCCCAGCGCCCGTGAGACACCAAAGAGCACGGTGTAGTAGTCGAATTCGGTCAGCCCGAAGTGGTAGAGCAAGGCTCCTGAAATAGCATCCACGTTGGGCCAGGGGTCCTTGGCCTTTCCCTGCTCTCTAAGAATTTCTGGCACAATCGCGAAAACCCTGTCCACGATCCTGAACATTTCGTCCTGAGCACAAACCTGCTCCCCGAACTGGTGGAAGGCCGCAAACCTGGGGTCGGTGATACGCAACACGGCATGCCCATAACCCGGGATGACGTGACCCTCTTTGAGAGTGTTCCAAGCGAACTCTCGTAGTTGCTCGTCGGTGGGCACGCCGTCGAACCTCTTGCGTACTCCGAGAACGAATTGGAGACATTCCTGATTGGCTAGCCCATGAAGTGGCCCCGCCAAGCCGTTCAACCCAGCCGAGACCGCGTAGTAAGGGTCGGAGAGGGCGGAGCCCACCGTGTGGCAGGTGAAGGCGCTCACGTTTCCGCCCTCATGGTCACAGTGCAAGGTGAGGTAGAGGCGAATGAGTCGGGCGAGGTTACCTTCCGGATCTGGCAAGCCCAGCATGTGGGCGTAATCGGCCCCCCAGTCCAGGCCGGGGTCGGATGCGACAGGTGAGCCCTTGTGTGCGTGCATGCGGTAGATACCGGCGGCAATGGCAGGAAGCTTGGCAAGCATTTGCAGGGAATCTTCCAGTGCGGCTTCCCAGAACTCCTCTTTGCGCATTCCCTCGGCATAGCGGCGACGGAAGACGGAATCGCGCTCCATCACCAGAATGGCGGTGTTAAACATCGTCATGGGATGCGAATCCATCGGCATGGCCTGAAGCACATCCCATACGTAGGCGGGAATCTGGGCGCGCTTTCGCAAGTCCTGCTGGAGGCTGGCAAGAGCTTCGCTATCGGGAAGTTCGCCGGTGCAAAGCAAGTAGAAAATCTCCTCGGGCAAGCGGTGGGCCAACTCGCCAATGGGTATGCCGCGAACGTATAAACCCTTGTCTGGGTCCACCACAGAGGTATCGCAGACGAGGCCCTTGATCCCTCGCATTCCGCCAAAAACCTGAGCTATTGTCGCCTCGGAAATGACTGCGTCGCCATGGCGCTTAGTGAGCTGGCGTACTTCTTCTCTTAACCCCGGGATTTGCTGCGCCAGTTTTTCCTTTAAAGCCAGCATGAATTCCTCCTCATGTCACACCAACACCGCTCAACCCTAGTGTAACTCATTCAGGGTCAGGGGGGTCGCGCATAAGTTTGATGGGACGCACTGCCCCCCGCTATTCACGCGCATCCCCTTTGGGTGCAGGCGCTTCGTCAGCGCCTGAGCCGAGTTTGCGCCGCCTTCGAATACTTCAGCGTAATAGCGAAAGGGAGCGCCAAGCCTCACCGCCGCTCCGCAGGGCCGCGGCTAAGCGGCCCCAGCAGGGCATGCTCTATATGGGCGATTCGGCCGGACTGGTCAAGCCGCCGTGGTGGCCCAGACTTCGGAAAACCGGCTAATGCGCGGTCTGGCTAACTTTGCGAAGTCGGAGTACTTCATTCGGATGCAATCCTCGTGGGTGCCTGCGCAGAATACAATTTTCTCCGAATCGCTTATGGTTCGATCCACCCATACCTCCATCCCGTAGAGACGGCCGAGAGGTGGAATCGCGCCCCGCTCACAGTCTGGGAAGAGCTCGATCAGTCTACTTTCCGATAACATCTCCAAGCGCGTGACTTCCATTGCTGCCCGAAGATCTTGGAGATTCAGTCGGTTGGAGGCCGGTAAAACTGCCATTGCCAGCCTTCCGTCCCCATCCAGCACTACGGTCTTGGCGCACCTCTTGCCCGATAGATGGAGCGTGTGTGCGACCTCTTGTCCTGTATAGGCCGGCTGGTGACGGAGTTCCTCAT